>NZ_JBITLS010000001.1:0-877273 GCF_044465465.1 Nonomuraea sp. NPDC049655
AACCCGCAGGAGCGGCTGAACAAGGAGATCCGCCGCCGCACCGACGTGGTCGGCATCTTCCCCGACCGGGCCGCGATCATCCGCCTGGTCGGCGCCGTCCTGGCCGAGCAGACCGACGAGTGGGTCGAAGCTCGCCGCTACACGGGATTGGACGTGCTGGCCAAAGCCCGCCTGCGATGCGTCCCCGGCGACACATCCACCCCGGCCCCGATCCCGCAGACACTGACCGCTTAACCTGCAGATACAGGATCACGCGAAGATCGACTCATACGCCACATCCATGGACGCGACCTCGCCGTCCTGCAAAACTACGAGCTCACCCACGGATGAAAGGCCTCAGTCAGGGCGCATCCCAATTCGTCCCTGGCCGGTAAGACGGATGCGCAAAATCCGCGTTTCGCTGGTAGGGCAGGACGAACAACCCGGTGCTGGGCCGGCTCAACGTGGTGCAGGCGGCGTTGAGCCTGCTTTCACCCAGGCGTGCAGCGGGACGTGATCAGACCACGTGCTCCGGGCGTAATCGACGAAGCATCTCCGTACGCGGCCCTCGCCGGCGAACACGTAATCAATCTTCCGCCTGCCGGTCACGTAGGTCCAGCGCCGGCGCGGGTCGCATTCGTCGCGGCCCTTGTAGGCCGCGGCGGCGTCGCGCGGCACCAGGTTGAGGTCGCCGCCGATCACACCCCGGCCGAGTTTGAACAGCTCGCGCAACTGGATGTGCCGGTAGGGCCTGCCCTTCTGCCTGTCGTCGTAGCTCGATCCCGACGAGAAGTGCGCGGTGCAGAACGTCCGGTCGGCCGTGCAGACGGCGTACCTGCGGGCTCCCCACGGCGGCGAGGTCAGCGCGTGCACGACGAGGCCGGTGTCCGTTCCGGCCACGGCCAGGGTGACGCTCAGCACCCCGCGTGGCCTGCCGTTTCTGTCGGGCAGGCACTGGTACGGGGAACCGTCCGAATACATCAGCCCCGCCGACCGGACGCTCCAATTCCGGCCGGTACGGCGTTCGAGCTCGTGTTCCAGGTCGGCGTCGGCGCCCGTGCAGAACTCCTGAAGGAAGACCACGTCCGCCTCGGTCGCCAGCGCGGCCACGTGCCAGGCCAGCTCGGCGTTCGAGCGGCGGAAGAGCGCGCACCCGGCGTTGGTGCCCGCACAGACGTTCCACGTCATCACGTGGAGGAGAGGTGGCTGTGCCTGTACGGACAGGTTCGGTAACAACAGTCCGGCGATCACGAGCTGGCTGATCATCATCACCGAGATCCCTCCACACATGATCCGAGCCGTCAAAAGACCGCTCAACCGGCACATCTGGCAACCAGGAGCCTATTGGTCTTCATGGGGTCAGACCCGGGCCTACGAGGTGCCAAGAGCCTCTTCTCATGCCAACCCGTCCAGGTTCTCTCCTGCTGATCAGCCCGATCAGCTTGGAAAAGCCTCACTGATACAACCAGTAACGCTCGCGAAGGGCGCCATCGAGGATTCGGAGTGTGTCCGGCACTGAGGCGTGCTTCTTATGGACTTGCAACTCCCCGCGCAGATCGGCCAGTTGCTGAGCGATGACGAACGAGCTCAATGACCGAGTGTCCTCCACCGCCTCCTTTGCCCGTGCACACGCTTCGTCGACATGGTCTTGTGCGAGCATCACCTGAGCCAGGAGAAGTTGAGTGAGAGCTCGGCTGCGTGTTCGGTCTCGCGCTCGAAGCTTCAGCGCTCGGCTTCCCCGCCGTTGTGCTTCGCCCTGTTGGCCCAAGCTCAGCCGAGCAGGCCCACGCAGAGGTCGCCGAACTTCGCGCCGAGCTGGAGCGCCGCATCACCGCGGACGCGGAGGCCCTCGCCGACCAGACCCTGCTGCGCAGCCTCACTGTCGAGGGCGGCAGCATCAACCTCGACCTGATCCCGCCCCGCGATATCGCCGCTGTCTGGGTGCATTGCGCCATCGGCATGCTCGGCGATGCCCGAACTACTCCGAGACGCCGGTCGAGATGCCGAAGGTGTCGATGGAAATCAGCCCGGCCGGGACGTACGACCGCTACGCGCTCATCGTGCAGCGTGTCGGCCGACTCACCCCACACGAGGCCCGGCAGCGGGCCGAGGCCGAACGGGACCAGCTCGACGCTCGCCGAGGCTGTCCGGCAGCGCGACGAACTGCGTGACCTGATCCGCGAGCTCTCCGACAGCAGCCCATGCCGGTTCGATCACGACGGCGGCTGCCAGGAGCACGGGCCGACATCCACCTGGGATGGCTGCCCACACGCTGACGCGCGCGGCGCCGGCCGACCAGCCGGCCAGGGTGCGCGACCGGCAGGCTCGCGGTAGTCGTCGCGAAGTTCCTCGGTGGTCCACTCGCGGCCCGCCCGACGGCCGCCTCGGCGACCTGTGGCGGTGCCCCTGCGGCGCGCTGTGGCAGATCAGCGATGCCTGCGACGCGTGCGACTGGGCCGGTGGGGCCCGTCGACGAGGGCAACCACGCGATCGGCGTGACGTGGCGGCCCGCCACCCTCTGGCAGCGCGACCGGTACTTGAAGAAAGGACGACCATGATCATGGAAGAGGAGAACGCCGCCTACGAGGCGTCCTTGCCGGAGTGGCAGCGCAGGCCGAACCCCGTCGGCCCGAACACGGCGAACGTGCTCTGGGCCCCGCACCGAGTGCACGATGGCACTCGCCAAGGAGCGGCCCGGCCCCAAGTCCCTGTGGTTTGCCAGCCCGGAGGAAGCCGAGCGGGTGTACGGCGGGCGCGGCCAACTCTGGATGCGAGGTGTGGCGTTGCTACAGACAGGTCAGGACCAGTGGCAGCGCCAGGCATCTGCCGTCCGGGGTGTTCACGAACAGGGCGGGCCTGGGGCGCAAGAGGGGTTGAGAAGATCGCTTCCCGGGAAGAGAATGATCGCTTCCCGCGTAGGCAGCCCGGGCGCTGACCGTTCAGGGGGATTGCCACGTGTCAGGGCCAGCCGAGGGAGGGCTTGTCTGCGGTGGGTGAAATCATGTTCTCGCAAGATCTTCGTGCAGGTCGTGAGCAGGAGTCCGGAAAGCTTTTCAGCTGGCCCGGCCCAAGGTCACGGTGCGGGTTCCGGGGGTGAAGTCGCCGAAGGACTGTTGCCAGGACTCACCGGGCCAGTAGTACGTCACAAGGCCCTCGGCGGGCCGGTAGTGGGCGGTGTAGAGCGTTACCGTCCCCTGCTCGTCGACGGATCGATACAGCGGCGGCTTGAGCATCGCCGCCACGTCCGCGCCTGCGGCGCGGATGGCTCGCAGCCGCTCCTGCGTCCGCATGGTCCGCTCCTGCTCGTCGGTCACCGGCAGGTGCTGGTGATTGGAGGCGCAGGCCTCCGGTGCCACCGTCGGCGGCATGTCCGGTCCCACGAACACCGTCATCGCCTTCTTGGGATCGACAAGGGTGAGGTTCTGGGGGACGGCGACCGGCAGGGACCGCAGCCTGTCGACCGCCTCATCGACGGTGTCGCACGTCTCCAGCAGGTAGCGCACGAGGATGAGAATGGCGAAGCCATGTCCGTAGACAGAACGTCCGCCCCAGGTGAGCGAGATCGCGAGACCGGCGTCGTTCATCCCGTCCAGCAAGCCCCACAGCATGTCCTGCATCCCGATCACGGGGCGCAGGAAGCAGGAGGAGACGATGGTCCCCTCGCACTGATCGGGCCGCAGGTCATAGTTGCGCAGCAGAGTGCCGTTCTGGCCGATCTGGGTGCAGGACTGGGAGAACGGCCGCAGTGCCGCGTGGGTGAGGAAGACTTCCGCCTCGGGCCGGTCGAGTTGGCCGGCCAGGCGGTCCAGAACCGGGACCAGTTCCGGCAGGTGCGCACGGAACAGCGCTCGAACACGATCCGCGCCCTCCGGAGTCCGGCCCTCCTCGGTCAGCAGGCCCTCCATGTCCTGCCACAGGGCCCGGGCGTGGGCGGCCCACACCTCGTCGCCGCCGTCGCCGACCTCGATCGCCTGGAAGGTCTTGTGCTGTTGCCGCATGGCTGCCACTTTCCCTGTGAGAATCGGACGAGGTGAGGGCAACCTAGCTAATTGTGCGGGTAATTCACCAGGTGGTGCCTGTGTGTTGCCAAAGCGCGGACACTGCTGTTGAGCTGGCCGTTTGTCGGACGGTCGGACGCCATGGACGAGTTTCGGCGCCGCACAGGCACCATGGACCGTAACGAGTTGGGCGGCGGAAATACCTCCGTCACGCCACGGTGTGACGGAACGCAACCAGCCGACCGTTACAGCCGGTACCAGTTCGGAGCTGCTACTTGTCATCAAGGGCGCGGCTGCCTCGGCAGAGACGAACAACCGGATGCTTGCGACGACGACAAGAGACCTCGACTGCGGGATTTTCCTACCGGAATAGCCCTCTGGTGGTCGCGGTTCGGCAGCACATAAGCTGCATCAGCAGCAAGACCGCCACGCCCTCCAACTCCCTGACTATTCCCTGGGATTAGCAGTTGCGAACAACCCAGTTGGTCGTCCAAATCGCCGAGGAGTAGGTTCGGCGGCCTCCTCCGGCGACTGTCCAGCAGCCGATGCTGGACTTCCCGTTCAGGACGACCTTGAACTTGTGCGTTGCGGTACATTTGTTACGAACGACATAGCCAGCTTGCGAGCCGCCGACAATCATGTCGGGCCCCGAAACGCGGACACCGCAGAATCCGGGATCCGCCGATGCCGTACCGGTGAGTGCCGTGGTGGAAACGACCATGGCAGCGCTCGTGACGACTATCTTGAAACGCAGAGCACGTTTCGCAGTGATGAGCATACGCCGATCCCCTTTCAGCAGTTCTGGGCGTAGGCCCAGAACTTCCCGGTCGATACCAGGAACGATTTCGTCGCCTTCGGCGCGATCTTGCCACACGAACTTGTTCTGCCGGCCCCGTCGTTGACCCTGACCTTGATGGTGTGGCCGCACCGGTTGTACACCGGGAAGACCATCCCCTCGTAGGCCGGGCTTCCTTCCCCTACTCGAGCGCAGGTTCCTGGGTCGGCAAGGGCCGAGGGGGCGGTGACGAGCGATGCCCCGCCGCCGAGCACGATACTGAAAGCGATGATGACGGCCTGCTTTTTCCTTTTCACCTTCACCTCACGTGGGCAGATTTTCGTGAATCGAGTCTTCGCGGCTGATCGCCAAGTTTCGTACTACTCAGCACCGTCCAGCGGGCAGCGTGTGCGAGCTGACCGCGCCACCCGCCGCTGGCGCCCCCAACGTGCTGGTTCTTCACCGCCTGTTGCCCCCTTGCCGTGTGATCGACTGGTGATCCTCATCGTGCGGCGGGCGGTGTTGAGGACGTGTTGAGGACGTGTTGAGGTGGGCCGGGATCGGGAGCCCCAACTCCAGGCGACCAGGTGGAGAAGGTCATTGAGCTGCGGCCAACGTGAGCCCCGACAGTCTCCGAGAGCAGCAGCTGGCCAACATTGCGCCTGGCGAAAACTCCATCCGTGCAGTTCAAGCCGCATGTGAGTATTCGGAGAGGACGTCGCCAAGCCGACCTCGTCTGCGTATGTTCAGGTCGGTGATTCGCTCGGGTTCTGTGATCGGGGCCGGGACGGGCCGCAGCCGGGCTCCTTGGGTCAGGGCTTGGTGGGCGCGGTGTTGGTCGTAGAACTGTTCATGCTCGCGTAGAGCGCCGTAGGGTCCCGGAGATCCCTACTCATGGGTCAGCACCGGCGCTCCGATCCTTCCCGAAGGCCGATCGCGCCGAGGAGTGCCCCGAGCCTGAACTGCTGCGCCTGGCCGTCGGCATCCTCTGCGCCAACGGCTGTCCGTCGGTTCCTCAACCCGTGGTCCGCGAAGCGGGCGACCACGCGCACGGGAAGCGATTGATCAGATACGCCTCGTTATCTACGCTGTCATCATGCCACTCCCCACCGAGCCGATCGGCAGCATCCCCCGCCCGCCTGCCCTGCTGGCCATCGCAGCCTCCGACCCGGCCGAGGGGGCGTCCGCATTGGCCGAGGCGCAGGAACAGGCCGTCCGCGACACCGTCCACCGTCTCCAGGAGCTGGGTTCGCCGGTGGTCACCGACGGAGAGCAGGCCAAGCCCAGCTTCGCCACCTACCCGCTCGCCGGGCTCGACGGACTCGTCCCGGACGGCGTGGTGATCCCCTTCGCCGACGGGCACCAGCGGCAGTTGCCCCGGCTGACGGCCGGACCGTTCCGCTACCAGGTCCACGCCGAGCACTACCTGCGCGCCGCCCAGCGCCACGCGAGCGTGCCGGTCAAGCAGGCCGTCATCGCGCCGTCGGCGCTGAGCCTGCTCTACCCGGCCGAGGGCATCGACGGCTACCCGCGCGAGGCGTTCCTGGCCGACCTGGCCGACCAGGCCGAGGCCGACATCCGCGGCTGCCTGGAGGCCGGGGCGCACGTGGTGCAACTCGACTTCACCGAAGGCCGGCTCTCGCTCAAGCTCGACCCGAGCGGCGGGGTGCTGGACGACTTCGTCGCGTTCAACAACAGCGTCCTGGAGCGCTTCACCGACGCAGAACGCGCGCGCATCGGGGTGCACACCTGCCCCGGCGGCGACCAGGACTCCACCCACAGCCTCGACGTCGACTATGCGGCCCTGCTGCCCCAGCTGTTCCGGCTCAAGGCGGGCAACTTCTACCTCCAACTGGCCAGCGAGCCCGACCCGGACAAGGTCCTGGCGGTCGCCGCCGAACACCTGCCCGCCGACGCGCGGATCTTCGTCGGCGTGATCGACCCGGTGGACCCGCGTGTCGAGACCGCCGAGGAGGTCCGCGACCGCGTCCTGAGGGCCGCCCGCCACCTGCCCGCCGACCGGCTGGGCACCTGTGACGACTGCGGGTTCGCGCCGTTCGCCGACGACACCTCCACCTCACGGGAGACGGCGTTCGCCAAGATCCGGGCCCGGCTGGAGGGCACCGAGCTGGCCTCGGCCGAGCTCGGCATCTGATCGTTGCGCCTGCCCGTCCGTGAGAACGTTGCCCACGGACGAGCAGGTCACCCGCAAGGAGGTGGGCGGGGCGCGGCGCACGGACCGCAGCGTTACCCGCCTGCCAGGTGCTGAACCGCGCTGGGCATCAGGCCGAGGACGTGCCTGCTGATGGTCGCCGTCGCAACGCAATCCAGTACGCGTGTTCTAGAGCCGGGCCGTACAGCGGACGCATCTGGAAGGCGGCACGGGCCGCACATCGCTCCAGCCCGCCTTCCTGACGATCTCGGCGCCCCAGGCGACGCCCTCGGGAGTGAGCCGTTGCCTCCCGAGCAATCGGCCAGTCATGCGGTCGATCACGATCTGCCCCCACTGGAATTGGAGGGCCAGCCCGTCGAGCCCGAACGTCCCGGGAACGTCGTCGACCACCTTGATGCCCGGCGCCTTGGCCAGGAGAAGGTAGGCGGCAGCCCTGGTGCCAGGCGTCGCCGGCGAGTTGATGAGCCGAGAGACGGCCCCCTCCAGCCATGGCTCGCGCTCGGCGGCCACCTGAGGGTCGTAGCGTTCCAGCAGCCGTGCCCTGAGCGCCGCCGGCTCCTTGGGGAGGCTCCGCAACTCCGCCAGCGTCGGCTTCAGCCCATCGGCGAGCTCCAGCCCCAAGTCCAGGTCCGCCGAGCCGTATGCGGGCATGTTCTTGTCGCACCCCCGCGCGGGGCACAGCCTGGGGGAGCCGTCCTGTCGCCACGCTTCCAGGCCCTCGGCCGTGTACGGCTTCGACGAGATCGGCTCGTGCCAGCCGTAGACCTCGCGGTTGGGGCCGAAGGTGAGGACCTCCATGGCGCGTTCCTCAACCTTGTAGCCATAGGCGTTCTTCGTCCTCATGACATGCTCGGTGTCGCGTCGCCAGAAGCGGCCCTTCGCCTCCGGTGTCGCCGCCAGCCTGGCGGCCGCAGCTTCCAGTTTCTGCATGGGGGTGACCGCGACCGGGTCCGATGCAGGTCGGGGTACGAGGATCACCACCGCGCCGACGATGAGCGCGACGGCCGCCGCGACGAGCGCCATCCCCGTCCACGACCTCCTGCCCGCCCGTACCACGGACCCGGCGGGTGCCTGTGTGGCTGCGAGTACCCGCTCCCGTGCCGCAGCCAGCTGGTCGGCCGACGGGGGTGGCACATCGGGCATCACCGAGTCGATGACCTGGAACTCGTTCATCCCAACACCTCACGCAGCTTGGTCCTGGCCCTGCTCAACCGGGACGCGACCGTCCCCGAGGCGATGCTGAGCGCCGCCGCCACCTCGTCGTATCTCAACCCGCCGTACGCGATGAGGAGCACCACGTCGCGTTCCCCCTTCGACAGCCGCGCCAGCGCCCCGGCCAGCCGACCAACCGTCACGCCCGCACTGAGCCTGTCCACGATCCGCTGGTCATGTCCCTCGTCGTCAGGTGGCGGCCCCGTCCTGGCCATGGCGCGGTACCTGCGCACCTCGGCGCGCCGGTGGCGGCCGATGAGGTTGGTCGCGATGCCGTACAGCCACGGCCTGACCCCACCCATGGCCGAGTCGAAGTGTTCGCGTTGCCTGAAGGCGATGAGGAACGTCTCCGCGGCGAGATCCTCGGCCACATCGGGGTCGAGCCTGCGCCCGATGTAGCGCCGGATCTCCACGTAATGGGCTTCGAAAACAGCTTCGAAGACGTCAGGAGCAGTGATCACATTCTTGTTTGCCCTCAAGCATGCGACTCTTCCAGGAAATCTTGATTACTTGTCGCAGAGATGTGTCCGGCAACAAGCCCAAGATCGTGCTGGCCGTCCACCGGGATCACGGCTGACCGGGTCGCCTTGGGGCCAGGGACATGCTTGGGAGCGGCGGGCCGATGCGGTGGGCTCAGGCGTCCTTCGGTGGGCAGACGTTCGTGATCGCGCCTCACATGCTGACGTGGCCGTTGGTGCCGATCGCGGGCCCGGGGCACGGCCACGACCCCGTCGTCCTCGGCCGGCACCGGGTCGCCCGGCGTGATCAGCACCCCGCCGCAGGTCACCGGCTCCTGGACGGCGGCCACCCGCATCCTGGCGCGGTAGTCGACCGGCCGCGTGCCCAGGGCGAAGACGGGGAAGTCCAGGTCCAGGATCTTGGCGCGGTCACGGACGTACCCGTCGCAGACCACCCCGGCCGCGCCCCGGCCCTTGGCGGCGGCCGAGAACAGCTCGCCCCAGCAGGCCGACCGGCCGTGACGATCACTGCCACTACCTCGCGCCGGTCCTCGCCGACGCGGGGCCTGGGGCGTCGGTGGGGTGCTGGGCAGTATGGCCGTCGGCCCGCTGGCGGACCGGCTCGGCCGGACCGCGGGGCTGGTCTTCCAGTGGTGGGGCAGCCTGCCGCAGCTCCGGGTCAGCCCGGGAAGAGGCGGAGAGATGGGCGGCAGGCTGTTCCAGCCGGCGCGGTGTTCGACGTTTCCGGGCGCGGGCTGACAGAGCCGGAAGAGGTCTCCAGGCGGAGGGTTCTGGCCCGCCACGAGCTCCGTCACCCGCCTTTTGTAGGGACACGGGAGCCTGAGAAGGTCGTCCAGGAACTGGTCAACCCGCGCTCCCGGCCTGGGGCGAGCTCGTCGGCCAGGCATGTCTCAGGTCAGCGTGCTCTTGAGGATCCTGGCGACCCGGACGCGGTTGCCGCTGACCGGGAGTGGCCGGCCTCCATTTGGGGACCTCATGGATGCGTCTGGTCCGGGCGCGTCAGCCATGGGAGCTCTCGGTGTCGCAACCGGTAGGCGGCCCCGGAGATGCGCAGCGGTCCGGCGTCCCAAGCTCAGCGGCAGAATGCTGCGAACCGCCATGGCGGCCAATGCTGCGAACCGCCATGGCGGCCGCCGTCGTGGCGCTGCGCACGCCAGGCTGGTGGCCTACCTCGCGCCGCCGGCTCCGGCGATCGACGTTCTCCTGCTCACGGAAGTGGCTTACGGTGGCGCAGCAGCCCGACCAGCCGGATCGCGGCCAGCACGCCCACCCCCAGATGCGCGCACACCAGGACGATCTGGAAGATCCGCTGGCCGCCGGTGAGGTCGGCCGCGTAGCCTCCGTCGTAGAAGCCGGACATGAACGCCAGCACCCCCGCCACGACCAGCAGCCCGGCGGCGGGCGCGGCGAGCGCCCGGCGGCGGCTGGTTGCCCCCGCGACCAGGATGACCTGCGCGACCATCATCGGGATCGGCGCCGACAGGCGCGCCTGGGAGCCGAGCGCGTCCAGGAACGTGGCGTTCAGGCCGGCCGACAGCGAGATGACCGCGCCGGCCAGGTCCAGGGCGAGCAGCAGCCCGACCCCGGCGAGCAGCGAGACCTTCAGCGGCCGGTCGGTGGTGGTCGTGGTGGAGACGGACATGTTCTTCTCCTGAGGTCGTAGGGAACGGCCTCAAGGATGTGCGCGGCGGCCGCCGGGCGTCATGAGCCTCATGTCCCGACCCGGAGGGGACTTCTCGTCCCGTGACGGCGGGACAACCGGGTGGCACGATTCACTCCATGAAGGACAGATCGGTACGGCGAGCCTCGCTGGTCGGCGGGGTGCTCGTCGCCCTCGTGGTCGGCTCGCTGGCGGTCGAGCCGCGGCTGCGGGCGCTCGGCGTCACGGGGATCGTCGAGCGGTTCGACGCCTTCCGCGGCGTGGCGGCGCTGTCGTTCGGCGTGCCGGGGCTCTTCGTGGTGTCGCAGCGGCCGGTCGGACCGGCGGGCCGGGTGGGCTGGGTGATGGTGTTCACCGGGGCGGCCCAGGCGGTGGGGCTGGCGCTCGGCACGTACGGGCTGCTCGGCATCAACCAGGGCGTCGGGGGCGGCGTCGGGGGCGGGCGGCTGCCGGGTGACGACTGGGCGATGTGGGCGTCCAACTGGTTGTGGATGCCGGCTTACCTCGTCGTGCCGACGGTCTTCCTGCTGATCTTCCCGGACGGGCGGCTGCCCTCGCGCCGCTGGCGGCCCGCGCTGGTGGCGGCGCTCGTCGCGATCGGGGCCAACACGCTCGACTGGATGCTGCGGCCGGTGCCGTACGAGAACGTGCCTGGCCTGTTCCCCGACGGGTACGCGGGGGTGCTGGCCGGTCTGCGCGGCCTGCCCGACGTGCTGGACGGGCCGGTCGTCGCGTGCACGGCGGGGGCCGTGGCCGCCGCGGTGGCCTCGCTCGCCGTCCGGTACCGGTCGTCGGGCGAGGAGGTGCGCAGGCGGCTCCAGTGGGTGGTGGCCGCCGCGCTGATCACGGTCGCGCTGGCCGGGGTGGCGCTCGTCGCGTCTTGGGGAGCGGGCGCGCTCGTGCTGGCGGCGGTGCCACTGCCGGTGGCGGTCTCGGTCGCGATCGTCGCCCACCGCCTGTGGGACCTGGACCTCCTGCTGTCGCGAGCGCTCGCCTTCGGCGCGCTCAGCGTCGGGCTGCTGATCATGTACGCGCTGGTCGCGTTCACCCTCGGTGGCATCGTCGGCGCGGGCGTGTCGGCGGTGCTCGTGGCGTTCGTCGTGCATCCCCTGTACGCCCGGGTCCTCGCCGCCGCCAACCGCCTGGTGTACGGCGACCGCGAGAACCCGGCCCGCGCGCTGCGCATGCTCGGCACCCGCCTGTCCGGCGCCGGCGTGCCGGGCGAGTTGCTCGACCAGATGGCCGCGGAGGTCGGCAGGGTGTTGCGCGTCCACTACGTCGCGGTCGAGGAGTCCGGCGCGGTCGTCGCCTCCTGGGGCCGTCCGGGCGAGGTCGCCGAGAGCGTGCCGCTGCTGCACCGGGGCGAGCCGGTCGGCGCGTTGCTGCTCGGCGAACGGCTGCGCCCGAAGGACCACAAGCTGGTGGGCGAGCTCGCCCCGCACGTCGCGGTGGCCGTGCACGCCCACCGCCTCGGCGCCGACCTGGAGCGCTCGCACGGCCGTATGCTCGCCGCCCGCCAGGAGGAACGCGACCGGCTGCTGTACGAGCTGCACGACGGCCTCGGCCCCAACCTGGCCGCGCTCGCGCTCCAGACCGACCGCGCCCGCCGCCTCGTGGACACCGACCCCGCCAAGGCCAAGGGGGTGATGGACGAGCTGTCCAGGCGCATCCGCGCCACCGTCGAGGACGTCCGCACGATCGTCAACGACCTGCGGCCGCCGCCCCTGGACGACCTGGGCCTGGCCGGCGCGCTGGCCGAGCTCGGCAGGGGCTTCGCCGGCGACCTCGCGGTCGACGTGGAGGTGCCGCCCGACCTGCCCGTGCTGCCGCCGCCGGTCGAGCTCGCCGCTTACCGGATCGCCGCCGAGGCGCTGACGAACGCCGTACGGCATGCCATGGCCTCCCGCTGCACGGTCACGCTGCGCGCCACCGACACCCTGGAGCTGCGCGTGCAGGACGACGGCGTGGGCGTCGGCGCGCCCGTCCGGCGCGGGTTCGGCCTGGCCTCGATGCGGCGCAGGTCCGAGGAGCTGAACGGCACGTTCGAGCTGGTCACCGGCTCGGGACCGGGCACGCTCCTGCTCGTCAGACTCCCGCTGGCGGCCTGATGATCAAGGTCATGGTGGTGGAGGACCACCCGGTGTTCGCCGAGGGCCTGGTCGCGCTCCTCGGCGACGCGGAGATCGACGTCGTGGGCGTCGCGAGCACCGGCGAGGCCGCCGTCGACCTCGCCGGACGGGTCGCGCCGGAGGTGGTGCTCATGGACCTGCACCTGCCGGGCATCACCGGCGTGGAGGCGACCGCCCGCATCCTCGCCGACCGGCCGGAGACGGTCGTGCTGGCGCTGACGATGCTCACCGACGACGAGAGCGTGCTCGCCGCGATCCGAGCCGGGGCCCGCGGCTACCTGCTGAAGGAGTCGACCGGCGAGGACATCGTGCGCTCGGTGCGGGCGGTCGCGGCCGGGCAGGTGGTGTTCGGCGCCTCTACGGGCGAACGCCTGCTGTCGGTGCTCGCCACGACCGCGGCACGCCCGCGCCCGCTGCCCGAGCTGACCGACCGCGAGGTGGAGATCCTCGACCTGGTCGCGGTCGGTCTGAACAACCAGGCGATCGCGCGGCGGCTCGTGCTGAGCGAGAAGACCGTGCGCAACCACGTGTCCAACATCTTCGCCAAGCTGCACGTCTCCGACCGTTCGGCGGCGGTTGTCCGGGCGCGGGATGCCGGGCTCGGCTCCGGCTGATCATCGCCGACTTCCGTCCGCCCGCGAACCCCCTGGCCGGACACCTGACCGTGCGGGTGCCGATCAATCATCCGGCCAGGTGAAGCCGCATGCCGATGCTCCTTCAGGATGCGCCCAAGTTGTAGAAGGCTTCGAACTCGCGCAGCGCGTGCAGAAGGTTCTGGGACCGTCAGAACGTTCAAGCGGCCGGCGGGCAGGGGGCGGACTTCGAAGCAGTCGCACGCCAGCAGAGCGCCTGCTTGGCTGCGCAGGAACGCGGCCCAGGCGGCGGCGGTCCGCTCGGGAGACGGATCAATGTCGCGCGCTTTGCGGATCTCCCACACCACGCCCGCGAGGCGCGCCGGCCGCGGCGCGACGGCACCGCAGCAGACCGCGGTGCCAGCGCAGGACGGTGTCCGGGCGGACCAGCAACCCAAGATGCCGGAGTCTCTTCGTCGGCAGGCGGTGAAGCAGCCCAGCGAGAAGGAACCGATCGGTCGGCGTGAACGCGGGCGTGGTCACCTGCCGCTGCGTCACCATCAGCTGGTGCCGCGACACCAGGATTTCGATTTCCTTGTCACGATCGGTTCGGGGGAGCAGCCCCAGGAAGGAGAAGGTGGTCGTGACCGTGAGGTAGGCCAAGCGCAATGGACATGATCGACCATCATGCCGTGCGCGGCACGCGACGGAGTGCGTCACCTCCATGACCTGCACGGATGAATATTCGGCACCCGCAAGACCAAGAACTTCGCATCGCGCGGTTGTATATCAGTGTCTCCACGGCGCCAACGGATGGGGTTGGGGACCCGCTGGGAACCACACGCCATGCTCGCACTTGCGCAACCCTCAGGTCGGCGAACGGTGCGCTCACCGTGAGAGTGCGTTTGACGTGCGGAAACGCGTACACCCATGTTCTGGGGGTCAAGGGGTCGCAGGTTCAGATCCTGTCGTCCCGACGGTTGCGAAAGGCCGATCGGCTTGCGCGGCGACGTCGTAGCCGTCGTCGGCGAAGATCACGAGCGTCCTGCCGCCGAGGGCAATCGTGGTCAGGTCGTCGATCTCGGCCGGGTGCACGGCCAGGCCGAATCCCTTCAACACGGAGTGCAGGTCGGTATGCAGTTGCTCGGAGCCGTGCGTGCCGGTCAGGATGACCGTCGCATCGTCCTCGGCGTCGTCCTGATCAGCGGCTGTGGCTGGGATGAGGATCCCTCTTCGCGCCAACTCTTCGATGAAGTTGTCCCAGCGGTCGGGCGGAAGTCCCGGCAGAGTGTCCGACAGGAGGGTGCGTGAGAAGGTACCGGTCGAGTCGCACGTCTGGATCAGTCCCCGCGCCATCTCGGCGCAGAGGCCGCGCAGCGTGGTTCCCTTGGTTCGCTGGACGCTGTAGAAACAGAGATCGACGCCGTCATCGTGACAGGTGTAGTACGGCGAGAAGCGGTATGTCTTCGTGGTGTCTCTCATCCGGACTCCAGTGAGATCAAGCGAAACCATTCGGCCGCGGGGAGGTTCTCCAGGTCGCGGACGGCGTCCGCGACACGCCGCGCTCGTGGTGTCACGAGCGTCGGGGTGGGGGCAGGAACTGGTCAGCCGGCTCGCCAGGTGGTTCGGTTGGGGCCTGTCACTTCAGGAGGGCGCGCCAGCGACCGGCTGACTTCATGATGTCCAGGCTGACGTGTTCCAGGTACGCCGCCGTCTTGGCCAGCCGTCGCCCTACGGAGCTGTCGAGCCCGTAGGTTTCGGCCGCCGCCATGGTGGCCCGCGCCGTCTGGAGTGTCTGCCGCTCGCTGGTCATGACCGCCTGGTACCAGGCGTCGTCGTCGATCACGTAGATGTCGCGACGCCGCCGTGGGTCGCGCTCCCGACGGACGAATCCCTGCTGGAGGAGGAAATTCACGGCCACGGAAACGGACGACGGGCTGACCTTCAACCTGCGGGCCAGCTCGGACGCGGTGCGCCTGCCGTCCTCGGACAGCATCAGGTCGTGGTGCACGCGCGCGGCTGTCCTTGGCATCCCCCCGCTGACCGTCATCTCGATGATCTCCTGCTCCAGCGTGGCGACCGGCGGCGTGGCCGCGTGTGGAGGTGCAGGGGAGCCGCGCCGGGCCCGCTGGATCGTGGCTTGGTGTGCTTGCTGGGGCCGGTAGCCGGTGGGGCCGCCGTTGCGTGCGATCTCCCGCGTGATCGTCGAGGTCGGTCTGTCGAGCCGCCTGGCGATCTCGCCGTAGGAGAGTTTGTCGGCGAGCCCGGACGCGATGCGCTCGCGGTCCTGCTGGGTCAATCGTCGTCCTGGCATGCCTCCAGTGTTGTCTTCGTCGACACTCATTGCAACGTCGTATTGCATTCGAGCGCAGTGTCATTGCTCCAATTTATGGTGGACTACCTGGAACGACGCTTTTTTGCGATTGACGTAATTTCGAATGCAACATAGCTTTCGAATCGAGCGAAACACGTACTATCGCGAACAGGGGCCAGTCATGAGAGAACTCCTCCGTACCGCCGAGAACGACAGGGCCAGGACGCCGCAAGTGTTCCGGCGAGTGACGGTCGCGGCGCTGGCGGCCGCGCTGCTGGCCGCGGCGGCTACACCGGCTCTGGCCACCACGGACGGGAAGGCCGCTGCCGGACATGACCGCCCGGAGCTGCAGAAGGCCATCCAGGCGTTCGTCGATGCCGGCTTCCTCGGGGTGCAGATGCGCGTGAACGACGAGCGGGGCGAGTGGGTCGGCAGCGTCGGGCGGCGCAAGCTGGGCGCGAGCGCGAAGCCGCCGACGAACGGCCGGTTCCGGCTGGGCAGCAGCACCAAGCCCTTCATCGCGACCGTGGTACTGCAACTGGTGGCCCACGGCAAGATCGGACTGGATGCCCCGGTGGCCGACTACCTGCCCGCGTTCGAGCTGGACCGGCGGATCACGGTGCGGATGTTGCTGCAGCACACCAGCGGGTTGTACGCCTACACCGGCGAGTTCCGTCCGGACGGGTCGGTCGAGCCGGGGATCCCCGCGGCGGGCAGGGAATGGGTGGACAACCGGTTCAAGACCTATCAGCCGGAGGAGCTCGTGCGGTTCGCGTTGTCCAGGCCGGCGCGGTTCGAACCGGGGACGAGCTGGAGCTACTCCAACACCAACTACACGCTGGCCAGCTGCTGATCGAGAAGGTCACCGGCCACCCGATCGCCGAGGAGATGAAGCGGCGGATCCTGGGGCCGCTCAAACTGCGAGCCACCGTGATCCCGGGCACCACGGACCTTCGCGGACCGCACGCCCACGGCTACTACCGCTACCAGGACGCCGGCCAGTGGAAGGTGGTCGACGTCACCCGCCAGAACCCCTCCATGCTGGCCGGCGCCGGTGACATGATCTCGACCACCAAGGATCTCCACACGTTCTTCTCCGCGCTCAACACCGGCAAGCTCCTGCCGGCCCGACTGCTGGCCGAGATGCGCAAGCCGCACCCCGACAGCGCCGGCCTCTTCGGCAGCTACGGCCTCGGGGTGTACGTGCAGGACCTGGGTCCGGGCTGCGGCACCGTCCTCAACCACAACGGGAGCGCCACGGCGGGCTACGCGACGGCGATGCTCAGCACGCTCGACGGGAGAACGACCCTGACCGCCTCGATCACCTACGGGGACACCGCACCCGACCTGGCGGTATTCCCGAAGGCGCTGGACAACCTCCTCAGGGCGGTGTTCTGCGACGGGCAGGCCGGATCAGCCGACGAGGCCGACCCGGCTCAGTGATCGGGCCGAGCACCTTGGGCCCTTGAGCGCGGTCAGTGTGCGCAGGTGGTTGCGGGCCGTGAAGCCTGTCATGAGCGGGCTTCTGCGGTCGCGGCCCGCCCGCGAGGGTTGAGCAACAGAGCCCCCAGCAGCCGGCGCACAGCCGGCTGAGACACCGTACGCTCCCGGCCGTCCACCCGACGCCGCGCCCGTGGTCGCGCCGATGCCCTCGGGCTGATCACGACAAGACCACCGCTCGACTCGACGAGGGGTGGCGACGCATGGAGCCGTAACGCCGTCAGGCGACAGGGACGGTCACCCTTGAGCTCAATGGCTCAGCCGGGAGATCCGCCGCGACCGGCACCCGACCAACGGCCAGTGCCGACCGCGCGCCGGCGGCGAAGTCGTGCTCCAGCCGGTTCAGGTCGAGCCGGCCCGGCGCTCACCGTCGACGCGTGAGTGGAGCCGGGCCGGCGGTCGAGCCCTCCGACGCTGTATCGATCACTTCGTCCAGGACCTCGCGGGAGCGGATCAGGTCGGTGATCATGTGGTCGATGCGGTCGCGTTGCGCGGTGAGCTCGCGGACCAGCCTCGGGGTCGCGATCTCGGTCGGGCGGCCGTCGGCATCTCTCATGCAGGGCAGCAGTTGTGCGATCTTCTTGCTGCTCAGGCCCGCGGCATAGAGCGTCTGGATGCGTACGACGCGGTCGACCGCCCACTCGCCGTAGTCCCGGTGTCCACCGGGGGTGCGCTCGGCGCGGAGCAGTCCTTGCGCCTCGTAGTAGCGCAGGGAACGCTCGCTCACCCCGCTGCGCCGGGCCAGCTCGCCGATCCGCATTCCGCACCTCGCCCGAGGACTTGAATCTGACACT
The DNA here is from genome assembly GCF_044465465.1 of Nonomuraea sp. NPDC049655. Lineage (NCBI taxonomy): Bacteria > Bacillati > Actinomycetota > Actinomycetes > Streptosporangiales > Streptosporangiaceae > Nonomuraea > Nonomuraea sp. NPDC049655. The sequence continues at coordinate 17,586 of NZ_JBITLS010000001.1, forward strand.
GATGTCAACTTCTACCATGCCGGCACGACGAACACATACCTACGATGGAGGCGTCGATGAGTGACCTGACCGGCAAAGTGGCGCTGGTGACCGGCGGCAGCCGCGGAATCGGCGCGGCGATAGCCAAACGGCTGGCCGACGCGGGGGCGGCGATCGCGTTGACCTACATCCAGGCAGCAGACCAGGCGCGCGAGGTCGCCCAGCAGGTTGAGGCCGATGGTGGCAGGGCTGCGGTCGTCCGGGCCGACCTTGCCCAGCCGAACGCCGCGGCCGAGGCGGTGGAGCAGACAGTACGACAGCTGGGCCGCATCGACATCTTGGTGAACAACGCAGGTTTCCTTTCCTACGGCCCGCTGGCCGAGGTGTCCGCTGCGGACCTGGATCGGGTGCTTGCCGTGGACGTCCGGTCGGTGTTCCTGGCCGCACAGGCCGCCGCCCGGCACATGGGCGAGGGCGGGCGCATCATCAGCATCGGATCGTGCTTCAACGGCCGCGTTCCCGGTTCGAACTTCGTCCTGCAGGCGATGGCCAAATCCGCGCTCACCGGGCTGACCAAGGGACTTGCCCGGGAGCTGGGGCCGCGCGGGATCACCGCCACCATCGTGGACCCTGGCCCGATCGACACCGACATGAACCCGGCCGACGGCGAGACTGCCGATTTCCAGCGCTCCCTCACCGCCCTGGGCCGGTACGGCGAGGCCGCGGACATCGCCGCCGCGGTGGCCTACCTGGCGGGTCCCAGCGGCCGTTACGTCACCGGCGCCACCCTGGCAGTGGACGGCGGGTACACCATCTGACGGCGAGTCGTCCTACTTCGCCCGAACACGTTCCAGCGATGCATCACCTCCAAACCTGCCGGTGATCACGCACGAGGCCCTACCGGTGACGTCCGATCGCACCTTGTGCACTTCTCATGCCACCGCGGCCTGCTGGTTGCGAACGTGTGAGGGCAGCAAAGCTCTCCAGTCGCCAGGTGACTCAGGTCGCTCGGAACACGATCACCGTGACGGCCGCCCTCACGGTGATCAACCGGAGCGATCCGATCGATCTTCTACCGCCACCCCCCGCAGCCTTCACCGGGCTCATGCTCACCGGAACACCTACTCCGTTGAGCCGGTTACACAGCTCCGAGTACGCGTCCGGTTCACCGACGAAGCCTGTGGAGTCTTACTTCATGACCTCTCGCCTGATCTTCCGCCCCATCACCGGACCAGAGGAGATCGACCTCTTCAACACACTGGCCGGCCCTTACAACGACAGCCTTGCCGACGATCTCCGCAACGGACACTCCAAGGCCGACTGGATGTGGATGGCCCTGCGCAACGGTCGGCCGGTGGCACGGGTCGGCTGGTGGTCTCGGAGCGGCACTGGACCGGAAGTCATGGAAACCCTCGACATCGAAGACACTTGCGACGACCCGCTTCGGATCGACATCGGCGAGCATCTCCTGCGCACCGCCTTGGCCGAGCTCTTCCCGGCGGGCACCCGTCCACCTGAGTACGTTCTCCAACCCGTCCCGGCGGACTGGAGGGACGACCCCAAGACCGGCAGCCGGATCAGGGACCGGATGGAGGTGGTGCGGCGCACCGGCGGCAAGGTGTTCGTCGAGAGGCTCCGCTACCGATGGACATCCGATACACCGTTGCCCGCACCCCGAGGCCGACTCGCCTTCCGTCCGATCAGGAACGAGGAGGAAGCGATCGTACTCCTGAGCGGCATCCTTCCAGGCACGCTCGACGCCTACAGCCGGGCCGACATCGCACGCTCCTCCATCCAGGACTACGCCCACGTGCAGTACCACGACGAACTGCTGAGCTATCCCAGCCCGAGCGAATGGTGGCGGGTCGGCGTCCACCAAAACGGCGAACCGGTAGGGATGGTCGTCCCGGCGCAAAGCCCGAACGGCTTCGTGATCGCCTACCTGGGGGTTGCCGAAGGGCATCGTGGTCAGGGCTTCGTCAACGACCTGCTCGATGAAGGAACTCGCCTGCTGGCCGCCCAGGGCGCCGAACGCATCACGGCGGACACCGACCTGGGGAACGAGCCGATGGCCCAGGCCTTCGAGCGTGCCGGATACGAAAACTTCGCCCGGCGCATCGATATGTGCTGGGACTGAAACGGCCCATGTCACGAAGATCGTCAAGACCCCGGTGCATGCTCGACGACAGCCTGTTCGTCGCGCTGATCCGGGCCCTCGCCGGGCTTCCCGCGAGCCTGGTCGGCGTAGCGTGACCCTTTCGGTCGGCAGACCCATGGCGAACGACGTGGCGCGGTCAAGTCGGCAGCTGCTCTTCGCGCATGCGGCGCTACAGCCAACGATCCCGCGCTGCCAACAGGTCGACCGGGGCCACCGGTTCTCACGCTCACTGGCAGGTTTGATTGACGTCAGCGTCAAGGTTGCATGGTTGTCGCGTGGTCTTCACGAATGCGGAACTCGACTACCTGACCGGGCAGCGCCTCGGCCGCCTGGCCACTGTCTCCGCGACCGGTCAAGTCCAGAACAACACTGTGAACTTCTTTGTGGACGCCGACTCGGGCACGATCATCATTGGCGGGCACGCGCTGGGGGCGTCCAAGAAGTTCAGGAATGTCCAGCGCGGTAGCGCTGTGTCGTTCGTCGTCGATGACCTGGCTTCGGTGCATCCGTGGGTGGTGCGCGGCATCGAGATCCGCGGCTCGGCGCTGGCCCTGACCGAGCATGAGCCCCCCGTGCCGTACTTCTCACGGGAGATCATCAAGATCACTCCCACGAAGATCATCCCTTGGGGCTGGGCGGCCCGATCGAGCCGCGTGGTGTGACAGCTTGCGGGGGCGGAGGGGGTATGGAGACGCCGGCGGAAGGATCCCCGATCGGCTCGCGGGCCGGCCGGGCGCGAAGGCGAACTGTCACGTGCGGCGTCCTGGCATGCCTGGCGCCATCACTTGCCCGGCGCCCGGGGCGGAAGTGTTCACGATGCGGTTGAGCCCGCATTGACAGATGAAAGGCTGAAATGTCGGTAACGATCCCAGGCTTCGATGAACACCTGATCAAGGTGGACGGCCTTGACCTTCATGTCGCTTCCGGAGGAGAGGGACCTCCACTGCTGTTGCTTCACGGATTCCCGCAGACGCATTTGACCTGGCGAGATGTCGCTCCGGCGCTGGCACACCGCTTCCGCGTCATATGCCCCGACCTGCCCGGCTACGGAGCCAGCGCCAAGCCAGAAGGCGGCCACGAGCACTATGCCAAGCGTGTGACCGCGGCGACCGTGGTGGCGCTGATGCGGCAGCTCGGCCACGAGCGTTTCAGCCTGGTCGGCCATGACCGTGGAGCGCTGGTCGCATTCCGGGCAGCGTTGGATCACCCCGACGCCGTCGCTCACCTCGGCGTGATCGACGTCATTCCCACCGTGGACATGTGGGAGTCACTGGCAGGTGTGGGTGGGGTCTTCGGCTTCCATCTGTATTTCCTCGCGCAGCTCAACGACCTGCCCGAGCGGATGATCGGCGCCGACCCCGACGCGTTCTTCGGCCACTTCCTCGATTCCTGGGCCGCGGCCGGCACGTTCGACGCCGAGGTCCGTGAGGCATACCTGGCCGCGACGCGTAATCCGGAAACGATCCACGCCATCTGTCAGGACTACCGTGCCAGCGCCTTCGTCGACGCTGCCCACGACGGCGAGGATCGGCGGGTCGGTCGGCGCATCAAGGCCCCCACCTTGGCGATCTGGCAGGACCCGGGCGACATGGTGCTGCCATTCGACCCCTCGGCGATATGGCACCGCTGGGCGCCGGACGTCCGCACCTTGATGCTGCCGGGTGGGCACTTCCTGCCGGAGACTCAACCCGACGCTGTCGCCGAGGCGATCAGCGCCCTGCTCAGGCGGACGTGAAGTGCATGGGATGGTTCCCCGGTCATCGACAAAAGGGACGTCCCTGCTGGACCCCCGCAGTCGCGCTGCCCAGAGCCGCGGACGTCTGCGACGCATAGAGAAGGGCGCCATGCAGGTGCCGCGTCACTTCCGGCCCAGCGGGAGAGCCGGCCGTCGTGGCCTCGCTGTCGTGCACCTTCGGGTCGTTCGGCCCCGTTGGCCTGCGCTCGCTTGACCGTCTCGTAGGGCAATCGACCGCCGGTTTCCAGGACCTCGAGCCCAGTGCCGCCGCGTGAACGACCAGCCGACCCGCTCGCCCGGTTGGCTGTCCCACAGAGCCAAGGCGGCTGATCGGGTGCCCGGCGTCAGGCGAAGAAACGCGTCAGGTGCGCGGTGACGATCTCGGGCTGTTCCTCGGGGATGTAGTGGCCGCTGCCGGGCACGAGCACCACCTCGACCTCGGTGCCCTTGCCCGGCAGCACCGCCTGGAGGAGCAGGTGACCGTTCTCCCCGCCGCCCAGGCCCAGGATCGGGGCGGTGACCTTGCCGTAGGTCTTCTCGTCGGCGATGTCCTGCGCGAAGGCCCGGTACCAGGAGTTTCCCGCCCGGATGGCGTCCGGGGTCGAGTAGGCGTGGGCGTAGATGTCGCGGTCGCTGATGGAGGCGGGATCTTCGATCAGGTAGTCGCACATCCAGTCGATGAGCTCGCGGGACCGGCCGGCGAGCAGGCGTTCCGGCAGGCCGGGTACCTGGTTGAAGGCGAACCACCACAGGAAGCGGCCCGGCCCGGCGTGGATGTCGCCGTCTGTCTGATGGCGGCCGGGACGGGGAAGCAGGGAGTGGTTGAAGAAGCGCTCGTCAGGGTGCGCGATGTCCAGCAGGGCGATGCGGCGGGTGCGGGCGGGGTGGTTGGCGGCCAAGGCGTAGGCGACCATGCCGCCGATGTCGTGGCCGGCGATGTCGGCCCGCTCGTGGCCCAGGTGGCGGACGAGCGCGGCGATGTCGGCGGCCATCGTCTTCTTGTCGTACCCGGAGGCGGGCTTGGCCGAGCCGCCCATGCCGCGCAGGTCGACGGCGATCACCTGGTGCTGTTGGGCGAGCGGCGGCATGATCTTGTGGAACTCCCACCAGGTCTGCGGCCATCCGCCCAGCAGGATCAGGGGCCTGCCGCGCCCGCCCGTCACATAATGCAGGCGGGTCCCGTTGACGTCGGCGTGCCTGCTGATGAACCCACCCTCGAGCGAGCTCGCCAGCTCGGCGTCGGACGGTACTTCACTCACGATGGTGTCTCCCTACGGATGTCGTGCCGGCTGATGCAGTGGTTGATGGCCAGGCGCGGTGCCGGCGTTGATCTCACCACGCCGTGGCCTCCAGCCACGCAGTGAGCAACTCGCCGTCCCCAGCCATGTTGAAGCGCGCGGTGTCGCCGTATGAGAGCCGGCCGTGGGTCACCGGCAGATCGCCGTATGACCCGCGTACGGCCACCGCCGCAGGGCCATCCCCGCGAGCCCTTTCCCGGACGCAGTTGTCCGCGAGCGTGATCAGCCATGCGTCATCGGTGTCGGTGGCCGACAACGCCAGCGGCTCACCGCCGCCATCCAGCCGGCTCACGGGTTCAGCGATCCACGCGAAATACGGCTGAGTCTCAAGGAATCCTCGACCCTGCCGGCGGCGTGTGCAGCCAGGCTGGGTATGGCGTCATGTCCTGGGGCAGGTCGAGCGGTGTGTCCAGGAACCAGGCACGCTCGGTCGCACGATGACGCACCAGGTGCTCCATCCATCGGGGCGTGGTGCCGTGATGCCTGGTCAAGTCGGCGAGCGTCCAACCGGGACACGTGGGCACCGGTGTCCGCATGTGGGAACCCGCCGCCGGCAGGTCGACCAGGCGCACGTCTGCGGCTTCGACCGCATCGCAGTACTGCTCATGTGTCAGATGAGTCACGAGTGCCCTTTCTCGATCACCGGCCAAGCGGTCTGCCGCTGGTTCGAACTTCCACGGCAGCCAGCGAGGCTATTCCTTGACATTGGCGTCAAGGTCAAGCGCTGCTTTGCGCTCGCGCCATCTGGCGTCAGCGGGACTCGGCCCATACGGACGCATTCGGTTGTTGCGACCGAGGGAGGGCGCTGAACCGGCGGGTCGAGACGGCGTTGATGAGTCCGAGCCCGGCGTAGGCGGGGCCCCACTCGGGCCCGTGCCCCCAGCCGCAAAGTAACGCTGAGTAACCGCCATCGCCTTGCGTGGTCACGAGATCGGTCGGCCAGGTCGAGTTCACCGTCAGCTTCGACTCCACCATCGCCCGTGCTCACCAGCACGCCGCCGGCGCCCGTAAAAAGAGGACGACGGCGAGACAATCGACACCAGGCAATCCCACTCATCTACAAGCACCGCAACTTGCTCGAACGCTGCATCGGCAAGCTCAAGCAATGGCGCGCCATCGCCACCCGCTTCGACATCCTGGCCAGCAGCTACCTGGCCGGCGTCACCATTGCCTCACTCATGCTCTGGCTCCGGCAAGCCGAATTGTCAGACACCCTCCAGCAGTCCCAGCAGGACCGCGCCGAGGGCGCGGAGTTGCCGAAGGCTGCCTCCGGGCGGCCCTCAGCCGGTGAGCTCGCTCGCCGGCAGCCCCATCATCAGGTAGTCGTACGACTTTCCCTCGGTCCGGAAGGCGGCCCTCCTGGACGAAGCCCACGCGCTCGCGGGGGCGGACGGCGGCGGTGTTCTCGGCGGCCACCCACAGGTGACGCGGCGCATGCCGACCTCCTCGAACACGAACTGGCACGCCACTCGGAGGGCGTCGGTGCCATTACTTTTGCCCCAGGCGTCACTGGATCTTGGCATCATATTCACGCATACAGCATGACGACGAACAGCCCAATTTAGACTGGCCCGCATGACGGCTGCCTGGATGGCGTTTCTCGGGGTAATTGTGGGGTCCGTCAGTTCCCTGCTCGGCTCCGTACTCATCACGCGCCTGCAGTGGAAGCACGAAAGACTGCGGTGGAATGAGCAGCGAGAACGCGACACGATTCAATGGCAGCGCCAGCTGGGGATCGAGCGAGACAGGATCGCAGAGGACAACGCTCGTGCCGGGCGAACTCGGACTCATGAACGTGACCTCGAACGAGACCGCCGGCGCCTGGACCAGCAGATTGACCTCTACATGACTGCCATCGCGCTCGTGCAGGAGGCCGAGGCCAAGTTTCAGGAATACATGGCCGAGCTCGACCCGCAGGGTGGGTTCACCGACGCGGACGCGGCCAGAGCCAGGGAGATAAGGTCGAATGTGGATAAGGCCCGGCAGTACCTGCCGGCGTTATTGGCCCTGTGCGACGAGTCCTGCCATCGGGATCTCAACCGGGTGGAGTCCATCCTCGACTACTTCAGCGGATCGATTGAAGCCGGCGGTGTGATTCACCTCGGTAAGAGCGGCCCTCAAGTGCTCGGGGGGCCGATGCCTGTGAGCATGTTGCTCGGATCGGCGCACAAGGCGTTGCGGGACGCTTTCGGAAGGGCTGTGCGCGTGAGTCTGGGATGAGCGCTGTCGGCAGGTGGAGTGGAAAGAGGTGCCGCCGACCGCAGTTGTCTCGGCGAGCGCGTTGTACCGCGGACGGCGGCTGTCGCCTCCTCCACGTAGACCGCGACGCCTTTCTCCCTCAGCAGATCGGTGGTTCATCGGCGTCCGGCGAACAGGTGAGCACGAAGTCACCCGAGAGCGCTCGCCGCGGTCTTCGGCGTCACGGCGTCGTGGCCGTTGTGGCCGTGCTGCCGAGGGCCGGGGCTCAGCACATCGACGGGATGCAGGTGAACGGGTTCTCCATCGGGGACGGCGGCTGCGGCTGGGCGGGCGCCTGGGTGGGCTGCTGCGACGGTTCGCGCGTGGGCTCCGGTGGGGGCTCGGTGTTCCGGGCGGGCGTCGGGTGGGAGGCCGAGCCGTCGTCGATGGAGCTGCTCGCCGCGTCGCGCGTCCTGGCCGGTCGGGTCGTGGGGGCCGAGGTCCTGGGCCGGGCCCGCGGCGTGGCCGGCGGGGACGACGTCCGCCGCGGGGTGCTTCTGACCTGCTGCGGCGAGGCGGTGGCCGCGGCCGGGGCCGGGGTGGTGGTGCCGGACGGTGGGGGAGCGGCCGAGCCGATCGTGGCCGGGGGTGGCGGGGGCGGGCCGTCCGCGGTGATCAGCAGGCCGCCCGTGACGAGCAGCGCCGCCGTCGCGGCGGCGGCCGCCGCAGGCAGCGCGCGCCGCCGCGCCCGACCGGCCGGATGCTCCGGCGGCGGGGACGGCCCGGCGGCCGGTGCCGGTACGAGCTCGTGCGAGGTCAGCCCGGTGACCAGGTCGTCGGCGCTCGGCCGCGCGGCCGGGTCCTTCGACAGGCCGGCGGTGACGAGCCGGAGCAGGACGCCGTCCAGTCCGGAGACGGCCGGCTGGTCGTTCAGGATGCGGTTGATCACGGCGGGGGTGGAGTCGGCGCCGAACGCGGGCCGCCCGGAGGCGGCGAACACCATGGTCACGGCCCAGGCGAAGACGTCGGCCGCGGCCGTCACCTGCCTGCCGCCGATCTGCTCGGGCGCCAGATAGGACGGCGTGCCCATCAGCGGGCCTGTCGAGGTGTTGCCCGGCGCGTCCAGGGCCCGGGCGATGCCGAAGTCGATCACGACCGGGCCCTCGGGTCCCATGAGGATGTTGGCCGGCTTGAAGTCGCGGTGGAGTACCCCGGCCCGGTGGATGGCGGCCAGCGCGGCGGCGGTGCTGATCGCCAGTCGCTCCAGCGCGGCCCCCTGGCGTGGTCCCTCGGTGGCGACCAGGTCGCGCAGCGAGGGGCCTGGCACGTACTCGCTGACGATGTAGGGTCGCCGGCCCGCCAGGTCGGCGTGGAGCACGGGCGCGGTGGAGAACCTGGCCACTCGCCGGGCGATCTCCACCTCGCGCAGGAACCCGGCGCGCGCGCCGGGATCGGTCAGCGGGCGGTGGTGCAGCAGCTTGACGGCCACCTGGCGGCCGGAGGGGTCGCGTCCCAGATAGACGACGCCCTGGCCGCCCTCGCCGAGCCGGGCGACGAGCTCGTACGGCCCCAGCCTGCGGGGATCGTCCTCCACCAGCTGATCCACTCGGCCTCCTGGAACACATGAACGGACAGGACAAAAGGGACTGACGGATCCACCGGTCGCGATCACCGGCACACACGCCGAAGGCGTGCTGACTTCTCTCAGCCCGGCAGGCCGCCTGGGTGGGCGTCGGCGACGAGGCCGAGGACGACGTCGTGCTCCAGCAGCGCCTTGAGGGCGCTGATCAGGAAGGTGAAGCCACCGGTGGAGTCGGTCACGTAGCGGACGAGCTCGTCGCCGGTGCCGGTGAACCCGCTCTCGGTGACCTGGACGTAGGTGGTGTCGTCAGGCATGGGGATGAAGCGGAACTCGACTGTGGTGGGGGCGTCGGGAGTGTAGTTGCCCCAGGTGAAACGGATCCGCCGGTTCTCCTCCACCTCGTCGACCGAGGCCCGAGTCGACGCCCCGTACATTTCCCATTCCCAGGTCAGTTCGGCGCCGGGAACCATCTTCCCGCTGCTTCTGGTGTACCAGATCTTGCTCGTGACAGCGGGGTCCACGATGGCCTGGAACACCTCGCGGGCGGGGCGGCGGATGAGCATGCCGACCTCCACCGAAGGGATCGTGGTGAGCTCGAGCGTTCGTGCGGACATGCGCTGGTTCTCCTTTCGCGATTCGGGACCGGTGTCAGGGGCGTGATTGCTGATCCAGCGGTGTGACGGTCGGCGTGTCAGGAAGGCATGTAACGCGGTGATCAGGGCGGCCGGATTGTCCTCCTGGACGTTGTGCCCGGCGTCCGGCACGACCACGAGCTCGCCGTCCGGGACGTGCGCGACCAGGCGTTCGGCGGCGGCCTGGGGGAGCACCCTGCTGCGTCCGCCGCGCACGAGCAGTACCGGCGTCCTGCTCAGCTGGGCGGGCAGCCTGTCGATGGCCGCCAGGATGGCGGGGAAGTCCGGAGGCCGTGGATCGCCCTTCGGCACCCAGCCGCCGCCGGGTGCCCGGCGGAACAGCGTGCTCATGCGGTAGGCGACACTGGGCCGGTGGGCGCGTGGATTGACCCGCATCGCGGCCTCCACCACCGTCTCCAGATCCCGCACCGGACCGAGCCCGCTGATGAACGTCCGCACCCGCCAGGTGCTGTCGAAGTCCACGCCGGGCGCGACATCGATGAGCGCCAGCCGCTCCACCCGCCCGGGACGCTCATCGGCGACGTGGGCCGCGACGACGCCGCCCAGCGACATGCCGACCAGCTGGACCCGGTCGAAGCCGAGATGGTCGGCCGCGGCGACGACGTCGGCCGCAAGGGCGCCGACGCGGTAGTCGCCGGACCAGCCGCTCTCGCCGTGACCTCGCAGATCCAGCGCGATCAGCCGGGCGGCGCCGCGCAGGCCGAGGCAGACGAAGTCCCACGTGTGCGCGGTCAATGCGCCGCCGTGCAACAGCAGCACCGGCGGTCCTGTGCCGCCCCAGTCGAATCCGTGCAACCGGCAGCCCGCGCGGGAGAAGTGGATCTCGCGGGGCGGGGCCGGATCGTCGATCGTGACACCCAGTGCCGCCGCCAGCTCGGTCATCGCCGGAATCGTGAACTGTCCCTGCATGCGCCACCCCCTTACCTTGAGCAATCAAGGTAAGGGGTGTTGCCTTGGCTGGTCAAGGTAAGGTGGCTGCGTGGCCACCCGAGTACGACGTCAGCCTGAGGATGCCAAGCGGCTGATCCTGGAGGCGGCGAGCAGGTTGCTCGCCGCGGGCGGTCCTGCCGCCGTGCAGGTGCGCGCGGTCGCCGCGGAGGTCGGTGTGTCCGACGCCGCGGTCAACCACCACTTCGGCACGCGTGACCGACTGCTGGAGTCGCTGTTGCGATTCGGCGGGGCCAAACTGAAGGCCGAACTGCGCACTGTGCTGGGCACATGGGCTGAGGCCCCGATCGATCCCGCCGAGCTGGTGCGCACGCTGGCCGCGCTGTACGCCGGTGGTTACGCCGAACTGGCGCTCGCGCTGCACCGATCCGGCTGGCGGGACACCGGCAGCGGAATGCTGGATGAGGTGGTGGACCGGCTGCACGCCCAGGCGCGGCAGCACTGCACGGCGAGCGGGCGGACGCCGCCGTCCCGCGAGGCGATCCAGCTGACCGTGTGCGCCCTGCACCAGGCAGTCGCGACGGAGCCGCTGTTCGGCGACGAGTTCCGCCGGAGCGTCGGACTGGACGACACCGCCCGGGACCGTCTGCTCGACTGGTGGACCGAAATTTTGCGCGCGACTGTCTCCGGACAGGGATAGCCGTGTCGTGACGGTGGAGGGCGCCGATTCCGCTGGGCCATCGGGGTGATTCCGCCGAGCGGGGCACGCAGGCGCGGGGGCAGGGTGATCAGGGCGGCCGTCCCGCCCATTCGAGCGACGCGAACGTGGCCGCCTTCCTCTCGCCGCGGGTCCGCGAGAAGCGCAGCCATGACGAGGTCGTGGTTCCCGCGAGTGTGGGAGCCGGAAAGGCCTCCTGGTGTGCCCGACCTTCGTGCTGTTCGTCCAGCACCTGCCCAGTGAGATCTCACGACAGAGCAGGTCGGCTCTTGAGCCGTCCACCGCCCTCCTCCCCACGCTGCTGACCGGCGGGCTCCTGCTGCCCTACGTGCCGGTCGAGCCGCTCAAGCGCGTTCTCGGTGCGTTCCTCATCGCCACCGTCTTCCGGCGGCGATTCCGGCCGCCGCGAGCGGTGCCGGCCGACAAGACGTTCGCCGCCGTCGGCGCCGGTTGCGGTCTCGCCTCGGCGCTGTTCGGGGCGGCCGGACCGGTCGCGGCCCCGTTCTTCATCGTCAAGGGCTTCATCGGCGGCGCGTACATCGGTACTGAAGCCGCCGCGTCCCTGATCGTTCAGCTGACCAAGATCGTCGCCTATGGCGCGGGCAGCCTGCTCTCGGTGCACGTGCTCCAACTCGGCTCGGCCCTCGCCCCGGCCGTCCTCGCCGGAGCATGGCTGGGCCGAAGAACCGTCGCCCGGATGCACGCCCGGGCCCTCGTGCTGGTCACCGAGGCCGGAGTAGCCGTCGCGGCGATCTTGTTGCTCGCCGGGATCTGAGCCCAGGGCTCATCCTGCATGGCGGCGGCGGCCCCATGCCGTGTGTACGGCGCTCCAGCACCTGACTCACGCTCTCGTCCGCGTCACGCCCGCCAGGGCTCGCGGCCGGCTTGGCGCACGGGCTCGTCGATCAGCGTCACGATGCCCTCCAACAGGCGCTGGAGCCCGAACTCGAACAGGGTGTCCAGGTCGAGCGAGCGGGGTGGGACGAGTGCCAGGTTCGGGAACGCCGGGTTCTTCGAGAGCCCCATCAGGGCCGGTGTGCCCCGGGTGTCCATCCACTGCTCGTCGGTGATCCCCGAGTGGGCCGCTGCCTCGGCTTCGGCTTCCAGGCTCGTGGCCACCCCTCGGACGTACGCGGCCACGCAGACATGGATGTGCAGCCTCGTGGCTGCGTCCAGGCCGAGCCCGTCCAGGGCGCGCATCATCCATTCGCTGTGGGCCATCGCGCGGGAGGAAGGCAGGGGCCGGGTGAAGGAGACGGCCCGCGCCAGCCACGGGTGACGCTGGTACATGGCCCACTGCTGCCTGGCCGCCACCTCAAGGCAGCGGCGCCATCCGGGCGGCAAGGGCTCCGGGAGCGGGAATTCGCCGAAGACGGTGTCGGCCATGAGCAGGATCAGGTGCTCTCTGCTGGATACGTGGCGGTAGAGCGCCATGGTGGTGACGTCCAGATCGGCGGCGAGACGGCGCATGGACAGCGCGGCCAGCCCCTCGACGTCGGCGACGGCCAACCCGGCGCCGACGATTCGGCCCCGGTCCAAGGACGTCGCCGGACGTCTGCGATCGTGCGGAGTCCTCGGGCGGGTGCCTGGGGTGTCGACGGCCGTACCGATTCCGGGAACCGGCCGGGCCAGACCGGCTTGTCGCAAGGCGGTCAGCACCTTGGTGGCGGTGGCCATGGCCACGCCGAACTCCCGGACGATCTGCCGCGTGGAGGGCAGCAGATCCCCAGGGCGGAGCTCACCGCTCTCGACGCGCCGGCGCAACTCGGCGGTGATGCGCAGGAAGGGCGGATCCGAGGAGGGGTCGGCATGGCTCATCACAGGACTTCCTCCAGCAGGCCGCACTAGTGCACAGAGCTCAAGCCGGCCGTTGCTCCAGCCGCGCTCTCCCAGTTGTACCAGGAGTACTAGTGCACGCTTGGCTCCATGTGGCACGCCAGTCTACGGTGCATACATTCGGCACGGAACCGCCTGGTCAGAGACCGAGACGATCGGAGCACCGACATGCCCGGCACGATTTCCACCCCGGTACGCGCAACACTGGAACTGGACGGACGCCACCTGTCCTACCTCGACTTCGGTGGCCCCGGCAGGCCGCTGCTGGCCCTGCACGGACATCTCGACCAGGGCATGATGTGGAGCGGCCTGGCGGCCGAGCTGAGCCCGCACTGGCGGGTCATCGCGCCCGACCAGCGAGGGCACGGCGAGTCGGACCGAGCCGCGGACTATTCCCGAGAGGGATACGTGGCCGATCTGGCGGCCCTGCTGGAGCACCTGGACCTCGGCCCGGTCGTGGTTCTGGGGCACTCTCTGGGCGGCCTGAACGCCTATCAGCTCGCCGCCCGTCACCCGCCCTTGGTCCTTGCCATGGTCGTCGAGGAGATCGGCGCCGTCGTCTCAGGTCCGAGTCGCCTGGATTTCCTGCTGCCCAGTCCTTATGAGGCCGCCACCCGTGACGAGCTCGTCGCCGGGCTCGGCGCAGCGGGCCCGATGTTCGCGAACCGTCTGCGGCGACTGCCGGACGGCACCTGGCGCCTGCCGTTCCACCCCCACGACACGATCGAGTCGGAACGCTCCAACTGGGGGGACCACTGGGCCGACTGGCTGGCGACCGACATCCCCGCGCTGCTGCTGGTGGGTGAGGACAGCCCGATCACCCGCGGTCAGGCGCGGGAGATGGCCGAGCGGCGGCCGCACACCCGGCTGGTGACACTCCACGGCGACCATTTCGTGCACCTCCAGGACCCGGCGGGTTTCACCGGCGCGATCCAGGACTTCCTGCGAACGATCGACGCCACCTCCGCATGACGAGCAGCCCCGACGCCCCTGTCGCCGGCCCGGCGCAGCCTGACCCCCACTGGTCTGCGGCAACTACGGCACCCACAAGACTCCGGCGATCAAGGGGTGGCCGGCTCGCCATCCCCGCTTCCACATGCACGTCACCCCGACCGGCTCCTCCTGGATCAACCAGGTCGAGCGCTGGTTCGGCTACCTGACCGACCAGCTGATCCGCCGCGGGGGTCCACAAAAGCGTCCAGGCGCCGGAGGACGAGATCGGCAAGAAAGGCCGCTTGCCGCGGATCGTCCCAGTCGCCGACCTCGCCCCCGTTGACGGCCGTCCACACTCCCCACTCCAGCAGCATGTAGGTGAGAGCGGTCGGCCACAGTTCCCGCTCTCGGACCGTCAACCGCACGTGCCCAAGGTAGGCATCACGGAAGGCGGCCCATTCCATCTCGTCGAACAGCCTCGCTGGACGATCTGGCAGGTCGTTGTGGATCAGCAGCACGGCCAGGGCCAGGTCGAGCAGCCTCGGCCGATCTCGTGGGTCGGCACCGGCGTGTCGGCGAACCACCGTGTGGCCCGCAGTGAAGACGACTGCGCCCGCAACGGCTCGTCCGTGTGCCCCAAGCCCGACTCTCCGATCCCTCTGTTGCCATGCCCCATCATTCCCGAAGGCCCGGGAGTGTGCTGCCCGCACATCGACGCCTTCGTACCGGACCGCGAGCGGTGAGGAACGGACGGTCTGGTCTCCCGCCGCGCGCTCCACAACACGTTCAAGGCTCACGACGCCGAACGAGCCTCGATCGCGTAGGCCGTCTGAGCAGCACGTTCATGCCTTCAAGATCCGGTCGTGGTCCCCTTCCCGCGTATTCGGTTCCACCCCTTGACCACCGCACGCCGCACGGCGGTCAGGCGGCGGCGAACACCAGGGACGTGTTGTGGCCACCGAAGCCGAAGGCGTTGACCAGTGCCGTGGTCCAGTGGCCGGAGCGGGGTCCTCCGGCGACGACGTCGAGGGTGATCCGCGGGTCGAGGGCCTCCAGGTTGCGGGTGGCGGGAATCAGGCCGTCGCGCATGCTGAGGATCGCGGCCACCGCGCCCATCGCTCCGGCCGCGCCGCACATATGGCCGGTCATCGACTTGGTCGCGGTCACGGCGGGGTGGGTGCCGACGGCCTGCAGGATCGTGAACTCGCGCGACATCTGGATGAAGCTCTGCGGGAACCCGAGGGGAAGGCGCTGGCCTCGTCGAGCCGGGCCACCGCCTCCGACGGCAACCGCAGATCGAGGGCGGCGAGGTTGTCGGTGAGCTGGCCGAGAGTCCTGGCGCGGGTACGGCGTCGCGGCTGATCCTGGACCCGGCGGCGGCGTCGGTGCGGGTGAGCTTTCCGGACAGCACACCGCGAGCCAGCGGCGCCCACGCGGCCACTGACAAGCCCAGGGTTTCGGCCATGGGCAGCAGCTCGCGCTCGATATCGCGTTCCAGCAGGCTGTAGGACAGCTGCAGGCCGATGAACGGCGTCCAGCCGCGCAGTTCGGCGATGGTGTTGGCGCGCGCGATCACCCAGGCGGGCACGTCGGAGAAACCCAGGTAGAGCACCTTGCCCGCGCGTACCAGGTCGTCGAGAGCGCGTAACGTCTCCTCGATCGGGGTGGCGGGATCCCAGATGTGCACCCACAGGACGTCCAGGTAGTCGGTGCCCGGGCGCCGCACTGGCGATCAGTTCACCGACGAGACGACGATGGACTTGACCATGACACCGTGTCAGGCGGCAAGGTCCTGAGCATGTCCGTCACCTATGTCGGCTCCGGGCCGTACTGCTACGCCAACTCCCTCGCGATGGTCCTGGGCGGCGAGGCGCCGCCTCCGGCCGGGATCGAGGTTCTGACAGGCTCCCCGTACGGGATGCAGCTCATCGGCGGCCGGATACCGCTGTTCGACGCGTTCGGCTGGGACCCCGAGATCGGGATCGACGCCGCGATCGGCCTGCTCGGCTGGGAGTGCGAGCGCGCGGACGGCGGCACGGCGGCGACGGCGCTCGACCGGCTGCGCCGGGCCTGCCAGGACGGGCCGGTGCTGGCCGGCCCGCTTGAGCTCGGCCTGCTGACCTACCAGCCCGGGTCGGGCGAAGCGGTCGGCGCCGACCACTACCTGGTGGTGCTGGAAGTGGCCGGCGACACCGTGCTCGTGCACGACCCGCAGGGTTACCCGTACGCCACCCTGCCGGTCGGCGCCTTCGCCGAGGCGTGGCGCGGAGAGCTGATCCCCTACCTGGAGCGGCCGTTCCGGATGCGGCACGGGTTCACCCGTCGCGAGCAGGTCACGCCGGAGGAGGCGCTGCGGCGTTCGCTGCCCGCCGGGCTGGCCTGGCTGGCGGGACGTACGGACGTGGAGGTCTCGCCCGGCACGCTGGGGCTGGCCGAGGCCGCCGAGCGCACGGCCGAACTGGTGGAGGAAGGGCTGGACCCCGAGATCAGGATGCTGTGGCAGGCGTTCGCGGTGCGGGTGGGCGCCCGCCGCCTCAACGACCTGGCGGCCTGCCTGTCCTCCCTCCGTCTCGACGCGGGCGCGGCCATCGCCGCGGAGCAGGCCCGCATCGTCGGTGGCCTGCAAGCTCCGCTCGTGTCGGGCGACGACGCGGAGCTCGCGGCCGGCCTGTCGGTGGCACGCCCATGCGGAACTGGGCCTGGTCGTGGCCGAAGGCGATCTCGTCGCGGCCCGTGTCCATGACGGGCCCCTCGGATCATTCGGAATGCGCTTCATCGACGCGAACCGCCTTCCCGCCCGAACGAGTGACTGAGTTGTCCGAGGACGACCGGCACAAGCACCATCCCGACTTCGCCAGCGGCTTGCCGGCAGTCGGCCGCTTGGCGATGAAGGGTGTGGTCCTCGTCGCGGTGGCGCGCACGGACGGGGCACGGTGGCGGTCAGCTGGGCTGGCCGGTGGGCATGATGGTGACCTGCTGGAGGTTCGCCCGAGGCGGCAGGCTCGCGATGAACCCGACGGTCTGCGCGACATCCTGCGGCGTGAGCCACTCCATCGTCTCCTTGGAGCCCTCCAGCCACGCCCGCGCGCCCTCGTCGGTGACGTGACTCTGCAGCTCGGTGCCGACGATCCCCGGCTCGATCGCCGAGACCCGCACGTTCTTGGCTCCCAGCTCGGCCCGCAGGTGCCGGGACAGATGAGTGACGTACGCCTTGGTCGCGGAGTAGACGGCGAAGTTCGGGAAGATGTTCTGCGCCGCGATGGAGGAGGTGTTGATCAGGTCGGCCACGCCGCGCGTACCCGCGGCCTCGACGAGCTGGGGGACGAACGCGCCGATCACGTTCATCAGGCCCGTGATGTTGAGGTCGATCTGGCGCTGCCACTGGTCGGCGGCCAGCTCCTCGATGGGGGCGGGCAGCATGACGCCCGCGTTGTTCAACAGCAGGTCGGTGCCGCCCAGCTCGGCCGCGACCCGGTCGGCGGCGGCCCGCGCCGCCGCCGCGTCGGTGACGTCGGCCGCCAGTGCCAGGGCCTGGCCTCCGGCCTTCTCGATCCGGACGACGAGGTCGTCCAGCCGTTCCGCGCGCCGCGCCACGACGACCACACGTGCGCCCAGTGCGGCCAGTCGCTCGGCCGAGGCCTCGCCGATCCCGCTGGACGCTCCGGTGACGACGGCCACGCGGCCGGCGAGAGGGGTTGCTGCGTTCATGGTGCAAGCCTTCCGAGTCGTCCGCGGCCCATCGCCGCGGTCCCTCACCAGCACACCAGCCCGCACCCCCTTCCCGGGGTGCCCGAACATGCCCTGCCCGGGCAGGTAACCGCGAGGCAGGTACTGGCAGGGCCACCTCCGTGCACCTGGCCACTCGCTCGTCCCTGCACACTGGAGGACATGGACCGCAGTCGCGAACTCGCCGACTTCCTGCGCTCACGCCGTGCCCGGATCACCCCGGACCAGGCCGGGCTGCCCGCCGACGGCCGCGCGCGTCGCGTGTCCGGCCTGCGCCGCGGCGAGGTCGCCAGGCTGGCCGGGGTCAGCACCGAGTACTACACCCGGCTCGAACAGGGCCGCGCCGGTCACCCCTCGCCCGAGGTCGTCGAGGCGCTCGCGCGGGCCCTTCAGCTCGACGCCGCCGAACGCGAGCATCTCACCGACCTGCTGGCTCGCCCCACCCGCCACGCCCCCGTCAGCCCCCAGCGGGTCAGGCCCGGCCTCCACCTGATGCTCCAGACCCTCCATGAGGTGCCCGCCTTCGTCCTCGGCCGCCGTACGGACGTCCTGGCCGCCAACCGCCTGGCCCGCGAGGTGCTGACCGATTTCGAGGCCCTTGCCGTGCCTCAGCGCAACCTGGCCCGCTACTACCTGCTCGACCCCGAAGCCCGAATCCGTACCGGCGACTGGGAACGCGTCGCCGCGGAAACCGTCGCCATGCTCCGCCTGGAAGCCGGCCGCCATCCCGAGGATCGCCGGCTCGCTGACCTCGTCGGCGAGCTCACGCTGCGCTCGCCGGAGTTCAGCTCCTGGTGGAACGACCACCGCGTGCTGCGCCGCACGCACGGCACCAAGCACTATCGCCATCCCCTCGTCGGCGAGCTGCACTTCCACTACGAGTCCTTCCAGCCTCCGGGCGACCCCGACCAGACCTTGTGCGTCTACAACGTCGAGCCGGGCTCCCCGACCGCGCAGGCGCTCCGGCTTCTCAGCAGCTGGGTGGCGCCCACCGCCGCACCTTGACGGCGCGCCTCGGGCAGTGGTGACCGCATCCCCTTCGGGCGTTCGCCCAGGTCATCAACTGGCCGCCCGTGGTGCAGCACATGTACCGCCACGTGCAGGACCGTACGAGCAAGCTGGACGTGTCCCGGAGCCGCGCGGCCCAGCTCCGCCCCGCCGCCACCGAGCCGCCACGGGGGCGGCCACCTCGGAAGCACATGGCTAGCTCGCCAGACCTGAGTTGATCTCGGCGAGCACCTGGGTCGCCTTCGTGTAGCGGACGAGGTTGTCCAGCGTGGGCGGCTGCGCGAGGGTGGCCTGGGCGTGGCCGACGGCCTCGCCCACCGTCCGCACCCCCAGGGCCCGCGCGGTGAGGCCGTCCACGGCGGTGCCGGCGTTGATCCGGCGGCCGGCCAGGTTGAGCGTGGTGGCCAGCAGTTCGGCCCGCAGTGTGCGCGGCTGCGTCAGCGGCAGGGTGAGGACGGCGGTGGACTCCCGCAGGGAGAGCGCGCCGTTCGCGGCCGAGCCGTCGGCGCCGTCGAAGCGGTCGTCGGTGGCCTGGACGCGGGCGAGCGCCTCGGCGGTGCGCAGGTCGGGCCGCAGCGCCCAGAACGTGACCAGCCCCGGGTCGCGGCTGGGGGAGACGGTCGTGATCCGCGTTTCCGCCGTCGCGGCGGCGGGGCTGGTGGGGCACGGGCCGGAGCCGTCGGCGCTCAGCGAGACCGGCACGGTGACCGTCGCCGCGTCCAGGAGCAGCAGGCTCGGCCGTGCGGTGAAGGCGATCGTGCCGGTCCCCGTGCCGGCGGGCAGCGTGCCGATGGCCCAGCGCAGCGTGGTGGTGCCGTCGGTGTTCCTGCTCACGGAGCCGGGGCGGGGCCCGGCGCCCTGGTCGAGCGCGGCGCTGTAGTAGAGGCCGGCGGGCAGCGTGGCGGTGAGCGTGGCGCCGGAGGCCGCGGCCCCGCCGGTGTTGCGGTAGGTCAGGGTGTAGGCGGCGGCCTCGCCGGCGTTGACGGTGGCGGGCGCGGTGGCCGCCACGCCGATCACCGACCGGTGCACCGTGGTGGACACCTCGGCGGTGTTGTCGGACAGGGTGCCGGTCTCGGCGTATCCGCGCTCATTGGTCCCCGACACGGCCGCCTTGTTCGTCAGGACCGTCCCGTCCGTGGTCGCACAGGGGATGTCGTAGGTGAACGTCTCCCGCGCGGAGCCGCCCGCCGGCACGTCGGACGTCGTGCGGTGGACGACGTCGCCGCCGGGCATCGTGTCGTCGATCTTCACCGCCGTGGCGGTGGCGGGTCCCTTGTTGCCCACGGCCACGGTGTAGGTGAGCCGGTCGCCGGGGGAGGCGTCCTGCCTGTCCACGGTCTTGGCGGCGGTGAGGTCGATCGGCGGGTTGAGACTCGCGGCGGCCTCGGCGGTGATCTCGGCGCTGCCCAGGCCGAGCACGCCCTTGTGCGCGCCGTCCTCGAACCAGGGGCTCTCGCGGAAGTTGAGGTTCAGGTGGTCCCAGTCGTTCCAGGAGGTGAGGGTCTGCTTGGGGGAGACGGGGCAGGACGTGGTGTCGGGGCCCATGATGATGTGGTTGACGTCCCCGGACTGGCTTGTCGCCCTGGTGCCGTCGCCATTCCAGTCGACCGGCTTGTTGGCCGGCGTGGTCAGCGCGACTCCGGGTCTCCCGGCCACCACCGTCCCGTACACGACCGTCGCGCTACCCGCCCCCGGCAGGGCGTCGCCCACCTCGTCGAGACCCTGGTCCTCGTTCATGGGGGCGCGCTCCTGGGGCTGGTAGTCCAGGGGGCGGGACGCGGTGGACGCCGTGGGGAACTGGTAGGAGTAGTTCATGACGCTCAGGTAGTTCGGCTTGCAGTTGACGCTGTCCAGGCCGCCGTGCTGCAGCCCGAGCGTGTGGCCGAGCTCGTGCATGAACGTGCCCGCCTCCGCCGCGGTCTGGCCGCCGTTGGCGGTGATCCGCGTGTTGTCCCACGCGCCGAGCGAGATGACGAAGTCGTTGCCGCCCGGCAGGGCGACGCGGGCCAGGTGGGCCAGGTCGACGTGCTGCTGGGTGTCGTCGCCCGCCTCGGCCTGGCCCGATGTGGTGCCGAGGCCGGTCAGCCCGTGCACCGACACGGCGTAGCGGAACGCCAGCCGCTTGGCGCCCAGGATGTTCTCGCAGTTGCGTGAGATCCGGTCGAGCACGTCGCCGAAGTTCCCGTCGCAGGCGATGGCGGGGTCGCCGAACTTGACATCGTCGAAGTCGTCCCAGCTGCCGGGGCTCTTGGTGTCGAACGTGATCCGCTCCGCCTCGCCGGCCCGCTCGCCGGTATGGACGTGCAGGGTGATGCCGTGCGCGGCGAAGGCGGTCACCACCTGGCTGATGGCGTTCGGGTCCAACTCCCTGGAGCGCCGGCAGTACGACGCCAGGCAGAACATCGCGTCCAGCTCGACGAAGATGTCCTTCTTGTTCGGGTCGGCGCTGTACGGGGGCTGGTTCAGCGCGAGATCGACCGTGCCGTCCCGGTCGTAGTCGATGCCGTTGATCTCCCAGTCGTCCAGCAGCCCGTCCTGGTCGGTGTCACGGCCGGTGTGCACCTTCAGGGTGGTGGAGCAGGTGCCGATCGTCGTGTCGCCCGACAGCGTGGAGGTGATGTCGATCCGCAGGCCGCTCGCGTCCCCGAGGCCCTCCGCGTACGCCGGCGGCAGGTCGAACTCCCCCTGCACCAGCCCCGTCTCGGCGGATAACAACTGCCGGTAGAACGGCGTGGCGTGCCAGTAGTGGAACCCGGCCTCCACCGTGGCGGTGAACCAGCCGCTCTCCTGACTGTCGTTGAGGAAGGTGATACGGGCACGGGGCCGCTCGCCCTCCGCGAGCGACAGGGGCGAGGTCCCGAGGAACTCGCACTCACCGTGCACCGCGCTGTCGGCGTGCCCCGCGGGGGCGCCGAGCAGGGCGGCGACGACGAACAAGACGAGCGGCACGATCACGCGGCGGATACGCATGGGCCGAGTGTCGGCGCCCGCGCGCGTGCCGTCATGAGTAACCCGTACTCATCCTGTTCCGGTGGCGGCCACAACCTGGCCGTCATCCCTGCGGCGGTGGTTCCACAGCAGGGCAACAATGAAGGAGCCGAACATGTCCGTCCAGTCCGTCACTCAGCTGAACGTCCGGGGCGAGGCGAGGCGCGAGCCCGGTCGCCGCCATGTGCACCGGCCATGGCTCGACTGTCCGCGCAGGCTCCAGCAGTTCGTCAACGGCACGCTGGAACTTCCCCGGCCCACGGCTCTCATCAGCACAGCGTCATTCCTCGACCCGAACGCGAGATCCTGCTGCGCGCGTTGGCGCCGCGGTCGTTCGCGTTCGGCAAGCCGACCCGGATGGTGCAGATCGGCGAGTCGGCCGGCATCGAGCTCGCCCTCGCCGCGTCGAGCCTGCGCACCTCCGGCGTGGAGATCTACGGCGCGGCCAGGGCTTCAGGGGCCCTGGAGGGCTTGGCGGGACGGCAGGCTAGTCTTCAGCACCATGACCGACCAGCAGGAACAGCGCGTTGTCGAGGCCAGGTTCGAGATCACGGACTTCGACGAGGACGTGTACGAGACGCCTTCCGAGGGGCCCAGGATGACCCGGGTCACGATCCGCAAGCGCTACCAGGGCGTGATCGACGGTATGGGTGTAGCAGAGGTGTTGACCGCTCAAGGGGATTCGGGCGGCGGTTACGTGGCGTCCGAGCGAATCGAGGGGACACTCGACGGTCGGCAGGGCACGTTCGTCATCCAGCATGCCGGGGTCGCCGACGGGGACGAGCAGAGCAGCCACGGCAGCATCGTCCCCGGCTCCGGAACGGGAGGCCTGGCCGGCATCCGTGGCCAGGCGATGGAACGCGAGTTCCAGATGCTCACCCTCACTTACACACTGTAAGACCCGTAAGGGAGTCGACAGCGGTAGGTACGGGCATGGGCTGGTACGCGCAGAGGTCTCCGGCGAATCAGTCGAGCGCTGCCCGGCCCGCGTCGGTGATGTGCCAGCGGTAACCGTTCGCAAGATCGTCCCGCTCGTCGCGGATCAGCCCCAGTTCGGCCAGCCGGGCGAAGAGCGCACGCTTTGTCAGGTCGCCCCACAAGATGTTCACGTCGCCAGTGATCACCGTGTTGTCCCGGATGCGCATCAGGAGCTGGTGCTGCCCCTTGGTGAGGTTGATCGGCGTGGCGTTCAACGCTGACCTCCGTGTCGCGTCAGTGGCGGGCCAGCGGATCGGCCACTGAAGGCAGCCTACGCCGGTGCACCGACAGGACGTCTGCGCTTTCCCCGTCGATTCTCCTGGGTCAGCCTGCAGGATTGTCCGGGGCGTCGCCGGGCCCCTCGCGCACCCGGCCGACCTTGACGTTCGCCGGGCCGACGTCGCGGTACGCACCATGCCTGCGGTACCCCCCGGCGTTGGTCCGCTCGTTGCTGCGCTCGCCGTACGGGACGCAACCGATCGCCCGAGACCTAACCCTTGGCTTGCCTTCTGCCAGAAGTTGGCAAGGACGGCGTGCGGAGCCGGGGAATCGCCCGGCATGGACGTTCTACTACCCCTTGGAGGGTGCGTTCCGCTGACGGGGGAGTTCGTATGGAAGGCGGCGAGAGACGAGGATTGTTGTCCCCGATCCTGCTTCTCCTGATCTGGAACCGGCCCAGCCACGGCTACGACCTGATCGACCGGCTGGGGGAGCTGGGCGTGGCGGGGGTGGAGCCCGGCCATGTCTATCGGCTGCTGCGCGCCCTCGAAC
This sequence comes from Nonomuraea sp. NPDC049655, assembly GCF_044465465.1. Classification (NCBI taxonomy): domain Bacteria; kingdom Bacillati; phylum Actinomycetota; class Actinomycetes; order Streptosporangiales; family Streptosporangiaceae; genus Nonomuraea; species Nonomuraea sp. NPDC049655. The sequence goes on from NZ_JBITLS010000001.1 coordinate 41,015, forward strand.
GCGACCAGTGCCTGGTCTCCTCCTGGACCGCCTCGCGTACGGGACCTCCGCGCCGGAAGTACGAGATCACCGCTTCGGGCCTGAGCGACCTGAAGGCCGCGATGATCCGGCTGCGGGACCTGGGAGACGTCCTGCGCGCCTGCGCGACTCTGTGGGACGAGGGACAGCGGCCGCCGTCCCACGACGCGGGGCCGTCCCGCTCCCGCGTCGCCTCGTGGCAAGGAGAGGTGGGATGACGCCTGTGTCGCCGGCCTTCGAGCGGCGGGTCGCCCCAGGACGGGCGCTCGCCGGGGAGGCCGCCTCGATCGCCCTGGCGTGCCGGGCCATGGCCCGGCGGTTCGCGTGGGGCGGTCGGCTGCTGGTCTTCGGCGACGGCGGCGCCTCGGCGGACGCCCAGCACGTGGCCGTGGAGTTCGTCCATCCGGTCATCGTCGGCAAGAGGGCCCTGCCCGCCCTCTCCCTCAGTCATGACGCCGCCCGGCTGACCGCCGTCGCCGCGACCAGCGGGTTCGAGGAGGTCTACGCCGAGCAGGTGCGCCTGCTGGCCGCCGAGCACGACATGGCGCTCGGGTTCTCCTGGGACGGCGGCTGCGCGGACGTGCTGCGCGGGCTGGAGGCGGCACACGCGCTCGGACTGCTGACCGTCGCGCTCGTGGGCGGAGAAGGCGGAGAAGGCGGGGACGGCGGCGCCGTCGGCCGCAGCCCGGCCGTGCACCACGTCCTCGGCGTCCGGTCCGGCGACCCGTGCGTGGTGCGGGAGATCCACATGACGGTCTACCACCTGCTCTGGGAGTTGGTGCACGTCTTCCTCGACCAGCCGGAGGAGGCCCGATGACCGAGGAACCGGGGGAGCGGATGTGCCTGACCTGTTCCGACCTCGCCCTGCCCATGCGCGTCGTCGAGTTGCTCGGAGACGGCCTGGCCATCGCGCAGGGGGCCGCCGGCGGCCCGCAGGAGATCAGCGTGGCCCTGGTCGAGGCCGGGCCGGGTGACGTCGTCCTGGTGCACGCCGGTGAGGCCATCGCGGTGGGAGGAGAGTGCGGATGAGCACGGCGGAAGGCGCCGGCGTCGAGGCCCTCTACCCGTCCCTGTACGTCCGGCCCACCGATCCGGATGCCCTGCTGGAGGAGGTGCGCCGCTCCTGCGCGGCCAAGGCGCACGAGATCGTCGCGCTGCGGGAGACGGTCGCCGGGCTGCACGGGGAGGAGCTGGCGCGCTGCGCGGCGCGGACGGCGGCGGCCTTCGAGTCCGGCGGGAGGCTGTTCGCCGTCGGCAACGGCGGCAGCGCCACGGACGCGCAGGCGCTGGCCCAGCTCTTCGCCCACCCGCCGCGCGGGCGGGCGCTCGCGGCGACCTGCCTGGCCGCCGACGCCGCCGTCGTCACCGCGCTGTCCAACGACGTCGGCTACGACCTGGCCTTCGCCCGCCAGGTCGCCGCCTTCGCCCGGCCCGGCGACATCGTGGTGGGCCTGTCGACGAGCGGCGGCTCGGCGAACGTGCTGCACGCCTTCGCCGAGGCGCGCCGCCGCGGCGCCCTGACCGTCGGCCTGGCCGGCGGCGACGGCGGGCGGATGGCGGCCGACGGCCTGGCCGATCACCTGTTCGTCGTGCCGTCCCCGTCGGTGCACCGGATTCAGGAGGCCCAGGTGACCCTCTACCACGTCCTGTGGGAGCTGGTGCAGCGGGCGCTGACCGGTGACGGCTGAGGGGCCCGGCCGGATCCGGATCAGGGTCGAGGGGCTGGTCCAGGGCGTCGGCTTCCGGCCGTTCGTCAGTGGCCTGGCCGGACGGCACGAGCTGGCCGGGTTCGTCGGCAACGATCCGCGCGGCGTGTTCATCGAGGCCCAGGGTGAGCCGTCGGCGCTGCGGGCCTTCGTCGCGGAGCTGGAACGGCGGGCGCCGCCGTCCGCGCTGGTCGAGAGCGTCACCGTGGCGGACGCCGAGCCCGTCGCGGAGTCGGGTTTCCGGATCGTGGCCAGCCGCGGCGAGGGCGCCCGCCAGGTGTGCGTGCCGCCGGACACGGCGCCGTGCGACGCCTGCGCGGCCGAGATCGCCGACCCGGGCGCGCGCCGGCACGGCTACGCCTTCACCAACTGCACGGCCTGCGGGCCCCGCTTCACCATCGTCACCGACCTGCCCTACGACCGGCCCAACACCACGATGGCCCCCTTCGCGATGTGCGCCCGCTGTGCGCGGGAGTACCGCGACCCCGGCGACCGGCGCTTCCACGCCCAGCCGGTGTGCTGTCCCGCGTGCGGGCCGTCGCTGCGGCTGCTGGACGCGGACGGCCGCCCCCAACCGGGCGACCCGGTCGGGAGGGCGGCGCTCTGGCTGGCGCGGGGCAGGATCCTGGCGGTCAAGGGCGTGGGCGGATACCACCTCGCGGCCGTGGCCGGGGACGAACAGGCGGTCGCCGCGCTGCGGGCCCGCAAACGCAGGGAGGGCAAGCCGTTCGCGGTGCTGGCCGCCGACCTGGCCGCGGCGCGCGAGCTGGTCCTGCTCACCCCGGCCGCCGAGCGCGTCCTGAGCGGACCGCGGCGGCCCGTCGTCCTGCTGCCGCGCCGGAGCGGGGCGCCGGTCGCCGAGGCGGTCGCGCCGGGCAACCGGGAGCTGGGGGTGATGCTGCCCGCGACGCCGCTGCACCATCTCCTGGCCGTACGGCTCGGCCGGCCCGCGGTCCTGACCAGCGGAAACCGGTCGGACGAGCCCATCGCGCACCGGGACGACGACGCCCTGGACCGGCTGTCCGGCATCGCCGACGGCTTCCTCGTCCACGACCGGCGCATCCACGTCCGGGCCGACGACTCGGTGGTGCGCCTGTTCCGCGGTCGGGAGCTGCCCGTCCGTCGCTCGCGCGGGTACGTGCCCGCTCCCGTGACGCTGCGACGGCCGCCGTCCCGGCACGTGCTGGCCTGCGGCGGCGAGCTGAAGAACACCTTCTGCCTGGTCAAGGGCCGCCACGCGGTCCTGTCGCAGCACATCGGCGACCTGGAGGGCTACGAGACCCTGCGCTCGTACGCGGAGGGGATCGGCCAATTGAGCCGGCTGTTCGGCGTCCGGCCCCGGCTCGTCGCCCACGACCTGCACCCGGAGTACCTGTCCACCAAGTACGCCTCCGGCCTCGACGGCGTCGAGCTCGTCGGCGTGCAGCACCATCACGCCCACATCGCCTCCTGCCTGGCCGACAACGGCGAGGAGGGCCCGGTGATCGGCGTCGCCCTGGACGGCCTGGGCCTGGGCTCCGACGGCACCCTGTGGGGCGGCGAGCTGCTGGTCGCCGACCTGCGGGGGTTCGAGCGGGCGGGGCACCTGGAGGCGGTGCCCATGCCCGGCGGGGCGGCGGCCGTACGGCAGCCGTGGCGCATGGGCGTGTCCTACCTCGACGCGATCTACGGCGACGCGCCGCCGGACCTGCCCTTCGTCCGGCGGCACCGGGACCGGTGGGCGGCCGTGGCGGCGCTGGCCCGCACCGGGACGAACGCGCCGCTCACGTCGAGCGCGGGCCGGCTGTTCGACGCGGTGGCCGCGATCGCCGGGCTGCGCGACCGGGTGCTCTTCGAGGGGCAGGCGGCGATCGAACTGGAGCAGTTCGCCGAGCCTGGCGAGCGGGCCGCCTACCCGGCGGCGCTGTCCGGCGGGCCGGAGCTGGTCGTGTCCGGGACCGATCTGGTGCGCGGCGCGGTCGAGGACCTGCTGGCGGGCGTGCCGACGCCGCTGGTGGCCGCGCGCTTCCACAACGGCCTGGCCCGTGTCCTGCTGCGGGCGGTGCTGGCCCTGAGCGAACGGACGGGGCTGCGCGAGGTGGCGCTGTCCGGCGGCGTCTTCCAGAACGTCGTCCTGCTGGAGCGGATGGAGGCAGGGCTGCGGGAGGCGGGCCTGCGGGTGCTCCTGCACTCGCGGGTGCCGCCCAACGACGGCGGCCTCAGCCTGGGCCAGGCCGCCGTCGCCGCCGCTCTCGACCACGCCGGATGAACCTCGCCGGATGAACCTCGCCAGATGAAGCGCCGGATGAAGCGCCGGTCGGCCGCGGCTCAGCAGATGCGCGGCAGCGGGTCCCCGACGAGCATGTCGACGATCCGGGTGCCGCCGAAGGCCGTGTCGAGCAGCACGAGCCCCGCGGGCTCGGCACGCACCCGGCCGACCACGGCCGCCTCCGCACCGAGAGGATGGCCGCGCAGCGCCTCCAGCGCCCTTCCGGCCTGCTCGCCGTCGACCACGGCGACGAACCGGCCCTCGCAGGCGACGTACAGGGGGTCGATGCCGAGCAGTTCGCAGGCGCCGTTCACCACCGGGCGGACCGGCACCGCCGACTCCTCCACCACGATGCCGAGCCGCGAGGCGCGGGCCAGCTCGTTGAGCACCGTCGCCACCCCTCCGCGCGTGGCGTCCCGCAGCACCCGCACCCCGGGGACGGCGTCGAGCAGCGCGGCGACGACGCCGTTGAGCGGCGCGGTGTCGGAGGCTAGGTCGGCCTCGATGTCCAGCTCCCCACGGGAGATCATGATGGTGACGCCGTGCTCGCCGATCGGCCCCGAGACGATGACGGCGTCGCCCGGCCTGATCGCCGACGGCGTCAGCTCCGTCTCCCGCTCCAGCACGCCCACGCCGGCGGTGGTGACGTAGCATCCGTCCGCCTTGCCGCGTTCCACGACCTTGGTGTCCCCGGTGACCACCTGGACGCCGGCGCTGTCGGCGGCGGCGGCCATCGAGCTGGCGATCCGCCGCAGGTCGGCGACCGGGAAGCCCTCCTCCAGGATGAAGCCGGCCGACAGGTACAGGGGCCGGGCCCCGCAGACGGCCAGGTCGTTGACCGTGCCGTTGACGGCGAGGTCGCCGATGTCGCCGCCGGGGAAGAACAGCGGGAAGACCACGAAGGAGTCGGTGCTGAAGGCCAGCCGCCCGCCCGCCACCCCCAGCACGGCGCCGTCGCCGAGCGGCTCCAGGATCGGGTTGCGGAACGCGTCCACGAACACGGCCTCGACCAGCGTGTGCGAGGCGCTCCCGCCCGCGCCGTGGGCCAGCGTGATGCGTTCCTCCCGCACCCGGGCCCGGCGTCCCCGGGCGCGCTCGATGCGCAGCAGCACCTCTTCCTCGCGGGTCGCCGGGCCGGCGGGCCCGCCCGCCTCGCGGACGGCCCGCTCGGCCCATCCGGCGGTGCGCTCGGTCGTCATGCCGTGGTCGCCTCCTTGGCCCGCGTGCGGGTGAACCGGCCGAAGTTGTAGTACGCGGCGCAGGCGCCCTCGGAGGACACCATGCAGGTGCCGATCGGCGTCTCCGGCGTGCACGCGGTTCCGAACACCTTGCACTCCCACGGCTTGAGCACGCCCTTGAGCACCTCGCCGCACTGGCACGCCTTCGGGTCGGCCACCCGTACGCCCGGCACCTGGAAGATCCGTTCGGCGTCGTGGGCCGCGTAGGCGTCGCGCAGGCGCAGCGCGGAGTGGGAGATGAAGCCGAGGCCGCGCCACTCGAAGTACGGGCGCAGCTCCATCACCTTCCCGATCGCCTCCAGCGCCCGGCCGTTGCCCTCCCACGGCACCACCCGCGTGTACTGGTTCTCCACCTCGGCCCGCCCCTCGGCGAGCTGCCGCAGCAGCATGTGGATCGACTGCAGCACGTCCAGCGGCTCGAACCCGCAGCAGACGAGCGGCTTGCCGTGCTCCTCGGCGATGAACGCGTACGGCCGGCAGCCGATCACGGTGGAGACGTGGCCCGGCCCGATGAAGCCGTCGAGCCGCAGGTCCGGCGAGTCCAGGATCGCCTTGATCGCAGGAATGATCATGACGTGGTTGCAGAAGACGGAGAAGTTGCCGAGCCCTTCGGCCGCGGCCCGCAGCACGGTCATCGCCGTGGACGGCGCGGTGGTCTCGAAGCCGATCGCCATGAAGACGACCCGGCGGGCGGGGTTCTGGCGGGCGATCCGCAGCGCGTCGAGCGGGGAGTACACCATGCGGATGTCCGCGCCGGCGGCCTTGGCGTCCAGGAAGGAGCCCTCGCCGCCGGGCACCCGCATCATGTCGCCGAACGAGGTCATGATCACGTCCGGTTCGCCGGCGATGGCGATCGCGTCGTCGACGCGTCCCATGGGGATCACGCAGACGGGACAGCCGGGCCCGTGGACGAGGTTCACGTTCGGCGGCAGGTAGTCCTCGACGCCGTGCTTGTAGATCGTGTGGGTGTGCCCGCCGCACACCTCCATGAAGGTGTAGCGGCGGCCGGGCTCGCACAGCTCCGCGATCCGCGCGGCCAGGGCCCGTGCCGTCCGGGCGTCGCGGTACTCGTCGACGAAGCGCATGCCGGCGCCTTTCACGTGATGTCGGATTCCGCGAGCGCCTGGAGCTCGTCGGTGTAGGCGGGGCCGAGGCCGTTCAGCAGCGCCAGCGTCGCCGCGGCCTCGCTCTCGTCGATCCTGGACATCGCGAAGCCCACGTGGACCAGGACCCAGTCACCGGGCCGGACCGGACCGTCCAGCAGGCCGACGCTGATCGCGCGGCGTACGCCGGCGACCTCGACGGTGGCCAGGTCGGCCCGGTCCGGCAGCAGCTCGACGATCTCGCCGGGGATGCCAAGACACATCGTTCCGGGATCACATCTGCTTGATCTTGATGTAGCGCCTCAGCGCCGGGAGTTCCTTCCAGAACATCCCCAGGAGCACCGCCCCGGCCAGCGCGGCCAGCAGCGTCGTACGTGGTCGCCGCATGTCTGTTCTTTCTTTCTCAGCCTGGCGGGAGGTTGGGCATGACAGGCAGGATCGGGTCGTGCTTCTTGGGGCTGATCCCCGTCGAGCGCCGGGCGTCGGCCGTGCCGTCCCGGTGGTGTCCCGCCTGCTGCTCGTACGCGCCGGGCCGGTTGCCCTGCTCGACGCCCTTGACGTGCGCCGTCGCGTCGGGTGCGACGTCGGGCTTGCCCACCTTGATGTGTGCCATGGTGCGGGTCCTACCCCCGGCGATGCCCTGCGTCGTCGAGCTGGGCGAAATACTGCGCGATCTTTGCCCATACCTGATCGCCGCCTGACATGCCGGTCCATTCACCTCGTACCAGGGCCATCAGCCGGTAGCAGTCGTCGATCGGGACCAGCCAGCACTCACCGGCCCCCCGTACGCCGTTGACGAGCAGCGCCTCGACCATCGGCCGCATGGTGCCCAGCTCCTCGGCGCGGGCGGCGATCGCCTGCCAGGCCGCGGCGTCCAGGTCGCTGCGGGTGCCGCCCAGCGGGCTCGGGTAGTGCGCGGTGGCCGAGCCGTCGGGCGCGGTGACGAAGAACGCCAGGCTCACGGGGATGCCGAGGTCGGCCGGCCGCACCCCGGTCAGCCGCAGCCGCCGTTCGGGCACCCGCAGGAAGTGGCCGTCGCCGTCCGGCTCGAACAGCAGCGCGCACGCCCGGCACGCGCACAGCACCTCCGCCGAACGCGTGTCCACGACGTGCCCGTGCTCGCCCCGGACCGGCGCCTCGCACAGCTCGCAGCGCGCGCCCGCGTCCCGGCGGCGCGCGGTCCGTCTGAGCAGGCGGCCGTGCGCGGTCGTGCTCACGCGGCGCCGCCGGGCCGGACCAGCAGCGCGTCGGCCGGGACGAAGGCGACCGGCGCGGCGCGGCTCACCTCGACCGTCTCCACCTCCGGCGCGACGGCGCGCACCGCCTGCTCGACGGCCAGCCGTACGGGCTCCGACCCGGACGAGCAGCCGCCCGTCAGCCGCACCCGCGCGACGTCGTCCGTCACGTCGGCGAGCCGCGCCTCCACCCCCTGGGCGCGCAGGGCGCCGGCCAGGCCGTCGAGCGCGCGCTCGACCCGCCGCCGGAGCGGCTCGGGATGGATGTCGTGCAGGACCAGCAGGTGGCCGAGCAGCTCGTCGTCGGCCAGGGCGGCGGCGACGGCGGACCCGGCCGGAGCCCGGTCCATGACCCGGGCCAGGGCCTCGCCGTAGACCTCGGCGAGGATGGCGACGGCGTCGAGCGCCGTCTCCGCCGTCGGGCCGGGCGTGCCCTCCAGCCGCCCCAGGGTCTCCTCCAGCCGCTCCAGCAGGCGGGCCACCGCCTGGTCGTCCAGGCGGTCCGGCTCAGCCATGGCTCGCGCCGAACATCGGCGAGTGCAGCTTCTTCACCGTGCGTCCCTTGCCGACGTACATGTGCACGCCGCAGGGCAGGCAGGGGTCGAAGCTGCGCACCGCGCGCATGATGTCGACGCCCTTGAAGTCGTCCGGGCCGTTCTCCTCGAAGATCGGCATGTCCTGGACGGCGTCCTCGTACGGGCCGGGCGTGCCGAAGCTGTCGCGCGGGCTGCCGTTCCAGGGCGTGGGCGGGTATGGGTGGTAGTTGGCGATCTTGCCGTCCCGGATGACCATGTGGTGGGAGAGCACGCCGCGCACCGCCTCGTGGAACCCGACGCCGATGGCCTCCTCCGGCACGGCGAAGTCGGTGAACACCTTGGTGTCCCCGGCGCGCATGCGCTCCATGGCCTGCTCGACGAAGTACACCGCCATGGCCGCGGCGTAGGCCACGAAGTACACCCGGGCCCGGTTGCGTTCCAGGGCGTTGGACCAGGGCGGGATGCGCCACTCCAGGGTCGTCTCCGGCAGGTCGCGACCCTTCGGCAGCGAGATCTGCACCGACGAGCCCGTCGCCTTCACGTACGGGGTGTCCACGATGCCCGACAGGGCGGTGACGTACAGGCGGGCGAAGGCGCCGCCGCCGGTGTCGAGCGCGAGATGGTCGCCGGTGCGCGGGTCGAGCCACCGGGGGCTCATGACCCAGCTGTAGTTGCCCTCGAAGTCGCGTTTCTGCGGCGCGGGCAGGGTCGTCTGGTTCCACGGGTGCCGCATGTCGATCGGGTTGCCGAGCGGGTCGTGCGTGACGAACGGCTCCTCGGCGGTCCAGTCGTCGTAGTACGAGCTGCCGAGCAGGATGCGGATGCCGAGGTTGATGTCGACGAGGTTGTTGGTGACCAGCTCGCCGTCCACCACGATGCCCGGGGTGACGAACATGGCCTTGCCCCAGTCGTTCATCGTCTCGTAGCGGTAGTCGACCACGGCCGGGTCCTGGAAGGCCCCCCAGCAGCCGAGCAGGATCCGGCGGCGGCCGACCTCCTCGTAGCCGGGCAGTGCCTCGTAGAAGAAGTCGAACACGTCGTTGTTCAGCGCGACGGCCTTCTTGACGAAGTCCACCACGCCGAGCAGGCGCGAGAGGTAGTCGGTGAACAACGTCGGCTCCGGCATCGTGCCGACCCCGCCCGGATAGACCGTCGACGGGTGGACGTGCCGGCCCTCCATCAGGCAGAACATCTCCCGCGTGACGCGGCTGATCCGCAGCGCCTCCTTGTAGATGTCGCCCTCGAACGGGTTGAACGCCTCCATGATGTCGGCGATCGTGCGCTTGCCGTGGATCGCCGCCCCGGGCGCCTCGGTGGTCCTGGCCCGCGCCAGCAGCGTCGGGTTGGTCTCCTTGACCATCGCCTCGCAGAAGTCCACGAAGACCAGGTTGTCCTGGAAGATCGTGTGGTCGAACATGTACTCGGCTGCTTCGCCGAGGTTGACGATCCACTCGGCCATCGGCGGCGTCTTGATGCCGTACGCCATGTTCTGGGCGTACATCGAGCAGGTGGTGTGGTTGTCGCCGCAGATGCCGCAGATCCGGCTGGTGATGAAGCCCGCGTCCCTGGGGTCCTTGCCCTTCATGAACACCGAGTAGCCGCGGAACAGCGAGGAGGTGCTGTGGCACTCGGCGACCCGCTGGTTGGCGAAGTCGATCTTCGTGTAGACGCCCAGGTTGCCGATGATGCGTGTGATGGGATCCCACGACATCTCGACGAGCTCTCCCGGTGGTCGCCGGTCGGGCGCTTCCTGCTCGGAGATGGCCATGTGCTGATGTGTCCTCTCTGGCGTCGCGGGCCCCTTACGGGCGCCACCGCGGATCGAAGCCGCTGGTCAGCGCGTCACGGTTGTGCCGCCACCGCGGCTCGGCGTTCGCGGTGTTGTTGGTGATGCCGCGCATGCGGCGGATGAACGCCCCGTAGGGCTTGATCAGCATCGAGGACAGGCTGCTGCCCGGCGGCATGTCCATGAACGGCATGAACTTGTCGGGGAAGCCGGGCATCGTGCAGCCGATGCAGATCCCGCCGACGTTCGGGCAGCCGCCCACCCCGTTCATCCAGCCGCGTTTGGGCACGTTGCAGTTGACGACCGGGCCCCAGCAGCCGACCTTCACCTGGCACTTGGGCGAGTTGTAGTCCTTGGCGAAGTCGGCCTGCTCGTAGTAGGCGGCACGGTCGCAGCCCTCGTGCACGGTCCTGCCGAACAGCCACTGGGGACGCAGCAGCGCGTCCAGCGGCGGCGGCGGCGCCGAACCGGCCGCGTGCTGCAGGACCCAGGTGAGGGTCTCCATGAAGTTCTCCGGCTGCACCGGACAGCCCGGCACGTTCACGATGGGCAGCCCGCCGGCCGACCGGAAGTCCCAGCCCAGGTAGTCGGCCAGGCCCATGCAGCCGGTCGGGTTGCCCGCCATGGCGTGGATGCCGCCGTAGGTGGCGCAGGTCCCGATCGCGACGACCGCCCAGGCGTTGGGGGCGAGCAGGTCGATCCAGGTGTTGAGGGTCATCGGCTCGCCCGTGTCCGGGTCGTTGCCGAACGACGTCCAGTAGCCCTCTCCGTTGATCCTCTCGTTGGGGACGGACCCCTCCAGCACGAAGATGAACGGCTCCAGCTCGCCGCGCGCCGCGGCCCGGAACGGGGCCAGGAAGTCCTCCCCGCCCAACGTCGGGGACAGGACCTTGTTGTGCAGGTGCACCTTCGGCAGCCCCGGCACGAGGCCGGTGACGACGTCCTCGATGGCGGGCTGGGACGCGGCCGTCACGGAGACGGTGTCGCCGTCGCAGCTCATGCCCTCGGAGATCCACAGGATGTGCATCTCGTCGAATCCGCTCTTCTGGTCGGCCATGTCACGTCTCTCCTTCACGTCAGCGGCCTGGTCTCCAGCCGGTGCCGGCGGGACTGTCAGGCGGTTCCGGGAACCGGTTCGAACGTGATCGACTCCACCACGACGCGCTCGTCCGTGATGCTCTCCACGTCCATCCCGCCGCAGCTCCGGCAGGCGAGCAGGTCCGTGGCGGTGCGGGCCTCCTGCTCGGCGCCGCATCCCGCGCAGCGCATCAGGTACGGCACGGTGACGAGTTCGACGGTCGCGTCCTGCACGACCGTGCCCGCGGCGGCCAGGCGGAAGCCCGTGTCGATGACCCGCGGATCCACCGGGTGCCCGCCGACGAGGACGCGCACCGCGTTCACCCGGCGTCCACCGGCCCGTCCCAGCGCGGCCTCCACGATCGCGTCGCACAGCCCCAGTTCATGCATCGGTGGTCTCCTTCTCGATCTTTCCCGCCGCCTCCTGCCAGGCCAGCTCCGCGACGAGGCGGACGGCCCCCTCCACGGCGGCGGCCACCGGCTCGGACAGCTCCATCACCTCGTCCAGGACCGCGGGCCGGCAGCCCACGATCACGACCCGCTCGACGCCGCCGCCGAGGTGGTTCAGCAGCCGGAGCACGGCGTCCGGATGCAGCCCGTGCCCGTCGATCGCCACGTCGCCCCCGGACGGCCGGTCGTCGGCCTCGATGACGGCCAGCGTTCCCGGCGGGCCGTCGAGCGGGACGGCGTCGACCAGGATCAGGGTGTCGTAGCGGCCGTCCAGCAGCTCGTAGGCGAGGTGGACGCCGCGGATGCCGTAGTCGGCGACGTCGGCCGTCGCGGGCAGCTCCGCCCGGTCCAGGCGCCTGACCACCTCGACGCCGAAGCCGTCATCGCCCAGGAACACGTTCCCGATGCCGGCCACGAGCACGTTACGGGAACCCCCGGTCACATTACGGGAACCACCGGTGCTCATCCCGCCTCCAGGGGCTCGACCTCGTCGAGGGTGAAGTAGCGGTAGCGCCCGTACCAGCGGTTCAGGTCGGCGCCCGGGTCGTCCTCGACGGTGACGGCCAGGTGCCAGGTGTCGTCCACGTCCTGGAGGACGTCCTCGACCAGGCCGGTCCTGCCGTCGAGGAACATGTCCTGGGGGTCGGTGCCCGACCGTCGCGGCCGGAGCCTGACCCGGCTTCCCTTCGAGACCTCCACCCCGGCGACCGTCACGCCGTCCACCGCCGCCGCGGCCCGGCGGGAGCGGACCGTGCCGTGCAGCCGTGACAGAGCGGCGGGCGGCATGGAGTCGACGCGGTCGATGATCTCCGCGGCCCGCGCGTCGGTGGCGCGGGCCTCCCGCTTCTCGGCGTCGGTGAGCGTGAGGGTGCGCAGCGACAGGATCTCGTCGATCTCCGTGGCGTCGTGCAGGTCGCCGGGGCTTTCGGGGGCCACGCGCGGGTGGTCGTACAGGATGATCGGGGAGGAGAGCACGACGTCCCGCGCGCCGGGCGTACCGGCCAGCACGGGGAAGGTGCCCGTGTTGACACAGTCGCGGACCGCCGCCGCGGCCCATTCCGGCGGGTCGAGCAGGGAGACGAACGAGCCGCCGCGCGTGGCGAGCAGAGTATGGCAGCTCAGGAGCGAGGCGCGCAGCGCGTCCTCGCGGGCGGCGTCGGCGGGGGTGGCCGGGTCGTCGTTCTCGACGCGGCAGCGCAGGCGCAGCAGCGGGGACGCCGTCGCGCACCGCGTGGCCGAGACGGCGGCCGACGCCCGGATCGCCGACCGGCTGACGACGATCCGGCCGCCGTCCAGCGGCCGGATCTCCTCGCCCGCCGGCACGCCGACGGTGATCCGCCGCTCGCCCGCGAGCAGTTCGGTCGTGCCGGCACGCAGGTCGAACTCGCGCGGCACGGCCTCGTCGAAGCTCAGTTCCAGCGTGGGCCCGTCCCCCAGGGAGTCGACCGGCCGCCAGGCGCCGTCGGCGTCCCGGCGCTGCACCTGACGCCGCTGCTGGTGCAGGAAGCGGATCCGCAGCTCGACCGTGACCTCGCCGTCCGCTTCGAGCAGGCATTCCGTCTGCTGGCACCACGATTCGGCCGAGCCCGCCACGCCCGCGCCGGTGAGCCCCCGGGCCCGTGCCCAGGCGGGCGGCAGCAGCACGCCGAACTGCCACCGGACGCGGTTCTTGCCGGAGGAGCGGCGGTAGGGGTACAGCAGGTACCCCTCGTACAGGATCGCGTCGGCGATCGCACGGACGCTGTCGAAGGTGTCATCCGGACCCACGGTGTCCGGTATAGCAAGAGATGCACACGTACGGTAAGTAAGCTTATACAGTGTGTGCCGAAGTCACCTAGCGCTACCGGCGCCGGAGTGGCCACCCCCCATCAGGGGCCGCCCCCCTGCTTTGCCGGTCCTGACCCTGGCCGTTCCGGCAACGCGTTCCTCCTGGCCTCCCCCACGCAGGACGGCAAGCAGCGCCCACCCCACCGGCCTGCCGTCCTGCTGCTGACCATCACCGCCTTCGGCACTTCCACCTTCGGCTGCCCGCGCATCGCCACGGTCGCCTCGGCCGCCACCTTCGGCTCAGCCGCCGCCGGTGTGCCAGGAGATCATGACGCTTCCGTTCGCCGCCGACGGCACAGAGCACCGGTCCGAGGGCTTCCCGGACCGGCGCTCTCGTGTGTCAGCCGCCGGCGCTGAAGGACCTCGCGCCGTTACCGTAGACGGTCATGTCCACCCAGGGGTGCGATTCCTGTATGCAGGAGACGTACGGGACCAAACAGAAGACGCCCTGGGTACGCTTGCGCCATTGGGCCGCTCCCCGGCCGCCGTTGCTCACGAGCGACTCGTGACCCTTGAACGACCAGCCCACCATGTAGACCTCGGCCCACCTGGTGTGGAAGTGGGCGCTGGTGATCCGGGAGCCGTCGCGGCAGTAGTCCATTCTCTGGAAATACTTCCAGAGCCATTGGCCGACGCGGTTCTTGCCGCCCCGGTAGCCGGTATAGATCCAGCAGGAACTCGCCATGATCTGCGTGCGTTCCTCCGCCGAGACGATGACATCGTTCTGGGCGAGCTTCGCGAGATAATCCTCGCTGGAGATGGAGTCCAGCGGTTCCTCGCCGTTCTCCGTGGTGGCCAGTTCGGTGTCGGGATCCGTAAGAGACGACGAGACCTTCTGGGACGTCCTGCTCTCCGCTCCCGCCGCGGGCGCGAACATCAAGCAGGCGAGCGCCGCCGCCAGCAGCACGACAAACGCATGCCGTACGGGCGGAACACGCCTTCGCAAGCTTCGCATGGCTGTCCTTTTCCGCGATTCCCAAGAATCGCATATCGGCCTGAACGAACGAACCTTTCACCGGTATTACGTTCCTGGACGGCGAGCTCGACAGAATTCATCGCCGATTTCCGGCCGGGCGGTTCATGGCCCGTCGCACGGGAGCCGTCGCACGGCGATACCGCATCTCGACGGCGGCGGCCGATTCGCCGCGCGCGACGCCGATCTGTCCCCAGGTGGCGCCTTCCATTCGCAGGCGGACCACATGGCGGATCTCGGGGTCGAGCAGTGCGATCAAGGATGCCGCGCGCCTGGCCTCGTCCCCGTCGGCCACGGCGTCCTCGAAGCCGTGGGGACGTGGCATGAGTGCCGCGTGGCGGCGTAACACCAGTTCGCGAGCCGTCCGGCGGTGGTGGTCGACCACGAGCCGCGCCGTGACTGTGGCGAGGAAGGGCCACGCCCGTTCCTCCTCCAGACCGGCGAAGGTGGCGGTACGCAGCAACGCGTCCTGGACGACGTCCTCCGCGTCCGCCCCCGCCCCCATGCGTATCGCCAAGGCCAGCAGTCGCGGCCGGTACGCCATCAGGACATGCCAACGTTGTTCTGTGACATTCATGCCACGGCCCTCTCCGTTTCCATGCATACGAAAGAGCCCGGACAAAGTCGCCCGTAAGATCGCAGACATGCGGAACCGCCGCACCAGGACCACCGCCGGACGTTTCCGGGCCACCTGAGCTTGGCCCGATCGACCCCGGCCCGGCTCATCGCACGCGCTCGGCGGTCACCCCTATGACCGCCGATTCACACCCCGGACACACACCGACGTGCTCATGGCCGGCTCCCGCCCCCCTGCGTTTCCCCTCCGTTCGAGGCGCCGGGCGCCTCCGACCGGCCTTCGCTCTGGCTCTCGGCTCTGAACAGATCGAAGCAGTTTGCGACCTTGTCCGGATCGAGCTGGGGAGCGCGCCGTCCGGATCCATGGGATTCCCGTCCGCTTGCCAGGGCACCGGGAGGTCAGGTGATTCCCGGCCACGCCCGTCACCACCCACCGAGCGACTGAATGATGCGCCGTTCGCATATCGAGCTGCCTGGCCTGGGCTGTGGTGGTGTGCGCTGATCGTGCCGAAGGGGCGACACCAGCCGCCATAGAGGCTCTGACCTGGAGAATCAACTCCTCGCTTGCAACCCGGCGAGTGTCTGTTGAGCGATCGTCTCGTCGGGCCCCGACCGCATCACGCTCGCCTCCATGACTGCGGCCTTGATCCGGTTGGATGACGGTGTACAGCCACGTACGTGGACCGCGGGCCCGGCGATTTCGCAGAGGTTTCCCGTGGTCATGGTGCACGGCGGGCCAGGAGTTCCCGACCATCTCGCCCCGGTCGCCGGCGTCATCGACGACCTGCGCCTGGTCCGCCGCTATGACCAGCGCGGCACCGGTGGCTCGTGCCGGGAGGGAGAGCACACGATCGCCCGCCATCTTGACGACTTGGCGTTGTCGCTCGATGCGTGGGGACACGACCAGGCTGTGCTGAAGGATGAGGAGTTCGAGAGCGACCCGGCGGCGGCTCGCACGGGTCCAGCTCGGCCTTCCCGGTGACCATGCCTTAGATGTACTGGAGGGCGACGTACTGCGCGGGGTGGGTGGCCGTCGCCTGACGCCGGCTGATCTCGGCCGCCACGCAGCAGAGGCACGCCTCTACGACGGACAAGCGCGGCCGGACGGGTCGAGATCTTGGCCTCCCGCCTGCGCGAGCACGGCCAGACGGCGACGTCGACCACCGGCACGCGCACCCGCCCCGGGTGCTCACCCAGTAGCGCGTCCGGGACCCTCTCTACCGGCCCTGGGCGCCTCCAGCATCCAACCACTGGGGATCATGCGGGATCGGGGCCGAGGTCGAGTGCCGGTTCGAGTCCGGGGAAGTCGCGGACGGCGGTGGCGAACTCCTGGAACAGCAGCCACTGGTCCTTGGTGATGATCCAGTCCTTGGTGATGCTGCCCGTGACCGTGCCCATCGCGCGGACCTGGGCGTCGCCGCCGGTCAGTTCGAAGACCGGGCCTCCGCTGTCACCGTGTCTGGAGCTGTCGATCCGTTGCTTGGCCGAGACCAGGTTGCTGTAGCACTCCTGGTTGCCGTAGATGTCCTTGCCGCAGATCTCGCTGTACTTGTAGTCCACGGTTCGGCCGCACGAGGCTCCGGTGGCGGCGCCGGACATGCACAGGGACTGGTTCTTGTAGGTGAATCCCCAGCCGACCACCGGCTTGGTGTAGTCGCCGACGCCGGGGGTGCCGTCCCACATCCTGCCGTTGCCCTTGCCCGTGCTGACGAGGCCGGTGACGCGGATGAGCAGGAGGTCGTGGGCGACGTTCTCCTGCTCGGCGACGCCGATGACCTGGCCGGTGCCGTCGGTGAACACGTCGCCGGGAGCGCCGCAGTGCCCGGCCGTCAGCAGGTAGCGGGTCGAGCCGATGTACACGGGGAAGCCGCCGGTGCAGTTGTAGCCCAGGGCGGGGCTCCCGCCGCAGCCGGCAGCGCCGCCGAAGGTGGCGTTGGCGATCGCCACGCCGCCGTACCAGGGGAGGTCGTCGTCACAGCGGGACGTGAGCTGCAGCGGCTCCTGCACGACCACACGGACCGGGACCCCGACGTCCGGCAGCGCCTGCCGTACGAGGGCCACGTCTTTCTCTTCGACGGCGGCGGTGAGACCGCTCCCGTCGAAGGGCATCTGGACGGCGTGGACGCGCCCGCCCTTCTCGGCGCCCGAGGCGGCCCAGAGCCGGTCGGAGGCCGCGCTCAGTTCGCTCTCCGAGTACCGGGCCGGGCGCACCTCCACCGGGGCGATCTTCTCGGCCCGGTGGATCGCGGCCCGGATCGGGCCGGGAACCTTGCCCTTCCACCAAAGGATCACCCCTTCCTCGCCGAGTTCGACGCCCGCGTACCCGCCGCCGTCCACAACCTTCCTGATCTGGTCGGCGGCCGCCGTCAGAATGCTCTGCGGTGTGTCCTGTGGTGTGTTCGAGGTGGTCGCCGCGCGGACGGGAGTGGCGGCGGAGGTCATCGCCAGTGCCGCCATGAGGATGCCCGCGATCTTCGTCCTTGACTGCACGCTGCTCGGTCTCCTTCGTGGTTGCCGTCAGCGGACGAAGCTAGAAGCGTTGTCTTGTGATCGGGTTGGATCGGTCTTGCGAAACCCGGCAGGCTCGATGAACCGGCCCTTGGTCCCATCCATGCAGGTCAGGCCCGTTCCCGTGTGCCTGCGTGCGACCAGGTCCGGGCAGGTCGGCGCGTCCGATACGCTCGGCGGTCGTCGCCAGTCAGCCCCAACCCGGCCACAAGTCCCAAGCGGCATCCTCACCCCATGCGCGTGAACAAAATCGCCTGGTCGGCCGCGATACTCGCAGTGACCGTAGGGCTCACCACACCTGCCGCACCCGCCGCCGCGGCGCCTGCCATCGCCGTCAAGAGCGACTTCAACGCCGACGGCTACAACGACGTCGCCGTGGGCATGCCCACGTACCCGGGCTATCTCGGCACGAACAACAGCGGCATGATCGCGGTCCTGTACGGCGGCCCGAACGGCCTCAGCGACGCCGGACAGCTCATCCGGCCCACGACCGGCTGCTCGGGTGAATCAGCGGGTGTCTGCCGAGGCTGGGGCAAAGGACTGACCTCCGGCGACGTCGACGGCGACGGCAGGACCGACCTGGTCACCGTGGGGCTCAGCGAGCGGCAGATCTTCTCCTGGACACCGGCCGGCATCACCCAGCAGGGCAGCTCCAGTTCGGCGTACTTCCAGGGGCTGACCGTCGGCAACGCCGACAACGACTCGCGACCCGACGTCGTGGGACTGTTCGCGACCGGCTGGAACGCCTCCTTCGGCGGCTGGTACAACGGCGGCGTTTTCGAAAGGACGCCGCTCAACGCCCCGAGCAGCCCTCGGCTGCAGTCGACGGCGATCGGCACCGTGAACGGCGATGACATCATGGAGGCGATGGTTCTGCTCGCCCCCACCTACGGATCGACCAGCCATGAGCTGTGGTACATCGACAGTCTGCGCGATCCGGCCCACACCCCCATGCTCATGGGCAACACGGCGGCCTGCGACACCCCCGAGGCGACCAAGCCTGTCTGCACCAAGAAGGACTCCCAGCTCGGCCTCGGCGACGTGAACGGCGACGGCTACCGCGACGTCGTCATGGTGACGCCCAGCACCGGCACGGTGCACGTCTGGTACGGCTCCTACTACGGCGCCGGCATGTACCAGCCCGGGTTCACGGCCCGCAACCTGTCCTGGCTGACCACGCTCGGGTCCACCGACATCACCGTCACCGTGGGCGACATCAACGGCGACGGACGCGGCGAGATCGCCATCGGCCTGCCCCGAGCGACCATCGCGGGCAAGGCGGCCGCGGGTGCCGTCGCGCTGATCCCCGGGACCGCCTCGGGCCCGGACGTCTCCGCTGCCCGGATCCTCACTCAGGACGGCATCGCCGCACCCGACACGGCGCCTTCGGCGGACCCGATCGCCGAGGACTCCGTGGCCGACGACCGCATGGGCGAGGCCGTCTCCATCATCGACGTCACGGCTGACGGCAAGGGCGAACTGATCGTCGGCGTGCCCGGCAAGAACGGTGGCAGGGGCATGCTGGCGGTGCTTGCCGGCACCGCCGCCGGGATCTCGTCCTCTGCGCAGTCCGTGCACGCGATTTCCACCGGGGTGAGCGCCGCGGATGCCCGCTTCGGCGCCATCATGCTGCGATAGCGCCACTGCGGGCGACGCCGGTCCCTGCGGTTCGTGCTTTCGTGCCACGCCACGCCGCCATGTTCGGGCTGAAGGCCGGTTCGGCACTGTCCTGCGGAAGGACATGGACGTCCGCGGCCCTGCCGAAGGGGAGGGCCGCGGACTCTCGCGCCTATCTCACCCAGAGCTCGTAGCTGCCGTCGCCGTCTCCGTCGCAGTGGTAGTCGGCGTAGCCGTCCCAGAAGACGGCGACGATTCCGGCTGCCTGGCAGGTGGCCAGGTTGTCGTAGGTTCCGTAGTACCGCCAGCTGAGGAGGCCCGCCGCGCTGGATGACGCGGCCACGGTCGCGGCGGTGTTCGAGGGCGCTGCCAAGGCCGGCGGTGCGGCCGGCAGAAGCATGCCGGCCGCGCCCATCAGCACCATGATCTTCTTGCCGATCATCGTGGCCCTCCTAGTGGATTTCGGCGTAGTAGCTGGTGATGGGTGACCAGCCGCACCCCAGGGCGAGCTCTACTTGGCCGCTGTTGGTGATGTTGGTCTGGGCGTCCCGCCACCAGATCCCCGCGCACTGCACGTGCAGGTCGGCGGTGCCGGGGCCGGTGCAGAAGACGTGCACCCTGTTGTCGGAGCCGACGTAGGGGGCTGCGCAGGACCCCGAGAGGGAACTGGCTGTGCTCGCCGTGGAGACGGTGGAAGCGGAAGCTGCGGCGGACCCTCCGTACAGGGAGAGTCCGACGCTGCCCACCACGGCGAGCGTGGCGAGAAGTCTGTTCATGATCTGAGCCCTTTCTGCGTGGGGACGGGATGTCCCATCCGCGGTGGGTGGTCCGCCCTGGAGCTCAGTCGTGCGGTCGTTGATCATGGCTGCCTCTCAGAAGCGGAATGAGGGGACACCCCTGATGCTGATCCGGCAGTGGTCCGAAGTCTGTCGTGCAAGCCGTCGGCCAATTGCTCGACATTCAACGCAGCGTACGGCCCAGCCCCAGGACCGCGATGCTGACGAAGATCGTCGGCGAACGCCGCGGCGACTGACCAGCCTCCCATGGGGGCTCAGGCCGGAAGGGCCGCCGTCCGCGGCACGCGCGGCAGGACGTGCTCGCCGACCCGGTACGCCTCCTCCAGATGCGGCCACCCGGACAGCACGAACTCCTCCACCCCTGCCGCCGCGTATTCGTGGAACAGCGCCGCGACCTCGTCGTACGAGCCGACCAGGGCGGTGCCGGCGCCCTCGCGCACCAGCCCGACCCCGGCCCACAGCCCCGGGTGGATCTCCAGCTCACGGGTGCCGCCGGCGTGCAGGTCCACCATGCGGCGCTGGCCGACGGAGTCGTAGCGGGCGAAGCGGCGCTGGGCCTCGGCGATGCGGCCCGGGGCCATGCCCGTGAGCAGCCGGTCGGCCTCGGCCCAGGCGGCTTCGTTCGTGTCGCGGGCGATGACGTGCACGCGCAGGCCGTACCCGAGGGTGCGGCCGTGCGCGGCGCTGAGCGTGCGCAACCTGGCCACCCGCTCGGCGACCGCCTGCGGCGGCTCGCCCCACATGAGCGCGACGTCGGCGTGGCGGGCGGCGACCTGCTCGGCGGCCGGTGACGCGCCGCCGAAGTAGAGCGGCGGCCTCGGGTCGAGCGGCGCGGGCAGGCCGCCGCTCTCGACCCGGTAGTGCTCGCCGTGGTGGTCGAACGGCGCACCGTCCCAGGCGCGGCGGAGCACGTGCAGGAACTCGCCGGTCCTGGCGTAGCGGGCGTCGTGGTCGAGGAAGTCTCCGTACGCGCGCTGCTCGACGGGGTCGCCCCCGGTCACGACGTTCAGCAGCAGCCGGCCGCCGGAGATCTCCTGGAAGGACTGGGCCTGCTGGGCGAGCAGGGTGGGCAGCGCGTACCCGGTGCGGAAGGCGACCAGCAGCCGCAGCCGCTCGGTGTGCTGGGCCAGGGCCGCGCACACGATCCACGGGTCGGGGCAGCCCGCGCCGACGGGGGTGAGGGCGGCCTCGAACCCCGCCTGCTCGGCCGCCCTGGCCACCTGCGTCAGGTACGCGACGGTGGCCGGGCGGGCGGAGGGGCGGTAGGCGTCGGTGGTGGTGATGGCCGAGCGTACGTCGTGACCGTCACCGGTCGTGGGCAGGAACCAGTGGAATCGCATCAGGAAACCTCGGGGTCGGACGAAGCGGCCCGCCGGACGGCTGCGGCCACGGTCTCGCGTACGGACGGGAAGTCGGGATGGGTGCGCGGATCTGCCGCGCGCGGCAGCTCCGAGGGCTGGTCGAGCACGATCGTGCCCGGCCCGCGGCTCATCACCAGCAGGCGGGTGCCCAGGTAGACGGCCTCGTCGACGCTGTGCGTGACGAACAGCACGGTCTTGCCCGTGGCCTGCCACAGCCGTCGCAGCTCTTCCTGGAGCCGCTCCCTGGTGAGCGCGTCGAGCGCGGCGAACGGCTCGTCCATCAGCAGGATCGCGGGGTCGGGCGCGAGCGCACGGGCGATGGCGGCGCGCTGCTGCATGCCGCCGGACAACTCGTACGGACGCCGCCCCGCCACCTCGCCCAGCCCCACGAGCGCGAGCAGTTCGTCGGCCCTGGCCGTCCTGACCCGCTTCGGCACCCTTGTCATGCGCAGTCCGAACTCGACGTTACGCCGTACGTTCAGCCAGGGGAACAGCCGCGGCTGCTGGAACACCACGCCCCGGTCGGGACCCGGCCCCGCCACGGGCTCGCCGCACACGGTGACCGTCCCGGAGGTGGGCGCGGCGAACCCGGCGACGAGCCTGAGCAGCGTGCTCTTCCCACAGCCCGAGGGCCCGACGATCGTCACGAACTCGCCCGCGCCGACGTCGGCCCCGATCCCGCGCAGCGCCTCCACCGGCTCCGCCTTCGACCAGCGGGAGCGCGGCCGGTAGGTGAGCGAGACGCCCTCCAGCCGCACCGCCGCCGCGGTGAGCGTGTCAGCTGGTGAAGGCATCGCGCAGGTCCTTGGTGGCCAGGCCCTTCTGGAAGACCTCCAGGGCGGGCACCTCGGGCAGCTTGTTCTGGGCCTTGAGGAACTCGGCGGCGCTGCGCAGGTTCTCGGCCAGCGCGCCCGGCTTGTCCGGGGTGCCCAGGTAGGCGGAGCCGGCCTGCTCCTTGGCGTCCAGCAGGATCAGCTCGTCGATCTGCCCGGCGGCCTCGTCGGGGCTCAGGTTGAGCTGGCGTCCGACGGCCGCCGCCGCGGCCCGCTTGTCGGTGCGTACGAGCTTGACCGCCCGGTCCTGCTGCGTGAGCCAGGTGCGCAGCGCCTGGGGGTAGGAGGTGGCGAACTGGGTGCGGACGACGGCCAGGTCGGCCGTCAGCCTGCCCTTGGCGGCCAGCTCCTTGCTGGTGACCAGCACCTTGCCACCCTTGCGCAGCTCGCCGAGCACGGGCGTCCAGACGTAGGCGGCGTCGATGTCGCCGCGTGTCCAGGCGGCCTGGATGTCCGGCGGCTCCAGGTCGACGACGGTGACGTCCGACTCGCTCAGCCCGGCCTCCTGGAGCGCGGCCAGCAGGCTGTAGTGCGAGGTCGAGGAGAACGGCGTCGCGATCTTCCGGCCCTTCAGCTCGGTCACCGAGCCCGCCTGGCGGGCCACGAGCGCCTCGTTCTCGCCGATGACGTCGAAGATCCACGGCACCTGGTACGGGATGTTCAGCGGCGCGGACAGGCCGCGGGTGACCGGGCTGCTGCCGGCCAGGCCGATGTCGATGCTGCCCGCGACCATCGCGGTGTTCACGTCGCCGCCCGAGTCGAACTTGATCCAGCTGATCTTCGTGTTCGGCAGCGCGCTCTCCAGCCAGCGCTGGTCCTTGACGATGAGGTCGCCGTTCGGGATGAGCTGGTAGCCGATGCGCAGCTCCTTGGGGCTGCCGTCGGCGGCGGGGGTGGCGCCGGTGCCGGTGGAGCAGGCCGCCAGGCACAGTGCGAGCGCCAGCGCGGGGATGAGGCGATGTTTCATGGCTGATGCCTTCGCAGGGGGTCAGGCCTTGCCGCGCCAGGGCACGAGCAGGCGCTCGGTGAGTTGGAGGAGGGTGTCGATGAGCAGGCCGGACGCGCCGATGACGAGCAGCCCCAGCACGACGACGTCGGTCTGGTTGTAGCGCTGGGCGTCGCGGATCATCCCGCCGATGCCCGGCACTCCGTTGACGGTCTCGGCGGCCACGACCGTGGTGTAGGCCACCCCGACCGCGACCCGGACGCCGGTGATCACTTCGGGCAGCGCCGAGGGCAGCACGATCCGGTACGGAAGCTGCCACCGCCCGGCCCCCAGCGACCTGGCCGCGTACAGGTAGTCCTCGTGCACCCCGCGTACCGCGTCGGCGGTGGCCACCGCTACGGGTGGCAGCGCGGCCACGAACAACAACGAGACCTTGGGCGGCTCGTCGATGCCCAGCCAGATGATCAGCAGGCTGAAGTAGGCCAGCGGCGGCAGCGTCCGCACGAACGTGATGAGCGGGTTGAGCAGGGCGCGCACGGTGGGCACCAGGCCGACGACCAGGCCCAGCGCGATGCCGCCGGCGATGCCGTACAGGCTGCCGAGCAGGATACGGCGCAGGCTGGCCAGCAGATGCTCCGACAGCAGGTAGCCGCCGTAGCCGCGCCGGCCGTCGTGCACGGAGGAGGTCAGGAAGAGCTGGTCCCACACCGACCCCGGGCTGGGGACGAACACCTCGGGCCACAGGTGGGAGGCCGCGACCGCCCACCAGATCGCGGCCAGCAGGACCACCCCCGCCACCCGCAGCCCGATCCCACGGATCACCGTCTCCGCCTCTATTCCACAATAAGCGACTGGTTTAGTGGGAATTAAGGTAGAGGATCCCCCGGGCGCACGCAAGAAGCACGACGCGCCGGCCCCTCGGTGAAAAACTTCCAGTTGCTGGAAAATTCTAGTACGAGTATATTCGCTCGCATGCAGGAAACGCGGCGGGAGCGGAAGAAGCGGGAGACCCGGCAGCGCATCGTGTCGGCGGCCATGGCCCTGTTCGAAGACCAGGGCTATGAGCAGACCACCGTGACGCAGATCGCCGCGGCGGCGGACGTCGATCCCAAGACGTTCTTCAACTACTTCCGCACCAAGGACGAAGTGCTCTTCGTCGACATGGAGCGGGACTTCGACGTGCTGGTCGGCGCCATCGCGGACCGCCGCCCCGAGGAGGGCCCCGGCGAGGTGCTGGCCAGGGCGGTCGAGCGGTACGCCGCCCACCGCCGGCCCAAGATCCCCGCCAAGGAGGCCGCGGAGCTGTCCGGCGTGACCCGGCTGGCCCTGACCACGCCGGCGCTCCAGGCCAAGGGGCTCTACCTGCTGCTCGACCTTCAGCAGCGCGTCGTCGGGGAGCTGCTGAAGGCTTTCCCCGGCCTCGACCCGATCACCGCGGCCGCGATGATCGGGGCCCTGATGGGCGCCGTCCAGCAGGCGGGCCTGGCCAGCGTCCAGCTCGGCCGGTCCCAGGAGGAGTTGTGGGAGGCCGCCCGGCACGGCGTCGAGATCGCCATGCGTGGTCTGCGCTCGGTGCCGCCGTCCACCCCGAACCTTTGACGCATCACCGCGGACAGGAGCGACGATCATGGAGGAAAACGTCCGGCGGCTCGCCCGCGACATGCGGCGCGCCGTACGGGAAGGCCCGGAGGCGATCGCACGGCGGCGGCGGGGTCGCCTGGCCGAGCTGGTGGCCCATGCCCGCGCTCACTCGCCCTTCTACCGCGAGCTCTACCATGACCTGCCGGAAAGGGCCGACGACCCGCAGCTGCTCCCGGTCACCGACAAGAAGACACTGATGGCCCGCTTCGACGACTGGGTCACCGACCGTGAGGTGACCCGAGAGCGAGTCGAGGAGTTCGTGGCCGATCCCGATGCGGTGGGCCATCGGTTCCTGGGCCGTTACCTGGTCACCACGACCACCGGCACCAGCGGGCAGCGCGGCCTGTTCGTGCAGGACGATCGGTGCCTGGCCGTGCACACCGCCACCGGGTTGCGCACTGGCGCCGGACTGTCGGCCCGCGACGTCCTGCGCACGCTCGCCCGCGCCGGCCGCACCGCCATCGTCACGGCCCCCAGGGGCCACTTCGCCACCCTCGCCGGGCCGGCACGGGCGGCCCTGGAGCGGCCGTGGCTGGGCCGGTTGGTGCGAGTCATCCCGACCGACCAGTCGATGGAGGAGATGGTCGACGAGCTCAACCGGTTCGATCCGGCCGGCGTCGCCGGTTTCGTCGGGCTGCTCACGCTGCTGGCAGGGGAACAGGAGGCCGGCCGGTTGCGCATCCGCCCGGCGCTCGTCATCCCCGGCGGCGAGACGCTGAGCCCGCAGACCCGGGAACGCCTGGCCGCCGCGTTCGGGGCGAAGGTCCGCGCCGCCTACGCCTGTGGCGAGTGCGGCTTCCTCACCGCCGGCTGCCGGGAGGGCTGGTACCACGTCAACGGTGACTGGGTCGTCCTGGAGCCGGTCGACGCCGATCACCGGCCGGTGCCGCCAGGGCGGCTTTCACACACCGTCCTGATCAGCAACCTCGCCAACCGGGTCCAGCCGATCCTGCGCTACGACCTCGGCGACAGCGTCCTGATGCGTCCTGACCCCTGCCCGTGCGGCAATCCGCTCCCGGCCGTCCAGGTGCAGGGGCGGGCGGCCGATCTGCTCACCTTTCCCACCGGGTCCGGCGAGCGCGTCGGCATCTCGCCCATGTCCTTCAGCACCGCGCTGGCCGTTCCCGGCATGGAACAGTTCCAGCTCGTCCAGACCGCGCCCACCGTCCTGCGGGTACGCCTGCGGGCCGCCGGCGGCGCCGACGCGGACCGCGTCTGGCAGGCCGCCCACGACCGGGCCGTCCATCTGCTCGCCGAGCACAAGGCCGGTCACGTGACGATCGAGCGCGCCGAGGAGCCGCCGGAGCAGACGGCCGGAGGGAAGTACCGCAAGATCATCCCGCTGCCGCAGCCCTGACGGGCGCCGGACTCTCCGCCGCAACGGCAGCCGAAAGCGTGCACGTGGACACCGCCGCCCCCACGACAGCTACGCCGACGGTTCACCTACGCCCTGAGGAACGCAGCACTAGGGCCTCAGGAACAGCTCGACGACCGGGATCGTCACGTCGGGGCGGGTGATCGGCAGCCGCAGGGTCAGGGTGTCCTCCGGCAGGCCGCGCAGGTAGTGGTGGAACGGCTCCTTCGGGTCGATCTCGACGAACGGCACCTCCGAGGCGTCGTGCAGGAACTGGGCGTAGGCCACCCGGCCGCCGAGGCCGGGCAGGTGCACGTGCTGCATCGGCCACGACAGCAGGTGCAGGTAGAGCCGGTCGCCGCGTCGGGTGTAGCGGCAGTCGGGCGGGGCCTCGAACTCCGCGGGCCCCGCCCCGTGGATGGACCGGGCGTGCAGGCGCATCCACGCGCCGATCCCGCGCAGCCGTTCCAGGGCGCGCGGCTCGAACTCGCCCCGGGCGTTCGGGCCGACGTTCAGCAGCATGTTGCCGCCCTTGGACACGGTGTCGACCAGCATCTTCACCAGCAGCTCGACCGGCTTCCAGTCCTGGTTGTCGCGGTGGTATCCCCAGCTGCCGTTGAGCGTCTGGCACGCCTCCCACGGCCGGTGGCCGGGCACGCCGCCGGGCGGCATGACCTGCTCGGGCGTGGTGAAGTCGCCGCCGCCGAGCCCGAGCCGGTTGTTGACGAGGATGCCCGGCTGCAGCTCGCGGACCATCCGCTCCAGCTCGGCCGAACGCCACTCGTCGGGGCCCTTGGCGCCGAACCCGCGCCCGGCGTAGGAGAAGTCGAACCACATCGTGTCGATGCGGCCGTAGCGGGTCAGCAGCTCGCGGACCTGGCCGTGCAGGTAGTCGGCGTAGGTGGTGATGTCGCGTTCGCCGAGGTCCTCCTCCCGGCGGGGGTGGTAGAGGTCGTTGGGGAAGTCGGGGTGGTGCCAGTCGAGCAGGGAGTAGTACAGGCCGGTACGCAGGCCGCGCTCCCTGAAGGCGTCGAGCATGGGGGCGAGCAGGTCGCGGCGGGCCTTGAACCCGGTCAGGCCGGAGTCCCACAGGCAGAAGCCGTCGTGGTGCTTGCTCGTCACGACCAGGTACTTCATCCCGGCGTTGACGGCCTCGTCGGCCCAGGCGGCCGGGTCGTAGAGGTCGGGGTCGAAGTGGTCGAAGTAGCGGCGGTAGCGCTCGTCGTCCATCTTCTCGTACGACTGCACCCACTCGTGGCGGGCGGCCGCCGCGTAGATGCCCCAGTGGATGAACAGGCCGAACCGGGCCTGCGTGAACCAGCTCATGGGTGCACCATGACGGCCGACAGGCCGATCCGGCCGGTGCCGGTCCGCTGGATCCGCACGTACCGGCCCTCGGCGTCCACCGCGACCACGGACGGGCGCAGCGCCCGGCCCGACAGCGGCACCCGCGTGGCCTGCGCGAAGTCGGGCGTGGCCGAGACCAGCAGCTCGGCGTCGGCCGTGGTCATGGAGGCGTCGTTCCAGATCTCCACCGTGCCGATCCGGTGCGGGCCGCCCAGGTCGACCTGCCACCAGGAGCCGGGCGCGGACGTCGTCCTGGTGTCGGTCACCGTGGAGCCGTCGAGGGCGCCGGCGGCCGCCGCGGCGCCCTCGGTGGCGGACTGGGTGGCGCTGCCCGTCCTGGCCAGGTCGGGTTCGAGCTGCTCGACCGGGCCGGGGCTCGCGCCCGCCGCCGCGGCGACGGCGAGCGCCGCGTCGGGCAGCCGTTCCAGGGCGGTGTGGTTGTCCACCTGCCGCGAGCCGCGGCCGGACAGCTCCGGCGCGGTGGTGTCGGTCCAGTTGCCGGTCGCGAGGTTGTCGATGCCGTACCCGGCCCAGTTGGAGATCCACTTGTAGCCGACGCGGGTGATCACGTTGCCTTCGACCGTGATGTGGGAGCTCTGCTCGTCGAGGTAGACGCCGTTGCCGTCGCGCTCGGTGTTGCCGTACGCCGACCGGTTGAGGTAGTTGCCGGAGATCACCGTGCCGGGCTGCGGGCCCTGGGTGTAGATCGCGCCGCCGTCGTGCTGGTCCTCGGCGACCATCATGGCGTCCACGATCCTGTTGCCGGTGATCCGGTTGTCGCGCATGTCCGGGTTCTGGGCCACCGGCTGGTTCCAGCCCCATCCGACCGACACGCCCGAGTACGGCAGCTTCTCCAGCGTGTTGTGGTCCACGCGCAGCCCGGACTCGTAGCCCGCCCAGACGCCCACCGCGTCGGTGAACTCGCGGCCGGTCCAGGTGATGGTGTTGCGGGCCACCGTGTTGCGCTCGCCGCGCAGCTCGGCCGGGGGATTGGGGTCGGTGTCGCCGACGTAGACCGCGCCCGACGACAGGTCGGTGAACGCCGAGCCGGTGACGGCCGAGTCCTTGGTGCCGCCCTCCAGGATCACGCCGGCGCCGCCGAGGCGCGCGAACGCGGCGCCGGCGACGGTCACGTCCCGGCCGCCGCGCACGACGACGGCCGCGGCCGGCTTGGTGTAGAAGCGGCCGGCGTGGTCCTCGGGGCCGGTCGCGCCGGTCAGGGTGAGGCCGCCCTGCGTGCCCGCGTACCCCTCGGCGGTGTCCGGCTGCCGGTAGGCGGCGTGCTCGAAGCCCAGCCCGGCGATCCTGACCCGGCTCGCGCCCTCCATACGCAGCAATGTCTCGGTGGCGGGCGCGATCACGTCGTCCAGTCGCTCGCCCGGCCGGGGCAGGTAGGAGACGGTACGGGCGGTCCGGTCGAAGACGAACTCGCCCGGCTCGTCGAGCAGCTCGGCGGCGTTCTCGAAGAAGGACACCTTGGAGTACCGGGAGGAGTCGACCGTCGTCGAGTCCCACGCGGGCCCGGTGCGGCCGGTGCCGCTCGCGGAGTTCGTCCAGCACGGCTGGACGAAGGTGATCACGTCGCCGTCCACGCGGTCGATCCTGCAGCGGTAGTTCCGCCACCTGACCTTGATGACCGCCTCGGCGTTCGCCGGGTCGGCCCAGCCCGCGACCCCGCTCTTCACCGCGCCGGTCATGCCCGTCTTCGTCGCGTCGCAGGTCGCGGCCGGGCACGACCCGCCGCGTGCCCGGACCGCGCGTACGCCGCCGACGAACAGCTGCCGGGGCGAGAGGCCCTCGGGAACGGGCGCGACCTGGAGGCGTCCCTCCTGCCGCCAGCCGGTGATCGGCACGCCGCCCGACAGCACCGGACGGGCGCCGGGGGCGGCGGTCCAGGTCACCGTGTGCCCGTCGGGGCCGGAGTCGCGCCGGTCCAGGACGAGCGGCGCGGCCATCCGGTAGACGCCGCCCGCCAGGCGGACCTCGACGTCGCGGTCCATGCCGCCGGCCAGGGCCTCGCGGACCTTGTCCCGCGCGGTCTCCAGGGAGCACGGGTTGACCTGGTTGCAGGCCGCGGACCGGCCGTCCGGGGCGACGTGGAAGACCTTCGGGGCCGGGGCGGCCGCGGGGGTCGCGGGGGGCAGGGCCAGGGTCAGGGCGAGGGCGATCGCGGTGTTCACATTCCC
The DNA here is from genome assembly GCF_044465465.1 of Nonomuraea sp. NPDC049655. Taxonomy (NCBI): domain Bacteria; kingdom Bacillati; phylum Actinomycetota; class Actinomycetes; order Streptosporangiales; family Streptosporangiaceae; genus Nonomuraea; species Nonomuraea sp. NPDC049655. Next base: position 70,378 of record NZ_JBITLS010000001.1, read on the forward strand.
TCCAGCGGGGGGTTCTGGGTGCCGAAGAGCCAGGCGCGCAGGAATCCGTCCAGGGCGGGACGGTGGGCGGTGGCGGCGGCGTGGGTGATGAAGTCCTCGGTGGAGGCGTTGCCGTCCTTGTTGCGCTGCACCCACCGGCGCATGATCCGGTCGAACGTCTCCTCGCCGACCTCGGTGCGCAGGGCGTACAGGACGAGGGCGCCGCCGTCGTAGATGTTGTAGCCGCCGAGGCCCTTCGGCCTGCCGGGCGGGCCGTCCTTGGCGCGGACCTCGTCGAGCTTGGCGTACACGCCGCGCATCTTGTCGGCCAGCGGCTGGCCGCCGTGCTCCTGCGCCCACACGGCCGCGTAATAGACGGCCGGGCCCTCGTTCAGCCAGGCGTCCTGCCATGTGGCGGGGGTCACGGAGTCGCCGAACCACTGGTGGACGAGTTCGTGCACCATCGTGTTGGAGTACGTGGGCCGGTCGAACCACCCGGTGCCGAACAGCGACAGCGTCTGGTTCTCCAGCGCGTCGCCGTACCCCGGGTAGATGTGCACCCCGTACGTGGAGAACGGGAACCGGCCGAACCTGGCCTCCGCCCAGGCGATCTGGGCCCCGGTCTCGGCGGCGATCGGCGCGTACCTGGCCTCCTGGCCCTGCGGGACGACGTGCCGCAGCGGGAGCGCGTGCGGGCCGGTGCCGTAGACGTACGTGCCCTTGACCACGGCGAGGCCGATCAGCTCCGAGGCCATCGGCTCGCGCTCCTCGAACGTCCACGTGCCGCCGTCGCGGCCGGTCAGCTCGCCGTTGGCGGTGGCGGCGTACCCCTCGGGGGCGGTGACGCGGAAGGTCCAGGTGGCCTTGTCCGACGGGTGGTCGTTGACGGGGAAGAACGTGTCGGCCCTGCTGGACTGCGCGGCGGCGGCGAACCCGCCGTCGGGGCCGAAACGCCAGCCGGTCAGGCCCGCGCGCGGCGCCTTGCCGTTGCCGTGGAAGCGCACCTCGGCCTCGAACGGGACGTGCTCGCGCAGCGGCTCGGCGGGCGTGACGGTCAGCTCCTGACCGCTCTGCCCGGGGGAGAGCGCCCAGGTGGCGGGCTCGCCGTCGACGGTGACGGCGTCGATCACGTGCCCGTCGGTGTCGAGGTTGAAGGACGACAGGGCCTGGGTGGCCGTCGCGGTGAACCGTACGACGCCGGAGAAGTCGTAGGTGACGGGGGTGAAGTCGAAGGAGACGTCGTAGTGGCGCACGTCGTAGCCGCCGTTGCCGAGCGTCGGGAAGAGCGGGTCGCCGACCCCGGGCGAGCCCGGCGACGGAGGTACGGCGGCGGCGGTGCCGAGCAGCGCGGCCGCGACGAGGGCGATGACGGTCCGCTTCATGGTCAGCCCGCCTTCGGTGACTGCTTGAGTGCTTCCTCGAACTCGGCGCGTGCCTGGTCGCCGCCCTGCGCCCGCCAGTCCTTGACCAGCTTGTCCAGGTCACTCAGCGGCGCCCGCCCGGCCACGATGGAGGTCACGCGGTCGGTGCGCATGGTGTACAGCGACTCGTACTTGTTCTCGTTGGCGGGGGAGTACAACCCGACCGTCGGGTCCTCCACGCCCACGGCGATCATCTTGCCGATCGCGTCGTGCATGATCTTCACGGCCTCCTTCGAGGAGGAGTCGAACAGCGCCTGCGTCGGCGCGGCGACGAACTTCCACGGCACGGCGGTGTCCCGCCCGCCCTGCTCGGTCAGCACCGGCGCGCCCTTGGCATCGCGCGTGTGGTCGGTGCCCTCCAGGCCGTAGGTGAACAGCGTGTACTCCTCGCTGCCGAACGGCGAGGCGAAGAAGTCGGCCACCCGCAGCAGCTCCTTGGCCCGCTGCTCGTCGCTCTTCTTCAGCATGGTGATCGAGACGACGATGTTGTTGAGGAACGCCTTGGCCTTCGGGCCGACCGGCGTGAGCGGCCGCGGATCGGCCGTCGGGTCGATCTTCTTGGACGTCTGCAGGTAGCCGGTGGGCCCGAGGTAGGCGGGCAGGCCGTCGTAGACCATCGCGGCGTGGCCGGAGTTGAACTCGTTCTTGCGCTTGAGGCCGTCGAAGCCCTCCGAGCCGGGGTAGATGACGCCCGCCTCGCGGAGCTTGCGGACGTACTCGACGGCCGCCTTGTACTCCTCGGTCTCGATGGCGTGGACGAGCCTGCCGTTCTCCAGCCGCCAGGCGTTGGGGGCGCCGAACAGCTGCGAGAAGATCGACAGGCCGTACCCGCCGCCGACCATGGTGAGCACGCCCCACTGGTTGTCCTTGGGCCTGGTCACCTCCTTGAGCAGCTCGAACAGGCGGTCCATGTCGGAGATCTGCGCCAGGTCGGTGACGCCCGCCTTCGCGAACATGTCGGCCCGGTAGAAGCCGAGCCCGCCGACCATGTTGCGCGGGATGGGGATGCCGTACAGCTTGCCGCCGACGATGCCCTGCTTCCAGAACACCTGCGGGATCGCCGCCAGGTTCGGGTACTCCTTGACCGCGTCCCCGCCGAGCAGCGCCGTCAGGTCGGTGCACTGGCTGGCCGCGAACGCGGGCAGGTTGTTCACCCCCTGCGACTGGATGTAGGTGAACATGTCGGGCAACGTGCCGCCCGCGACCATCGTGTTGAACTTCGTCGGCCAGTCGTCGGACGAGACCGCCTGCACGTCGGCCGTCCCGCCGAGCCGCTTCTCCACCTCCTGCCACGCCGGGTTCTCCGCGCGGCCGGGCGGCGGCGGCAGGAACGTCTGCACCGCGATCTTCACGGTCCCGCCCGACATCGGCGGCTTGGCGACGGCCTTGAACAGCTTGTCCGGATAGGTGAAGTAGCCCTCGGGCACGCCCGTCGGGCTGCCGGGCAGGTCGGGGGTGAGCGTGCCGGCCGGCGGCGTGTACGTCGGCAGCTTGATGGTCAGCCCCTGCGCCTTGGCGGCGGGCGCGGCGGACCCGCCACCGCAGGCCGCGAGGGCGGAGGAGGCGACGACACCCGCCGCCGTGGCGGCGCCGAGCCGGAGGAAACCTCGGCGCGAGACGCTTTCTCTCATGGGATCTTCCTTGGGGGGTTGGGGGGTCAGCCTTTGACGGCGCCGGTGAGCACGCCCTTGGTGAAGTAGCGCTGCAGGAAGGGGTAGACGAGCAGGATGGGCACGATCGCCACCACGAGCACGGCCATCTGGACCGCCTGCACGGGCGCCGGCGCCTCGGCGGCCGTCACGGTCTCCATCGAACGGCCCTGCAGGACGAACGTGCGCAGGATCAGCGGGAGCGGGAACTTGTCGGAGTCGTCGAGGTAGAGCAGGGCGTTGAAGAAGGCGTTCCAGTAGCCGACGGCGTAGAACAGCGAGATCACCGCGAGCACCGCCTTCGACAGCGGCAGCACGATCCTGACGAGGATGCCGAAGTCGCCCGCGCCGTCGATGCGGGCGCTCTCCAGCAGCTCGCGCGGCAGCCCCATGAAGAACGAGCGCAGCACGACCAGGTTGAACGCGCTCACCAGGCTCGGCAGGATCAGCGCGCCGAACGAGTCGATCAGGCCGACCTGCTTGACCAGCAGGAAGTTGGCGATCAGGCCCGGGTTGAAGAGCATGGTCAGCAGGGCGACCATCAGGATCCAGCGCGAGCCGGTCACCTCGCGGCGGCTCAGCCCGTACGCCATGCCGATGGTGGCGAGCATGCTGGCGAGCGTGCCGACGGCCGTCACCAGCACGCTGACCAGCAGCGCCCGCGTCACCACCCCGCCGCTGAGGATCGTCGAGTACGCCGCCAGGCTCGGTGTGGACGGGACCAGCACGAACCCGCCCGCCCGCGCGATGTCGGACTCGGCCGACAGGCTGGTGCCGATGACACCGACGAAGGGGTAGGCCACCAGCAGGACGACCGCGGTGAGGATCGCGCCCTTGAGGATCAGGCCGGGCGTGGAGGGCCGCTCCATCCAGGCCGGCCGGCTACTTGTCGCCACCGCGGTACACCCCCTCGTGGCCGAACAGGTGGGCCACCTTGTTCGCGCCGAGCACCATCGCGGTGCCGACGATGGTCTTGACCAGGCCGACCGCGGCCGCGGGCCCCCACTGGCCGTCCTTGACGCCGTTGAAGTAGACGAACGTGTCCAGCACCTCGCCCGCCTCGGGGCCGACGTTGTCGCGTTGGAGCAGGATCTGCTCGAAGCCGACGGACAGGATGCTGCCGAGGTTGAGTATCAGCAGCAGGATGATGATCGGCGTGATGCCGGGCAGCGTGACGTGCCACAGGCGGCGCCAGCGGCCCGCGCCGTCCATGGCGGCGGCCTCGTACAGGTCCTGGTTGATGGCGAGCAGGGCGGCGAGGAAGATGATCGTCGCCCAGCCGGCGTCCTTCCAGATCACCTGCAACGTCACCAGCAGCGGGAAGACGTCGGGGTCGGTCATCATGTCGTAGCGCGGCAGGCCGGCGCTCTGCAGGAAGTTCGGCAGCGCGCCCGCGCCGCCGAGGATCTGCTGGAACACCGAGACGATGATCACCCAGCCGATGAAGTGCGGCAGGTAGACCACGCTCTGCACGAACCTGCGCACCCTGTCGCTGACCACGCTGTTGAGCAGCAGTGCGAGGGCGATCGGTGCGGGGAAGAAGAGCACGAGCTGGGTGAGGGTGATCTTGAGGGTGTTGCCGAGGGCGTTCCAGACGCCGGGGTCGCCGAAGACGGTGGCGAAGTTCCGCAGCCCCACCCAGGCGCTGTCGATGAAGCCGATGTAGGGCTGGTAGTCCTTGAACGCGACCACGTAGCCGAACAGCGGCCCGTAGTGGAAGACCAGGAAATAGATCAGCCCGGGCAGCGTCAGCAGGAGCATCACCCGGTCGCGCCGGAGGCGCCGCCACAGCGAGAGCCTGCGCGGCCTCTCGCCGGACGGCGACGCTGTCCCGGCACGGGGGGCGTCGAGGGTAGCGGTCATGCGCTGGGTCCTTCCGGTTGGCGAGGAAGCTAGTAAGCGCTTTCATGCTTCGTCAAGCCCCTGGCCGGAAGTCGTGCCGTTCTTGGCTCGGCTCCTTGACCTTTGCGCAGGTGAAGCCCTAGCGTGCCGCAGCAGTGCGTAGAACGCGCTTACTATCGGGAGATGGACGTGGGCAGACAAGAGGCGCCGGTGAGACCTCCGCACACCCGGCCGAGACCGCGCGCCGTGCTGGCGATGGCGCCTGGGGTGCGCGAGGAGGTGTTCGGGCACGAGGCCCTGCGCCGCCTCGGTGAGCTGACCGAGCTCCACGACCAGGTGCTGCACGAGGTCAGCTCGCCGGACGCCCTGCGCGCGCTGGCCGGGGCCGAGGTCCTGGTGACCGGCTGGGGCTGCCCGAAGATCGACGCCGGGCTGCTCGATCGCGCCCCCGGCCTGCGCCTCGTCGCGCACGCGGCGGGCACGGTCAAGACCTTCCTCGACCCGGCCGTCCTCGAACGCGGCGTCCGGGTCTGCAGCGCGGCCGACGCCAACGCGGTGCCCGTCGCCGAGTTCACCTTCGCCGCCATCGTCTTCGGCGCCAAGCGGGCCTTCACCCTGGCCCGCCGCTACCGGGAGCGCGGCACCCGGCGCGACTTCTCCGGCCTGCCCTGGCTCGGCACCCGCGGCGTCACGGTCGGCCTGGTCGGGCTGTCCAGGATCGGCCGGCGCGTCATGGGGCTGCTCGGCGGCCTCGACGCCGACGTGCTGGTCTACGACCCGTACGCCGACCCCGCCGGGATCGCCGAGCTCGGCGGCACGGCCGTCGACCTCGACACCCTGGTCAGGCGGTCGCACGTGGTCAGCCTGCACGCCCCCGAGACCCGCGAGACCCGCCGCATGCTCGACGCCAGGCGGCTGTCGATGCTCCGCGACGGCGCCGTCGTCGTCAACACCGCCCGCGGCGGCCTGGTCGACACCGACGCGCTGGTCAAGGAGGTACGCAGCGGCCGGCTCGACGCGATACTTGACGTCAGCGACCCCGAGCCGCTCCCGGCCGGCCATCCGCTGTTCGACCTGCCCAACGCGTTCGTGACCCCCCATCTGGCGGGCGCGCAGGGCAACGAGCTCGGCAGGCTGGCCGAGTCCACGCTCGGGGAGATCGCCCGTTACGCCGCCGGGCTGCCGCTGCTGCACGAGATCGATCGCGGCGAGCTCGACCGAATGGCATGATCGACAGCGAGGAGGTGCCGGTGACCGAGCCGAGCCTGGCGACGATGGCCGACGTGGCGAAACGCGCGGGCGTCTCCAGCGCGACCGTGTCCCGGGTGATCAACGGCAACTACCCGGTCTCGGCGGTCACGCGCCAGCGGGTCGAGCGGGCCATCGCCGAGCTGGGCTACGTCGCCAACGCCCACGCCCGCGCCCTGGCCGGAGCCACCAACAGGACCGTCGGGATCATCATCAACGACGTGATCGACCCCTTCTACGCCTATATCGCCCGGGGCGTCGAGCGCGAGGCCACCAGGCACGGCCGCCTGTGCATGGTCTGCTGCACCCACGGCAGCCACGAGAAGGAGCTCGCGCTCATCGACCTGCTGCACGAGCAGCGGGCCGACGCCGTCATCCTGGTCGGCGGCGCCTACGAGGACCGCGCCTACGCCGCCCAGGTCGCCCGCCGGGCCCGCGCGCTGCACGCCAGCGGCTCCACGCTGGTGCTGTGCGGCCGGCCGTCGCTCGGCGACGACGTGCCGACCCGGGTCGTCGAGTACGACAACGAGGGCGGCGCCTTCGCGATCACGGACCACCTCATCACGCAGGGGCACCGGAAGATCGTCTTCCTGGGCGGGCCGCCGAGCCTGTCCACGACCGTCGCGCGGCTCGCCGGGCACCGGCGCGCGCTCGCCTTCCGCGGCCTGCCCTACGACAAGGGGCTGATCCACCTCGGGCAGCTCAACCGCAGGTTCGGCTACGACAGGATCCGCGCGCTGCTGGCCGACAAGCTCGACTTCACGGCGCTGTTCTGCGCCAACGACACGGTCGCGGCGGGCGCGATGCAGGGGCTGGAGCTCGCGGGCGTGCCGGTGCCGGAGGCGGTCTCGGTGGTGGGCTACGACGACGTGCCGATCGCGCAGGAGCTGCGGCCGCAGCTGACGACCGTGCGCATCCCGCTGGAGGAGCTGGGCCGCCAGGCCGTACGCCTCGGCCTCGACGTCGGGGACGACGACGACTACCTCTCGCCCGTGCAGACGATGGCCAAGGTCGGCACGAGCATCGTGGTCAGGGCCTCGGTCGCGCCGCTGCCGTAGGAAGCGCTTACTGATCATGGCTCCGGATTGCCGCGTGGAGCAGGGATAGAAAGCCGCAGAAAGATCTAGTAAGCCCTTGACCGGCATAGTAAGCGCTTACACAATCCCTGCCATGACCCCCCTCACACGCAGAACCTTCCTCGGCACCTCCATCGGCGCGGCCGGAGCGGTGACGGGCGCGGCCCTGCTCGGCTCCCGCCCGGCCCTGGCGCGCCCGGTCCTGGCGCGCACGGCCGGCCAGGAGGCGCGGCACACCGTGACACTCAGGGCCAGGCCCGCGGCCGAGGGCGAACGCCTCCGGCTCCAGCAGGCGCTCAGGACCACCGAGTTCCACCCCACCCGCGTCCACCTGCCCGCCGGCACCCCGATGGCCGTCGAGGTGACCGCCCCCGACGGGGTGCTGCCCACCCTGTACGTCGGCGCACCCGACACCCACGCCGACGTCGCGTACAAGAACCCGCGCGCCTACCGGCTCACCGAGGGCGTCACCACCGTGACCGACCCCGGCGGCGGGCTCGTCTACCTGGCGCTGACCGGTGACGGACAGCGCGCCAGGGTCAAGTTCCTGTCGGGCGGGGTGCGCGTGCCGACGTTCACGCTGGGGGAGAGCACCGAGGCCGAGTTCCAGTCCCAGCTCGACACGCTGACCGCCGCACCGCAGGCCGAGCTGGTCTCGCCGCACGCCATCGTCACGATCACCCGCGACGGCATGCTCGCCTGGCGCGACCAGGACCACGGGGAACTGCTCCGGCTCCTGGAGACGATCACCGCCTCGCACGCCGCGATCTCCGGCCTGTCCGCCGCCGAACGTTCCCCGCTGCCCTTCCACCTCGTCGAGGCCCCGCGCATGCCCACGGGCGCCGGCGCGTACGCCACCCATGGCTGGACCGCCTACCCGCGCACCTACCTCGACCGGCTCATCGCCGTGGACGGGCTGCGCACCCGGGGCTGGGGCGTCTACCACGAGCTCGGGCACCAGCACCAGCAGATGGCCTACAAGCCGGAGGACCTGACCGAGGTGACGGTCAACGTCTACGCGCTGGCCGCGCAGCGCACGCTGGCGCAGCCGTCCAACCTCACCAGGCCCGACGCCAGGACGGGGCTCACGCCGTACCAGAGCGCGCTGGCCAAGCTGCCCGCGGCCGACTTCCGGAAGCTGGGGGCGTACGAGAAGCTCGTGCCGTTCCGGCAGCTCGAACTGGCCTTCGGCGAGGACTTCCACCCGCGCCTGCACCAGCTGGTCCGCGAGGAACGCCCGGCCTCCGACTACACCGAGTCCGCCAAGCGGTGGGGCAACCTCGCGATCTACACCTCGCGGATCGCGGGGGCCGACCTGTCGGGCTTCTGGACCCGCTGGGGCGCGCCGCTGACCGCCGAGTACCTGGCCCGGGTCGCCGCCCTCGGCCTCCCGGCCCCCGCCGCCGACCCCTCGACGCTCACCGACTAGGAGCCCCCCATGCCCCCTGCCCGCCCCACCCCCACACCCCCTGACGGGACCTCCGCCCGTCCCGCCTCGCCGTCCTTCGACGGGGGTTCCGCTCGCCCTGCCCCGGCGCCCCTTGACCGGGCCTGCGCCGGTCCCGTCGCTGCGTCCCTCGACGGGACGCCCGCTCGCCTCGCCCCGGCGACCCCCGATGGCACGTCCGCCCGTCCTGCCCCGGCGGCCCCCGGGCGGGCTTCCGGCCCGTTCCCCGATGGGGGGCTTTCTCGCAGGAGGGTGGTCGTGGGGTTGGCCGCGGCCGGGGGTGTGGCGTTGTCGGGCGCCCCCCGGGTCGCGGCCGCCGAGGTGCGGCGGGTCGCGGTGCCCGGAGCGCGCAGGGCCGTGGTGCTGCGGGGGCGGCCGGCGGCGGAGGCGGAACGGCTGCGCATGCAGACCGTCTACCGTACGACCGAGTTCGTGCCGACCGGCCTGTACCTGCCGCCCGGACGCCCCCTCACCCTTGAGGTACGCGCCCCCGACGGCCCCCGGCCCACCCTGCACGTCGGCGCCCCCGACACCAACCCCGACACCGCCTACCGGTACCCGCGCGCCCACCCGCTCACCGAGGGCGTCAACACGGTCACCGACGCGGGCGGCGGCATGGTGTATCTGTCGTTCACCGGTGACCGCAGGGCGAACGCGGTCGTGCGGTTCGGGCCGGAGGGCGTCCCGGTGCCGACGTACGTGCTGGCGCCGAGCAGCGGCTGCGGCGACCCGGCGCCGGCGACACGGGCGGCGTGGCAGGGCCGCCCGGCCTTCGCCGCGCCCGTGTTCGCGCCCGAGGGCACCACGGAGGCCGAGTTCCAGGCGCAGGTGGACGCGTTCACCCAGGCGCCCTTCGTCGAGCTGGTCTCGCCGCAGATGATCGTGACCGTCCGGCGCGAGACCTTCCTCCAGGTGCGCGACCAGGACCACGCCCAGCTCATGACCCTGCTGGAGCAGGTCGAGGACGTCGAGGCGGCGATCTCCGGCCTGGACGGCTCCGCCCCGCTGCACGCCCCGACCCCGCTCGGCCGGCACCTGGTCAACGTACGCCCCGAATACGGCCCCAAGTCCACCGCGTACGCCACCCACGCCTACACCGCCTACTACGACGCGTACGCCACGACCCGCCTGCTCCTGCCCGACAAGGTGCGGACCACCGGCTGGGGCGTCTACCACGAGCTCGGCCACCAGCACCAGCAGATGGCCTGGCGGCCGGGCGAGCTCACCGAGGTCACGGTCAACATCTACAGCCTGGCCGTGCAGCGGCACTTCGGCATGCCGTCCAACCTGGTGACCAACAACGCCTACGAGACGGCGCTCGCCAAGCTGCCGGTCGCCGACTACGCCGGGCTCGGGGCGTTCGAGAAGCTGGTGCCGTTCCGGCAGCTCGAACTCGGGTTCGGCGACGACTTCCACCCCAGGGTGCACCGGCTGATCAGGGAGGAGACGCCGCCGTCGTCCTCGGGGGACTCGGCGCGGCGCTTCACGCTGATGGCCCTGTACTTCAGCCGCGTCGCCGGACGCGACCTCTCCGGGTTCCTGCGCGCGTGGGCGTTCCCGATCCCGGAGAGCGGGTACGCCGAACTGGCCGCGCTCGGCCTGCCCGCGCCGGACGCCGACCTGACCCGGCTGAGCGAGCGATGACCAGCCGCCGCGCCTTCCTCGGCGCCGTCGCCGCCGCGCCCCTGCTCACCGCGACCCCGGCCGGGGCCGGAACCATCCGCCGCACAGCGGCCTCGGGGGCGGACGTACCGGCGGGTCCCGCCGACTTCGCCGGGCTCCGGGCCAAGGCGGCCGAGCTGATCACGGGCGGCGACCTCGACCCCCGCGACCCGGCCTTCGCCGCGCCGCTGGCCCGCCTGGACGCGGCCGCCTCGGCGTACCGGACGTCGATGAACCTGGCTCCCGGACGTACGCACCTGTGGCCGGACCTCCCGCTGACCGGCGTGTCCGGCGACATCGCGACCAGCCACCAGCGCCTGCGCGCGCTCGCCACCGCCTGGGCGAGCCGCGGCTCGGCCCTGTACGCCGACGAGACCCTGGCCACGCAGATCATCGGCGGCCTCGACTTCCTCTACGAGCGCGCCTACAACGAGGGCAAGCGCGAGACCGGCAACTGGTGGCACTGGGAGATCGGCGCCCCGCGCGCGTTGATGGACACCTGCGTGCTCATGCACGACGCCGTCGACGCGGGACGGCGGGCAGCCTGGATCCGCGCCGTGGACCGCTTCTGCCCGAACCCCGACCGCCGGACGAACCTCACGAACTTCGCCGAGACCGGCGCGAACCGGGCGGACAAGGCGCTCATCGTGGCCCTGCGCGGCATCGTCGGCGAGAGCTCGGACAAGATCGCGCTCGCCCGCGACGGCCTGTCCGACCGGCGCGACGCCGGCAAGCACACCCTGTTCGGCTACGTCACCTCCGGCGACGGCTACTACGAGGACGGCTCGTTCGTCCAGCACGACGTCGTGGCCTACACCGGCTCGTACGGCGTCGTCCTGCTCCAGTCGGTGAGCGCGATCCTCGGCCTGCTCGGCGGGAGCGCCTGGCAGGTGGACGACCCGGCGGTGCGGGTCGTGCTGGACGCGGTGGAGCGCACGTACGCGCCGTGGATCCACGACGGACTGATGATGGACAGTGTGCGCGGGCGGGCGGTGTCGCGGCAGTTCAACCGGGACCACGACTCGGGCCGCGACACCGTGGACGCGATCCTGCGCCTGGCGGCCGGCGCGGGGGAGCCGTACGCGACGCGGTTCCGCGGGCTGGCCAAGGGGTGGATCGCGCGCGGCCGGTTCCTGGAGGGCGCGGACGTCGCGGCCACCGCGAGGGCCGTCGCCGTGCTCGCCGACGACGCGGTCGCCGCCGCGCCCCGGCCGAGCGGCCACCACGTGTTCGCCGACATGGACCGCGTCGTGCACCGCCGCCCCGGCTGGTCGTACGCGATCAGCCTGTCGTCGAGGCGGATCGCCCTGTACGAGTGCGGCAACGGCGAGAACTACCGGGCCTGGTACCAGGGCGACGGCGCGACGTACCTCCACCTCGACGCCGGCCACTACAGCGACGGCTACTGGCCCACGGTCGACTCCCACCGGCTCGCCGGGACCACCGTCGACACCCGCCCGCGCGACCCGGCCGTCTCCTCCGGCGGCACCGGCACGTTCCGCCCGAAGAACGCCTGGGCGGGCGGCGCCACCGCGGACGGGTACGGCGTCGCCGCGCTCGACCTGATGGCCGTAGGGACCACGCTCACCGCCCGCAAGACCTGGGTGTGCCTCGACGACGCCGTCGTCTGTCTCGGCGCCGGGATCACCAGCGCCGACGGCCGCGTGATCGAGACGGTCGTGGAGAACCGGCGCACCTCCGCCCCGCTCACCACCGGCGACGGCTGGGCGCACCTCGAAGGCGTCGCCGGGTACGTCTTCCCCTCCGGCCACCGGCCGCGCTCGCTCACCGAGCGCCGTGCCGACACCTGGCGGTCGATCAACGACGGCGCGAGCACGCAGGGCACGGACGCCACCGTGACCTGCGACTACACCACCCTCTGGCTCGACCACGGGATCAGCCCGTCCGGCGCGGACTACGCCTGGGTCCTGCTCCCGGGCGCCACACCCGACCGGACGCGCGACTTCGACCGCGTCGAGATCCTGGCCAACACCGCGACCGCGCAGGCGGTGCGCGCGCACGGCCGCTCGGCGGGCGGCGGCGAGCTGTTCGCGGCCACGTTCTGGGCGGCGGGGGAGGCGGGCGGGGTGTCGGCCTCGGCTCCCTGCGCGGTCCTGGTCCGGCGGGCGGCGGGACGGACGACCGTGGCGGTCTCCGACCCGGGGCGTACCGTGGCGGCGGTGACGCTCGTGCTTCCCCATCCCGCGCACGCCCTGGTCAGGGCCGACGACACCGTCTCGGTCACGACGGGCGAGCGGCCCTCCGTCACCGTCGATCTGGCCGGCTCCCGCGGCCGGTCCCACACCGCCGTGCTCGCCGTCGGCAAGAAAGGCTGAACGTTGATCCCTCCGTACCTGTCGCTGCCGCCGACCGACCGCGTGCTCTCCTCGCGCACCGGCTGGACCCGCGCGCACTGGGAGGCTCTCGCCGACCGGCTGCTCGGGGCGGTGACGCCGTACGCCTCCCCAGGTTTCGCGCAGATCCGGCTTCCGGGCCGGGCGAGCTGGTCGGGCGTGGCGCTCGACGGGCTGGAGGGGTTCGCGCGCACGTTCCTGCTCGCCGCGTTCCGCCTCGCGGGCGCGGCGGGCGACGTCCCCGACCTCGCCGAGCGGTACGCCAGGGGCCTCGCGGCGGGCACCGACCCCGGCAGCGGCGAGGCGTGGCCCGAGCTGACCGACTGCTCGCAGCAGATGGTGGAGGCCGCCTCGATCGCGGTCGCGCTGCACGAGACCCGGCCGTGGCTGTGGGACCGGCTCGACGACGGCGTACGGGACCGGGTCGCCCACTGGCTCGGCGGCTTCGTCGGCAAGCGCACCTGGGACAACAACTGGATGTTGTTCCAGACGGTGACGGAGGAGTTCCTGAAGTCGGTGGGCGGGCCGTACGAGCAGCGGGAGATCGACCGCGGCCTTGAACGCATCGAGGACTGGTACGCCGGCGACGGCTGGTACACCGACGGCGGCTCGCGCAACTTCGACTACTACTGCGGCTGGGCGCTGCACCTGTACCCGCTGCTGTGGACGCGCATGTCGGGCGACGCGGAGCGGGCCGGCGTGTACACGAGCCGCCTGCACGAATTCCTCACGACATATCAGCATTTCTTCGGTGCGGACGGCGCGCCCGTCCATCACGGCCGCTCGCTCACCTACCGTTTCGCCGCCCTCGCGCCCGTCTGGCTGGGCGCGCTCACCGGCGCCACCCCGCTCGCGCCGGGCCAGACCAGGAAGCTCGCCTCCTCCGTGGTCCGCCACTTCGCCGAGCGCGGCGTGCCGGGCCCCGACGGGCTGCTCTCCCTCGGCTGGTACGAGCCGTTCCTGCCGGTGACGCAGGCGTACTCGGGGCCCGCGTCGCCGTACTGGGCGTCGAAGGGGTTCCTCGGGCTGCTGCTGCCGCCGGACCACCCGGTGTGGACCGAGCGCGAGCAGCCGCTGCCCATCGACGAGCACGACGTCGTCGCGGCCGTCCCCGCCGCCGGGCTGCTCCTGCACGGCACCCGGCACGACGGGATCGTCCGCCTGCTCAACCACGGCAGCGACCACGGCGCGCCGCCCGACGACCCGCACTACGCCAAGCTCGCCTACTCCACCCGCACCGCCCCCGAGGCAGCCGAGCACGCCTGGGCCCGCGATCTCGACAACCACCTCGCGCTGGTCGCGCCCGGCGGCACCCCCTCGCGCCGTACCGCGATCACGCCGCTGACGTGCGCGGACGCCACCGCCTCCTCCTCCCATCGGACCGCGGGCGGCGCGCTCGTCACCAGCACCTCGGTCGTCCGCGGCCCCTGGGAGCTCCGCGTCCACGAGATCGCCGGCGGCGAGGGCGGCGGTGAGGGCGGCGGCGAGGGCGGCGGTGAGGGCGGCGGTGAGGGCGGCGGCGAGGGCAGCGGTGAGGGCGGCGTGCGTGAAGGTGGGTTCGCCGTGGCCGGGGACGTGCCGCCGACCGTGGCGACCGGGCGCGGATGGGCGATGGCGCGCCGCGCGGACGGCCTCACCTCCGCCATCGTCGCCCTGTACGGCTGGCGGCGGGCGAGCGTCGAGCGCGAGGTCGAGTCCAACGCGTTCGGCCCGCACTCTGCCGTCCCGTGCCTGCACGCCGACGAGCCCGGCCTGCACGTCTCGCTGGTCGTGCTCTCCGGCGACGCCGTGCACCCGGCCGCCCTCCGCGACGCGGTCACCGTGGACGTCTCCGCCCGCGAGGTCGTCATCGGCTTCCCCGACGGCACGTCCACGACCTTGACACGGTCTCCTGACCCGGGCCCCAGTGCCAGATCCAGAAGCTCCTGAACGCGGTCGGCGCGGCCACCGGAGGCCACGCCGGAGCGGGGAACATCCGCTAGCCCTCCGGTGGGAAGGCCGGCTTGTCTTGACAAGATCACTCCCAACAGGGTCGGGATCGGCGCCTGTGATCGCGGGCGTCGATGACTGTCTGTCTCGTACGAGCGGATGGGGACTGGGGACCCGCTGGGGACCACACGCCCTGTTCACGCCCGCGCGACCTGCAGGCCGACGAATGGCGTGCCAGAAATCGCAGGTCAAAGGCCGTTCTCAAGAGATCGGGAACGGCCATTCCGCGTTCTCCCGGGGACCATGTGGGGACAGACCTGGTTTCGCATGGCTGCGTGATCATGCAGAGCTCGGGCTGAGGCGCCTGCCGGCAGGCACGATGGTTGTGCCGCGGTGCTTGCGTGGTTGCTGTTGGTGATCGGCTGCCTGGCGAGTTCCGGTACGTTCGCCGATCAGTGGTGACGGCTGCGCCCTCGGAAGCACCAGCGGGGATGGTCATCCGAGGGTGAGCAGGCGCTTCGGGGGGATGCGTCGGTGTCAGCGCCGAGCCGACGTTCGAGGACGGTGATCTGGCGACGCAGGAGTGTCCTTCCTCGAGGCCCACGGAGAGCAACCGCAGTACGGCGAACGCGTTCGTATGGTGAGGCGACCGGGGTTCGGACCGCGGTCTGCCTTTGATCGCTGTAGTTCACTGGCTCACTGCGGATGCACCGGTCGCTCGATGGCGGCTCGGATCGCGGCGAAGTGCTCATGGGCTCGCGTGGTCATTAGTGCCGTCGCGTTGAAGGAGACCACGCCGAATGATGTCCGGTCGGCTCGGGCGCAGAAGTACGTCGTGGTGAGCCAGCACATCGTCTGTCCCTCGTAGGGCCAAGGGTTCAGCGTCTCCGACTTCCTGGCGGTCTTGCCGAACGACGGCATCAACCACTCTTTGAAGATCGCGTCCGGGTTCAAATCCTTGGATTCGGCTGCCAAGAGGCTTACCGGGGAGGTGAGCGGAGGCTGTCCGGACGAGGGGCGGGGGAGAAGGTAGAGGCCGCTGACGGATTTGCTGACCGCGTGGCCTCTCTTCCTCAGGCCCTGGAGGAAGACGGCGAAGCCGTCCTCGACGGTGTCGTCGAACATGTGACGCAGCGTCATGCCCTCAAGCTGATCAGGAAGCGTGATTGCCGTGGCGCCACGAACGGCGGGCAGGCTCAGGCGCGCCTCACTGGTCGCTGGTTGGGGTGAGCCGCTGGGTGAGGAGGTGGGCGCGGCCAGCTTGGGGCAGAGCACCGCAGGCACAAGACCCGCCGTGCTCAGGGCGACGCCCGCAGCGATACCCAGCGCGAGCAGCGTGGCTCCGGTCAGTACTGAACGGCGACGCTGCGCGTCCTTGCCACCCGCGGTCGGGGTCTCCATGGTCGCTCTCCGAACACGCGGGAAAACGATCATTATTGGGCGATACGCCAAGATGATCAAGTGCCATCTGTCAGGCCGGAACACTGCGACGGCGTCCCAGTGCTGGTGGGCGGCATACGGGAACGAGGCGCGCAACAAGTGCACCACGCATGTTTGGACCACCGTTCGCGGCCAGACGGTCTCGATGGCCTGCGGAAGGCCCTTGAGCCCGTCGCAACCACCATCAGCGCACCGCCGACGCCGCGGTTCTTGACGACGGTGTCGGGCAGGCCGGCGGCGTCAGAGCCTGGCTCTCGGTGGGGCCGGGGCGTTGACGCGGATGCCGTCGCCGGCCAGTTCCAGCGCCCAGCTGCGGGGGAGTTGTTCGAGGACGGCCTTGGACGCGGCGTAGTGGGCGGCCCCGGGCAGCGGCAAGAACCCGCCCGGCCTGTGGCAGCCCTGCGAGGGCGTCATGGTTTCAAGGGCGGGATCGTCTCGATGATCTCTTCGACGGCTTTGGCGCGCAGCTGCGAGCCGGACAGGCCAGGATGTCTCCGGCCTACAGAGTCCTCCCACACCTTGGCCAGGCCCGGGCGGACCTCCAGCCAGACCAGAGCCATCCCTACCATCTTGGGCCGGAAGTCATCGGGCTCGATCCCCGCAGGATTCACCATCAGGACGGCCTTGTCGAACGCATATATCGCCTCTTTGGGCTTCATCTCCATGGCGCGGATCACCGCCAAGTGCAGCAGCGCCCGCCAGTGCCTGTAGATGCAGGCCTTTTCGATCTCCATGGCCGCGAGGCTCTCCGAACCAGGAGTGGCAAGGCGCCTCTCAGCCTCCTGGTAGTGCTTCTCCCCGTGGGCGGCGTTGTTGAGGCAGACCTCCAGGAGGCGGCGTGCCCCCTGGACCCGCACTTCCCACCGCCGTCGCTTCACGGCCGGATCGACTGCGTCATCGGCCGGCTTGGCTTCGGAGTCACCGGACACCAGCAGGACAAGCAGCAGCACACCCCCGAGGAGCGCCAACACACCAAGCGCCTCGTTCACATCCTCGCCCACCTCATTCACAGTAGAGGCAGGTCCATTCCGTGTGAACCTAATCTCGTAGAGGCAAGCAGGCAAGAAGCCCCCAGCGTCAGAGCCTTGCGCGGATGCAGACGCGCACCTGTCGGTGGCTCTGACGGATGGGCGTCGGTCTGAAACTACGGACGAGCCCATGGGTTCCTCGAGGCGCCTGCGCTCATGGAGCGTCGAGAGCGGCCCTCCGGACTGAAGGAACAGTGCGCCATCGGAATGACACGAGTGGGGGCCTCAGCACGCGAAACTGCCGCTCGGCGACGGCACCATACAAGGATCGGCTCCTTCACCCCGCGATCAGGGAGGCTTCGGGGGGCAGAGAGATTGGAACGGAATTCGGCGATTACGGGTTCTCCCAGGTCAGTGACTCCGCAGTGCGCTCCTCAGGCGGGCCTCGGCCTGGGCGGGGCTACCGAGGCGTCCAGCGTGCTCGCTCATGGCGGATTCGTAGCGGTTGAGCAGAGCCTCGGCGAGGACGTGCCACGGGGCGAGGAGTTCGTCGGTGAGCTGCTGCCGGCGCTCGCCTGCGGCCTGCTCGGCGAGGGCGGCGATCTCGTTGACGCGTTGGCGTACTGCCGGTAGGAGAACGATCGGCTCAGCGGCGGACGCGGTAGCGGATGTGGGTGGCCTCTGGGGTGTCGATCACCTGAATGATCTCCAACTCGATCTCCGACGGCAGGACGTCGAACAGCCGGCGCCCTGCGCCCAGGAGTACTGGGATGTGGTGGATCTGCACTTCATCCAGCACCCCGGCCTGAAGGGCCTGCTGCACCGTGTACGCGCCACCACGAATCTGGACGTCCCGTTCCCCGGCGGCGGCCTTCGCCTGCGCCATCGCGCTTTCGATCCCGTCGTTCACGTAGGTCACCAGCGGATAGCCCCACCTGGCGGCCGGGCCCGGCGGCCGGTGGCTGGGGACGAAGATCGGCAGACCGCCGTGAGAGCCGCCCCAGTGGTCCATGAGCTCAGCGGTCCGCCGTCCCGCGAGGATCGCACCAGCTCCGTTCCATTCGTCCTGGAACTGCTTGACCGGCCCGGGATGCTGGTCCGAGTCAGCCCACTTGTGCAGCCGCTCGCCGTCGTCGCCGCCGAGGAAGTCGTTGGGATCGGCGATGTACCCGTCGAGGGACATCGACATGTCGAGCACTGACTTGGACATGGCCCACTCCTTGGTTCACGGCGTGGCCTCTCGGCCACGGCCTGCGCCCGGGTCCGGAGACTAACTGTGTCCCCAGAACACTGTGTACGGTAGAGACAGTTTTGGCGGATGGCAAGCGGGAGGCGACGTGGCGGTCAACGAGGATCCGAGGACACTGGCCGAACTGTTGTGGGGCCTGCGCAGGCCGCGCAACAGAGGCCCCAGGCCCGCCTTCGACCTCGCCCGGCTGGCCGACACCGCCGTCAAGGTCGCCGATACCGAGGGCCTGGAGGCGGTCTCCATGCACCGCATCGCCGCCGAGCTCGGCCTCACCAAGATGGCCCTGTACCGCTACGTCAACGGCAAGACAGAGCTGATGGCCATCATGATCGAGGCGGCGGTCGGCACACCCCCAGACCTGAGCGGGGCGGCCGGCTGGCGGGCCAAGCTGGAGGAGTACGCCCGCGGACTGTCCACCGCCTGGCGGCGCCACCCCTGGCTGCCGTCGGTCACCGTGGGCGACCGCGTCATGGGCCCACGTGAGACCGCATGGACCGAAACAGCCCTCAGCGCCCTCACCGACACCCCCCTGACCGAACGCGAACGACTCGACGTGGTCATGATGGTGTCCCACCACATCCGCGCCACCCACCCGGCCGCCACCCAAGGCACTCAGACCTGGACGGACGGCAGCGCCGCCCCCATCATGCGTGACCTGCTACTCCTCAACGCCAGCCGCTTCCCGCTGCTGGCTACCACCGTGGCCATCCACTCAACCACCACCACCCGCGAATTCGGCCTCCTCACCCTCCTCGACGGCCTCGACCGCACCATCACTCAACGCGCCCACAACAACGGCGACGAATCCTCTCCATTGGACGCTTCGCGGTGACGCCCCGGGGCGGGTATCTGTCACGCCACAAGTGGCAGACTCCGCTTGGTCCTTGCTGTTGACCTCTCGGTAAAGGCAGGCGTGTTCGGCCATAACTGCTCCAGGGATGAGAGATCCTCAACCCTGGAGCGGGACTCACGGTGCCGCGGACACCGAGCCTGTGGCCTTCCCGGCCAAGTGCCACCGAAGGCGGAAGAGGAACGTCGATCCTCCTCGCGTGAAGGCAACCCGTGTCGACCCTGTGCGTCACGCCGACCCTTCGGACCGCGCCGGCCGGGCGGCGCGGGATTCGGGGACCAACCATGCCGCGCAACGACCTCGCCGTCCGCCGCAGCCGCTTCACCCTCCAGGGCTGTCAGCAAGCGCTGGAGTCGATCCACCGCGCTTGGTGCGATCTCTCGCGCAACCCCTTCAGGCGTTCTTGGAGGCCCTGGTCCTGGAACGAATCGGCACATGGCGGCCCGCCTGCTGGACACCCGACATCCTGGGATCGGCATCGCCTGGGTCGACCCGTCTCCGACCGGCATCGCGGCGAGATCGCCAAGCTGCTCCTCCACCACGAGGCGCGAGGCCGGGAGGTGTCGCGGCTGCTGCTGGCCGCGTCGTAGCGGTTCACAACATCTCGGTGAGCGCGTCGAGGTCGGCCAGGCGTCCGGCGGGGGCGAGGCGGGCCGCCACGGCGACCAGCAGCAGCTCAGTGACGGCGATCTGGTGCGCGAGCGGCGCGATCGGCCCGGCGGCCTCGCGCGGCAGCCTGATCAGCACCTCCGCCCGCGCCGCGAGCGGCGACTCCCCGGCGTCGGTGATCAGCGCCAGCCGCGCCCCGCGGGCGCACGCGGCCTCGGTGAAGCGGGCCGTCGCGGGGGAGTAGCGCTGGAAGTCGTACGCGACCACGGCCGCAGAACCGCCCAGGTCGAGCAGCGTACGGGCACGCGCGGACGCCGGGTCGGGCACCCGATGCGCCCCCGGACGCAGGCCGGCGAGCTGCCTGATCAGGTATTCGGCGGCCAGCTCGCTGAGCGGCCCGCCGAGCGCCCAGACCGACGCGGCTCCGGCCAGCAGGTCGCCGACGGCGTCGAGCAGGGGCTCGGTGACGACGGCGAGGGTGCTGTCGAGCCCGGCACGCAGGTCTTCGGCGGCCCGCTGGGTGCCGGGCGGACGGGCGACGAACTCGCGTAGGCGCGACCGGTCGCGGACGCCGTCGCGCACGGCCGCCTGGAACCCGGCGAATCCCGCGTACCCGAGCCGGTCGAACAGCCGGGAGGCGGTCGGCGGGCTGACCCCGGCACGCTCGGCGAGCGCGCGCAGCGAGCCGAGCGCGGCGAAGGGGTGGTCGTCGAGCAGCGCCCGCACGACGGCCCGCTCGCCCGGTGGCAGCTCGGGGTAGACCGCGCTGAGCCGGCTCGTCACCGGATCCTCATCCATGCTGACAAATGTTACACGTGGCGGAGTCAATGAAACGAATGTTACGGTCGCCGGTATGAGTACCTGGAACGGACTGATCGACAGCGGCTACCGGCGCTGGCTCCCGGTCACCATCGACACGCCCGCCGTCTCGCTCAACGAGGGCAACACCCCGCTGCTGCGCTCGGCGCACCTGTCCGCGGTGACCGGCTGCGAGGTCTGGCTGAAGGTCGAGGGCGCCAACCCCACGGGGTCGTTCAAGGACCGTGGGATGACCGTGGCGATCAGCAGGGCCGCCGAGGCCGGCGCCGAGCTTGCCGTGTGCGCCTCCACCGGCAACACCAGCGCCTCGGCCGCCGCCTACGCCGCGCGCGCCGGGCTGACGGCCGCCGTGCTCGTGCCGAAGGGGCGGGTCGCGCTCGCCAAGCTGGGGCAGGCGGTCCGTTACGGCGCGCGGATCGTCGAGATCGACGGCACGTTCGACGACTGCCTGCGCGTCGCCCGCGAACTCGCCGCCCACCACCCGATCGCGCTGGTCAACTCGGTCGGCAACGAGCTGCGCCTGGCGGGGCAGCGCACGGTCGCCTACGAGATCGTGGACGCGCTCGGCGACGCGCCCGACATCCACTGCCTGCCCGTCGGGAACGGCGGCAACATCACCGCCACCTGGGGCGGCTACCGCGCCTACGAGCAGGAGGGACTGTCCGGCCGGTCGCCGCGCATGTGGGGCTTCCAGGCGGCGGGGGCCGCGCCGCTCGTCCACGGCACGCCGGTCGCCGATCCCGAGACCGCGGCGAGCGCGATCCGCATCGGCAGCCCGGCCACCTGGGACGGCGCGCTCGAAGCCCGCGACCGGTCCGGCGGGCTGATCGCCGCGGTGACCGACGCGCAGATCTTCGAGGCGTACGAGCTGGTCGCGAGGCGCGACGGCGTCTTCGCCGAGCCCGCCTCGGCCGCCGGGATCGCCGGCCTCCTCGACCAGCACGCCCGGGGCAACCTCGCGCCGGGCCAGCGGATCGTGATCACGCTGAGCGGCAACGGCCTGAAAGACCAGGACGCCTCCCTGCGCGGCGGCTACACCGCGACGGAAACCAGTTCGGCCACCTCGGCCGTGGCCCAAGCCCTCGGCCTCGCCGCCTGATCCCAGGCGCGCCCCGGCGCGTGCGCTGGGCGGGGCAGCACACCGCTGGCCGCCTACCTGTTCCGCCGGGGCCGGGAGATCGCCGATGCGCGCGGGATTCATGCGTTACTCCTTCGAACGGTCGCGGACGAGCGGCACGCGGATCCGTCTGCTGGTGTGCTCGATGACGGCCAGACGAAGGAGCACGGCCGATCATGCCGTATGCGTTCGCCCTCTCCCGGCGGTTGGAGCTCGTCCCGCGACGCGAAGCCTCCAGATGGCCGTGACCTGGGCGGATGTAGTCATCGGCAGGCGTTATGTCCCCGCCCGGAGGGAGGACGCCGCGTCCAGTGGTGCGGGCCGGTCGTCGGTGGCGGGCTTGCCGCCTACAGGTCCGATTTCCGCCGGATGCATCCTGTCGGGGGCGGACATGATGAGCGCATGATGGCAGAAGCAATGACGAATGACGGTCCGGCTTCGGGGGGCGACGAGGGCAGGAGCTCACTGGCAGTGCTGGAGAGGTTCTATCGGGCGGAAGTCGCCTATATCGCCGCAGGGGGCTTCGGCAAGGCCGATTTCGGTGAGCTTGCCGAGTGCCTGGACCCAGAGGTCGTGATGTACCAGGCGGACTCCCTGCCCTACGGGGGGACCTGGCACGGACCGAGCGGCATCGAGCAGTTCATGGCCGCCATGAGCGAGGCATGGCAGTCCCTGGAGTTCCTGGAGCAGAAGTATGTGGTCGACGGCGACAGTGTCGTGGTCTGGAACCGCGGCATCCTGCGCGCCCGCGCCACCGGCCGGGCCTTGGAGACCTCGGTGATGCAGCTGATGACGATCAAGGATGATCGCATCACCGAGATACACCCGTTCTACCTGGACACTTCTGCGGTCCTGAACGCCCTACGCCCGGACGACGACGTCTAGCCGTTCTGTCCCGTGAGGTCGAGTACGCGGCCGGCTGGTGGCACATCTGCCAGTGCGGAGTGACCGCGGTGGTGATTGCAGGTGTGCAGCCAGTACGGCAGGACTTGGCGGCGTTCGATCTCTGAGGCGCAGGGCCGGGCGTGGGCCCGTTCCTCCAGCAGGGTGCGGTAGCAGGAGCCGTTGTCGGTCAGCACCTCGCCCGGCGCCCCGAACCCCCGCAACGCCTCGACGAAGGCCAGGCAGACAGCACGGCCGGTGGCCCGCACCACCGCCGTGGCGATCACACAGAAGCGCGAGTGGTCGCCGACGCCGGTCACCACCTCCACCTCCGCCCGTCAGCACCATGTCCCGGGTCAGGACAGGGATGAAAACATGACACAAGGCGTCGGGTTTCCGGGTGATCCTCAATGCACCGGTCGGCGCCGATGTGGGTGCGGACCGGGGGCCTCATGGATAGACAAGGACCTCAATGCGCGAAACGCCCAAGGAGCTCAAGGAGCTCAAGGAGCTCAAGGAGCTTCAGACTCTCCTCGAAGCCTCCCTGTCCCGCTCCACCTCGCACCTCCGCCCGATCGTCACCGCGAACACCCTGACCGCGGAGCAGATCACCCGAATCGGCACGGCGCGCAGCGCCGCCAAGGCCCGTCACCCGGCCGCCCGTCCCGCCGCGGCGCCGCACACCTGCGCGGTGAGGATCTGGGCGTGTCCACGCACGGCACAGTGGAGATCCGCAACCCCGAGGACGGGGAGCCGGCGGCGGACTGGCCGTACCTGCTCGCGTACTCAGGCATCGACAAGCTCGCCGGGGTGTCCCGGGCTTGATCTGCGGCATGGGCCGAATCTGGACCGGCCAGGCGCCGAGGGGGCTGATCAAACGGCCGCGTAGTGGCGGAATCGACTTGTTCGACATGGGCGGGAGTCCGTCCGCCGGTGTTCTGCTGTGTTGCGAGAGGGTGGATCAAGGTTGACTGCGTTCGTACGGGACGTCGCCAGTTTGGGGCGAGAGGCCATCGAGGTGGTGGGGGCTCGTACCAACAATCTGCGGGACGTGTCGGTGAGCATCCCCAAGGGGTGGCTCACCGCCTTCACCGGGGTGAGCGGCAGCGGCAAGACCTCGCTGGCCATCGACACCCTGCACAACGAGGCCCAGCTGCGCTACCTGGAGGGGCTTTCGCCGTTCGTACGGCAGTACATCACCCAGCGCAATCGGCCGAAGGTCGACCGCATCCTGGGACTCGGCGCGACGCTCGCAGTCGACCAGCGCCGCCTGAACCGCAACCCCCGGTCCACGGTCGCGACGATCACCGGCATCGACGGGCATCTGGGACTGCTGTACTCGCGCCTTCCGGGGATCGGCGCGGACCCGGCGGCGCAGAGCGTCAACGGGCATCTGACGACCGCTCACTTCGACCGTAACACCCCGGAAGGCAGCTGCGCGGACTGTCACGGCGTGGGCGGGCGCTGGCAGGCGCAGGAGGACCTCATCATCACCCGTCCGGAGCTTCCCCTCTTCGAGGGGGCCTCGCCCTGGTACGCCAGGTGGCGGTCGGGGGAGCACGCGTTCGTGCCGGCGCTCGCCGACAAGCGCGGCGTGGACCTCGGCCTGCCGTGGCGGTCGCTGCCGGAGGAGTTCCGCCACTGCGTGCTGTACGGCACAGGTGAGGAGAAGGTCGAGGCGACCGTCGACATGACCAGCAAGAAGGAGACGGTCTCGGTGACCTACACCTCCAGCCAGCCGCTGCGGGGTGCGCTGGCCGAGGTGGAGCGGGTGTTCCTGAACGCCCAGACCGCCAGCGCCAAGCAGCGCTACCTGCCGTACATGCGCAAGCAGCCGTGCGGCACCTGCGGCGGCAGCGGGTACGACCAGGTGGCCCGGTCCGTGCGGCTCGGCGGGCTGACCTTTCCCGACCTGCTCCAGGTGGACGTACGGGAGGTACGCGGCTGGGCCGAGCGGGTGGCCGGCGACCTGGACGCCCGGCAGCGCGAGGTGGGTGAGCCGCTGCTGCAGGACCTGGGCCGCAGACTCGGGATCCTCGACCGCCTCGGCCTGGCCCACCTCCAGCTGTCCCGGAGCGCGGCGACACTGTCCGGGGGCGAGTTGCAGCGAACCCGGCTCGCCGCGCAGCTCAGCACCGAGCTGAGCGGCATCGTCTTCGTCCTGGACGAGCCCGGGACCGGGCTGCATCCGGCGGACAAGGCGCACCTGCTCGACATCGCCCTGGAGCTGCGCGAGGCCGGCAACACCGTGCTCCTGGTCGAGCACGACCCCGAACTGATCGCCAGGGCCGACTGGGTGATCGACCTGGGGCCCGGCGCGGGCCGCCTCGGCGGTGAGATCCTGGTGTCGGGGCTTCCCGCCGACGCGGCCGCCCACCCCACGTCACTGACCGGACGCTACCTGGCCGGTGAGGGGCCACGGCTGCGCCGGACCCGCCGTCCGGCCGGGGATGACACCGGCTGGGTGGAGCTGCACGGCCTGCGTGCGCACAACGTGACCGCAGACGTGGTGCGTTTCCCCTCCGGCCGGCTCACCTGCCTGACCGGGGTGAGCGGCAGCGGCAAGAGCAGCCTGCTCGGCGCGCTCGCGGCGAGCGTGGAGGCCGCTTTGAACGGGACGACGATCGACACCGTGCGACAGGTGACCGGCCTGGAGGGGTTCGAATGGGTCGCCGTCGTCGATCAAGAACCGCTCGGGCGCACGCCGCGATCCAACCCGGCCACCTACAGCAAGGCGTTCGACGTCGTCCGTAAGCTGTTCGCCGGTACCGACATGGCCCGCGCACGTGGGGTCAACGCGTCCTGGTTCAGCTTCAACACCGCGGGCGGTGGCCGCTGCGAACCCTGCACCGGCTATGGCCGCAAGCTGGTCGACATGCACTTCCTGCCGGATGTGTGGGTGGTCTGCGACGCATGCCAGGGGCGGCGCTACACGCCGGAGGCCCTGGAGATCAAGTACCAGGGACTGGCCATCGATCAGGTGCTGGAGCTGACCGTCGCCGAGGCGGGTGGAGCAGTTCTCCGAACCTCGGCAACTCGCCGAAACCCTGGGAGCCCTGAACCAGGTCGGGCTCGGCTATCTGCAGCT
This sequence comes from Nonomuraea sp. NPDC049655, assembly GCF_044465465.1. Taxonomy (NCBI): domain Bacteria; kingdom Bacillati; phylum Actinomycetota; class Actinomycetes; order Streptosporangiales; family Streptosporangiaceae; genus Nonomuraea; species Nonomuraea sp. NPDC049655. The sequence goes on from NZ_JBITLS010000001.1 coordinate 96,007, forward strand.
CGGCCAGAGCGCCACGGAGTTGTCCGGCGGGGAGGCGCAGCGGCTGAAGCTGGCCTCCGCCATCCAGCGCGGCGCCGCGGGCCGCAAGGCCGGTCTTGTCGTTCTCGACGAACCCGTCTCGGGCCTGCACCCCTCTGACGTCCAGCGGGTGGTGGACGCGTTCGACGTGTTGCTCGACTCGGGCAACACCGTCGTCGTGGCCGAACATGACATCCCCGTCGCCGCGTCCGCGGACTGGGTGATCGACCTGGGGCCGGGAGCCGGTCCGGACGGGGGCGCGGTGGTCGCGGAGGGCACCCCGGACGCCGTCGCGACCGCGAACACCCCGACCGCCGGCTTCTTCCGGCGGTACGCGGCGGGCCTGCCGCTCCTGGAAGGGCCGCGGCTCGCCGGAACAGGTCGTTGAGGACGATGAGGCCCGGTTCCGGCCGGGGCGGCTGGGGGTGGGGCGCGAACGTGTCAGACGGCCGGGCGGCCGCAGGTGACGTCCTTACCGGGCAGGACACCGTCGACCAGGTAGCTGGTGACCTTGGTGTCGACGCAGGCGTTGCCCGCCGCGAGGTAGACGCCGTGGCGGAAGGCGTCGTTCAAGGTGATCATGCGGGAGCCGGTCAGCGCCCGGTGCATGGCCTGCTGGCCCGGATGGGGCGTCGCGGGGTCGCCGGCCGCGCCGACGATCAACGCCGGTGCGGAGTTGCCGACCCTCGTGGGCGCTTCGAGCGGCTTGACCGGCCAGAACGCGCACGGGGAGATGTTGCGGACGAGCGGCCCGAACAGTGGTTCGGCGGTGCGGTGCCGCTGGATGTCGCGGTAGTAGGTCGCCGGGTCGCGGGGTGCGGCCCGGTCACCGCACAGGATCGCCGTGCCCGCCCGGTCCGAGGCCGCTCCGGAACCGGTGAACAGGCCGTCGAGGAATTCCTTCAGCGAGGCGGGCGGCGGTGTCTCGCCGCCGCGGTTCAGCGCCCGCGCCTCCTCGGCGAGGACGGCATAGGACTGCGGGCCGTCGCTGTAGAGGCGTGCGAACAGCCAGTACGGCACGACATGGGCATCGACGCGGTATGCGCCGATCTTCACGGGATGCCGGTTGATCTTCTCCACGGTCGCCAGGACGGCGTCACGGGTCCCGCCCAGCCCGTACTCCTTGTCATGTGACGCGGCCCAGGACGCCCAGCGGCGCAGCGCGGCGTCCATCGCGGGGGCGGCGCGGGAGAACATGCGCGGGCCGTACACCCGCGGGTCGACGGCGCTGTCGAGCACCACCCGGTCGGCCCGCGAGCCGAACATCTGCAGGTAGGTCGCACCCAGGTAGGTGCCGTAGGAATAGCCGAGGTAGGACAGCTTCTGCTCGCCGAGCGCGGCCCGGATCACGTCCATGTCGCGTGCGGTGTTCCTGGTCGTGGCGTACGGCAGGGTCTGGAGATTGCCCTTGGCGCAGCCCGCCGCCAACTGTTCGGCCAGGCGCACCCCCTCGTCGAAGGCACGCCGGTCGGGTCCCGCGGAGCGGAGGAACGTGTCGGTCTGCCACCGGCAGCTGATCGGTGTGCTGCGGCCGACGAATCGGGGGTCCATGCCCACCAGGTCGTAACGGGCCGCGACCTCGGGCATCTCCTTGCCCAGCAGCGTCATCGGGAGGCCGGAGCCTCCCGGCCCGCCGGGGTTGAGCAGCAAGACGCCGCGGCGCCGGGAGGAATCGGTGGCCTTGGTCCGGGAGATCGCGATGGTAAGGGTCCGCCCCTGTGGGTTGCGGTAGTCCATCGGGACCAGAACGGTGGCGCATCGAGCACCGGCGGCGTCCATTTGTGCGCCCATCTGATCGCCGGGTCCGGTTGCGCAGGCGCGCCAGGTGATCGTCTGATGGTGGAAGCGGTCCAGGGGGGTGGCCGCCTGCGCCGGTCCGGCGGCGCCCAATCCGATTCCGGCCGTGAGTGCCACTGCGGCAGCCGTTCCACTCTTGCTGAGGAGCATGCGTCGTTCCTTGGTGAAGGGGGTTGTTTCCTGCGGATCCGGCGCGCGTCGGGTTTCGACGCTCCGGTAGTGAGGTGTCCGGTCTCAGGGGTGCCCCCTGTTGATCACTGATCACCGGCCGTATCCAAAACTAGGGGCCTGAGCAGCCCCTGGACATCGTGCGGAAGGTCGATCCGGGCCCTGCCACCGGCACACCAACCGCCCGCTTCTCTGCAACCGCTGCCCTAACGACGACTCCTCCCAAAGGAGGACAAAGCGGGTCATGCTGGCGGCTACCTTCGTCTCATGAACGTGGTGCGACGATGGGGCCGCTGGTGGCGCGGCTTGCCGGTGATGGTCGCCGACAGCCTGCTGGCCGGTGTGTCGACCGCGCTGGCGGTGACGCAGGCCGCCTTGTCCGCCCATGACCCGGTCGTGCTGGCGTACCTGCTGGCGGTGCTCACCAGCGCGCCGCTGGTGCTGCGCAGGCGCCACCCCATCGCCGTCCTCGCGGTGATCACGGCGGGCCTGATCGGCTGCGGCCTGGCCGGCTACCCCAACGGATTCCAGGCCCCGCCGGTGCTGGTCAGCCTCTACACCGTCGCGGCCTACCGCCGGGAGGGCCACCGCGACGGCGTCCTGGCCCTGGTGTTGATGGCGGGCATCCTCGTTCCCGACCTCATCAGGTCCGGGCTGACCTTCGCGATCGTCAAAAGCCTGGTCGAGAACGCCATTCAGCTCGGCGCGGCCTGGGCCATCGGGGAGGGGGTGCGCAGCCGCCGGCTGCGCCACCAGGACCTCATCGAGCACGCCCGCCACCTGGAGATCGAACGCGAGGAGAAAGCCCTGCGAGCGGTCGCCGAAGAACGCGTGCGCATCGCCAGGGAACTGCACGACGTGGTCGCCCACCACCTGTCGGTCGTCTCGATCCAGTCCGGCGCCGGCGGCCGCCTGATCGACGCCGAGCCCGACGCCGCACGCGAAGCATTCACCGCGATCGCCGCCACCACCCGCGAGGCGCTGGCCGAACTCCGGAACATGCTGTCGGTCCTGCGCCTCACGTCCGACACCGGCGAGGACTCCTACGCCCCGCAGCCGGGGCTGGCCCAGCTGGACACGCTGCTGGAACGCTCCCGCCTGTCCGGCCTGTCGATCCGGCGGGAAACCTCCGGTCAGGCACGCCCGCTGCCGCCCGGCGTGGACCGGTGCCTGTACCGCATCACCCAGGAATCATTGACCAACGTGCTCAAACACGCCCCACACGCCGACGTGACCCTCACCCTGACCTACCAGCCCGCCGCGGTCACGCTGCAGGTCGGCAACAGCGGCTCGGCCACCACCGGGCACAGCGCCGACGGGCACGGCCTGATCGGCATGCGCGAACGAGCCACCCTCTACGGCGGCACCCTCACCGCCGGCCCACGTACGGACGGCGGCTTCACCGTGACCGCGCACCTGCCCGCCTCCCCACTCACCGACCCCGCTCTCGCCACGGCCCACCCGCCCGCCTCCCCACTCACCGAGCCCGCTCTCGCCACGGCCCACCCGTGGCAGAGCGCACCACGACCCGGGGCACCCCGATGACCGGCCCCGACACCGGCCGCGGGACCATCCGCGTCCTGGTCGTCGACGACCAGGCCCTGGTCCGCGCGGGCCTGGTCGCCCTCCTGCGCACCGACGCCGCTCTCGCGGTCGTCGGCGAGGCCGCCGACGGCCACGAAGCCATCGCCCAGGCCGCGGCGACCGCCCCGGACGTCATCTTGATGGACATCCGCATGCCCGACCTGGACGGGGTCGCCGCCACGCGCCACATCCTCGCCCACGCCGCCGGCCCGGCACCGAAGATCCTCATCCTGACCACCTTCGACCTGGACGAACACGTCTTCGCCGCCCTGCGCGCCGGCGCCTCGGGATTTCTGCTCAAGGACACCCCCGCCGACCAGATGCTGGCCGCGATCGCCACGGTCGCCCGCGGCGAGGTGCTGCTGGCGCCCAGCGTCACCCGGCGCCTGGTCCACCATTTCGTCTCCGCGCCCGAACCCGACCGGCGCCGGCCCGAGGAACTCGCCCGGCTCACCAGCCAGGAAACCGCCGTGCTCCACCTGGTCGGCCAGGGCCTGACCAACCAGCAGATCGCCACCCGCCTGAACATCGCCGAGGCCACCGTCAAGTCCCACCTGGGCCGTCTCATGACCAAGCTCAAGCTGTCCAGCCGCGCCCAAGCCGTGGTCATCGCATACGAGACCGGCTTGATCGTCCCTGGAGCCGGAGACCGCACCTGATGCCCGGCACCACCGGTTCGGTCGCAGGTCGTCCCGTCCTCCGGTTCGGGTAGGTCCGGTCTTCCGGCCACCCGGACCGCCGGACTATCATGGACGCCGCGCGCGCGGATCCCCGCGATCTTTAAGATTTTCTGCAAGATCCGGTGCAGAACTCCTCGATGGACGCGTGCTCTCGCTCGCCAACAGACTCCCTTCCTGAGATCCAGCAGCGGACCCGACCGATCGGGGCCGCTTCACAGGAAGCGCGATCTATGGCGAATCGATCCCGGAGAGTGGTGCCCGCAGGGCTCGCGCTCGTCCTGGCCCTCGTGACGGCGGGCTGCAACGCGAACTCGCAGTCCACCTCGCAGTCCACCGAGCCGACGAAGGGCAAGAACGCGGCGCCGCTGGAGTCCGTGCCCAAGGGCGGGACCCTGCACTACCTCTCGCGGCGCGCGACCGAGTCCTTCGAGACCGCCAACGCGCAGATGGTGCCGACCAGCCGGCTGCGGTGGGTGCACCGCGGGCTGACGTCGTGGCGGACGCTCCCCGACAAGGACACGGTCCTCGTGCCGGACCTCGCCACCGACACCGGAAAGACGGACGACGGCGGCAAGACGTGGACCTTCACGTTGAAGGAGGGCTTGAAGTTCTCCGACGGCAGCCCGATCACCGCGCAGGACGTGAAGTACGGCATCGAGCGGTCGTTCGCGCCGATGTTCCAGGGTGGCCTTGGCTACCACAAGACGCTGCTGGTCGGCGGCACCGACTATGACGGCCCGTACGACGGCAAGGAGCTCGACTCCATCGAGGTCACCGGTGACCACAAGATCGTCTTCCGGCTGAAGCGTCCGTTCGGCAACTGGCCGTGGATCGTCAGCATGCCGGCCTTCGCGCCGGTGCCGGCCGCCGCCGACACCAAGCCGGAGACCTACGGCGAGCACCCGGTCGCCAGCGGCCCGTACCAGGTGACGAGCTTCCGCAAGGGGGCGCAGGCGGTGCTGGACCGCAACCCGAACTGGACGGCCGACAGCGACCAGGTGCGGTTCGCCGGCCCGGACAAGATCGTCCTGGACATGGGCCTGAACAACGACACGATCGTGCAGCGCCTCATCGACGACAAGGGCGAGGACCGGACCGCGATCAGCAACGCGCTCATCTCGCCGTCGCAGTTCCAGCGGATCGAGTCCGACCCGTCGATCTCCGGCCGCATGGCCAACAGCCCCTCGGGCTACTTCCGCTACCTCGCCATGAACGTCAAGCGCCCGGGCCTGTCCGACGTCCGCGTGCGGCAGGCGATCAACTACGCGATCAACAAGGCCGAGGTGCAGAGCGTGTACGGCGGCCCGAAGTTCGGCGGCCAGATCGCCTCGACCATCATGACGCCCGGCATCCCCGGCTACACCGAGTACAACCTGTACGACGGCGGTGACACCGGCGACGTCGACAAGGCGAAGGAACTGCTCGCCGCCGCCGGCGTCTCCGACCTGAAGCTCACGCTGACCTATCCGACCGACGTGAGCGCGATCGAGGAGAAGGAAGCCCAGAGCATCAAGAACTCGCTGGCGCGGGTCGGCGTCAAGGTCGAGCTCAAGGGCCTGGATGCCAACACCTGGTCCGAGCTCATCTCGTCCGCCGACGGCGACTACGACATGACGACGAACGGCTGGGGAGCGGACTTCCCGAGCGGCATGAGCACCATCCAGCCGCTGTTCGCGTCGAGCGAGATCGGCAACGGCGGCGGAAACGCCTCGAAGTTCTCCAACCCCAAGGTGGACTCCGCGATCGACGCCGCGATCGCGGAGCCGGACCTCGACAAGGCCGCCGAGATGTGGGCCGCGATCGACAAGCAGATCATGGAGGACGCCCCGGTCGTGCCGATCCTCGTGCAGCGCACGCAGGCCCTGGCCGGTTCGAAGATCATGAACTACTTCGTCCCCGCCTACCCGCCGTTCGCGAACGAGTTGGTCGTCGGTGTCGATCGCTGAGATCCAGCAGGCGGAGGGCCGGGGCACCTCGGTCCTCGGCCGCTTCCTCCGGAAGCGGTCCGGCGTCGCCGGCCTGGTCATGCTGGTGGTGCCGCTCGTCGCGGGGCTCTGCGCCCCGCTGCTCGTGTGGATGGAGGGACAGGATCCGAACACCTTGCACACCGACGTGCTCGACCCGGACGGCGGCCGTCCGCTGGGCGCCTTCGGTGGCGTCAGCGCCGACCACTGGCTCGGTGTCGTCCCGGTGACGGGTGTCGACCTGTTCGCCCAGATCGTCTACGGCATCCGCTCGTCGCTGTTCATCGCCTTCGGGGCGAGCATCCTGTCGATCGCCTTCGCCGCCGTCCTCGGTACGGCGATCGGGTACTTCGGCGGCTGGCTCGACGCCGTCGCGGGGCGGGTGATCGACTTCATGTTCGGCTTCCCGGGCCTGATGTTCGTCATCGCGATCATGGCGATCGTGCCGCCGGAGATGCCGCGGGGCCTGGTCCTCGTGCTCGTGCTGGCCTTCTTCGGCTGGACCGTCCCGGCCCGGATCATCGGCGCCCAGGCCGGCGCCGTCAACGCCCGCGCCTTCGTCGAGGCGGCGCGGGCGACCGGTGCCGCGCCCTGGCAGATCATCCGCCGGGAGATGCTGCCGCACCTCTTCGGCCTGGTCGTCGTCCTGTTCGCGATGTCACTGCCCGGCAACGTCAGCGTGGTCGCGGGACTGTCGTTCCTCGGGGTCGGCCTGCGTGGCGACGTTCCCGACCTCGGCAAACTGCTTTCGGACTCGCTGCCGTGGATCTACAGCGGCGCGGACGTCTGGTACATGCTCTTCCCGGGCGCCGTGGTGTTCCTGATCGTATTCGGCGCCACGCTCGCCGGTGACGCGCTCCGCGACGTCCTCGACGTGCGCATGGAGGATTCCGCATGATCGTCTACATTGCCCGCCGCATGGCCACCGCGGTGTTCATGCTCCTCGCGATCGCCTTCGTGACGATAGCCCTCTTCTTCGGGGCCTCGAAGGACCCGGCCCGCGCCATGTGCGGCAAGCCGTGTCCGCCCGAGACCCGGGCCAAGGTCGGCGCCTACATGCAGACCGACCAGAGCCCGGTGTGGCAGTACGCCCAGTTCGTGAAGGGCCTGTTCACCGGCCGCACGTACGGCGAGGGCGCCCAGCAGGTGCACTGCCAGGCGCCCTGCTTCGGCTACTCGTTCCCGAACCGCAGCGACGTCACGACGCTCATCGCCGAGCGGCTGCCCGTCACGTTGTCGCTCGCGTTGGGCGCGGCCGTCCTGTGCCTCGTCGTGGGCATCGGCCTCGGCGCGTTGTCGGCGATACGCAAGGGCGGGATCGTCGACCGGTTCTCGATCGGCTTCGCGATGTTCGGGCTGTCGGTCCCGACCTTCCTCGTCGGCCTGCTCGTCGTCCAGGTCTTCGGCTTCATGCTCAACGCGCTGCCGTACTCCGGCTTCGTGCCGTTCTCGGAGTCACCGGCGGATTGGGCCTGGCACCTGATCGGCCCGTGGATGGTGCTGTCGTTCATCCTCGCCGCCGGCTACATCCGGGTCACCCGCACGCAGCTGCTCAACGAACTCTCGGCCGACCACCTCGTCGCGATGACCGCGCGCGGCGCGTCGACCCGGCGGGTGAACCGGCACGCCGTCCGCGGCGTGATGGTGCCGGTCGTGGCGATGTTCGCGCTCGACGTCACCGCGCTCCTGGGCGGCTCGGTGATCGCGGAGAAGGTGTTCAGCCTGCACGGGCTCGGCGACCTGCTGCTGTCCGGCGTGAACGAGTCCGACCTGAGCATCGTCGTCGGGGTGACGCTCTTCTCCGCCTTCCTCATCATCGTCGGCAATCTGATCGCCGACCTGCTGATGCCGCTTCTCGACCCGAGGATCCGCCGTGCCTGACCCCGTACTCCAGGTCGAGGACCTGTGCGTCTCGTTCACCGGCGGCGGCGTCACCGCCGATGTCGTGCGGGACCTCTCCGTGAGGCTGGACGGCGGCCGCACACTCGCCGTGGTCGGCGAGTCGGGGTCGGGCAAGACGATCACCGGCCGGGCGATCATGCGGCTCCTGCCGCGCGGGGCGAGCGCCCGGGGCCGGATCGTCGTCGCCGGGCGGGAGATGCTCTCCGCCGACGAGCGCGAGCTGCGCCGGGCCCGCGGCTCCGACGTGGCCATGGTGTTCCAGGACTCGATGTCCGCGCTCAGCCCGTACCTCGACATCGGCGCGCACATCGCCCAGGCGGTCCGCCTGCACGACCCGTCGGTCACCCGTCGCGCTGCGCGGGCCCGTGCGGTCGAGATGCTCGACCGGGTGGGCATCCCCGAGCCCGCGGACGCCGTACGCCGCTTCCCGCACGAGTTCTCGGGCGGCATGCGGCAACGCGCGGTGATCGCGATGGCCCTGGTGAACCGGCCGGCGCTGCTCATCGCCGACGAGCCGACCACCGCGCTCGACGTGACGGTGCAGGCGCAGATCCTGGCCCTGCTCCGCGGGCTCCAGCAGGAGTACGGCATGGCGATGCTCCTGATCAGCCACGACTTCGGGGTGGTGGCGAGCGCGGCGGACGACGTCCTCGTGCTGTACGCCGGCCGCCAGGCGGAGTACGGCAGCCTCCGCGACATCTTCGATCAGCCCGCCCACCCGTACACCGCCGGACTCCGCGCGGCCACGCCGCGGCTGGACGCCCGGCTCGACATCGGTGGGGAGCGGACGCGGCTGCGCGCCATCCCCGGCACGCCCACGTCGCTGCGCGACGCAGGACCGGGTTGCGCCTTCGCGCCGCGCTGCGGCTTCGCCGACCAGGTCGGCGAACGCTGTGTCGTGGACGTGCCGCTGCCCACCGTCCGCCCGGCCGGCGAGGGCGGCGGCGTGCACCTTGCGGCCTGCCACCTCGATCGTCTCCCCGAACCGCAGGAGGTCACCCGGTGAGCCAGCCGATCCTGGAGATGACCGACGTCAGCAAGCGCTACCGCATCGCCGGTGGCTTCGGCCGCAGCCGCAAGGGCCTCCTCGCCGTGGACGGCGTCTCGCTCCATGTCGAGCGGGGCGAGGCGCTCGGCCTGGTCGGCGAGTCCGGCTCGGGCAAGTCCACGCTGGCGCGGATGGCCAACGGCCTGGTGGTGCCGACGTCCGGCACCGTCCGTACGGACGGGCAGGACGTCGCCCGCCTCGGCCGGCGAGGACTGCGGCGGCTGCGGCGCAACGTCGCCATGGTCTTCCAGGACCCGCTGGCGTCGCTGAACCCGCTGCAGACCGTGCGGCAGACGCTGGAGAACGTCTTCCGCGCGCACGGCGAGACGACGTCGACCGCCGAACTGGTCGCCCTGCTGGAGTCGGTCGGCCTCGGCGCCGACTACCTGGGGCGCTACCCGCACGAGGCGTCCGGCGGGCAGCTCCAGCGCGTCGCCGTGGCACGAGCGCTCGCCCTCAAGCCGGATCTGATCATCGCGGACGAGCCGACCTCGGCGCTCGACGTGTCAGTGCGTGCCCAGATCCTCAACCTGCTGGCCGACCTGCAGCGCGACCAGGGGATCTCGTTCCTCCACGTCAGCCACGACCTGGCGGTGATCCGGCTCTACAGCGACCGTGTCGCCGTCATGCAGCGCGGCCGTATCGTCGAGACCGGCTCGTCCGACGAGATCTTCCGCTCCCCGCAGCACCCCTGCACGCGCGCGCTGGTCGAGGCGACACCGGAGGCGGAGCTGCGGACCTGACCTGCGGGAGCGTTGCGCGACGCCGAAGAGGCGTGCCACGATCATGACCATGATCCACCGAACGACAACCCCGTCGTGAGCCGGCCGGGGGCCGGCGCGACAGAGCAGTGAATGAGGACACGTGGGAACAGACCTGTTCGTCCGAGAGTATGGGCGGGACGCAGCAGATGCGCCTGCCATCCTCATCCTCCACGGCGCCGTGGAGTCCGGCGCATGCTACGGTGACGCCGTCGACCGCTGGGGCGGCGACTACCACATCGTGGCGCCGGACGCACGGGGCCACGGGGAGTCGCCCGGCCGTCTGCCCGAGCACGAGGGCGTTCCGTCCACCGACGTGATGGTGCAGGACGCGATCGACATCCTCAAGGACATGCTCGACGGGACCGGGCGCAAGACGCTCGTCGTCGGGCACTCCATGGGCGCGCGGATCGCCGCCTTCGTCGCCGCCGACGCCCCGCACCTCGTGGCCGGCGTCGTGCTGGAGGACCCGCCGTGGTGGGTGCCGGAGGCCGGTCCCAACCCGTGGCTCAGCGTCGAGCAAACCACCAAGGACCCCTTCGACTACGCCGACACGGCGTCGGTCGAGGAACTCGTGGACATGCAGCGCGAGCTCAACCCCCACTGGGCGGAGCAGGAGCTGCGCCCGCTCGCCGAGGCGATGAAGGCCGTCGACATCGACTACATGCAGCAGCGGGTCCACGAGAAGCGCCGGATCTGGACGCCGACCGCGCGGCAGATCACGGTCGGCCCGGCCGGCGTGCCGGCGCTGCTCGTCACCGGCACCGGCGACGTCATCGTCGACAAGCACTCCCGCGAGCGGCTCACGGCCGTCGCGCCCGGCTTCGACGTCGTCGTGATCGAGGGCGCACACCACTGCGTGCGCCGCGACAAGCCGGAGGAGTACCACCGGCACGTCGACGCCTTCCTCCGCGAGAACGCGCCGCCGGCCGGAGCCATCACTCGACGCTGAAGGTGTCGGACCGCGCGAGCGGGCCGTAGACCTCCGAGTCCGGCTCGGACACAGCGGCCCGCATCGCCTCCAGCCCCGCGCGTACGACGGGGTGGCCCTGGTTGTCGCGCCGCGTCGTCATGATCACCTTGCGCAGCGGCGCGATGCCGCGCGTCGGCAGGATCGTCACCCACTCGGCGTCGCGGGCGGAGAGCGCGGACTCCGGCACCAGGCAGATCCCCGCCTCGGCGGCGACCAGCGCCAGCGCGGCGCGGTAGTCGTCCGAGACGTGGCTGATCGGCGGGTGGAAGCCGAGCTCCGCGCACGCCTGCAGCACCATCGTGCGGCACGGATTACCGGGGGAGGGCATGATCCAGCCCTCCTCGGTGAGCTGGGTGAGCCCGATGCCCTCCTCGCCGGCCAGCGGGTGCGCCTGGGGGAGGACGACCCTGAACCGCTCGATGTAGAGCGGGAACTTCACGATGTCGGGGGAGTCGCGCTCGGGGTCGGACTCGTACTCCATGCTGACGGTCACGTCGATGTCGCCGCGCATCAGCATGCGGTGGCTCATGTGCGCCTCCGCGTCGACGACGGTGACGTCGACGCCCGGGGCCTGGCGGCGCAGCTCGACGATGGCGGGTGCCACCAGCCAGCTGATCGCCGTGGGGAAGGCGCCGATCCGGAGCTGCCCGAGGACACCGCCGGCGTGCGCGGCCAGGTCGGCCTCGGCGATCTTCAGCCGGGAGCTGATCTCCTCGGCGTGGCCGGCGAGGATGCGCCCGGCCGGCGTGAGCACCAGCTTGCGCCCCGAGCGTATGACGAGTGCGTGACCGACCTCGCGCTCGAGCGCCGCGAGCTGCTGCGACACCGCGGACGGCGTCAGGTGCAGCGCCGCCGCGGTCGCGGTGACAGAGTCGGACAGCACGAAGGCACGGAGGATGAGGAGGCGTCGGGGGTCGATCGTGGGCACGCGGGCTCCGTGGCGGGTCGGCCGGGCGTCCGTCGCAGTGGGGCATCCGCGAGGCGGGACCGGGAGACCCCGATGTTAGCGGGCCCTTCCGGACGCGGGCGCTCCGGCATGGGTACGCCGCCCGTGGGCGCCGAGATGAGCACCGTCCTATCTCAGTTCTACGAAGGTGGGATTGGTGTAGCACCAGAGGTCGTGCCAGGGGTTCTCGTTGCGGCCCGTGTCCGCCGCCGGCTCCATCCCGCCGGGAGCGCTGCGCCTGCCGTCGGTGCCACGCAGCCGGAAGTAGAACGGCTCGCGCACGTCGCGGAACTTGTAGTGGAACTGGGCGACCCGGCCCTTGCCCTTCGGCATGAACGACTCGACCACGCTCACGTCCGGTGCGGTGAAGACGTCGGGGTCGGCGGCCGGCCCGGTGATCGCACCGCGGATCAGATCCAGGCGGGCGAGCCGGGGGATCTCTTCATTGGCGTTGGGACGGCCGGCGAGATCGACGGAAATGGTGATGGTGACGTCGTCGCCGCGCCGCACCGACAGCCGTCCGCCGAATGTGGCCGGGGCGTTGCCGGGGGCGTGCGCGTCGACGTGCAGCCCGTCGATGAGGCCGCCCATCGACACCCAGGATCGCCCGGCCTTGATCGCCTCCATGACCGCGCCGTAGCTGCGTGAGGTCGCCCCCACGACCGTGCGGCTGAACTGACCGGGCCAGAAGTCGGCGTGCCGCAGCGGGACGCCGCCGTCGACGGGATCGGGGTATCTACCGTGCTGGTCGTACCAGTCAGCAGGTCGGGAGGGCTCGACGGTCGTGTCACCGTTGTAGAAGTGGCCGTCGGAGTTGGCAGTGATCCACCAGCCCTTGCCCTCGGCGAGCATCGAGTCCCACATGCCGCCCAGGATGCCGGTCATGGAGTCGAAGCCGCCGTACGTCGGGTAGTGTTCCGGCCGCCAGCCGGCCCAGGAGTCGGCGTCGGCGGTGTTGTTGAAGTCGCCGCGGGCCCTGGGCTCGTTCTGGGCGCCAGGCGCGCCCTCCATGCCGACTGCGATGTTCGGCGCCTTGTCGCGATAGGTGCGCAGGTCACGCGGGGAGTACCTGCCGCGCCGCATCACGTGATTGATCAGGAACAGCGCGGAACTCGCCGAACCCGTGCGCAGCGCGGTCTCCAGCCAGGCGAGCGCCTCCAGCGCCTTGGCCTCGTTCGCCGGGCTGCCGGCGCCGGTGCCGTTGATCCTGGAGTCGAAGAGCCGCTCGAACGCGCGCAGCAGTTGGATCTCATCGCGAGCACCGTCGAAGAACACCGTGGCGTGCTCGCCCCCGGGAACGTTCCATTCCAGCCCCTGCCACAACAGCAGCTCAGGGTGCTTGGCCCGGGAGGTGACGATGTCGGCATAGGTGGACTCGACCGCGAACTTCTCGTGCGCGGCGTGCCCGTGGTCGGTGATGACCAGCCAGTCCAGGCCGTGCTTGAGAGCGCCCGCAGCCTGCTGCTCAATGGTGTACATGCCGTCGTAGCTGTACTGCGTATGAACGTGATGGTCGCCGGCCAGCCAGTGGAGCGCGCGGGAGCCTCCGCTGGTTGCGGCGGCGGGACGCGTGGTCAGCCCTCCCAGAGCGGTGACGCCGAGACTGCTGATGCCGAGCAGCCCGCTGTTCAGCAGAAAGCGGCGCCTGCCGAGGTCGGCGGGCGACAGTTCGGTCTCTGAGACGGACAGGTCGGCGAACGCGGCCGTTCCTTCCGGTGCGCTGTGGGAGTGTGCATGGGTGCGGCACATGGGACATACCTTTCATCTGGAATACCTGGTGCGTCGTTCTCGGGTGGCCCATGAGCTTGCGCACGAAGTGGGGCGGAGCAGGTGAACCTGCGGCCCTTGGTCACGCTCGCAGAGGAGCATGACGGCTTGCGTGGGGAGAAAGCGAATGCTGGGCGACTTCTTGCCGAACGGCGGAAGGCTCCGGCGAGCCATCTGCGGCGCTGTCCGGGGCGCCTCCGCGCTGCCAGGGCTCCCCGGCGTCTCCAAGGTCGGTCTGTCCGGCATCCGTGCGTGACGTGCGGCGATTCGCGCAATGGTCACCCGCGCTTGATCGCGGTGATATTCGCAGGACGGTCTGCGCAATGATCCGATAGAGAGGATCCATGTCGATTCGTGTGCACCTTGACGACCTGTGCCAGGAGACCTGGGAAGCGGTGGCCGAGCTGAGGGTGGCTGACGACCAGGCTGATCTCATCGCGTCGAACCTGTACTCGATTGCGGAGAGCCGGTTCTTGCCGGGCTTCGTGACCCGTGCGGTGATGCACGATGAGCGCGCCGTGGGCTTCGCGATGTACGGCCCCGATCCCGATGACGGCCAGATCTGGCTCTATCGCTTGATGATCGACAAGGATCACCAGGGGAAGGGGCTGGGCCGAGCGGCCCTCCAACAGGTCATCGCCCATGTGCGGGACGCGTTCGACGCACCGGTGCTGCGGTTGGGAGTGCGTGGCGACAACATCGCGGCCAGGGCGCTCTACACCTCTGCCGGGTTCGTTCCCACCGGGCAGGTCTTCGGCCGGGAGGACGTCCTGGAGCTCCGTCTGCGAACGGGGCACGAGACGGGGCCGGTCCAGTCGCCGTAGGGCGACATCTGTCACGCGGGTGTGGTGCGGCCCCGCCGCCGTGGTGGGCGGAGGGGCCATCAGCCGCTGGGAACCGATCTATCCGAGCACCGGGTAGTTCGCGCGGAACACGTTGTGCGGGTCACGGGCCCGCTTGATCTTTCGCAGCCGCGTGAGCGCGCTGCCGGAGAAGGACTGCGCCGCCGTGTCACCGGGGGACAGCAGGGTGTACGGCTTGCGGCCGCTGATGTACGCCTCCAGGTCGGCCACGACCTCGGCCTGCTTGGCGCGCGTCGCGTCGGCCGCGTGCGGCAGGCCGAGACCCACCAGTCCGAGCAGGTACGGCTCAGCCACCGCGCCGCTCGCACCGGCCCCGCCGCCCGGCTCGGCGAGCGCCCCGCCCAGGTGCCTGATCTGCACGTTGATGAGCGGTTCGATCGGCTTGGCCAGCAGGAGCTCCACCGTGTCCGCGTTCAGGCCGGTGAGCAGCTCCGCACGAGCGATGGACGGGACCGGATCGGTGGGCTCGGCGGCGATCCTGCCCAGTTCAGCGATCGGGACGACGCCGCGGCTGTCGGAGATCGCGCCCTCGATCTTGTCGATTCGTGCCAGCAGGTCCGCCCCCTGCGCCGCCTCACCCAGGTAGGCCAGGTCCAGCGTCACCATCGGCGGCGCGCCGGGGGGCTGGAGCCGGTTGATCCAGACACTGAGCTCACGCGGCGCCTCGGCGGTGATCTCCAGGAACGCGTCGTACACCTCCCGGGTCCGGTGCTCCGGCCAGATCACGCGCCCGCCGTACAGGACCGGAGCGGGATACAGGTCGAGTTCGAGTGCGGTCACCACCGCGAAGTCCCCGCCACCGCCGCGCAGCGCCCAGAACAGGTCGGGGTCGGACTCGGCGGTCACCCGGCCCGGCTCGCCGTCGGCGTCCACGATGTCGATGGCCCGCACGCTGTCGGAGGCCAAGCCGTGCTTGCGGCTGAACCAGCCGACGCCGCCGCCCAGGGTGTAACCGGTCACGCTGACCCCCGGCGCGCTGCCGGACAGGCCGGTCAGCCCCAGTGGACCGGCCGCCGCCAGCACCTGCCCCCACTTCGCGCCCGCGCCCACCCGGACCACGCGCTCCCGCGGGCGTACCTCCACGTCGTTCAGCAGGCCGGTACGCAACAGGATCAGGCCGTCCACATCACCCGAGGCGCCATGCCCGCTCGGCTGCGCGGTCACCGTCATGCCCGCCCGCCGCGCGTAACGCACGAGCGCCGCCACGTCATCGGCGTCCGCGGCCTCCGCCACGGCCGCCACCGGCTGCCTGACGGTCAGATTCCACGCGGTGGCCGCCTGTTCGAAGCCGTCGTCACCGGGCAGGAGCACGCGCCCCTTCAGGACACCGCGCAAATCGTTGGTCGTCATTGTCGTCTCCCTTGTCGAGTTGTCAGAAAATGCGGACGTCAGGCGGACTGCGCGGCGGTCGCCGGGGTGGTCGCCGGGGTGGCGCCGGCCTCGCGGAGGATCAGCAACCCCGTGATCGCGATCAGCGCCGCGGTCAGGCCGTGGACGCCGAGCGCGGCGGCCGTGGATCCGTGGTGGGCCAGGACGTTGACCATGTCGCCGAACGGGGCGATGGCCACCATCAGCAGGACCCAGCCCAACGGGCGGCGGTGGCCCGTCACCAGCAGGACGCCCATGGCCAGGCCCATCGCGATCTCGCGGCTGCTCTTCACGATGGGGAAGCCGCTGTCGCCAGAAGGCCAGTTCGGCAGGCCCGGGAAGGACGGCTCGAGGGGCAGGACGAAGGACAACCCGAGGTAGAGGGTGAACAGGACGACAGCGGTGGCCAGGACGGTGTTGAGCTTCTTCAGCGACATGGTCGTTCTCCTTGTATGTACGGACGGGCAGGGTTCAGCCGCGGACACGGCGGATGTGGCGGGCGTAGCGGGGGCGGCCGATGACGTGCCAGATGACGCGGACCGGGGCGGGCAGCCCGCTGAGGACGAGGGCGCGCTCGGCCGGGTTCGCGTCCTCCAGGACGGCGCCGAAGAGCGTGAACAGGGTGAGCTTGGGCGTGTTGTGCACCAGGTGGTCGCCCAGGGAGGCCCACTCCTGTCGGGTGATGTGCTTGGCGGCGAGCGGGAGGAGGGTGGCCTCCTCGTCATGAAGGTGTTCCAGCAGGACCGCGCGGTGCTCGCAGAGGGCGGCCGCCAGGGTGTCGCGTTCGTCGGCGCCCGCGGTCGCCTCCCAGGCGGGGAACGCGGCGTCCAGCCTGGTCAGGGTGGCCGCGACGCGTTCGTGCTGGGCCTGCATGCGCAGGACGACGTCGGCCTCCAGATCCACCCGGGACAGCAAGGGCGGCCACAGCAGCTCGTCCTCGCCCTCGTGATGGTTGTGCAGGCCCAGCCGGTAGACGCGGAAGTGGCCGGCGATCACCCTGGCGCGAGCGGTGTCACCGGGGGCGACGGCCGCGACGAGCTCCACCAGCAGCCGCGACTCACGGCGGAGCACGCGGTGGACGATCTCCATGTCCTGGGTGTCGACGCTCATCTGTTCCGCTCCTTCATCGGTTGCGATGTGTTCAGGCTGCTCCTGGGTGTTTGGAAGGCATTTGGAAGCGATTTGGAACGTCCACGAAAGATGTGCGGATCATGGTCTTCATCCGGGTGCTGGGCTCGTTCGGGGCCCAGGTTTGCGGCGGGCCCCCGGCCCCGGACACTGATCACCGCTAGAGTGGGTGATCATGACGACTGGACGATGGGCGTTGGGCGGCGACCTGAGCGTCGCCAGGGTCGGGTACGGCGCGATGAAGCTGACCGGCTGGCCGAAAGGCGACCGTCCCAGCAGGGACACCGCGCTCGCCGTCCTGCGCCGGGCCGTCGACCTGGGCGTGAACCACATCGACACCTCGCACTACTACGCTCGCGACGGCGTGGCGGCCAACGAGCTGATCCGGGAGGCGCTGCATCCCTACCCGGACGACCTGGTGATCGTGACGAAGGTGGGCGCGCTGGTCGAGGGCTCTGACCTCGCCTTGCCCGCCGAGGGCAAGACCGGCCTCACCCCCGACGGCCTGCGCCGCGGCGTCGAGGCGAACCTGCGCTCGCTCGGCGTGGACCGCCTCGATGTCGTCAATCTGCGCATGGGCGACCTCGACCGCGCCGGGACGCCGCTCGCCGGTCCGCTGGAGACGTTGCTCGCGCTGCGCGAGGAGGGGCTGATCCGCCACCTCGGCGTCTCGAACGTGACACCCGCCGAGTTCGCCGAGGCCCAGAAGATCGCGCCGATCGTCTGCGTCCAGAACCTCTACAATCTGGCCAGGCGCGAGGACGACCCGCTGGTGGACGCCTGCGCCGAGGCGGGCATCGCGTACGTGCCGTTCTTCCCGGTCGGTGGGTTCCGGCCGCTCACGGCCGAGCGCCTGGACGCCGTCGCCGCCCGCCACGGCGCGACCGTGCCGCAGGTGGCGTTGGCCTGGCTGCTGGCCCGGTCGCCGAACATCCTGCTCATCCCCGGCACCGGCTCGCTCGCCCACCTGGAGGAGAACGTCGCCGCCACGTCCCTGCAGCTGACCGACGCGGACCTGGCCGACCTCGCCGACCAGGCGCACTGACCACGGAGTCCGAAGGACCACGACAGGTGTCGGCCGATGACTCCTGGCTGACTCGGCAGCGTCTCGTCGTGCCGACCTGGTCGATCGGATGACCAAGGAGATCGACCGGGGCCGGGCACGCGCCGCCGGCGAGCGCATGGGCTGGGACGAAGCCGGCTCGATTGATGGCGGGAGCGTGCCACTCGGGCCCGGGTCCGGTCCGCACGGGGAACTGGTCGCCGTGGCACCGGCGGGTGAGGCGGCCGTGAGGAGCGTGCCCGCGAGAACCGTCGCCATGGAAAGGCTGTGGGTTCGGCGGAATGCCTGCATGTGAGCCGGGGCGGCCGCGTGCGGGGCGGGGCGGGTGCCGGTCAGCGCGGGATGGTGTCCCGGTGGGTGGCCAGCCACGCGTCGAACGTCTGCAGCCGCGGATTGAGTGCACGCAGCAGCTCGAAGTCGATGAGCTCGGCGATGTCGGGGGCGGCCGCGACCAGGTACTGGAGCATGTTGCCGACCTCGCCCGCGCCCGGGAAGCCCGCGGCCCGGATCATGTCGGGGCTGACCGCCTGGTACGTGACGGGCTCGCCGAGCGCGTGGCTCAGCGCGGCGGCGTACTGCGCGCCGGTGAGCACGGCCCCGGCGACGCTCACCCGCCTGCCGGCCATCCCGTTCCCCTGGCGGAAGATCCCCAGCGCGGTCCTGCCGACATCCTCCGCGGCCTGCGCGGCCACCCCCGCTTCGCCGAACCCGAGCGGCAGCACCAGTGCGCCCGTCTCGTCACGCCGGGGCGCGAACATGTCCCGGAAAGCCTCGTAGTAGACGTTCGCCTGCAGGAAGGTGGTGGGCACGCCCGACTCCACGAAGAACCGGTCGGCCTCGGCCTTGCCGTCGGCGTGCGGCACCTTGTACGTGCCCCCGAAGCTCGGCGTCCCGTCGTCCGGACGGAAGTAGCCGCGGGTGTCGGACAGCGTGGACCAGACGAAATGCCGGACGCCGGCCTCCCGGCCCGCCCGCGCGGCGTTGCCGGCCTGCTCCCGCTCCTTGGTGGTCGCGGGCCGTGCCCGCTCCTCCTCGGGCGTGCGCGGCTCCCAGAAGTTCGTCACCACGAAGGCGCCGTGCGCGCCGTCGAAGGCCCTGCGCAGGCTGCCCGCGTCGTCGAGATCGGCCTCCACGACCTCGGCCCCCAGGGCGGCCAGCTCCCTGGCCCGCGCCGAACCCGGGTCCCGGGTCAGGGCTCGCGCGGCGAACCGCCCGCCGCGATCGTCGAGGATCGCGCGGACCAGCCCGCCTCCTTGCGCCCCGGTCGCGCCCACCACGGCGATGATCTGCTGCTCGCTCACGGAAACGGTCCCCTCATGTGTTCAGGTTGATGTATCAACCCGGTCCACCATACAGTGCCAGGTTGATACGTCAAGCAACCGGTAGAGTGGGCGTCATGGGATGGGAGCAGGACATCGGCGAGGCCGACCGGATGTGGCGCACGTACATCGAAATGGCCAAGCACCTCGGCTCACACCTGCAGCAGCACCTGCAGCGCGAGTGCGACCTGTCCGCGGCCGACTTCGAGGTCCTGGTCCGGCTCGCGGAGTCGGAGCGGCGGGTGATGCCCGTCGCGGAGGTGGCCGCCGCGACCCAGTGGGAGAAGAGCCGCCTGTCCCACCAGCTCACCCGGATGGCGCAGCGCGGGCTGGTCGAGCGGGTGGACGCCGACGACCGCCGCTATCCCGACGTGCGGCTCACCGACAAGGGCTCCGCGGCGATCGACAAGGCCGTCCCCGAGCACACCGAGCTGGTGCACGCCCTGTTCATCGACGTGCTCGGCCCCGAGCGGCTGGCCGGTTTCGCGCAGGCGTGCGCCGACGTGCTCCGCGCGCTCGACGAGCACCGGGAGCGGGACTGCTCGTTGTGATCACGCTCCCGCCGGCAGCCACGAGGCCGCCGGCGGAACGCCGCCGGCGGTCAGCCTGCGATGGCTTTCCAGTTCCAGGTGAGCCCGTAGGACGCGCTCAGCGCCAGCAGACCCGGGCCGGCGGTGCCGAGGTTGAGGAAGCGGCCCCGCGCGTCGTACTGGCCCACCGCCGTCAGTTGCGAGGCATGCCTGTCGGCCGGCGGGGTGCAGAACATGTAGCCGCCGTCATTGGGACGGAATTCGTTCAGCGTGAGCAGGTTGCCGTCGCCCACCGCGGGGTTGGTGGCCGTTGAATTGACATACAGTCCCTTGTGGACCAGGTAGTAGCAGTAATAACCCTCGGTCTTGTCGGCGTATACGGGCATGAATTCTTCCGCGGAATCGTCGCTGTCGGGTTCGAGCGCCACCGGCGTGCCCGGTTCCGGGTCGGAGTCCTGTACGGTCATGGCCGATCCCGCGCCGGTGACGATCTCATCGACGTCCAGCGCCTCGTTCTCGGCGTCCTGGAGGAACCAGCGCTGGTCGGGATCGAATTCGTCGGCGAGGTCACGACCCACCAGTTCTTCGCCGTCAGCGCGATCCAGGGCGGTCAACGCCTGGCCGGTGGCCTTGTTCAGCAATATCCAGGTGCCGTCTCCCATGTCGAGCAATCGCCACAGCTGGGAGTCGCCGTCGTCGGAGCCCTGGAGAATCACCGGCGCGTCGGCGAGTCCGGATTCCTGGCCCAGATAGGTACGCGTGAAGCTGTGCAGCACGCGATAGTGTCCCGGGTCGTCACCGGCGGCCAGGAACCGGAAATTGTGCGCGCTCTGCTCGGATCGGGCTAACGTCCTGGTCTTGAGGCGGCTGCTGCCGGGCCGCGTCCCCGCACCCGAAGGGTAGGGGGAGCGGGTGCTGGAGGCGCTTCGGAGATTCTGCGTCGTTCGCGGAACGGCCTTCGCCTGCCGCGCCGGTTGGGACGTCGTGCACCGCTGGTCCTCGGTGAGATAGGAGAAGTCGTATTCGACGGGAAGGTGGTCCGACATCTCGAAGTCGGTCATCGGCGTCCCGAACCCGTACCCCCTGTAGAGCGCCGGGGTGACGCCGTTCTGGGTGACGGCGTAGTCGATGGTGCGTCCCGTGACAGGCCGGGTTGGTCCGCTGGAGGGCAGTACGTCGAACTGACGGGAGTCGTCGCCGAGGGCGGTCAACAATCCTGTCTGCCCATAAGCCTCCATATTGAAGTCGCCGAGGACCACCCAGGGCAGCGGTTGCCCGTTCGGGCCGGCGGTCTGCATATGACTCCTGATGTTCCGCAGCATCGTGACGTTGTCCGTGCCGCCTGCCGCGGCCCCGTGCCAGGTGAAGTAGACGACCCCGCAATAGTTGACGCCGAGCGCGGGACGGGACTTGCCCTCGTGAACGCCGTTCCGGGTCGCTCCGGGGACGACGAATATCTCGTCCCTCCGGACACTTCGCCGCGTCCAGACGGCCAGATTGATCTTCTCCGGGTTGCCGGAACCGGTGTCGACGTTCGTGTTCAGCCAGTAGAGGTAACCTCCGCCGCGGCCTCCACTGGTTCGGCTGAGCCAGATCTCCTCGACGGGAGGCGCGTTCGTGCTGCCGTCGCGCATCCTCTTGACGTAGTCGGTCTGCGCGATCGTGTCCTTGCCCCAAAAGTGCCGGTCGGCGGGATAGCCGGTCTCCTGCAGGGCCAGGAGGTCGTTCTCCCTGGGAGGACTCTCCCGGGTGTGCAGAGCGGGCAGCGCGGTCGCGTACCTGTCGCCCTGTTGCGGCGAGGACGCGCCGGCCATGTTCCAGGTGGCCGCCTTGATCTCGACGAGCTTCGGGTCGCGCGGGGGAAGCTCGCCGCCGGTGTCGCGGAGGAACAGCGACTGCCGGTGTCCCACGTCGAGGGCGGCCACTCCGTTGCCCTGGTAGTTCAGGGTCTCCCGTCCGGTCCAGTCCGTGATCGCCTGCCCGTTCTGGCTCAGGGGCAGGAACGCGCGTGGGTCCGAGCCGTCCGAGCCGAACTGGAAGGCGGTGCCGGCCTGGGCGCCGTACGGCCGGTACGGCTCGAACGGCCCGCCGGCGGTGCTCTGCTTGCTCAGCGTGTTGTCGAAGAAGACGTTCTGCGGCCCGGAGGAGCCGGCCCACTTGCCCGCCTTGGGCCCGGCCGCCCACCAGATCGGATACCAGGTGCCCGCGTCCATCTCACCGCCCTCGCCACCGCAGTTGGCGGAGCAACTGGCCGAGCGGTGCTCGTAGGGGACTCGCACCGTGTTCTGCTCGAACAGGTTGTCGTGCTCCCAGCCGCCGTGCAGGTTCAGGTCGGAGTCGAGGTCGTTGCGGAAGGCGACGTTGCCGCCCGCCGACCACTGGAAGGTGAAGTGGCGCAGGTCGCGGCTGAGGTTGTGCGCCCACAACGAGTCCCACACGCGGCTGCCACGCAGGTAGCCGTTGCCGCCCTTGCCCTTGTTCCAGGCGCCGTCGAAGGTGTTGCGCTCGATCTGCAGGTTGCGCGCCACCTCGGTGACGATCGGGTGTGAGCCGGTCATCGTGGCCTTGAGCCCGCGCGCCCAGCTGTTCGCCGCCCACTTGAACACGATGCCGTGCATGGCGTACTCGGGCGCCAGGTTGCCGTAGTTGTGCACGGCCTGCTCGGGAGTGAGCGCGTACGTCTCCTGGCCGCCGATCTTCGGCAGGCCGTTCATGTCCTGGGTGAAGGAGAAGTCCTCGAACCCGACGCCCTCGACCACCTTCAGCGGCGTGACCTTGCTGGCGTACGGGCCGCCGCCGTTCAGCGGTTCGGAGCCGTCCGATTCGGAGTTCACCGGCAGGTCCCACCTCAGCGGCCGGTCCAGCGTGATCGTTCTGGCCGTGGCGTCCATGCGGCTGAGCCGGAACATCTCCTGCCGCATGTGGAGCGCCTCGATCATGCTCTGCTCGGTGATGCCCTGCTGCGCGTAGAACTTCCTGCTGTTGGCCGCGCCCACCCAGACATAGCCGCCGGGCCTGAACCTGGTCATGTCGGCCTTCGCGTCCAGCCGCACGACCGTGCCTCCCGCTCGTGCCGAGAAGCCCGGGTCATCGGCCGCGGCGGCCACCTTGAAGCCGGCGGCCCAGTGCTGGTTGACGCTGCCCTCGTACAGGTCCTTGCGCATGGGCAGGCTGGAGGCCAGCTCCCAGTCGTCCTTGTACCGGGTCGCCACCTCCCGGGTCTGGACGCGGAACATGCCACGCCCGGGCCAGATCCAGCCGCCGTTGCCGACGTCGGGGGCGGTGCCGGTGATCATGCTCTCCTGGTCCCACCGGCCGTTGATCACCTGGTCGTAGCGGGTCTGGAGGCCGGGCCTGAACACCAGCCGGGTGCCGCCGTCGCCGGAGCCCTTGCCCCGTACGATCAGAAATCCGGCATCCACGTAGATCTGCTGGGTGATGTCGATCCGGCCTGCCGGTAGCTCGATGAGCGAGAGCCGGTTGAAGTTGGCGTTCGGCGAGCAGTCGTCCTTGATGTGGTCGATCGCCTTCTGCAGTCCGGCGGTGTCGTCGGTCCCGTCGTCCGCCGTCACCCGGTAGGAGGAGGCGAGCTCTTCCGGCGAGATGCGGCAGGAGGCGTCGTCGGTCAGATCCGCATCGCCCTCAGGCAGCTCCTGGCCGCCTCGGTATCCGGCGCGGGACCAGTCCGGCAGTCCGGCCGGCGGGGTTGTGCGGTTGCCGTGACTCAGGTCAGGGCCGGACGCTCCAGGCCCGGCCCACGGCGGGTCCTCCGCCGTGGCGGGTGCGGTCACGGACGTCGGGGAGGCGGACGCCCCCCACGCCGCCGGGGTGCTGCCCGGCGACGACAACGAGAGCAGCAGGACGGACATCATGGCCGCCGCTGGTCGGACCATTCTCACGTGATCTCTCCGAGAAGGACGCGGACGCCGGGAGCCGGCGTCGGTGACGATGACGTCGTCCGGCTGCGTGTTCGCCGGCTTCACCACTGCGGGGCCGACGGCGTGGGCATCGCCGCGAAGTCGTAGACCTTCTTCCACAGAACGCCGCTCCTGCCGCCGGCCGAACCGTTGACGACGTAGTAGAGATCGGTTCCGGCCACCACGGCCAGCGGGGTTCTGCCGGGGGAGAGCGCGAAGCTGTTCTCCTCGTAGTAGCCGCTCCACCCGCCGTCGCGCGAGATCATGTAACTGCCGATGGTGTTGTCACGGTCCTCGGTGATGGTGATGACGCCGTAGCCGCTTCGGGAGAGCGCGACGGACGGGCCGTTCCTCGTGTAGCCCGGGGTGCCTGTCGCGTAGACCCGGAACGGATTCGTCCAGTTGCCGGTCCCGTACCGCTGCCGCGACATGTACACGTAGTTGTCGGTGCCCGTGAAGGCGAGCACGACCTGGTTCCAGGGAGCGGGGTCGCCGTTGGCGCCCACCTGGGCGGCCAGCCCCGGCGCGTCCTTGCTCCGCGCGCCCGGCACCACGCTGGGCGAGCTGTAGGTGCCGGTGTCGCCGTTGTAGTACATCGTCCAGATGTCGTCGGTGGACTGGCTGTTCCAGGCGAGCATGAAGGAGTTGCCGGGGAGCGCGGCAGCCGCCACGGGCTCGGTGTCGGTGGTGCGCGTGTCGTTGGGGATCCTGGTCCAGCTGGGCAGGGTGGCGGGTAGCTGGTAGCTCGGGCTGAGCTGGACGCGGTGCTGGTAGACGTGGCCCTCGGTGCCGGTGTGGAAGATCCGGAAGTTGCCGCGGCCCCCGTCGTCCGTCCAGATCACCCGCGGCGGCGTCCAGGTCTGGGCGTTGGGCAGCGAGTACGCGGGCCCGTTGTTCAACGAGATCCAGATGGAGTCGTTGTCCGCGCCGCGCCAGGCGTGCAGGATGTTGCCGCGGTCGTCGCGCGCCTCTCCAGGAGTGGACCTGCTGGTGATCTGCCCGCCGGCGTAGGTCACCGGCTGCCAGTCGGACCCCTCACCGGGGAAGCCCCAGGAGCTGATCGAGGCGCCGCCGTCGTCGGCCGAGGCCGGCGCCGTCAGTCCACCGGCGGAGGCGATCAGCGACACGGCCGCGATGAACAACCTCTTCTTGACGAACATCTCTTCTCCCGCATCGTCTCTCGAATCGACGACCATCACGCCGTTGGCCCGGCGGTGACTCATGGACCGTCGTTACAGAGACAAAATGCGGGAGGCCGCCCGTGACATGACGCTCGTCACATCACCGTCCCGCTCGCGGACGACGGCGGGCCCGCGGATCCTCAGGCCGTGAGCGCCGCGCCTTCGAGCAGCGTGGTGCGGATCTGCTTGCGTGAGGAGATGCCGAGCTTCGCGAAGACCTTGCGCAGGTGCCATTCGACGGTGTGCGGGCTGATGAAGAGCTGAGCGCCGATCTCGGGGTTCGTCAGCCCGTCGCCGGCCAGGCGCGCTATCTGCGCCTCCTGGGCGGTGAGAGTCGCGCGTGCCTCGACGGTGCGCCTGCGTACCGTCTCACCGGTGGCCTGGAGCTCGCGCCGGGCGCGTTCCGCGAACGCCTCGGCCCCCATGTCGCCGAGCAGCTCGTATGCGATGCCCAGCTGCTCGCGCGCGTCGAGGCGGCGGTTCTCCCGGCGCAGCCACTCGCCGTAGAGCAGCCGGGTGCGGGCGAGCGTCGTCCGGACCTCGGTGCGGCCGAGCCGCTCGATCGCCTCGCGGTAGAGAACGTCGGCGTCCGCTCCGTCGCTCACCTGGGCCCGTACGCACGCCGAGGTCCCGAGGGCCCAGTCGGTGCCGCTGGCTCGGGCCATCTCGTCGAGTCGCCAGGCGACCTCGGCCGCCCGGGCGGGCCTTCCGCTCCGGACGGCGGCCTCGACGAGTTCGACCGTGGACCTGATGGCCGTCCCGCCGAGCTCCTGCGGGTGCTCGAAGGCTCGCTCGGCGGCGACGTACGCCTCCTCGTACCGGCCGAGGCCGTTGCAGAGCACCGCGCTCGCCCATTGGGTGGCGGTCACCACCTTGCCTTCCCCCTGAAGGGCCGGGTCCCGCGTGATCGCTGCGCTCACCTGACGGGTCGCGGCCTCTCGTCCTCTCCACGGTTCGAGGATCAGGGCCGCGTACTGGGCCAGGTAGCGGCTGCCCGTCACCTCGCCGATCGTCACCGCCTCGGCGACCAGCGCGTCGGCCAGGGCGAACTCACCGGCGAGGACCCTGTTCGACACGAGCATGTGGAGGGCTGAGGGCAGCACCGACAGTGCGCCCGCCTCGCGTGCCAGATCGACCAGCCTCGCGGAGAGCACCGACCAACTGTCGAAGTCCCAGACGTTATGGGCCATCCGGGACGCGAACGGCAGCCAGCCAAGGCCCTGTTCCCTGGAGACCCCTTCGGCGCGAAAGGACTCCAGGGCCCGCAGCACCATCGGCACGCCTGCGGCGGAACCCTCGGTGAGCGCCACGCCCACGCCGTTCAGGAGCAGGTCGTTGCGCTCCGGCGGCGGCCCCGGCGGTGCGGCGAGCAGCGCCTCGGCGATGTCCGCCACCTGGGCGCCGCTCGGCAGCCGGCCCGCGTTCATGGCCGCGTTCAACGTGTCGCGGTAGGTCTCGCGGGCCAGCCCGGCGTCCAGCGGCGCCAGGCGCTCACCGGCTCTGAGCAGCAGCGGGAAGGCGGAACCTGCGCTCCTGGAGGCGAACGCGATCTGACCGCGCAGCAGGTCGGCCTGGGCGCGTTCGCGTTCGTCCAGAGTGCTGAGCTCGGCTGCGTCCAGCAGTTCGAGCGCGGCGTCGTACCCGCCGGCCTGGTACTTGGCCCGTGCCGCCGCCAAGGCTCTGGCGCCGCGGCGCGCGGGGTCGGGGGTCAGCTCGGCTGCCCGCTCGTGGAACGCCGCCGCCGCGGCGACTCCGCCGCGCGCCTGCGCCCGATCGGCCGAGCGCGCCAACTCGGCGGCCACCGTCTCGTCGGGGCCGGCCGTCGCGTTGGCGAGGTGCCACGCCCGGCGATCGGGGTCCGCCCGGGGATCGGTCGCGTCGGCCAGCGCCCGGTGGACGTCCTGCCGGTCCTGCGGGGACGCGACGCGGTAGGCCGCCGATCGCATGAGGGGATGACGGAAACGCACCCGCGTACCGATGGCGATCAGCCCCGCCGCCTCGGCCGGCGACGCGGCGGACACCTCGATGCCCAGCAACTCCGCCGCGCGAGTCAGCAGGGTCACGTCCCCGACCGGCTCGGCCGCCGCGATGAGCAGCAGCCGCTGTGTCTCGGCCGGCAACGACCGGACCCGCCGCAGGAAGCCCTGTTCGATCTGGCCGGCCAGCGGTCGCGCGTCGGGCCGCCCGAATCCACCCGCCAGCTCCGCCGGCGCCAGCCCCCGGGGCAGTTCGAGCAGGGCCAGCGGGTTTCCCTGTGTCTCGACGACGATCCGGTCCCGGACCTGCTCGTCGAGTCGTCCAGGAGTCACGGAGTCCAGCAGGGCGCGGGCGTCGCTGTCGCTCAGCCGTCCCACGTCGAGCTGGGGCAGCCCCTTCAGCTCCGGTCCGAGGTGGTGCTCGCGCACCGCGAACACCAGCCCGATCGGCTCGGCGAGCAGGCGCCGCGCGACGAAGGCGAGGGTCTGCGCGGAGACCTGGTCGAGCCACTGCGCGTCATCGACCAGGCAGACCAGCGGCCCTTTCTCGGCCACGTCGGCGAGCAGGCTGAGCACCGCGAGCCCGACCAGGAAGCGGTCCGGAGGAGTTCCCGCGCTCAGGCCGAACGCCGTCCCGAGCGCGTCGCGTTGCGGGCCCGGCAGGCGACCCAGATGCTCCAGCAACGGGGAGCACAGCTGATGCAGCCCGCCGAAGGCCAGCTCCATCTCGGATTCCACGCCGGTCGCCTTGATGATCCGGCAGCCGGACGCGCTGTCTCGCGCGTACTCCAGCAGCGCCGTCTTGCCGATGCCGGCCTCGCCGCGCAGAACCAGGACCGAGCTGTGGCCGTCCTGCACCGTCGCCACGAGCTGATCCAGCGTCTCGCACTCCAGCTGCCGCCCGAGAAGTCGCGACCCGGGACCTCCGCTTGCCATGGCACTGCCCCCGACGATCATCTGTGCGTTGCCCCATGACCGCTGAACATGGGGAGAAACCGGCGCTACATCCTAGATGGAGACGTAACCTACCGTTCTCCCGTCAAGCCCAGCAATCTGCTGGTGACACCGGCCGCAGGGTGAGCCGGGTGGTCGCGGAGCGTCCCACTGCCCGAGGCGCCTCCGCTGCCCCGACGCCCGCCACGGTGCGGGCCAGGGTACCGACCACGGTGTTCCCGGGGCGCGATGGAGCAGCGCGGGCAGCGACCGTGATCGCAGTGGCATCACCGGATGCCAGCTGTCGAACGGAGCCGCCATCGTGACCATGAGCCTGTTGGAGTCGTACGAAGACCACGCGGAGCAGACCCATGACCGGTCGATCACCCATGGGGACGGAGACGATCCGGCGTTCGTCAGCGCCGCGCCCCGGCTTCTCACGATCGGTCTGCGCGTCCTGCAGGACGTGGGCGAAGCCGAGGACGTGGTGCAGGAGACGTGGCTGCGTTGGGCTCGTGCCGATCGGTCGGTCGTCATCAGCCCGCCGGCGTTCCTCGCGCTGACCACCGCGAGGCTCGCCATCAACGTCGCCCGGTCCGCCCGCAGGCGCCGAGAGACCTCCGCCGGCTCCTGGCTCCCCGAGACGGCGGACCTCGCCGCCGGGCCCGAGACGGCAGCCGAACGACGAGAGGCGGTCGACACGGCGATCCGGCTGCTGCTGGAGAGGCTGACACCCGCCGAACGAGCCGTCTATCTCCTGCGCACGGCCTTCGACTACCCCTACCGCCAGATCTCCGAGCTCCTCCACCTCGGCGAAGACCACGCGCGGCAACTCCTGCGACGCGCGCGCAACCACCTCGCCACCGAGCGACGCCACCAGGTGAGCACCGCCGCGCACCGGCGCCTCGTGCGGACGTTCGTCGCCGCCGCCCAGTCCGGCGACCTCGCCGCGCTGGAAGACGTGCTCACCGCCGACATCGTCCGCTGAGTTCGATCGCTGGTGCGGCGATCTGTCACAGATCACGACGCCGTCCGGTCTTTCCGGTGAATCGGACACCGAAAGAGCGACAGGAGCGTGAGCGTGCCCTCGACCATGACCACCATCCGGATCCGGGTCAGGATGAGCTCCCGGCCCGTCGACGAGCCGCATCGCGCGTCGAGCCAGCTCGAGCTGCTCTTCGATCTCACCTTCGTGGTCGCGGTCGCGGCCGTCACGGCGCAGTTCGCGCACGTCATCGCCGAAGGTCATGGCCTGACCGGGCTGGTCCCGTTCCTCCAGGTGTTCTTCGCCATCTGGTGGGCGTGGATGAACTTCACCTGGTTCGCCTCGTCCTACGACACCGACGACGTTCCCTACCGGCTGCTGACCATGGTGCAGATGGCGGGGGTGCTGGTCCTGGCCGTCGGCGTGCCCGCCGCGGCCGGCCATTCCGACTACGGGATCATCACCCTGGGCTACCTCATCATGAGGATCGGGCTCGTCGCCCAATGGCTCAGGGCCGCCTTCGAAGACCCGGCGAGCCGCCGTACGGGGCTCCGCTACGCCGCCGGCATAGGTCTGGTCGAGCTGGGCTGGTTGCTCCGGCTCGCCCTCCTGGACGCCGGCCTCCTGCCGGCGTCGCTCCAGCTGCCGTTCTTCGCCTGCCTGGTCGCCCTGGAGCTGGCGGTGCCGTGGTGGGCGGAGCGGGCCAGGGCGACCACCTGGCACCCGCGGCACATCGCCGAGCGCTACGGCCTGTTCACGATCATTTTGCTGGGCGAGAGCGTCCTGGCCGCGAGCAGAGGGGTTGAAGGGGCGCTCGAAGCGGCTCCCCTCGTCGTCATCGCCGGATCCGGTCTCGTCCTGCTGTTCGCCCTGTGGTGGCTGTACTTCCTGGTCGAGGCGGGGGAGGGGCTCAGCGAGCGGCGTCACCGGTCGTACTGGTGGGGGTACGGCCACTTCGGCGTCTTCGCCGCGCTGGCGGCCCTCGGCGCCGGGCTCGAGGTCGCGGTGGAGCAGAGCGGGCGCCAGGTGCTGGCATCGCCGACGGCGATCGGCTACGCGGTCGCCGTCCCGGTCGGGGTGTATCTCATCCTGCTCCGGGCGGTGCATGCGCTGGTCGACGCGGACTCCGTCGTCCCCCGCGCCGCCGTGGCGGGGTGCGTCGGCGCCGTCGTGTCGTCGCCGCTCGCGGCGCCGTGGATCGGGGTGGCCGCCGTGGTCGCGCTGATCGCGGCCGCCTGCGTCGCGCTGGTCGCCGTCGCCATCTGGGCGGCACGTAGCTGAAGGAGCATCATGTACGCGTCAGAGAACAGAATCGCCACGTCCGTCCTGGTCATCGGGACCGGAGGGGCCGGGCTGCGGGCGGCCGTCGAACTCGCCGAGCGCGGGGTGGACGTCCTCGCGGTCGGCAAACGGCCGAAGGCGGACGCACACACCGCGCTCGCGGCAGGCGGCATCAACGCGGCCCTCGCCACGATGGACCCCGAGGACACCTGGCAGCAGCACGCGGCCGACACTCTCAAGGAGAGCTACCTGCTGGCCAACCCCGAGACGGTGCGCATCGTCACCGAGGGGGCCGCGCGTGGCATCGAGGACCTCGTGCGGTACGGCATGCCGTTCGCACGCGAGCGGGACGGGCGGATCTCCCAGCGCTTCTTCGGCGCCCACACCTTCCGGCGCACCTCGTACGCGGGGGACTACACCGGACTGGAGATCCAGCGCACGCTGATCAACCGGGCGGCCCAGCTCGACGTCCGCGTCCTCGACACGGTGTACATCACGCGGATTCTCGTGCGCGACAACGCGGTCTTCGGCGCGTACGGGTTCGACCTGACCGACGGCAGCCGCTACGTCATCCATGCCGATGCGGTGATCCTGGCCGCGGGCGGCCACACCAGGATCTGGCGGCGCACCTCCTCCCGGCGCGACGAGAACACCGGCGACTCCTTCCGCCTGGCCGTCCTGGCCGGCTGCCGCCTCCGCGACCCCGAGCTGGTGCAGTTCCACCCCTCCGGTCTCATCGCGCCGGAGAACGCGGCGGGCACGCTCGTCTCCGAGGCGGCACGGGGGGAGGGCGGGGTCCTGCGCAACAGGCTCGGCGAGCGGTTCATGTCCCGGTATGACCCGGAGCGGATGGAGTTGTCCACGCGCGATCGGGTCGCGCTGGCCGCGTACACAGAGATCAAGGAAGGTCGCGGCACCCCGGACGGCGGCGTGTGGCTGGACGTGTCGCATCTGCCGCGCGAGACGATCATGACGCGGCTGCCTCGCGTCTATCGGACGCTCCTGGAACTGCAGATGCTCGACATCACCAAGGAGCCGATCGAGGTCGCGCCGACCGCGCACTACTCGATGGGCGGCGTCCGGGTGCGCCCCGAGGACCACGGCACGGACGTCGCCGGCCTGTACGCGATCGGGGAGGCGGCCAGCGGCCTGCACGGCGCCAACCGCCTGGGCGGCAACTCCCTCATCGAGCTCCTCGTCCTCGGCCGCGTCGTCGGCCGGGCGGCGGCGGAGTACTCCGCGGGTCTCGGCGCGCAGCGCCGCTCCGCCGAGGCGCTCGCCGCGGCGCGGCAGGAAGTGGACGAGCTCCTGTCCGCCGACGGCCCGGAGAACGTGCGGTCGTTGCAGCGAGCGCTGCGCGACATCATGACGGAGCACGCCGGAGTGGTACGCGACGAGGGCGGCCTGCGCAAGGGCCTCGCCGAACTGGCCGCGGTCGAGGCGCGCATCAGCGGGATGGGCGTGCACCCGGACATCGCCGGCTTCCAGGACCTGGCCCACGCCTTCGACCTGAAGTCCGCCGCGCTCGCCGCGCGCGCGACCATCGAAACCGCGATCGAGCGCCGCGAGACCCGCGGCTGCCACAACCGCTCCGACTACCCGGAACTCGACCCCGCATTGCAGGTCAACCTCGTGTGGTCCGGCCCCGGATCGGTGGAGCGGGAGAGCATCCCGCCGATTCCCGCCGAGATCGCGGCGCTCATGCGCGACGTCTCAACCGTGGGAAAGCTCGCCGAATAGCCGGATCTTGTCACAAATGCCGAGGCTGCCCTGTCTTAGCTGGCGATCGGACCACATGGGCGCGGGAGTCGGCGGGCTGAGGCCAGATCGCCGGCCGACTGCAGATCGCTTGGAGGAGACATGAGCACCCCGAACGGTGAGAACGAGTTCCTGTACGAGCTCCACGTCGAGATCGAGGAGGAGCTGATCATCGCCGAGGCCAGCCGCCCGGAGGAGGAGGTGGGGCAGCCGGTCACCGAGTGGCTGTACGACCCGACGGACGTCGAGCGCGAGAAGATCGCTCTGCGGGGGCTGCGCGACGCGGTCGAGGTGCTGGAGGACGGCTGGCGGCCGGGTGACGACGTTGCCTGAGCCGCGGATCGGCACGCTCGGCGGCCTGCGTGAGCATCTGCAGTGGGCGATCGAGCTGGAGCACGCGACGTTGCCGCCGTACTTGACGGCGCTGTACTCGTTGGATCCGGAGCGCAATCCGGTGGCTGTGGAGGTGGTGAGCGGCGTCTTCGTGGAGGAGATGCTGCATCTGGCGCTGGCGGCGAACCTGCTCAACGCGGTCGGTGGCACGCCGCGTCTGGACGTGCCGGGGATGCTGCCGCCGTATCCGCGCAAGCTGCCTCATGGCGATCTGGAGGTGTCGCTGGTGCCGTTCGGCGCGCAGGCGCTGGAGATGTTCCTGCGCCTGGAACGGCCGGCGCCGCCCGGCGCGCCGCCGGAGGACGACGACTACGAGACGATCGGGCAGTTCTACGCCGCGATCGAGCAGGGGTTGCGCCATCTGTGCGAAACGCTCGGCGAGGAGGAGGTGTTCTGCGGCGACCCGGCCCGGCAGGTGAGCGGCGCCCACTTCCGGCACACCGGCGGCAGGCTCGTCGCCGTCACCGATCTGGCCTCCGCGCTGGACGCGCTTGAGGAGATCGTCGAGCAGGGGGAGGGCAGCGCCCGCGGCGAGGTCTGGGACGGTGACCAGGACGAGGTCGCCCACTACTACCGCTTCATGGAGCTGAAGCTCGGCCGCCGCTACCGGCGCGGGGACACCCCTGAGTCCGGGCCCACCGGTGAAAAGCTCTCGGTGGATTTCACCGGGGTGTTCCCCATGACGCCCGGCCCTGCCGACCGCGCCGCGCAGGAGGAGTTCGACCAGACCTACTGCGCGATCCTCCATCTGCTGGAGCTGGCCTTCAACGGCAGCCCGAGGATGCTCGCCGTCGCCACCGGGGAGATGTACGCGCTCAAGGCCCAGGCGCAGGACCTGATGCGGCGGGGCGGCCTCACCTTCGAGTACGTCCCGCCTGAGCTGCGCCGCTGGAGCGCGGGCGACCACCAGCGGATCGTCGTGCTCCGGGACGGGCCGTACGTCGTGTACGGTCGCGTCCCCCTGCGGCGCAAGCGGAAGATCGTCTCCGCCGAGCAGAAGAACGCGCTCACCTGGAAGACCGGCGAGCCGCTGGAGACCGAGGAAACCTACGCGCTGTGCCGCTGCGGCCGTTCGGGCGCCAAGCCGTTCTGCGACGGGACTCACGCCGTGATCGGCTTCGACGGCACGGAGGCCGCGCCGATGCGGCCCTACCAGGAGTTGCAGCACGTGCACGACGGCGTCGGCATCTCCGCGCGGCGGGTGGGCGAGCTGTGCGTGCACGCCGCCTTCTGCATCGGCCGGACCAGGCCCATCGCCAAGATGCTCGACGACACCGCCGACAGCGACGTGCGCTCGGACGTCATGGGCCGCATCGATCACTGCCCCTCCGGCTCCTACAGCTATGCCCTCGAACGCGGCGGCGAGACGATCGAGGCCGACCTCCCGCGCGCCGTCTCGGTGCTGGAGGAGGAGGACGGCCTCGCCGGCGCGCTGTGGGTGACCGGTGGAATCCCCGTCACCCGATCGGACGGCCTGCCGCTGGAGACCAGGAACCGGATGACGCTGTGCCGTTGCGGTCACTCCGGCAACAGACCGCTCTGCGACGGCACCCATCGCGAGATCGGCTTTCACGAGTGAACAACCGGAGAGGCAATCCCATGAACCAACCAGTCGTTCTCCTCGTCCACGGCGCCTTCGCCGAGTCGGCCAGTTGGAACCGCGTCATCCGGCGCCTGCGTGGCAACGAGCTCACCACGGTCGCCGTGGCCAACCCGCTGCGCGGGCGCGCGGACTCGCGCGGCACCCGCGAGGTCGCCGGCGCCTCCCACGCGCTCGCGGCCTCGCAGCCCGACGCCGTGACAGCGACTATCCTCGACGCCGCGGACCACGCGCGAGGCTGACGAACCCCTGTTCAGGCCGACGGGCGAATCGATGTGGGGCACATGAACACGGAATCCCTGGAACAGGCGGACGCTCTCGATCGGGCGGCGTCCGCCTTCATCGAGCTGCGCCCGCGGCTGTTCGGCATCGCCTACCGGATGCTGGGCAGCGCGGCCGAGGCCGAGGACATCGTCCAGGAGGTGTGGCTGCGCTGGCAGGACACCGACCGCGAGACCATCGAGAACCCGCCGGCCTTCCTGGCGCTGGTCACCACCCGGCTGGCCATCAACCTGGCGCAGTCGGCGCGCGTGCGGCGGGAGTCCTACATCGGCCCCTGGCTGCCGGAGCCCGTGGACACCAGTCTTGACCCCACGGTCGGCGCCGAACGCGGCGAAGCGCTGGAGCTGGCCCTTCTGCTCCTGCTGGAGAGGCTCAATCCCACCGAGCGCGCCGCCTACGTCCTGCGGGAGGCCTTCGACTATCCCTATCCGCAGATAGCGGAGATCTTGCGGCTCACCCCGGTCAACGTCCGGCAGATCGTGAGCCGCGCCCGCAGGCGCGTGACCGCCGTCCGCCACGAGCCCGTCGACAGGCTCCAGCACCGGCGCCTCCTGGAGACGTTCCTCGACGCCGCCCGGACGGGAAATGTCGGCGCCCTGGAGAAGCTCTTCGCCGCCGACGTCGTCAGCTCCTCCGACGGCGACGGCATCAGGGGATCGTCCAAGTTCCCCGTGCTGGGCAACGAGCGGGTGGCCAGGTTCGTGGCCGCGTTCTCGCCGCGGTTCTGGCCGGGCACCGCCGTCACGTGGGTCGAGATGAACGGGCTGCCAGGCGTGCTCGTCACCCGGGACGGCGCCGGCGTCGCCCTGCTGGCCATGGAGGCCTCCAAGGAGGGGATCCACCACCTGTTGTGGATCCTCAACCCGGCCAAGATCGAGGCCTTCGAGCGGTCTCGCAGCCGCTCTGTCACAACGTAACGGGCTGTCCGGTCTTATCTGCCAACGATGAAGGAGGCGGCAGACCATGACCGAGGCGGGCGCCGAGTCGCTGGCGGAGATGCTCGACGAACGGCAGCACCTGCTCGGGATCGCTCTGTCCATGTTCGGCTCGGACACCACGGCCGACCACGTCGTCCAGGAGACCTATCGCCGCTGGTACGCCCTCGACGAGGAGGAGCGCGCCGCCATCGCGGTGCCGCGCGCCTGGCTGACGCGGACAGCGGGAAGCATCTGCCTGGAGCTCGTCGCCGACCCCGCCCCCGACCCCGACCCTGACCACGTGCCCGGCGGCCGGGTGACGCGGGCCCAGCCCGTGCCGTACCCGGCCTCGCACCAGGCCGGGTACGGCCCGGAGATGCGCGCCGGGCACGAGCGGGTGGCCCGCCGGTTCGCCGCGGCCTGCCAGGCGGGCGACACCGAGGCGCTGCGGGAGGTCCTGGCCGCCGACGCGATCGTCGTCAGCGATGGCGGCGGCAAGGTGCGCGTCGCCGTACGGCCGACCCACGGTGCGGACGCGGTCGCGCGGGTCGTCACGGCGTTGCTGATCGACCAGCCAGGAACCGAGCCGGCCATCGGATCGGTGAACGGCAGGACGGGGCTCGTGCTGCGGCGGGCGGGCAAGGCCGTGGCGGTGGTCAGCGTGAGCGTGGCCGGAGCCGAGGTCACGGCGGTGTGGATCATCCTGAACCCCGACAAACTCCAGCGTTGGCGCTGAAGGGCATACCGGTGCACGAGCAGATCTCGCCGGGTACTTCTTCGAGTCGAGCATGGTCTGCGTGCTCTCGCCCTGGTCCAGGGGGCGGGATCAGCACGCTTCTCCTCGAACACGAGGCCGCCTGTCACAACCGAGGGGGGCTGCCTTGTCTTAGCTGACGACAAGGGCGCACCACAGCGCCCGGAAAGCCAGAAGGGTGCCAGCAATGAAAATCGTGGTGATCGGCGGGACCGGGCTCATCGGGTCGAAGCTGGTGAGGAAGCTGGGCGAGCACGGCCACGAGGCCGTGGCCGCGTCGCCGAACACCGGCGTCGACACGCTGACCGGGGAGGGCCTGGCCGAGGTGCTGAAGGGCGCCGAGGTCGTGATCGACGTGTCGAACTCGCCCTCGTTCGAGCGCGAGGCCGTCATGAAGTTCTTCCAGACCTCCACCGGCAACCTGCTGGCGGCCGAGGCGGCCGCCGGGGTGGGCCATCACGTGGCGGTGTCGATCGTGGGGACCGAGCGGATGCCGGAGAACGGCTACTTCGCGGCGAAGATCGCCCAGGAGGAGCTGATCGAGAAGTCCGGCGTCCCGTTCTCGCTGGTGCACTCCACCCAGTTCTTCGAGTTCGCCCGCGGCATCGCCGACGAGGGCACCGTCGACGGCAAGGTGCACATCGCGCCGGTGCTGTTCCAGCCGATCGCGGGCGACGACGTGGCCCAGGCGGTCGGCAGGACCGCGGTGGGGACGCCGCTGAACGGCCGGATCGAGATCGCCGGACCGACCCGGTACAAGATGGACGAGTTCTTCCGCAAGGCGTTGGCCGCCTGGGGCGACACCCGCGAGGTCGTCACCGACCCGCAGGCGCGCTACTTCGGCAGCGTGCTCGGCGAACGGTCGCTGGTGCCCGCCGACGGCGCGCAGCTCGGCACCGTCACCTACAAGGACTGGCTCGGCCAGTCCGACGCGAAGTAGGGCGGGGCGATGGACAAGCCGCGATCGACCGCGTGGCAGACGGCGCTGACCGTGCTGCAGGAGGCGCAGCCTCCGTTCATCCCCGAGGGCGCGCACGCGATGACCGTGGTCATCGAGTACCCGCCCGGAGACCCGGGCGCGCCGCCGCATCGCCACCCGGGTCCCGCCTTCGGCGTCGTCCTCGAGGGCGAGATGCTGATGGAACTGGAAGGAGAGCCGGAGCGGGTGATCCGCGCCGGCGAGGCGTTCTGGGAGCCGGGTGGCGACGTCATCCACTACCAGGACGGCAACAATCGCGACGATGTCCCGGTACGGTTCACGGTCACCATGCTGTGCGAGCCGGGCAAGCCGATGTTCACGCTGGTGGAAGAGGCCGAGCTGGCCCGGCGCAAGGACCGCCGCGCGCCACGCCCCTCCTGAACCCCGGCGAGGTATCCGCAGCGTGACGGCACCGGCTGCCGTCATCGCTGCCTGATCCCAGGATCGAACCAGGCCGCCGGCCCATCGGCCGGCGGTCCGATCCGCCATGCCGACAACCCGAGGTATGACACGAATGAACCACGAACGACCGGTCCGGATCGGCACGCTCGGCAGCCTGCGTGAGCATCTGCAGTGGGCGATCGAGCTGGAGCACGCGACGCTGCCGCCGTACTTGACGGCGCTGTACTCGTTGGATCCGGAGCGCAATCCGGTGGCTGTGGAGGTGGTGAGCGGCGTCTTCGTGGAGGAGATGCTGCATCTGGCGCTGGCGGCGAACCTGCTCAACGCGGTCGGTGGCACGCCGCGTCTGGACGTGCCGGGGATGCTGCCGCCGTATCCGCGCAAGCTGCCTCATGGCGATCTGGAGGTGTCGCTGGTGCCGTTCGGCGCGCAGGCGCTGGAGATGTTCCTGCGCCTGGAACGGCCGGCGCCGTCCGGCGCGCCGCCGGAGGACGACGACTACGAGACGATCGGGCAGTTCTACGCCGCGATCGAGCAGGGGTTGCGCCATCTGTGCGAAACGCTCGGCGAGGAGGAGGTGTTCTGCGGAGACCCGGCCCGGCAGGTGAGCGGCGCCCACTTCCGGCACACTGCCGGATCGCTGTTCGCCGTCGAGGATCTGGAGTCCGCGCTCGGCGCGCTGAAGGAGATCGTCGAGCAGGGGGAGGGCAACGCCCGCGGCGAGGTCTGGGACGGTGACCAGGACGTCCTCCACCCCGAGCGGAAAGAGGTCGCCCACTACTACCGTTTTCAGGAGCTCAAGCTCGGCCGCCGCTACCAGCGGGGCGACACCCCGAAGACCGGCCCGACCGGCGAGAAGGTCGGCGTCGACCCGGACGGCGTGCTGCCGATGACACCCAACCCGCGGCCCGCCGAGCCGGGCAGTGCCGTACGGGCGGCGCAGGATCTGTTCGACACCACCTACAGCATCCTGCTGAACCTGCTGGAACAGGCGTTCAACGGCGACCCGAAGCGGCTCACGGACGCCACCCGCACCATGTTCGCGCTCAGGGCCCAGGCGCAGGCCCTGATGGCGCTGCCCGGCGGCGCCGGTCCCACCTTCGCCTACGTGCCGCCCGAAGCACGCAGCTGATCGATCCGCTTCTCGTCCACGTCCGGCTTGGCGATCGGGGCGGCCCGCGCGGGCGTGCCGCCGTGATCGAAGTCGTCCTCTCCGCCGCCGCGTGGGCGGCGGAGAGGACGGGAGTCACCGGGTCCGCGTCACCAGCTCGCCGATCTCGGGGAGGACGGCGTCCGCGACCGTGATCTTCCGCTCGATGAGCCCGTTGGCGTGGAACAGGTCGGCGGCGTGCTGCTGCTCGGCGACGAACTCCGG
Source organism: Nonomuraea sp. NPDC049655 (assembly GCF_044465465.1). Taxonomy (NCBI): domain Bacteria; kingdom Bacillati; phylum Actinomycetota; class Actinomycetes; order Streptosporangiales; family Streptosporangiaceae; genus Nonomuraea; species Nonomuraea sp. NPDC049655. The sequence goes on from NZ_JBITLS010000001.1 coordinate 134,619, forward strand.
GCTGACCGGGTGCAGCCCCCACGGGCGGGTGCGCAGCGCGTGCTCCCACGCGTCGAGGTCGCCGTCGAACAGGGCCGCGGCCTCGCGCGGGTGCTCCTCCGTCCAGCTGTCCGCCCGCTGCAGCGCGGTGACGATCCTGGCCAGCTCCTCCGGCCGGTCCTGGGCGAAGTCGCGGCGGGTGAACCAGAGCGAGCGGTGGCTGAACAGACCTTCGGTCTCCACCAGCGTCCGGGTGCGCGACTCGACCGGCGTCAGGTACGGGTAGGAGCCCACCCAGGCGTCCACGTCGCCGTTCACCAGCAGCTCGGCGGCGTTGCCGTAGGCGTCCACCGGGACGATGTCGCCCCACCCGAGCCCGGCCCGCTCCAGCGCCAGCAGCAGCAGGGTGGTCTGCCAGGAGCCGTGCCCGAGCGCCACCCGCCTGCCCTTCAGCTCCGCCACCGAGCCGATCGGGGAGTCGTCCCGCACCACCAGGCGGCCGTTCTCGACCCGCGGCCCGGAGATCGCCACGTACACGATGTCGTGCCCCTTGGCCTGGGCGGTGACCGGGGGCGTGGAGCCGGTGCCGATGAAGTCGTATCCGCCGTCGAACAGATGGTCGCCGTGGGCGGACGGCAGGGCCCGGGTGGGATCGACGCGCCCGTCCCGGCCGAGGGCGTTCAGGTCCACCCATTCGACGCCGGGCAGCAGGTCGCGGTGGCGGGCCACCCAGAGCGTGTTGTTCTGCGGGAAGAAGCCGACCTTGGTGGTCATCAGGAGCGTCCTTTCAGTAGCGGCAGAACGTGACGGCCCACGCGGTGGGCCTCTTCGAGATGGGGGATCCCGGCCAGGATGAGGGCGTCCACCCCGAGATCCAGCAGCCGGTCGAGGCGGTCGGCGACCTGGTGGTAGTCGCCGACCAGGCCGAAGGCCGGGCCGTCGCGCAGTTGGCTGAACCCGCCCCACACGTGGGGGGCGACCTCCAGGGCGCGGGGGTCGTCACCGGCTCCGGCGAGGAAGGCGCGGCTGCGTCGCACCCCGACGGAGTCGCCCTCGCCGGCGTCGCTCTCGCGCGGCCGGGCCCGCCAGCCGGCCTCGATCTCCGCCCACGCCTCCTCCTCGCTCTCCCGGGCCAGCAGGTCCACCCGCACGGCGAACCGGGGCGGCGTGGCACTGTGCGCGCGCACGGCGTCGAACTTCTCCTCCAGCGCCTCGAACGGCTCCAGCCAGGACAGGTAGTAGTCGGCGTGCCGGCCGGCGGCGTCGATGGCGGCGGGGGAGGAGCCGGAGAAGAAGATCTCGGGGAACGGCTGCCCGGCCAGCTCCTCCGGCAGTCCGGCGTTCTCCACCTGGTAGAAGCGGCCCCGGTGGGTGTGCCCGCCCTGCCAGACGCCCTTGAGCACGTCCAGGAACTCCGAGGTGCGCGCGTAGCGGTCGTCGTGGTCCACCTTGTCGCCCCACCACAGCTGCGCCGGGCCGCCGCCGCCGGAGATGACGTTGTAGACGATCCGGCCGCCGGTGGCCCGTTGCAGCGTGGCCGTCATCCGGGCGGCCTGGACGGGGTGCAGGAAGCCGGGCTGGAAGGCCACCATGAAGCGGTACGACGTGGTCTCGCGGGCCAGCGTCGCGGCGGCCGCCCACGGGTCGTCGGTGTGCGGGAAGTTCGGCAGCAGCCCGCCGGTGAAGCCGCTGTCCTCGGCGGCCCTGGCGACCTCGGCCATGTAGTCGGCGTGGCTGTAGCCGTCGTCCCGGCCGTCCCTGGTGCCGGGGGCGGTGCCGCCGGGGGCGAAACCGCCTCGGCTGCGGACGCGGCGGCGCAGCGAGGGCTGGTCGCCCTCCATGTGAATGCGCCAGTAGATGTCAACGGTCAACAGACCGCTCCTTCATGTGCTCGCCGAGGCGGTAGACGTCCTCGGTCTGGAGGAAGAACTCGGTGACGCCGAGCGCGGCGTACTCGTCGGCGGCCTCGATCGAGGGCAGGTGCACGCCGTAGCGCAGGCCGGGCAGCTCGGGGATGAGGGCCGCCAGGTCGTCACCGGCGGCGAAGACGTGCACGTCGGCGTGGCGGCGCGACAGCTCCAGGGCCTCGGGCGAGGCGCCTGACAGGTGCACCTCGGGGAAGGGCGGGGACGACAGCGGCGTGCCGAAGCCGCCCTTGACCACCTCGTAGAAGTCCCCGGCGAAGTCGAACGGGCCGCCGCCCCAGACGCCCTTGGCCACGGTGAGGAACTCGTCGGCGCGGGCGAACCGGGCGGCGCCGGTCAGGAAGTCGCCCTGCGCCCTGGCCACGGCCGGGTCCAGATCCACCGCGAGCCGCCAGCCGAGCCGTCCGGCGGAGAAACGCTGCAGGGACGCCGAGAGCTTGGCCGCGTAGACGGGGGTGGCCACGGCCGGGTGGAACTCGGCCACGACCCGCAGGTGGCGGGTGCGGCGCAGGGCGTTGGCGGCTACGGCGAGAGATTCCTGGCCGGCGGGGTCGAAGGGCGAAAGGGCGCCCGCCCACCCGGACAGGTCCGCGGCCACGGCGGCCCGCCCGGCGGGGTCGGTGAGCGCCGGCCGCAGGTCGGTGACGAAGCCCGGCAACGGGGCGGGGTCGGGGCTCCGGGTGGGCAGGGCCAGGTGGAAGCGGCCGGTGCGGTGCGCCGTCATGCCGCCGCCCCCAGCGGGACCTCTTCCAGCAGGGCGTCGATGCGCGGGAGCAGCTCCCCGGCCAGCGGCTCGATCTGGCTGTCCAGCACGAACAGGCCGCGCGTGACGTGCCGCGCGCCGAGCACGCTCAGCACCGGGCGCAGGGCGTAGTCCACGGCCAGCAGGTGGGCCGGGGTGCCGCCGGTGGCGATCGGCACCACGGTCTTGCCGGCGAACGCGCCCTGCGGCAGGACGTCCAGGAACGCCTTCAGCAGCCCGGTGTAGGACGCCTTGTAGATCGGGGTGGCGACGACGATCGTGTCGGCCGCGGCCACCTGCGCGGTGGCGCGGGCCAGCTCGGGACGGGCGGTGTCGCCGCGCAGCAGGGCCTCGGCGGGCAGGTCACGAAGGCGCAGCACGGTGGCGGGCCGGCCCAGCCGCCCGGCCAGGTGGTCGAGCAGGCGTACGGTGCGCGAGGCGGCCGATGGGCTGCCGGAGATGAGCAGGACGGACATGTCAGATCTTTCCTAGGGGTTCAGCGGAAACGGGCGGCGTCCGGGTCGGCCGCGGCGACTGGCCCGTCTCGTCGAGGAAGCCGGGCGGCGGCAGGTGGTACGGCGGCTCGGCGGCGGCCGGCAGGAGCGCGGGCTCCCGTTCGCGGGAGTCGAACTCCGCGCCGACCGCCGCCAGCGTCTCGGGCTGCTCGACCAGCGTGACCGCCGCCGTGGCCAGGTAGCGGGCGGCGGCCAGCAGCCCGGCGTGGGCGATCGGGGTGCCGGTCGCCGCGGTGGCCGCCCACGAGTGCAGGGGCACCCCGAGCGGCACCACGGCCGCGACCAGGCTGAGGTGCGGCGCCGTCCAGCTCACCTCGGAGGTGTCGCTGGACGGGCCGCCGAGGTCGGGACCGGCGGGCGGGCGCAGCGGCAGCACCTCGCCGGCCAGGCCGGCGGGCGGGCGGCCGATCGCCGCCTGCAGCCGCCGCGCGAACGCCTGGTCGGCGTCGGTGAACGCCGGCGGCCCCAGCTCGCTCATCGTGTGGTGCAGCAGCTCGGCGCCCGCCCGGTTGCCGAGCCCCTGCCTGATGGCGGTGACCAGGCGGTGCTCCAGCCGGGTCCCGCTGCCGGCGGCGGCGGCGTGGGCGCAGGTCACGACCTGGTCGTAGAGGGTCCTGGCGGCGGCGGCCGTGGACTCGCGGACGTAGACCCAGACCGTCTGCAGGTCGGGGGTGACGTTGGGGGCGCCGCCGCCGCTGATCGTGTAGCTGACGCGGCCGGAGGGGGAGACGTGGCCGGCGCGCAGGCGCTCGACCATCTCCGTCAGCAGCAGCGCGCCGTCCAGGCCGCTGCGGGTGCCCAGCGGGTTCGAGCCGTGGCCGGGCGAGCCGAGGAAGGAGAACGTGGCCGAGTACAGGGCGCTGGTGACGTCCCAGCCGGTGCCGGTGACGGGGGCGGGGTGCCAGTCGAGGAAGGCGTCCAGCCCGTCGTAGGCGCCGTCGCGCACCGCGTACGCCTTGCCGACCAGGTGCTCCTCGCCGGTGGACGCGAACACCTTGATCGTGGCCCGGCTCCCCAGTGCCGTGGCGGCGGCGATGGCCGCGCCTGCCGACGCCGCCGCCAGGGCGTTGTGGCCGCAGCCGTGGCCGGGGCCGTAGGCGGGGGCGTACTCGTCGCCCTCGAACGCGACCGGTTCGTGCCGGGCCGCGCCGGCCCGCTGGGACAGGCCGGGCAGGGCGTCGTACTCGACGTTGAAGCCCAGCACCGGCCCGCGGTCGCCGTGGGTGGCGACGAACGCGGCAGGCAGGCCGGCCGTGCCCCACGCGATCGTGAAGCCGTGCGCGCGCAGGAGCGCGGCGGTGGCCAGGGCCGAGCGCCATTCGCGCAGCGACGGCTCGGCGTAGGCCCAGATCCGGTCGGCGAGCCCGGTCAGCGCGGCGGCGTTCTCGGCGATCCAGCCCGCCGCCGTCATGGCCCTGCTCACGGCATTGCTCCCGGGCGCCGTCATGGCGACGCTCCCGCGTGGGCGTCCACGCCGAGGTCGGCGAGGAGCCGGCGGCGCAGCTCGACGAAGTCGGGGTCGGTGCGGTCGCGCGGCCGGTCGAGCTCGACCCGCACATCCGTGACGAACGTGCCCGCGCGCAGCACCGCGATCCGGTCGGCGAGCAGGATCGCCTCCTCCACGTCATGCGTGACCAGCACCACGGCCGGGCGGTGCCGGGCGCACAGCTCGGCGATCAGGTCCTGCATGTGCAGCCGGGTCAGGGCGTCCAGCGCGGCGAACGGCTCGTCGAGCAGCAGCAGCTCCGGCTCGCGTACCAGGGCCCTGGCCAGCGCGACCCGCTGGGCCTCGCCGCCGGACAGCGTCGCGGGCCAGGCGTCGGCATGGCTGCTCAGCCCCACCTCGGCCAGGGCCGCCAGGCCCTTGGCGCGGGCGGCGCGGCCCTGCCCGATGATCACGTTGGCGAGGGCGCGCTTGGACGGGACGAGCCGCGGCTCCTGGAAGACGACGGTGCGCACCGGCGGCACCAGCACACTCCCGCCGCCGGCCGCGTCCAGCCCGGCCAGGATGCGCAGGAGCGTGGTCTTGCCGGTGCCGCTCGCGCCGAGCAGCGCCAGGAACTCGCCGCGCCGCACGTCCAGGTCCACCCCGTCGAGGACGGCCCGCTCGCCGAAGACCTTGCGCAGCCCCCGGGTGCGTACGGCGAGGCTCATCGGATCGTCACCGCCCTGCGCCAGGGCATCGTGACCCGCTCGGCCAGCCGCAGGGCCAGGTCGGCGGCGAGCCCGATCACCGCGTACAGCAGCACGCACAGCGCGAGGATGTCGGTGCGCAGGTAGTCGGTGGCCCGGGCCATGAGGTAGCCGAGCCCGGCCGTCACGTTGATCTCCTCGGCGGCGATGAGCGCGATCACGCTGAGCGTGGTGGACAACCGCAGCCCGGCGAAGATCGACGGCAGCGCGCCCGGCAGCACGACCTCGCGGGCGACGGCCAGCCGGCCCAGTCCGAACGAGCGGGCCGCCTCGACGACCTTGCGGTCCACGTTGCGCACCCCGCTGGAGACGTTGATGTACATGGGGAACGTGCAGGCCACCCCGATCAGCAGGATCTTGGACGCCTCCTCGATCCCGAACCAGACGATGAACAGCGAGGTCAGCGCCAGGAACGGGATGGCCCGCAGGGCTTGCATCGAGGAGTCGACGAGCTCCTCGCCGAGCCGGGTGAAGCCGGAGACGACGCCCAGCGCCAGCCCCGTGGAGGCGCCCAGCAGCAGGCCGAGCCCGGCCCTGGTGACCGACACGCGCAGCGCCTCGGGCAGCTGGCCGTCGGCCCACAGCTCGCCGAAGGTGTTGACGACGTCCTGGGGGCCGGCGAGCACGTCCTGGGTGAGGGCGCCGGTGGCGGTGGCCGCGTACCAGGCGGCGAGCAGCAGGACCGGGCCGGTGGCGCGCAGCGCGAGCGTGACGGCCGGGTGGCGGCCGGACGAGCGCGGCGGCTGGGGCGCGACGAGCCCCTCGACGCCGGCCTCCGCGTGAGTGGCCACGCTCATGACCGCGCGCTCCCGAGCGTGTTCACGTCCACGACGTGCTGGGAGACGTCCAGCGGCGCGGTGAGCACCTTCTGGTCGAGAAAGAACCTCGCCACGTCTTGATATTTCGCGATTTCGGCGGCGGTGACCGCCTGGACGGGCCTGCCCTTCTTCTGGATGCCGGCCACGAGCTCCTTCTGCTCGCCCTGCACGGCCTGCGGGCCGGTCTGGGTGAAGACGTTCAGGTACGCCGCCGGATCGGCGATCTCCTTGGCGCTGCCCTCCTTGATGAACGCGAACAGCGCCTTGACCACCTCGGGATGCTCCTGCAGCAGCTTGTTGGCGGCCACGTAGATCACGTAGTTGTCCGACTTGATCGCCTCGCCGTCGGCCAGGACGCGCGCGCCCAGCTCGGTGACGGCGGGGATGAGGAAGGTGGAGAAGGTGGACCAGGCGTCCACCTCGCCCGAGCCGAAGACCGGCGCGGTCTGCGGCGGCGGCAGATAGACCCGCTTGACCTTCTCGACCGGCACGTCGAACGTCTGCAACGCCTTGAGCAGCAGGTACTCGCTGGTGCCGCCGTGCCCGACGGCCACGCTGCGCCCGGCCAGATCGGCCACGGACCTGATCGGCGAGTCCTTCTTCACCACGATGCCCTCCCCGGCCAGGTCGGGCGGGACGGTGGCGAAGATCTTGAAACTGGGCTTGACGGCCAGCGCGGTGACGCCGGAGGTGATCGAGCCGGTGGCGATGTCGAGCGAGCCCGCGTTGATGGCCTGGGCGGCCGGGGCGAACACGGAGAAGTCACCGGCCCACTTGACCTTGGCGTTGACCTTGGCCAGGGCCGCGTCCAGGCTGCCGTCCTTCTTGGCGACGGCCAGGAAGCCGCTGTTGCCGGGGTCGGAGATGCGCACGACGACCTGCTCCTGGCCGGCGGCGGTGGTGGTGGTGTCCGGGCCGCCGCAGGCCGTGGCCAGGAGGGCGAGCGGAAGGGCGAGCAGCAGCTTACGCATGGGTGACTCCTTGGAGCGGGGTGTGGTCGGCCCAGGCGGCGACGTCCACGGGTGATTCGAGGAAGCCGTGGCCGCGCAGGAAGCGCTCCTGCTCGGCCAGCAGGTCGAGGCGTTCGGCGGACAGGTCGAGGTGGAGCGAGGCGCCGGGGCGGTAGGCCGCGGCCACGCCGGTCGCGCCGGCGCCGGTCTCCGCGCCCAGGATCCTGGCCACCTCGGACGGGTGCGCGGCGGCCCAGTCCGCGGCGCGCAGCAGGACGGCCAGGAAGCGCGTGACCACCTGCGGATGCTCGTCCAGCAGGCGCTGGTGGACGGTGATCGGGCGGGGGGTGCCGTTGTTGATCCGCGCGCGCCGGTCCGGCACGGCGTCCAGGTCGATGCCCACCTCCGCGCCGTGGCGCAGGGCGGCCTCGACGGCGAGCGCGCCCTTGACGTAGACCGCGTCCACCCGGCCGGCGGCCAGCGCGGCCAGCTCCGCCTCCCACTGGCCGCCGCCCGGCTCGGCCTCGACGTCCACCAGTTCGGCGTCACCGAGCCCGAGCCCGGCCAGGGAGAGCGCGCCGTGGAAGCCGCGCAGGGCCATGGCCCGCCAGAAGTCGATGGCGATGCGATGCCGGGGCGCCGCCAGCCGCAGGCCCTTGAGCTGCTCGGGGCTTTCCAGGGCGGTGCCGCCGCGCACCAGCACGACCTGCCGCTCCTCGATCCAGGTGAGCCCGATGAGCCTGGTCGCCTCGCCGCGCGAGCGCGCCCACAGCGCCGGCACGTTGCCGCCCTCGCGGAACAGGCCGGTCAGAGCGTGGGTGTAGTGGGTCTCGCGGGGCACGCCGGGGTCGTCGTCCTGCAGCGAGCGGACCTCGATCCCGTCGCCGGCGAACTCTCCCTCCAGCCAGCCCTGGTCGGCCGCGATGCCTGTGGCGGTGGGGACGGGACAGCGGGTGAACCAGATGGCGTCGAGTGCGGCTGTGGTCATGGGCAGAGTTTGCTTGTAAATTGGTAGGGAATGCAAAGATTGTCCCGCGATGCGGGAAGCGTTCTCGGCCGGGCCGGCTCCTACCTGGTCCCCGATCTCCCTACTCGGAAGACGGAGTTTCCCGCATGGCAGCAGACGACAACGTCCAGTCGGTGCGCAGGGCGATCGGCCTGCTCGGCTGCTTCGGGGGCGGTGACGCCTCGCTCGGCCTGTCCGACCTGGCGCGCAGGATGGGGCTGTCCACCTCGACCACCCACCGCCTGGCCAGGACGCTGGCCGCCACGGGCTTCCTGGAGCAGGAGGCGCGCACCGGCCGCTACCGGCTGGGGCCGTCCATCACGGAGCTGGGGCAGCTCTCCTTCCACCGGCGCGGCCTGCACCGCATCGCCCCCGAACTGGCCGAACTGGCCCGCGTCACCTCCGCCACCGTGGACCTGGCCGTCCGCAACGACCGGCACGCGGTCATCCTGAGCGGCGGCTCGCTCAACCCCGACAGCGGCGCCGGGCTGCGCCGCCCCCTGCACTCCACGGCGCTGGGCAAGGTGCTGCTGGCCTGGGACCCGGAGGGCAGCGCCGACCTGGCGGTGCTCGGCCCGCTGCCGGCGCTGACCGGCCGCACCATCGTGGACCACGCCGAACTGCGCGAGGAGCTGGTCCGCGTGCGCGAGTCCGGGTACGCGCTCAACGACGGGGAGTCGGGCGACGGCGTCCGCACCGTCGCGGTGCCGGTGCTCGACCGGCACAACCACGTCCGCTACGCGCTGGCCGTGCGCTCCACGCCGCTGGTCATCAGCGACGCGCGGATCGACTGGTTCGCCGCGCACGCGCGGGCCTGCGCCCGCGCGCTGGAGGTGCTGCTGATCCCACCGGCCGAGCGCCGCCTGCGCCCCTCCGCCTGAGTCACGACAGGCGCGCCCGAGCCGGTCGGCGAGCCCCTGGGTGATTCACGAGGAAAGCGTGACGGAGGTGAGGAGCGCCAGCTTCTCGGCGCTGCCGGTGCCGGGGTCCGGGTGCAGGACGATGAGCGTCTGGCCCGCCGCGCCGCTCACGCCCAGCCTCTCCCGGTTCAGCCACAGCTCACCGACCTGGGGATGGTCGAGGCGCTTGGGCGCGCCCTCGCACGTGTTCACGTCGTGGCGGGCCCAGAGCCTGCTGAACAGCGGGCTGGCGAGGGAGAGCTCGCCGACGAGTTCGACGAACCGGGGGTCGTCGATGTCGGCGCCGACGGACTTGCGGAAGCCGGCGACCATGCCCTGCGCGGCGTTCTCCCAGTCCGGGTAGAGAGCCTGCTCGGCGGGGTCGAGGAACACGTCCCGCAGGCGGTTGCGGCCCGCCACGAGCCGCGGCGACAGGGCGGTCGCCGGGGCGTTGGCGGCCAGGACGTCGAAGGAGCGGCCCTCCACGTACGCGGGCAGCGCGAGCGCGGCGACGAGCTTGGCGATGCCCGCGGGAACGCTCTCCTTGCGGGGCCGCCGCCGTCGCCGCCGGGGATCGCCCGCTCCGAGGCGCAGCAGATAGGCCGTCGCGTCGTCGTCGAGCCGCAGCACGCGCGCGAGGGACACCAGCACCTGCGCGGACGGGTTGCGGTCGCGGCCCTGCTCCAGGCGCAGGTAGTAGTCGGCGCTGATGCCGGCGAGCATCGCGACCTCCTCCCGGCGCAGGCCCGGCACCCGCCGTACGCCCACGGAGGGGATGCCGGCCTGCTCAGGAGTGACGAGCTCCCGGCGGGCGCGTACGTATTCGCCCAGAAGGTTGGATTCGCCGCTCATGCGCCCCACGGTAATGGCGCACCTCGGCGCGTGCCTGGCCCCCTCACCCCCAGGATCGCGAGGGCTCTGGCTGCGCCGGCGGACGAGCGGAAACCTCACTCGGGAACGAACACCCCTTTGATGAGCAAGGAGCCGCACATGTCAACGTACGTGCTGGTACACGGGGCCTGGCACAGCGGACGATGCTGGGAGCGCGTGGTCCCGCTCCTGACCTCGGCCGGGCATCAGGCGGCCGCGCCGTCGCTGACCGGCCACGGCGACAAGGCCCATCTGCTCGGCCCCGAGGTGGGACTGGACACCCACGCCGGCGACATCGTCGAGCTGATCACCGCGAACGACCTCACCGACGTGATCCTGGTCGGCCACAGCTACGCCGGGCTGGTCATCTCCTCCGCCGCCAACCGCGTCCCGGAACGCATCGCCCACCTGGTCTACCTCGACGCGATGGTCCCGGAGGACGGCGAGAGCGCGGCGGACGTGCAACCCGTCACCCAGGCCCTCATCGACCGCGCCGCGCAGTCCGGGACCGGCTGGCGGATCCCGCCGATGCCCGAGCTGCCGCCGCCCCTGGGCCTGTTCGGGGTCACCGACCCGGCGGACGTGGCCTGGCTGCGGGCGATGCTGTCGGACCAGCCGGCGCTCTGCCTCCAGCAGCCGGTCCGGCTGGACAACCCCGCCACGCACGCGATCCCGCGGACGCACATCCACTGCGTCGCGGGCGTGCCGGAGGGCGTCACGCGGCGGCCCGTTCCGGCGACGCAGCCCAACGGCAGCCCCGCACAGGTGTGGGAACTGCCGACGGGCCACGACTGCATGATCACCATGCCGGCCGAGCTCACCGAACTGCTGCTCAAGCTCGCGTGACCCGGTGGCGGCAGCGCCGGCGCCGGGCCAGCTCGTTGCCACCCATCCCTTCGACCCACACGATGTGACGTCTCCGCGATCAGAGGCGTTGTTGGAGAGGACCCACTTCAGGTTGACGTGCTCCCGTCTTCCGGGCCTTCCCTCGTGGACTTGATGGCGGGTGGACGACGCCGGCGCGCCGGCGCGCCGGCATCGCCTCCTCGGCGGAGGCGTAAATCCGTGGTGTGGGCGGCGCGCGCCGTACTACAGTCGGGCACGCCTTCACCTCGCGGCTGCTGAACCACGAGGCCCGCGGCGGCGGCTCCGGTCCGTCGCCTTCTTCGGCGCGCTTTCGGTCGCGCCCGCCCCTTGCATCGCTTTTCAGCAGCCCGAAGGACTTCACCATCATGCGCATCCGTCAGGACCGCCGTCTCCTGCGCCGCGACGAGCAGTGGCTCACCCTCCCGAACCCTTGGGACATCCCCGTCGACATCTGCGCCGACGAACGTGTGCCTCTCGAACCGGCCGCCGTCGACGAAGTGCTGTCCGTCCTGGAGACCGCCGACACCCTCGACCGCCTCGCCGAGGCCGTACCCGGCCACGACGGTCCGCTGCCCCGCCTGGTCCGCCTCGTCCTCACCCCTGACTTCCACAAGGGCGCGGGCATCCCGATCGGCACGGTCATCGAGACCGAGGGCGCGCTGCTCCCGCAGGCGGTCGGCAACGACGTCAACTGCGGCATGCGGCTGGAGGTGACCTCACTCACCGTGGAGCAGGTACGGCCGCGCCTGGACGCCCTGGAACGGCGGCTGCGGCACCTGTTCTTCGAGGGCGGCCGCCGCATCGCCCTCACTCCCGCCCAGCGCGAGGCACTCCTGCGCGACGGGCTCCCGGGGCTCCTGCACACCGGCGACGCCCCCTGGCAAGGTCACCAGCCGACCGACACCGAGGACTGCCTGGATCGCATGCACGCTCCGGCGCACCCGACCGGTACCGCCGAGGCGTTCGCCGACTGGATCACCAGCGCGGGCGGCGCCGAGACAGCCAGCCACGACAGCCTCATCGGCAGCATCGGCGGCGGCAACCACTTCGCCGAACTGCAGTACGTGGCACGGGTCCACGATCCCGCCGCCGCGTACGCGTGGGGCCTGACGGCGGGCGCGGTCGTCCTGATGGTGCACAGCGGCTCACTGGCGCTGGGACACCAGGCCAACGCCACGGCGCTGGACCGGCTGCGCCAGACCTGGCCGCCGGGGTTGTCGCGACCCCGCAACCAGATCCTGCCGTTCCTGCTGAACGAGCGCACGGCCGCCGCCCGACGCCGCTACCTGGACGCCTTCGGCAACGCCGCCAACTTCGCCTCGGGCAACCGGTTCTTCCTCGCCCTCACCATGCGTGCCGGGCTCGCCGCCGAATGCGGTCGGATGACGGCCCGCCTGGTCTACGACGCGCCGCACAACCTGTTCTGGCAGGAGGAGGACCGCGTCGTCCACCGCAAGGGCGCGACGCCGGCGGGTGGTCACGAGCAGATGACCGGCGGCCCGTACGCGATCTGGGGTGAGCCCGTGATCGTGCCCGGGTCGATGGGGGCGTCCAGCTACCTGCTGCGGGGCCACGGCAACGCCCGCACGTTGGCCAGCGCCTGCCACGGCGCCGGACGGCGAGTCCCGCGCGGCGCCACCGCACGGGCCGGCGACCGCGACCTCGACGCGTTCCTCCGGGAGTTCCGCGTGGTCACGCCGCTGGACCACCGCGATCCGACCGTGGCGCGCCGCGCGGACGTGATGGCGGCCTGGCGGCGCGACCTCAAGCAGGAAGCTCCGTGGGCGTACAAGGACATCGGGCCCGTGGTGTCGAGCCTGCACGCGGGAGGTGTGGCGGACCCAGTGGCCGAGCTGCGCCCGCTCCTCACCGTCAAGGGCTGACCGCCTTCCCCGCGTACGGCATCGGCTGCCTGTGGGGCGCGAATGTCCGGTGACTGCGATGGCGAAGGCGGATGGAGCGCAGGTCGGCATTCGATCGGCCGACGCCATCCCGAAGGCGGCGAGGCAGCGTGGCCGCCTTCGCGGGAGCACGTGCCGAGCCGTTCGGGGGCCGGGTCGATGCCGTGTGCTTCGAGGATTCCCCAGACCGTGGACGCGCCGGTAGCCCCAGGAGGCGTTCTCCCGTGCTCCTTTCCCGCCGCGAGCCCGGCTGATCGTCAAGCAATCGGGCAAGGTGCCGGCCATCGAGAACGCCAGCCTCAATCAGGGTGCCAGCGTGAACCAGGACGATGCGGCGTGACGAGCACATACGCGACGGCCTGTCCGCTCGGCCGAGCTCGCATCGCGACCTGAGCCGGTGGTCTCGTAGACGTCAGCGAAGTCTCGCGGACGCCAGTGGCACCGGCGTCTCCTGACCTGGCCAGGCGCCATGTAGCACCACGTCCGCGAGCTCGACGCCGACGTCGAGCCGGCGGACGACGACCAGCTCGACCGTGTCTGTCACGATCACCGTCGGGTCGTCCTCGGTGACGCGCTCGATCTCTCCCACGGCCGGCATCACCGCTGCCTCGCCTCCGCCACCGAGGACGCTCATGTCAGGCTCGCGACGCACCAAACGGCCATCGACCTGCACCAGTTTCTCGGCCTGGCCCGTGCCGCAGATGATCGCCCTCGCCAGTGCCGCAGCGTAGACAGGATCACCGACCGCGTCATAAACCCAGCGCGTCCCCAGCACCGAGTGCTCGGCGGTGCCCAGCAGCCACGCGTCGCCACCGGGCAACGGCGCCTCCCGGTAGGTGAGCGGCATCTGATGAACCGGGCCGTCACCGGCCCGTACCAGGATCGTCTCCATCCCGACCGCGCCGGCCGGGTCATCGAACCGGAAGGAGGCCGTCTGCTGCGTCTCGCCGGCTGACCCGGTGTACCAGGGGCGGCCGGGCAACCAGTCGCTCAGCAGCTCAAGCTTCGTAGGCCGAAGCGTTGCCTGGTAGAGCAATGCCATGGGGCCATCGTAGCGTGATCGAGAATACGCAATCGGGAGAATTTCCGCCGCGACCAGTGCCGACCGGTAAGACGCCGTCTCGCGGATCGTTCGGTCGCCGAACTCCACGAGCGCGAGATCTGTGCCAGGCCCTGGACCTGGCGGGGCCGCCGGTACGCCGGCGCACTGTGCAGGGTCAGCGTGGACCTGCTCCCAACGCCCACCCGCCGCCAAGCGGCGGCCGGCGTGGTCGGCCTGGACCTCGTCCGCCCCGAACCGGGATCAGCCGAACAGGATCGTCACGTCCAAGCCGCCATCGGCGCGTGGAAGGGCCGTCAGCCGTGCGCCGTGCGCCTGGGCGACGGCCCGGACGATCGCCAGGCCCAGTCCGTGACCGTCGGTCGTGTGGGTGCGTGGGGCGCCGAGCCGCTGGAACGGCTGGAAGAGCCGCCGCAGGTCCTGCGGCCGGATGGGCGGGCCGGTGTTGCCGATCGTCAGGCGGGCGCCCTCGCCGGTGAGGCCGGTGGCGATGGTGACGTGTCCGTCGGGAACGTTGTGGTGGAGCGCGTTGTCGACCAGATTGCCGATCATGCTGGCGATCAGGTCGGGGTCACCGCTGACGGGCGCGGGGTCCAGCGACGTACGAACCGTGACCGTTCGCCCGGCGGCCTCCGAGCGGCGCGACGACACCACCTGCTCGGTGACCTCGGCCAGGTCGACCGGCTCCCGGTGCTCGATGCCCTTCTCTCCTTCGGCCAGCGTGAGGAGAGCGCCGATCAGGCGTTCCTGCCGCGCTCCGAGAGCGAGTGCCTCCTCACACGCGGCCCGCAGGCTCGCCTCACCCGCCTCGGGGTCGGCGAGCGCGACCTGGAGCACGGCGCGCTGACCGGCCAGCGGGGTGCGCAGCTCGTGGGAGGCGTTGGCCACGAAGTGGCGCTGCGCCGCGAACGAGGAGTCCAGCCGCTCGAACAGGTCGTCGAGGGTGCGCCCCAGCCTCGTGAGCTCGTCGTCCGGGCCGCGCAGGCCGAGCCGACGGTTGAGGTTGGTGGCCGAGATCTCCCGGGCGGTCACGGTCATCGCGCGCAGCGGGCGGAGGAAGCGTCCGGCCAGCCACCACGCGGCCGGCACGGTCAGGACCACGACGACGATCCCGGTGACCGTGAGCACGGCGTCCACCTGCTGGGCGGAGCTGTCGGGCGGTGGAGCGGCGTCCCCCGCCCGGAGGCGGACCTGGTCCCTGCCGAACAGGAATCCGGCGACCAGCATCATCGGGACGACGACGGCCAGAACCAGTCCGGCGTACAGCGTCGTGAGCTGCGCGCGCAGGGACGGCCGTCGCAAGTGGCGCCGAGCGCGGCCGGTCACCGTCAGGTTCATCGCGGGACCCCGATGCGGTAGCCGCCCTCACGGACGGTGCCGATCACCGGTGGTTCGCCGAGTTTGGCCCGTAACCGGCGCACGGTCGTCTTGACGGCCGTGGTGAACGGGTCGGCGGCCTCGTCCCAGACCCGTTCCAGCAGCTCCTCCGTGGACACGACCCGGTCACCGGCGGCGAGCAGGCACTCCAGCAGGGCGAACTCCTTCGGGGTCAGCTCCAGGCGCCGCGCGCCGCGAAGGGCCACCCGCCTGCTCGGGTCCAGGATCAGGTCCTCCGCCCGGAGGATCGGCGGCACGGCGGGCGCCGAGCGGCGTCCCAGCGCGCGCACGCGGGCCACGAGTTCGGCGAAGTCGAACGGCTTGGGCAGGTAGTCGTCCGCGCCCAGACCCAGACCCTCGACCCTGTCCCGTACGGTGCCCGCGGCGGTGAGCATCAGCACCCGCGACCCCGCGTCACCGGCGGCGATCTCGCGGCACACCTCGTCGCCGGGCGTGCCCGGCAGATCGCGGTCCAGCACCACCACGTCGTACCGGGTGGCGGCCAGGCGGGCCAGAGCGTCGTCGCCGTCGAGGACGACGTCCACCGCCATGCCCTCGCGCCGCAACCCGGTCCCGATCGCCCGCGCCAGAACCTCGAAGTCCTCGACGACCAGCACTCGCACGACCGTCCTCCTCACCCCGGTGGTGGCGCCGTTCCGTCCACCGCGTCCGTCACCGGACACGATGCCAGGGATCGGGTGTCGGGCGGGTGTCAGCGGCTGACACCCGGCCGACACCGGCCGTGCCGTACAACCGTCCGTGATTCCCCTTCGAAAGGACGAGACGTGACAGATCCGCGGTTGACCCGGCGCAGGTTCCTCGCCGTCACCGGGGCCGGTACGGCAGCCGGCGGACTGCTGACGGCCGGCTCGACGGCCGGCTTGAAGGCCCGCCCGAGGGGCACGGGCGAGGTGTCCGCGCGGGGCCTCACCCAGGCCGTCCTGTCGGCCTTCGAACGCCACCGGCTCGTCGCCGTCGGCGAGTCGCACGGGCAGCAGGAACACGGTGACGCGCAGCAGATGCTGCTCACGGACCCGCGGCTGCCGGACGTGGTCGACGACATCGTCGTCGAATTCGGCAACGCGCTCTACCAGCCGGTCATCGACCGGTTCGTCGCCGGCGCGGCGGTCGAGGACCACGTGTTGCGGCAGGTCTGGCGGAACACCACGCAGTCGCCCGGGGGCACCGGCGACCAGCCGATCCGTGAGCAGTTCTTCCGTACGGTCCGCGCCGTCAACTGGACGCTGCCCGCCGCGCGGAGGATCCGGGTGCTCCTCGGGGACCCGCCCATCGACTGGTCACGCATCACCACCCAGGACCAGGTGGACGGCTTCCTCGCCCAGCGTGACACCCACATGGCGTCCCTGGTGCGGCGGGAGGTGCTCGCCAGGAACCGCCGGGCGCTGATCTGCTACGGCAGCGGGCACGTGACGCACTCGCCGGAGCGGGGCCAGAACGCCGACCACGCGGTCCCGCTGATCGAGGAGCAGACCGGCCGGCGCGTGTACGTGATCGTGGCCGGCAGCCATCCCCGCCTGGCGGCCTGCCCACGGCGTACGGTGATCGCGTGCTCCGGCAACTGGCTGGAGTCGGCCGACGCGGGACAGTTCATGGACGCGCCCCGGCTGTGCGGCTTCCCGCTGGGGAAGCTGGCCGACGCCGTCCTGTACCTGGGGCAGCTGAAGGACCTGACGCAGCCGCTGTGGAACCCCGCGATCTTCCTCGATCCGGCGTACTGGGCGGAGCTCCAAAGACGCAACGCGATCAACGGGAACCTCGTCGACCTGGAGGCGTACCGGCGGCAGCAGCCGATCTCCCTGCCCTCGTCACCGCCCGTGAACTGCGCCTGACAGCGCCGGCCAGGACGCCTCCGGCCCCGCACCCGTGCCGTTCGTCTCGATTCCGCAGGTGCAACGTGCACCTTGGCGTCCGGAGAGTTTCGTCAGCTGCTGTCGCGGGAGGCTGATGAAAGTTTCACGGCGACGCTCTCGCCGGCCCGCCTCGATAAGTCAAGGTGAGCGCGCTCGGCGGCCGCCTCCTCCGGCCGCCGCGCGCCACGGCGCTCTTGACAGCGCCTTTACGGCTCGTATTTGCTCCCTCCGTCCCTTCCATCGGCCCGGAAGAGCTCGACCGGTGAGCGCTTTGTTAGCGCTAACATATGAGAGGTGGATGCATGAAGCCAGGCGAATCGCGCAGCACAAGGCGCGCGGGCATCGGAGCCGCTCTGGCGGCTGTGATCACGGCGGCGGTCACCGGTCTGTCCATGCTGCTGGTGGGCGCGCCGCAGGCGTCGGCCGCGGTCCTGACCGAGGTGACGAACTTCGGGGCCAACCCGGGCGGGCTGCGGATGTACCTCTACGTCCCCGACAGGGTGGCGGCCAGGCCGGGCGTCCTGGTGGCGATGCACGGCTGCAACGGCTGGGCTCCCGGCTTCCACCAGGGCACCGAGTTCGCCTCGCTGGCCGACCGGTACGGCTTCATCGTCATCTACCCGCAGGCGAACAAGAGCGCCAACGGCCTGTCGAACTGCTTCGACGTCTGGTCGAACGAGGCCCTGCGGCACGGCGGCGGCAGCGACCCGGTGTCGATCGTCTCCATGACCGACTACGTGCTGCAACGCTACGGCGGCGACCCGCAGCGGGTGTTCGCGACCGGTTTCTCCTCCGGGGCGATGGAGACCGGCAACCTGCTCGCCACCTACCCCGACGTGTTCAAGGCGGGAGCGCCGTTCTCGGGCGTCCCCTACGGCTGCCTCGGGCCCGCCGGATGCGGGGACAAGACGCCGCGGCAGTGGGGCGACCTGGCCAGGAACGCCTACCCCGGCTACACCGGGCCCCGGCCGCGCGTGATGGCCTGGCACGGCACCGCCGACTCCGTCCTGCCGTACACCATGTTGCAGGAGGAGGTCGACCAGTGGACCGACGTGCACGGCCTGAGCCAGACCCCCGCCTCCACCGACAGCCCGCAGCCCGGCTGGACCCGGCGGGTGTTCGGCTCCGGGCAGGTCGAGGCGTACACCGTCACCGGCGCCGGACACGACCTGCCCCACCCGGGGATGGCGGCGTACGCCATCCACTTCTTCGGCCTGGACGGCGGCTCGTCCACCACGACGCCGACCCCGCCACCCGCAGGTCAGATCAGGGGAGTGGCCTCCGGCCGCTGCGTGGACGTCCCGGGCTCCGCCACCGCCGACGGCACCGCCGTACAGCTGTGGGACTGCAACGGCCGCACCAACCAGCAGTGGACGCGGACCTCGGCCGGAGAGCTGAGGGTGTACGGCGACAGATGCCTGGACGCCGGAGGCACCGGAAACGGCGCCAGGATCCAGATCTACTCCTGCTGGGGCGGCGACAACCAGAAGTGGCGCGTCAACTCCGACGGCACCGTCACCGGCGTCCAGTCCGGGCTGTGCCTCGACGCCGTCGGCGCAGGCACCGGCAACGGCACCGGGCTCCAGCTCTACACCTGTCATGGCGGCACCAACCAGAAGTGGACCTGGACGTGATGCCCCTGGCCCGCCGCGCCGACCGCGGCCCCGCGACGACCCGGGCATCGCGTGCCGCACTCGCGACCGCCGCCGTCCTCCTGATGGCCGCCGCCGTGCTGCTGGGCGTCAGCCCCGCCGCGGCCGCGTCGCTGACCCGGGTGACCGGCTTCGGCAACAACCCGACCAACCTGAACATGTACATCTATGTCCCGGATCGGGTGGCGGCGAGGCCGGCGCTGCTGGTCATGGTGCACTACTGCACCGGCTCGGCCGCCGGGGTGTTCAACGGCGTCGGGCACGACTACGTCACCGCCGCCGACCGGTACGGATACATCATCGTGGTCCCGGAGGCCACCCGCAGCGGCCAGTGCTTCGACGTGTCCACTCCGGCCGCGCTGAGACGTGACGGCGGCGGGGACTCCACCGGGATCATGTCGATGGTCGGCTATGCCCGGCAGCGCCACAATGTGGACCCCGCCAAGATCGTGGTCAGCGGCTTCTCCTCGGGCGCGATGATGACCAACGTACTCGCCGCGCAGTACCCCGACATGTTCTCGGCCGCCGCGGCGTTCTCCGGCGTCCCGGCCGGATGCTTCGCCACCGCCAACGGGTCCTTGTGGAACAGCGAGTGCTCCGGCGGCCGGATCGTCAAGACCGCCCAGCAGTGGGGCGACCAGGCCCGCGCCATGTTCCCCGGCTACACCGGCGCCTACCCGCGCATGCAGCTCTGGCACGGCACCGTCGACACCACACTGGCCTACGCCAACTTCGGCGAGGAGATCAAGCAGTGGTCCGGCCTGAACGGGGTGAGCCAGACCCCTGCGTACACCGACAGCCCGCGCTCGGGCGTCACCCGCACCCGGTACGGCGGCACCGGTGCCCAGCCGCGGGTCGAGGGGCTCAGCTTCGCGGGGGACGGCCACTCCCTGCCGTTGACGGGCATGTTCCCCCACGCCCTCTCCTTCCTCGGGCTCGACGGCACCTCGCCTGGCCCGGCGCCCGGCGGTCAGGTCAAGAACGCGGGGTCGGGCAGGTGTCTCGACGTCGCGGGCGCCTCCCAGACCAACGGCGCCCAGGCGCAGATCTGGGACTGCCACGGGCAGCCCAACCAGCAGTGGACGTCCACCGCCTCCGGTGAGCTGCGCGTGTACGGCGGCAAGTGCCTGGACGTCGCCAACCGCGCCACCGCCGACGGCAGCGGCGTGATCATCTGGGACTGCGGCGGCCAGAGCAATCAGCAGTGGCGCTTCAACGCCGACGGCTCCATCACCGCCGTCGGTGCGAACAAGTGCCTGGACGTGCCGAGCAACAGCACCGCCAACGGCGTCAAGCTGCAGATCTGGTCCTGCAGCGGCGCCGCCAACCAGCGCTGGGCCCGCGCCGGCTCATGACGACACCCAGGAGGTGGAGAAGCGAAATGCGTAGAATTCTGGGCCTGACGACGGCCGCGTTGCTGGCGGCCGGCTCCCTCGTCGCGATCGGCGGTGCGACGTCCCCGGCCGTCGCGCTGGAGAACGGCCTCGCCCGTACCCCGCAGATGGGCTGGAACGACTGGAACAGTTTCGGCTGCAACGTCAACGACGGACTCATCCGCCAGACGGCCGACGCCATGGTCTCCAGCGGCATGGCGGCGGCGGGCTACACCTACGTCAACATCGACGACTGCTGGTCCACCAAGAGCCGGAACGCGAGCGGAGACCTGGTGCCGGATCCGCAGAAGTTCCCCAACGGCATCAAGGCCCTGGCCGACTACGTGCACTCCAAGGGGCTCAAGCTCGGCATCTACTCCTCGGCGGGCACCACGACGTGCGCGGGCTACCCGGCCAGCCTGGGCTACGAGCGGCGGGACGCGGCCCTGTGGGCGTCGTGGGGGATCGACTATCTGAAATACGACAACTGCGGCGACCACCGTGGCATGAACGGGCAGCAGCGGTACACGGCCATGCGGGACGCGCTGGCCGCCACCGGCCGCCCGATCGTGTACAGCCTGTGCAACTGGGGTCAGGAGAACGTGTGGACCTGGGGGGCGCCGGTGGGCAACTCCTGGCGTGACACCGGCGACATCGCGGCCAACTGGAGCTCCATCATGGGCATCCTGGACCAGCAGGTCGGGCTGGAGTCGTACTCGGGCCCGGGGGGCTGGAACGACCCGGACATGCTGGAGGTCGGCGTCGGTTCGGTGACGGGCACCGAGGGGCGCGCGCACTTCAGCCTGTGGTCACTGCTGAACGCGCCCCTCATCGCCGGCAACGACCTGCGCACGATGAGCGCCGACACGCGCACCATCCTCATCAACACCGAGGTCATCGCGGTCAACCAGGACTGGGGTGGCCGGCAGGGCCACAAGATCAGCGACAACGGCAACCTGGAGGTCTGGCGCAAGCCGATGAAGAACGGCTCGGTCGCGGTCGTCCTGCTCAACCGGGGCACCTCGACCGCGACCGTCTCCACCACCGCCGCGGCCCTGGGGCTGGGCTCGGCGTCCTCCTACTCCGTGCGTGACCTGTGGGCGCACGCGACGTCCTCCTCGCCGGGGACGATCAGCGCGCAGGTCCCCGGGCACGGGGCGGCCATGTACGTCGTGACGGGAGGCGGCATCGTCCCGCCCACCGCGGTCGCGATCAAGGGAGTGGGCTCGGGAAGGTGCCTCGACGTCGCCGGCGCCTCGCAGGCCAACGGCTCCCAGGCGCAGATCTGGGACTGCCACGGCCAGGCCAACCAGCAGTGGACGCCCACCGCGAGCGGCGAACTGCGCGTCTACGGCGGCAAGTGCCTGGACGTGTACGACGGTGGAACCACCGACGGCACCAACGTCATCATCTGGGACTGCAACGGCCAGAGCAATCAGCAGTGGCGCTTCAACGCCGACGGCACCATCACCGCCGTCGGTGCGAACAAGTGCCTGGACGTGCCGAACAACGCCACCGCCAACGGCACCAAGCTGACCATCTGGCCGTGCAACGGCGGCGCCAACCAGCGCTGGACCCGTAACTGACCCGTCATCCGGGAGCGATCGTGAGAATGGCATTACGGTTGCCGGCCACCACAAGAGCCGGACGCGGAATCGTAGGGGTGCTGGTCCTGCTCGGCCTCGTGGCGTTCCTGCCCGCCCACCCGGCCAGGGCGGACAATCCGATCATCCAGACCGTCTACACCGCGGACCCGGCGCCGCTGGTGCACAACGGACGGGTGTACCTCTACACCGGCCATGACGAGGACGGCTCGACCTGGTTCACCATGAAGGAGTGGCGGGTCTGGTCCTCCGCCGACATGGTGAACTGGACCGACCACGGATCCCCGCTGAGCCTGACCACCTTCAGCTGGGCGAAGTCCGACGCCTGGGCGGGACAGACCATCTACCGGAACGGCCTGTTCTACTGGTACGTGCCCACGACCAACCGGGCGACCGGCCGGATGGCCATCGGGGTGGCCGTCTCCGACAGTCCGACCGGGCCGTTCAGGGACGCACTCGGACGGCCGCTGATCGAGAACGGCGAGATCGACCCGACGGTCTTCATCGACGACGACGGGCAGGCCTACCTCTACTGGGGCAATCCGCACCTCTGGTACGTGAAGCTGAACGCCGACATGACCTCGTACTCGGGAAGCGCGACGCAGATCCCGCTCACCACGGCGGGATTCGGTACCAGGACGGGTGACGCCAACCGCCCGACGCTGTTCGAGGAGGGGCCCTGGGTCTACAAGCGGAACGGCCTGTACTACCTCGTGTTCGCGGCCAAGTGCTGCTCGGAGTTCATCGCCTACTCCACGGCCCCCGGCCCCACCGGGCCCTGGACCTACCGAGGGACGATCATGCCCACCCAGGGCGGCAGCTTCACCAACCACGCGGGCATCGTCGACTACCAGGGCGGCTCGTACTTCTTCTACCACAACGGCGCACTGCCGGGCGGCGGCGGCTTCACCCGTTCGGTGGCCGTGGAGAAGTTCGCCTACGGCTCCGGCGGCACGATCCCGACGATCAACATGACCGCGTCCGGGGCGCCCCAGGTGGGCACCCTCAACCCGTACGTCCGCCAGGAGGCCGAGACGATCGCCTGGGAGTCCGGGGTCGAGACCGAGCCCTCCAGCGAAGGCGGGATGAACGTCGGCTGGATCGAGAACGGCGACTACATCAAGGTCAAGGGCGTCGCGTTCGGCGCCGGCGCCAGGACCTTCACCGCGCGGGTCGCCTCGGCGGCCGGCGGCGGCAGGCTCGAACTCCGCCTGGACGGCGTCAACGGCCCGTCGGCCGGGACCTGCACCGTGCCGGGCACGGGCGGCTGGCAGACCTGGACCACCGTGTCCTGTCCGGTCAGCGGCGCGACCGGCACCCGCGACCTGTACCTGAAGTTCACCGGCGGAAGCGGCTACCTGTTCAACATGAACTGGTGGCAGTTCAGCTGACGTCGCATCTCCCGCGCGTCACCGGGCCACCGCCACCCGCCTCCTGCCCCGCCGGCGAGAGGGGGGCGGGAGTGCCGTCGGACCGGGGTGTAGCGGGTGGTCCAGCCGAACACGGCCAGGCGGGTGGTGCGGGCTTCGGGCCAGCAGGGCGCCCTGCAGCGTCTCGCGTTTCAGACGAGCGTTGAAGGACTCGGCCGGCGCTGCTGCCGGCCGTGCCTGGAATGACTCAGCCGCAGGCCGGGGCGGCCGTCCCGGCCCGGGCCGGGACGCTCAGTGCGGGCGTGCTCCACCGATCGGTTGATCGGCTCCACCGCCTGAAGGGTCACCCGAATCCACCGCCCACTCGGAGGATCGGGCGATCCGCGCGGGGCGCCTGCGTTGCGAGGCTGGATCCCGTCGGTGAGCACCGAGGACGGAGACGGTCGAGATGCGCAATGTGGTGTGGCTGGTCAGAGGG
Source organism: Nonomuraea sp. NPDC049655 (assembly GCF_044465465.1). NCBI lineage: Bacteria > Bacillati > Actinomycetota > Actinomycetes > Streptosporangiales > Streptosporangiaceae > Nonomuraea > Nonomuraea sp. NPDC049655. The sequence goes on from NZ_JBITLS010000001.1 coordinate 158,069, forward strand.
TACGTCCTGGTCAGCGTGCTGACGCTGGTCACGATGGTCGTGTTCCGGAACGACGCGGCGATGGTCCCCGACTCGGTGTGGATCCGCGGCACGCTCGTCGCCGTCGCTTCGCTGGTCACATGGTTGTTCGCGGTACGGGCGGCCAGGGGCGAGCGGAAGATGCTGCTGCGGCTGCGGATCGTCACCTCGATCATGCTCGTCGCGATCGTGGTGATCATCGCGTTGCCCGGTCTGTTCCCGCTCTGGTTCAAGCTGGAGCAGGGTGTCTGCGGCCTGCTCCTGCTGCCCGTGGTCGTCCAGCTCAACCGGCGGCCGGCGGACCGGCGCTGAGCGCGTCGATCGACGAGGCGGCGCAGGAGCGCGCCGACCCGAGGGCGCCGGACGGCGCTTCCAGCGGCGCGGGAGTCTCGACGGCGGCGGACGGCGCTTCCAGCGGCGCGGGGGTCTCGACGGCGGCGGCTAGATTGTTCTGGGAGCAGGTGAGCGATGGACAATTGGCGGATGGCCGCGCCGGCGGGCTGGGAGCGACGGCTCCTTCCCATGATCACCGTGGTTCCGTACGTGCTGCTGGCCGTCATGGCCGCCCTGACGATCGTCGTCAAGCACGACCAGCCGGGCTCGCTCGCCCTCGACCTCGCGCTCTGCGCGGCAGCCGCGGTGTGGAAGCTCGTGCTCTTCACGCTGCACCCGCAGTGGCGCGGGCGAGTCGGCGTGATGAGCGTGTTCATCGCGGGCCTGATCCTGTTCGGGCTGGTCATGGTCGTACGCGATCCGTGGTTCGGCGTCTACACGCCCGCGCTGTACTTCTACGCCTTCCGGATCATCGGCTGGCCGCGTGAGCTGTACTTCATCGCGGGCGTCGCGGTGGTGGCGGGCACGGCGCAGTCGGCCGGCCTGGACGTCGGCACCTGGATGGGCCTGCTGGAGTATCTGGGGGTGCTGGCCGTCAACGTCGTGCCGATGTGCCTGATGGCCTGGCTCAGCGAGGTCGGCGCACGCTACTACGCGGCACGGGAGACGGCGCTGCGCGAGAGCAGGGAGGCCAACGCCCGGCTGGCCGCGGCCCTGGCCGAGAACGCGGCACTCCAGGAACGGCTGGTCGAGCAGGCTCACGAGACCGGCGTCCTGGACGAGCGGGCCCGGATGGCGCGGGAGATCCACGACATCCTGGCCCAGGGCCTGACCGGCATCGTCACGCAGTTGCAGGCGGCCGAGCAGGCGGCCGACGACCCGGCCGCGTGGCGGCGGCACCACGCGGCGGCGACCGCGCTGGCCAGGGAGAGCCTCACCGAGGCGCGGCGCTCGGTGGACGAGCTGCGCCCCGAACCCCTGGAGTCCGGCCGTCTGGCCGACGCCGTCAGCGAGGTCGCGGCCAAGTGGTCGGCACGCCACGGCCTTCCGGTCCAGGTGGCCGTCACCGGCGAGACCCGGACGATGCCCCCGCAGGCCGAGGTCGCCCTGTTACGGGTCGCGCAGGAGGCGCTGGCCAACGTCTTCAAGCACGCGTCCACCGCCACCCGCGTCGGCCTCACCCTCTCCTACATGGATCGGCAGGTGGTGCTCGACGTCCGCGACGACGGCCCCGGCTTCGATCCGGACGTGCGCGCCGGTCACGACGGGGGCTTCGGGCTGGTGGCGATGCGGCAGCGGATCGAGGCGCTGTCGGGCGCGTTGCGAATCGAATCAGAGGTGGGCGGCGGGACCGGGATCTCGGCCTGTCTGCCCGCGGACACGCCGGAGGCAGGCACATGAGTGACGCCATCAGGCTGCTCGTGGTGGACGACCACCCCGTCGTGCGTGACGGGCTCAGCAGCATGTTCGCCCGCGATCCCGAGTTCATCGTGGTGGGGGAGGCGTCGGACGGAGCCGAGGCGGTCCGGCTGGCCGAGGCCCTCGCGCCGGACGTGATCCTGATGGACCTGCGGATGGCGGGCATGGACGGCGTCACCGCGATCGGCGAGCTGGCCAGGCGCGGCGTGCCGGCCCGGGTGCTGGTGCTGACGACGTACGACACCGACAGCCATGTGCTGCCCGCGATCGAGGCGGGCGCCACCGGTTACCTGCTCAAGGACGCGCCGCGCGAGGAGCTCGTCCGTGCCGTACGCTCGGCCGCGCGCGGCGAGGTCGCGCTCTCGCCGTCGGTGGCCGCCCGCCTGGTGAGCCGGCTCCGCACCCCGGCCCCCTCGACCGGGCCGTTGAGCCGGCGCGAACTGGAGGTGCTACGGCTGGTCGCGGCCGGCCACAGCAACCGCAAGGCCGCCGTCCGGCTGTTCATCACCGAGGCCACGGTCAAGACGCACCTGCTCAACATCTACGCGAAACTCGACGTCAACGACCGCGCGTCCGCGGTGGCGGAGGCGTACAACCGCGGCCTGCTGGGGACGCCCGAGCGCCCGTAGCCCTCGCCGCCCGGCCCGCTCCGGCGAGCCCGATCGGCGGATGCCGGCCCGGGACGGCCGGCGAGCGCCGCCGTGAACCGGGAGAACGCGCGTCAACAAGGCCCCTCCGGCACGGACCCGCGCAACCGTGACTTCGACCCCGCCATCGCCACGGTGATGCTGACGCAGGGCCAGTGTTCAGCGCCTGTCCCCGTCCTGACGTGCGTCGTAGGGGACCTCGGCCAGGCCCTGCGCGAGGGCGCGGCCTGGATCCCGCAACTCCGGTCGATCCCGCCGGACGGCCTCGGAGCGTCACACTCCCGCGCCTGGACCGGCGGAAGCAGCCGCGACGCCTCTTCTTGAGACGGCGAGCACGGCGGCCGGTGTCATTTCTCCACCCCGGTGCTCATGATGCCGCGCACGAATGCGCGCTGGAAACAGCCGAAAAGGATCACTGGTACGGCGATCGTCATCATGGCCCCGGCCTGGATGTAGGCCGGTTTCGTCGAGTACAGGCCGTTGAAGACGGCCAGACCTACCTGCAGCGGCTGGAGCTCGGGCCCTCTTGACGACCTGCCAGTCGACCTTGTTGGTGAACTGCCCGGCCGGCTCGGCGAAGAAGGCCTCCTGGTCGGCGGTACGGGCGGGCATCGCGCCGTACGCGGAGAGCAGTTCCTGCGAGGCCGGGCCGACCAGGTACTTCAGGAATTCGAAGGCCGCGGCGGGATGCTTGCTGCCGGCGAGGATCCGGAAGGTGTCCGCGCTGGTGGGGGAGGTGGTCCTGCCGTCATGCGAGGGCATCGCGGCCTCCGGCGCGTTCCGTACCGCCGGAATGATCTCCGAACGGGTGTCTCCCATGGACGCGGAATCCACCTACGCACGCCTGCGGGACGGCGGCGCACCGCCCGGAGCCCTCTGCTTCGACTGGACCGACACGACGGGGGAACGGTGACCGCCGAGATCGCGGTCGCTGCCTGCGGGTCGGTGTCCACGATGAGCCTGCGCTGCCCATGGTGGTCACTTTGAGTGGTCACCGGCGGCGTAGCGGCTCCGAGGGCATGGCCGCCGCGCCGGCGGCGGGTCAGGCGGGGATGTCGGCGGCTGCCTTCCGGAGGGCGTCGCCGGCGTCCGTGACGGGGTCGCCGTGGCCCACGCAGGCCGTCCGGACGTCCAGTTCGGCCAGCCGCCGGAACGAGCGGAGCATCTCGTCACGGACCATGTTGAACACTCCGGGCATGACCAGCCCGGACACGTGCGCCACGGTGTCGCCCGTGAAGAGGACTCCGTGCTCCGGCAGGTGGAGGGCGATGCTGCCGGCGGTGTGCCCGGGGGTGGCGATCACGCGGGCCCCGCCCCCGAAGGCGATCACGTCGCCGTCCTCAAGCTCGCGGTCCACCCGGCACGGCGGCGCGGGCGGCAGCAGGTGGGCGCCCAGACTGCGATGCAGGGCCCGCTCCTCGTCGGTGAAGTTCGGCGGCGGGGCGGGCGCGTCCCCTCGGATCACCGGGGCCTCCAGGCGATGGGCCATCACCGTGACCTCGCCCCACGCCGTCACGTCCGCCGCACTGCCGCAGTGGTCCTCGTGGTAGTGGGTGAGGACGACCCGCCGTACGGCGTCGGTGCGCAGCCCGAGCCGGCCGATCGCCTCGGCGATCTCCCCGGCCGAGGTGGCGATGCCCGTGTCCACCAGGGTGAGCACACCGTCGTCGTTCCACAGGTACGCCTGCCCGAACGTCAGCCGCAGCAGGTGCAGGCGCCGGTCGACCTCCACGACCTCCATCGCGGGACCCCCTCTCATCAGCACTGATGTCAGGGAACAGGTAACCGGTCCGCTCATGGCACTGTCCAACATCCATGGGACCGCGGATTGACAACCGATGGTTGTCGATGCAGGGTCTGGGCGTGGAAGCAGACGTTCCCGGCATCCGCGCCTTCATCGCGACCGCCGAAGAACTGCACTTCGGCAGGGCCGCCGCGCGCATGTTCATCACCCAGCAGGCGTTGTCGAAACGCGTCCGCAGGCTGGAGGACGCCCTCGGCACGCCGCTGTTCGATCGGACCACCCGGTCCATCGAACTGACCGCCGCCGGAAGGCGGTTCCTGCCCCTGGCCGTGGCGGCGGTGGCGGCGTTCGACGAGGCCGTGGGGGCGGTCCGCGTGGTGGACAGCCCCGTCCGCGTGGACGTCTACGACGAGCGCTTCACGCCCCTGCGCATGGTCAGGGAGGCGAGCGAGCGCGACCCGCGGCTGCGCGTGGAGGTGAGCATGCGGCAGGGGCTCGCGGTGGCGCTGCCGGCGCTGCGCCGCCAGGAGATCGACGCGGCCTTCGGACGGGCGCGCGACCTGCCGTGGCCGGAAGAGCTGGCCCAGCGGCTGGTCCACCTGGAGCCCCTGGCCGCGTTCGTCCCGGAGGATCACGCGCTCGCGCACCTGAGAGAGCTGCGGCCCGCCGACCTGCGGGCGGGCGGCATCGCCATGCCCGACCCGGCGGGCGCCGCCGAATGGCGCGCCTACCTGAGACGCCTCGCCGACCGTCTCGGCGTCCCCTTGCGCTTCACCGAGCCCGCCATCGGCCAGGGGCACCTGGTCCAGCAGTTCCTGCGCGAGAAGAGCGCCGTCGGCCTGGGGGAGTGGAGCATCGGCGCGACGGGGAGCGGGCTGCGCCGCATCCCCATCGTGGACCCGGTCCCCCTCCTGCCGTGGTGGGTGGTCTGGCACCGCCGCAACCCGCACCCGCTGCTCCGTACGCTGCTCGGCCGGCTCCCACGCGTGCGCCCGCCGGACCCGTCGGACGGGCGGCACTGGATCCCCGACGCCGACCGCGTCCTCCCGTAGGGTCGCCCGGCGTGACCGGCGTGGCGTGACCGGCGTGGCGTGACCGGCGGGGTGCCGGCCTTTCACGCGCGCGTCCTTCGCGGCCGGCGGGAGGTGGTGCGGAGCAGGGCGTACCCGATCAGGATCGAGACGACCAGCACCACGCCGGCGTCCACGGCGGCGGCCAGCCGGACACCGCTCAGCAGAGCCGGGGCCGCGGCCTGACCGGCGGCCTGGAGGGCGGACACCTGCGCCATGCAGATGGCGCTGAGGATCGGGGTGCCGACGGTGATGCCGATCTGCTGGGCGCTCGTCACCAGCCCGGTCGCGACGCCTTGAGCCGTGTCGGGCAGCCCGGACGTCACGGTGACGCCGTAGGAGACCACGACCGACATGTGGCCCACAGAGGCCAGGCAGATCACGGCCAAGGCCGGCCAGACAGCCTCGGTCACGGTCATCGCGGCGGTGCAGACACCCTGCAGGGCCAGCCCCGCGACCAGCGTCCGCCCCGCGCCCAGCACCCGGATCACCGAGGAGGAGACCATGCCCGTCACGGCCAGGACGACGCCCTGGCCGCCGAAGAACAGACCTGTCCACAGGGGTGACAGCGCCACGACGTCCTGCAGGTAGAGAGTCAGCAGGAAGATGAACGAGCTCATCATGGAGAAGGTGATCAGGCCGCCCAGGCTGCCGAAGGCGACCGTGGGCCTGCGCAACATCGTCAGCGAAACCAGCGGCTGCGCGGCTCGCGACTCGATGACCACGAACCCGCCCAGCAACAGCACGGCCGCCGCCATGGCCACCACCCTCACCGCTCCCGCCGCCGACAGGGCGAAGATGAGGCAGACCAGGCCGCCGCTGACTGTGGCGGCTCCGGGCAGATCCAGCCGGGGAGAGCGGGCGCCCCGGCTCTCGCTCAGCAGGCCGGGCGCCGCCACGGCGAGGACGCCGCCCGCGACGGCCAGCAGCGCCATCGTCGAACGCCAACCCAGCGTGTCGGTCATGGTGCCGCCGACCAGCATGCCGACGGTGAATCCGAGCGAGAGCACCGACCCGCTGGCGCCGAGCGCCCGGTTGCGCTGCGGCCCTTCGGCAAAGGTCGTCGTCAGCAGCGACATGCCGGTGGGAATGACGGCGGCGGCCCCCAGCCCCTGCAGGACCCGCCCCGCGACGAACACCCCCGGGTTCCACGCGAGGGCGGCCACCACGGAGGCCACGGTGAACAGCAGGACGCCGCCCAGGAAGAGCCTGCGCCTGCCGTACAGGTCCGCCATGCGGCCGAACAGCAACAGGCATCCGCCCGAGGGCAGCGCGAAGGCGGTGATCGCCCATTGCAGGTCGGCCTGTTCCATCCCGAGCTCCCTGCCGAGATCGGGCAAGGCCACATTTAGAATCGAAAAATCCAAAGAAATAATGAATTGCGCGGCACACAGGATGGCAAGGATGAGTTTGGCACGCGTGGTGAACCGAGCGCCGTGCTCCCCGGAGGAGGTTCCGGCACCGGCCTCGGCGTCCCTGGACAAGGGGTCGATCGTCATGACGTCCACGCTCGGCCATCACCGGTCCGCGCGGGGAGAGCGTGGTGACACCGGTGGTGGCACCACCAGTCGAAGCGGTGCGCGGTGAGGTCGGGAGAGGAACGTCGCCGGGACCTGCGTGACTTCCTGGTGAGCAGACGTGCCCGCGTCAGCCCTGCCTCCGCCGGCCTGCCGGCGGGCGGGCGCCGGCGCACGCCGGGGCTGCGCCGTGAGGAAGTCGCGGTGCTGGCCGGGGTGAGCCCGGGGTGGTACCAGTGGCTGGAGCAGGGACGCGACATCAACGTCTCCGCGCAGGTGCTGGACGCGGTGGCGCGGGTCCTGCAACTGGACGAGGTCGAACGGCGGCACCTGTACACACTGGCCGGGCACAATCCGCCGTCTCCGGCCGGACACCCGCACGCCTACTGCGAAGGACTGCAACGACTGATCGAAGCCTGGGACCCCAAGCCGGCGACCATGCTGGACGCCTCCTGGAACCACGTGGCCTGGAACGAGTCGGCCAGGCTCGCGCTGGACCTGGCGCAGGCCGAGCGCAACTGCCTGGTGGGCTTCTTCCACGACCCGCGGTACCGACGCCGGGAGCGGGCCTGGCAGGACCTGGCGCCGACCGTGGTGGCGGCCTTCCGCGCCACGGCGGCTGAGCAGCCCCGCGATCACGACATCCACGACGTGGTCCGCGCACTGGAGGCGACCAGTCCCGAGTTCGCCCGGCTGTGGGCACGACAGGACGTCCAGGCGGCAGGAATCTGGATCAACGAGGTCGACCATCCCGTCGTGGGCACGCTGACCTTCGAGAGCAGCCAGATGAGACTGCCCGCCAGGCCCGACCTGACCATGGTGCTGTACAACCCGCTGCCCTGCACCGACACCGCGGACAAGCTCGCCTGGCTGCGCTCCGTCACCGCGCCCGTCTGAGACCGGCGGCCGTGAAGGGAGACGGGCGCATCGGCGGACACGGCGCCCTGCTCGCCACCGGGACCAGGGACGGGTCCCTCCGGCTGTGGAACACAGCCGACGGCAAGACCACTGAACCCGTCCTCGCAGGCAAGGGCGGTGCGATCACCGCGATCGCCTTCGGCGGCGTGCTCACCACCGCCCGCGAAGACGGCGACCTGCTGCTGTGGACCGTCAGGAACGGGCGGGCCGAGACGGCTTCGCGGCGCGTCATCTCCTCGCTCGACGCGGCGACGTCGGTCGCGGTGAGCGCCGACGGCACCATGCTCGCCGAGGCGACGAAGGCAGAGGTGCGCCTCTGGGACGTGGCCAGCGGCAGGCGACTCAGGGAGTGGCACGCCCGAACAACCTCCCTGGCCTTCAGCCCCGACAACGGTGGGCTCGCGGCGGGCGCCGGGGACGACGGCCCAGGCCGTCCAGAACGTGCTGCGCTCGCAGCAGCTGGGCCAGGCCGGCCTGGTCGCCACCGCCTACGCCTCGACGGTCCGGGCCCTGGTCGCGGTCATCACCACACTCAACACCGAGATCAAGACCCTCGCAGACGAGGTCGAGGCGCATTTTGGCTGGCAGCCGGACGCTGAGGTCATCCTCAGCCAGCCCGGTCGTGGGGTCGTTCTCGGCGCCCGGGTGCTCGCCGAGTTCGGGGACGCCCCCGGCCGCAATGCCAGTGCCAAAGCGCGCAAGAACTGCGCCGGAACCAGCCCGATCACCCGCCGATCCGGCAGGCCAACCATGGCAGCCGCCATCAGCATCAAGCGGTACGCCGTCACCTGTTAGCCATAATATGACTAGTTAGAGTATGACTATGGCGCAACGTTCCGTCCTTGGACTCATCGTGCTGGGGTTGCTCACCGAGGAACCCATGCACGTCTACCGCATGCAGAAGCTCATCGAGCTGTACGGCAAGGACCGTGTCGTGAACGTCAGGCGCCGGGCGAGTCTGTACCAGACCATCGACCGGCTGACCCGCCTCGGCCTGGTGGAGGTGCTGCAGCGGGAGAGCACCGAGAGCCACCCGGACCGCACCGTCTACGCCATCACCGACCTGGGGCGCGAAACCGCCGAACGCTGGCTGCGCGAGATGCTGCGCACCACGGGCGGCGAGTTCCCGGAGTTCGTCGCGGCCGTTTCGATACTGGTCGGGCTCCCACCCGAAACAGCGCGCAAGGAGCTGGAGACACGCGCCCACGCGCTGGCCGGTGCCCTGGCGGAGGTCGAGTCGACGCTGAAGTCCTCCGGTGAGGTGCCGCGGCTGTTCCTGCTGGAGGAGGAGTACCGCCGCGCGGTGCTCACCGCCGAACTGGAGTGGGTCCGCGGTGTGGTCGAGGACCTGCGGCAGGGACGGCTGACCTGGGACGAACCATGGCGGCGCGCGATCGCGGCCGCCCTCGAATCACCGGAGGAAGAGGCATGAGCAAGGAGTTGTACTACGAAGTGACGGGCTCGGGCCCGTTACTGCTGCTGATCGCCGGCGGCACCGACGACGCCAGGGACTTCACCGGGATGACGCCGCTGCTGTCCGACAGCTACACGGTGGTCTCCTACGACTGCCGCGGGATCTCCCGCAGCCGGTCCGACGGCCCGCTTCCGGACGTGTCGATGGAGACGCAGGTGGAGGACGCTCATTGGGTCCTGAAAGCCGCCGGCGGCGGACCGGCGCACGTCTTCGGCAACAGCAGCGGCGGCCTGATCGCCCTGGCCCTCGCCGCCCGCCATCCCGACCTGGTACGTACGGTGGTCACCCACGAACCGCCCGCCGTCTCCCTCCTCCCCGCCGACGATCCCCGCAGGAAGCTGGGCCACGAGGTGGACGAGGCGTACCGAAGCGGCGGGGTGGAGGCGGCGATGGCGCTCTTCGCGGCCGGCGCCGGTCTCGACAAGTGGGACCCGGACCCGCCCGGCGGAATCGCGGAGTCGCCGGAAGCGATGGCGCAGATGCAGGCCAAGCTCGCCCGGATGCAGACCAACCTGGAGTTCTTCTTCGGGCATGCGGCACTGCCGTACATGTCGTACAAGCCCGTCGTGGACCCCTCGATCCACGTCGTGGTGGCAGTCGGTGGGCAGTCGCGCGGGCAACTGCCCCACGACGCGGCACTGGCGCTGGCCGAACGACTGGGCGTCAAGCCGATCATGGTCCCGGGTGGGCATTCAGGCTTCGTCACCCACCCAACCGCATTCGCCCACGAACTCCGCCAGATCCTGGCCTGACCCGGCCTACTAAAACCCACTCCATCCTCGCGCCGCCTGCTCAGGGCGGACCTTACGTCACAGCGTGACCGCGTCGGTTCGGGCCGACTGCCGGGGATCGGTGGCAGCCGGCGAAGGTGGAGCCGCTCAAGCAGTTCCCCAAGGCAGTGTTGGCGGCCGGTGTATGACGGGCGCCGCTTGCCGGCCCGCTGGGCGGCTCGGCGTTCATCGCTGTGGGCGTTCACCAGCCGTCGTCGACATCGTCGAGGTCTGTTGCCGGATCGTCGCCCTCGTCGGCCCCGTTGTTCTCGCCCGAAGAGGACGGCTCTTGCCAGTTGCCGGTCCGGAGGTCGTCCACCAGGTTGATGGTGGCAAAGATTCCGAGGGCCGCGGTGAAGAGCCCCATCAGCACATTCCAAGGGGTGGAGAGGTCCTCACCCGCACCGTTGATTCCGTGGATCACTCCAGCGATCATCAGCAGTCCCTCGACGGTCACTGCTGCCGCGAAGATCAGACACACTGCTGCGATGCAGCGTTGCTCGGTCGTGGGGCGTGTGCTGGGTGTCTCGTGCCCACGCTGCTTCATGTCGCTCAAAATATGGATAGGCCGGCGGCCCGCCTAGTGGCTGAAAGGGGGTGAATCGCTGCTGTCGCCTTCCCGTGCGCCCGCGCGCGAAGCACCCGCGTCAGGCCCTGTGCCCACGCCGCCACCAGCGCCTGCTCCTGCGACGGATGAGTACGCGCAACTCCTACAGCCGACATGGCGGGCCGGGCAACCCTGATGAGAACGCCCTACGGCAGCCAGCGCGAAGGATCCGCTCGTCCGCGCCCGTGCCCGCACCGGCTGCGCCACTGAGCCGCCACCTTCTGCAACTGGCCGATGTTCCCCGTTGGCCTTCGGCCGGGCCGCTCGCGGGTGTGCTGCCACCGGCCGACGTCCGCAAGCTGCAGGTCGGCTTCACGAACGCGTCCCCAGCTCTGAACCAAGCTGATCCGCGCAGGTCGACCGGTTTCCGGGACCGCTCCGCGGCCGTCCGTCCGGCCCGCGTCGGCGAGTTCGTGAGCATGCTGCGCCTCTGACCCCGGTCAGCCGCGCAGCAGGGCGGTGAGGTCGTCCCAGCGGGACATGAGCAGTCCGGCGATGGCGCCGAAGACGCCGACGACGGCGGCGAGCGCGAGGTCGGCGGGCTGGGGAGCCGACGCGCCGGCCAGCCCGAGCAGGGCGACCGCGAGGAGAACGAGGTTGCGCACCACGTGCTGCACCCCCATGGGCGTGGTCGAGGCGCCGAAACAGCGGCACGACACGGCGGCCCCGCGCCGGACGACGCGCACGACGGCGACCGTGAGGCAGGCCAGCAACCCGGCCGCCAGCACGAACGCCGCCGTCCCCGCCCACGGCAGCGGGATCGCGGCCAGGACGACCACGAGGGCCTCCGCCACGGCGGCCGCGACGGCGACCGGCCGGGCCGCCGCGCCTCGGGCGACCCCCATCGCCCTGACGGACTCGACGAACTCTCTCCAGGCCGTGCGGCTGGTCACCTTGCTCGCCAGCGCGAGCGCGAACGTGGTGAGCAGCAACAGCCGGCACGCCACGTCGACGTACTGCATGATCGCAACCTCACGAATCGGGCAATGGGGATGACGGGCCGGAGTGCGGCCGGGACACGTCGGTCGTGGAGTCGCCGGCCCGCGCCGGGCTCGCCGAGGCCGGTGGGACGGATTCTTTCGGCTGATCCCTTACCGCCCGCATGTTGGCAGGTGATTCCCGTCCGGCGCAACACCCCCGATCGGCCGGCAGGGCCGCGCCGTCCGGAGAACCGGCGCTCTGCCTGGGCCGATGGGAGGCCGTTGAGAAACCATTGAGAAATCGTTCAGGAGGCTGACGCATGCTGCGGCCACCAGCCCACCGACCGAAAGGAAGGCTTCATGCGTGCCATGACCAAATTGGCCGATCGGCTGCTGGAGATGGTCGCCCCGCACACCGTCGCCCGGGCGACCGACTGCGACTACCAGTGTTGCAGGGCGGACTACTGGAAGTACTGCTGCTACTACCCGAACGGCACCTCGCACTGCGGCTCCTGCATCACCAACTCGAGCGCCAAGCAGTGGTGCTGAGACCGACCGGTGCCCGGCCGCCGTCCGGCGGCCGGGCGCCTCGTTCGTGCCCCTCTCCGGGAGTTGGACAGTGTCCTACGCAATCGCCGTGCCGGCTCTCGCCGGCGTTCTGTTCCTGATGAACCTGGTGCTGGCGCTCGCGATGCTGCGGCGCCTGCGCAGGCACACCGCCCGCATCGACCACCTGTACGAGGTCGTCGCCGGCGCCCCCGACCTCGACGGCCCCGCCACGGGCGACCTGGTCGGCGACTTCTCCGCGACGGACCTGGACGCGGCCCCCGTCACGCGGGACTCGCTGCCGGAGGGCGGCGTGGTGGCCTTCCTGTCGCCCGACTGCGAGGGCTGCCGGGCGGAGCTGACCGAGCTGACCGCCTGGGCGGCCGGGCAGGACCGGTCGCGGGTCCTGGCGGTCGTGGACGCCCGCGCCGGGGACCCCGCCCGGATGGTCGCGGCGCTCTCCCCTGTGGCGCGGGTGGTGGTGGAGCGCGACCACGCGCACGTCGCCGAGGCCTTCGGGGCGCGGACCGTGCCGACCGTCTTCCGCGTCGCCGCGGGCGGGACGGTCCTGTCCCGCGTCCGCAGCGTCACGCGGCTCCCCGAGACCGCCGGGAGCCGCGGGGCCGAGCGGGCGGGGAGCAACCCGTCGTGAACGTCGAACCGGAGGTGAACCCGTGACCCCACTGCTGATCGTCTCGAGTCTGTTGTGCGTGTTGTGCCTGGCGGGCCTAGTGCTGATGCTGGGGTTGGCCCGGCGGCTGCAGGAGCACGGCAAGCTGCTCGACGCCCTGGACGAGGTCGTCGAGCAGCGCGGCGGGCCCGGCGCGAAGGGACTGGCGGCCGGTGAGGTGGCCGGCGCGTTCGACGTGCGGACGGTCGACGGCGACCGCGTCGCCCGCGACCTGCTGCCCGAGGGCGCCGTGGTCGCCTTCCTGTCCTCCGACTGCGGCCGGTGCCGGACCGAGCTGCCCGAGCTGGCCTCCTGGGCGGCCCGGCAGGACCGCTCGCGGGTGCTCGTGGTCGTGGACGCCGAGCCGCTGGCCCGCACGCTCTCGCCGGTGGCCCAGGTGGTCGTCGAGCCGGACGGCGGCCCGGTGACCGGCGCGTTCCAGGTGGACTCCTTCCCCAGCTTCTTCCAGGTCGCCGCGGGAGGCGGGGTCCTGGCGCGCATCCGCGGCGTCGCCCAGCTGCCGGCCGGCTCGGCGGCATGACGGACGGGCCGGGCCCGCGCGTCCTGGCCGCCTGCGCGGCGCGGGGCGTCGGGCTGGTGTGGCGGGCCGCGCCGCTGTACGTCCTGGGGTACGTCACGGTCACGCTGGTGAGCGGCGTCACCCCGGTCGTGCTCGCGTGGCTGACCAAGGCGGTGCTCGACGGCGTCGCCACTGGGCGGGTCGCCTCGCTGCTCTGGCAGGCGGTGGCCGTCGCGGCCGTCACGACGCTGGCAGCCGGCGCCGCGCAGGCGGCCCAGTACCTGCGGGCCGAGGTCGACCGGCAGGTTTCGGTGCGGGCCAAGGCCGAGCTGTTCGCCGCGGTGTGCGGGTTCACCGGGCTGGCCAGGTTCGAGAGCCCGACCTTCCTGAACCGGCTGCGCATGGCCCAGCAGAGCGCCAGCAACCCGGGCAGGCTGGTGGACACCGCGCTCTCGACGACCAGCAGCGTGATCACCGTCGCCGGGTTCGTCGGGTCGCTGGTGGTGATCAGCCCGGCCTTCACCGGGCTGGTGCTGCTGTCGGCGGTCCCGGCGCTGCTGATCGAGCTGCGGCTGGCCCGTCAGCGGGTGGACATGATGTGGCGCATCGGGCCGGCCGAGCGCCGGGAGATGTTCTACGCCCACCTGATGTCCACGACCGACGCGGCCAAGGAGATCCGGCTGTTCGACCTCGGGTCGTTCCTGCGGCTGCGCATGCTGGGCGAGGCGTGGACCGCCATCAGGGCCCGCCGGACGATGGACCGGCGCGAGTTCGGCATGCAGGCGGGCCTGGCGGGCGCGTCGGCGCTGGTCGCCGGGGCCGGCATGGTGTGGGCGATCCTGGCGGCCGGCCAGGGGCGGCTGAGCGTGGGCGACGTGGCGATGTTCGTGGCGGCCGTCGCGGGCGTGCAGGCGGCGCTGAACGTCACCGTCTCGGCCGGGACGATGGCCCACGAGCAGTTGCTGACCTTCCACCACCACGTCACGATCCTGGACTCGGGCCCGGGGCTGCCCTCGCCCGCGCGGCCCGTCCCGCTGCCGGCGCTGCGCCGCGGCGTCGAGCTGCGCGACGTGTGGTTCCGCTACAGCGACGAGCATCCGTGGGTGCTGCGCGGCGTCGACCTGTTCATCCCGTACGGGCACACGGTCGCGCTGGTCGGGCGGAACGGCGCGGGCAAGAGCACGCTGGTCAAGCTGCTGTGCCGGTTCTACGACCCGACCCGCGGCTCGATCCTGTGGGACGGCGTGGACATCCGGGACGTGGCCCCCGGGACGTTGCGCGCCCGCATGGGGGCGGTGTTCCAGGACTTCGTCTCCTACGAGCTGACCGCGGCCGACAACATCGCCGTGGGCGACCTCACCGCGGAGGGCGATCGCGACCGCCTGGAGCGCGCCGCCCGCGAGGCCGGCGTCCACGACGCCCTCTCCGCCCTGCCGCACGGCTACGACACGATGCTGAGCCGCGAGTTCGCGCCGGAGCAGGACGAGGAGGAGGACGGCGTGCTGCTGTCCGGCGGGCAATGGCAGCGGCTGGCGCTGGCCAGGGCCTTCCTGCGGCGCGACGCCGACCTGATGATCCTGGACGAGCCGAGCGCCGGCCTCGACGCCGAGGCCGAGCACGAGGTCCACCGGCAGCTCGCCCGCCTGCGGGCCGGACGGACCAGCGTCGTCGTCTCCCACCGGCTCGGCGCGATCCGCGACGCCGACGACATCGTGGTGCTCGGCGACGGCGTGGTCACCGAGCTGGGCACGCATGGCGAGCTGATGGCCCTGGACGGCACGTACGCCCGGCTGTTCACCCGGCAGGCCAGCGGCTACCGGGACGACGTGGAGGTGCCCGGATGATCGTCAGCGGCCTGGTCGCCGGGCTCGGGGCGATCGTGCTCGGGCTCGCCTGGCTGCGGCGCGCGTACGTGGTGGTGACCGTGGAGGGGGAGAGCATGCTGCCCACCTACCGGCCCGGGGAGCGCGTGCTGGTGCGCAGGACCGGGCCGCGACGGCTGCGCACCGGCCAGGTCGTCGTCCTGGCCCGGCTCGTGGAGGCGGCCGAGGTCGGGCAGGCGCGCTGGATGATCAAGCGGCTCGCGGCCGTCCCCGGCGACCCCATTCCCCGCGCGACCGTGCCCGCCCTTCGCGCCGCGCCGGGAACGCGCGTCCCGGACGGCCACCTCGTCGTGCTGGGCGACAACCCGCGGCGCTCGCTCGACTCCCGCCGCACCGGCTACCTGACCGCCGACCGGCTGCTCGGCGTGGTGCTGCGCAAGGTCGAGAGCACGGACGCCCCTCGGGTCCCGCGCACACCATGATCGGACGAGCGCGGCTCCGGGCGCGGAGCCGGCGCGCGTCACCGGACGGGGCGGACGCCTTTCGCGATCTTCCTCAGCTCACTCATGGCGTCGATCTCCTTGGCGTAGTCAGGGCCGATGAGCACCTTGACGGCCAGGTCCTTGCGGAGCTTCCAGGTGACCGAGGGCGTGACCGGGCCGCCGGCGGCCCCCGAGTCGCCGTCCCTGGACAGCCGCGCGGGCCTGCCGCCGAGGTCCACCGTCTCGGTCCGCGGTTCCGGCCGGAAGTCGTACAGGACGTCCGCGGACGCGCCGTGGGCCACGATCACCTGGACGGCGTAGCCGCCCTGCTGGAGGCCCGGCTTCCGGAAGCTGGTGGTGTAGCTCTTGCCGGGGCCGACCACGTCGTCCTTCGACCATTTGCCCCATTCGAGCCCGTCCGGCAGGTAAGTGAGCTGGATGCCGCCGAACTTCCGCCCGTCGCCGAGGTCACCCAGGGCCTGCGGCGTCGGCGCGGGCGGCAACCGGACATGGAGCGTGACCGTACTGCCCCGCGCGACGACCTTGCCGGCAGCCGGTTCCTGCGTGCCCACCAGGCCGTTGTCGCTCCGCATCCCGGCGAGCGCGACCTTCAGCCCGGCGTCGTGGAGCGCCTTCGCCGCCTCGGCGGCGCGCCGGCCCGTCACGTCGGGCACGGTCACGTCGTCGCGCATCACGACCTGGTTCGGGCCGTTGTCAGCGGGTTCGCCGGGATTCAGCAACACCGGCACGGTCACGGCCACGGCCGCCGTGACGATCGCCGCCCCCGCCACGCGGAGCCTGGTCACGCGGGCGCGGTGCCCCCGGCGTACGGCACTGCCCAGTCCGGGCCCGGCCTGAACCTCGGCTACGTGCGCCGCCATGGCGTCGGCGAGGTCGTCCTCGATCGTCATCTCGTCACTTCCCTTGCGACATCCATGTTCTGGCGGATCCTGGCGAGCCCGCGCGCGGCCTGGCTCTTGACCGTCCCGGCCGAGCAGCCGAGCAGGGCCGCGGTGGCCTGCTCGGACTGGTCCTCCCAGTAGCGCAGGACGAGCACGGCGCGCATCCTGGGCGGCAGCCTGCGCAGCTCACTGATGAGCGTGTCGCGCAGGTCGAGGTCGGGAGAGTCGGCGGCGGTCTCGGGCGGCCGGGCGAACATGATCTCCTGGACGACCCTGCGCCGCCGCGCCCTGCTGATCGCCGCGTTCACGACGACCTTCCTCGCGTACGCCTCGGGGTTGTCGTGCCTGATCCGAGGCCAGTTCCGGTAGACCTTCTCCAGCGCGTGCTGGACCAGGTCCTCGGCGTCGTGCCGCGTCGCCCCGCACACCAGGATCGCGGTACGCAGCAACGAGGTGCTTCTCGTGGCGAGGAAGTCGTCGAAGGCAGCCTCGTCGTCATCTGTCATCAGTGAAGGTCCCCTTTCGCCCTCCCCAACGCGCGAGCCCGCCCGGAGGTTGAGTGCCTTCCCGAAGAGTCGAGGTCGGACGACGACGCCGTCCGCGCGCAGGCACGCCGGCTCCGGCGGGACCTGGCAGCCGTCCATGAGCACAGCGGGCCGCCCGGCCGAGCCTCCGCGCTCTCGTAAGCCACAACATCGTTTCGTTACGGACAGTAACCAATCAAGTGCTCACCGCTCATAGTGGGTGAGCAGCGCTTGCTGCCCCTTGGACCCCTGGAAGGAACCACAATCGTGCGACGCACACTGACCACCTTGGCCACATTCGCCGCAGCCGCCGCACTCGCCGTCACCGTCCCCGGGGGCCCCGCCTTCGCCATCGACCACGTCGAATGCCGGGGCGGCGAGAACTTCCTGAAGATCTGGTCACACTCCGGCGGACGCCAGAGCGTTGACTGCTACGCCAACAGGGGCAGGACGGACTTCGGCGGATGGTGGGTCGACCGGATCTCCACCGGCAACAACGATCTGATCTACTACGACGCCAACGGCGACTCGGTGAGGATCAATCGCTGGACCGAGATCAGCTTCCCGAATCGCCCTCCGAAGGTAGCCTCCATCGAGATCCTGTGAGACGCCGCCGTCCGGGGCGGCCGCCGGACGGCAGCCCGCTGATCGCCAGGGCGTGCAGATCGCGAAGACTCGCGCAGCCAAGTAGGACCAGCGATGCTCGAAGTCTGACAGGCACGGCGTCCCGGCCGCAGGCTGGAGGATGCCGACCAGGTCGGCGGGCAGCGCCGGGAACTGCGGCGGCGCGGTCACCCGCGCCCATGCCTGTGGGCGGGGGAGTCGGTCATGAGGGCTCTCATCTCGTCAGGGCCGGGAGGCGGCGGTGACGCGACGGGGGCGGTGGACCGGCCCGCCCGGCGAGCGCCGGCCCCCCTACCTCCGGTCCCGTCAGCCTTCCGCGCCGATGGCGCGGTCGCGGCAAATCGTGTCCCCGTTCAGACGCCGGGCGCCAGCCTGAGGACGGCGGCCGGCAGCCCGCGCAACGCCTCGGGGACGACGACCCCGCCGGAACGGTCCACCGCGGCCGGGCCGTCACCCCAGGTGGCTCCGGCCCGCGCCCGTTCGACCAGGTCGGCGGCGAGCGTCAGCCGTCCCGCGGCCGGGTCCAGGGCGATCACGTGGAGGGCGCCGTCGGGGGCGGCGGTGTAGCGGACCGGGTCGCCGACGGGCTCGGCGTGCCGGACCCACGGCCGGGTGCCGTAGATCGCCTCGCCGTGGGCCGCCAGCCAGGCGCCCAGGTGGCGCAGCCGTTCGACCTGGGACTCCGGCAGCGAGCCGTCGGCCCGCGGCCCGATGTTGAGCAGCAGGTTGCCGTTCTTGGCGACGGTGTCGACCAGCAGGTGGACGAGCTCGTCCGGCCGGACGAGATGGCGCTCGTCCTCGGCCCGGTTGAAGCCGAACGACTGGCCGAGCCCGCGCGTGGCCTCCCACACCCACGGGGAGGTCTGCTGCTCGGAGACGTACTCGCGGGTGCGCGAGCCCAGGTGCGGCACGCCCCAGCGATCGTTCACGATGCCCTCGGGCACCCGCTCGTAGTAGTGCTCGAACAGCGCCTGCAGGCTGTGCGGCCCGGCCGCCTTGCCCGAGTCGGGCCAGTCGATGTCGTTCCACAGCACGTCGGGGGAGTGCCGGTCGATCAGCTCCATGGCCTGCTCGAAGCAGTAGCGCGCGAACGCCTCGTCGTTGCGGCGCAGCGTGAACAGGTCCGTCATCGACTGGATGGGCGGGAAGTCGGACACGTGCCAGTCCAGCGCACCGGAGTAGTACAGGCCGAACCGCAGGCCCGCCGCCCGGGCGGCGCGGTCCAGCTCGGCGATCAGGTCGCGGCGGGGGCCGCGGCGCGCGCTGCTGAAGGCCGTGGTGGCGGTGTCCCACAGGCAGAACCCGTCGTGGTGCTTGGCCGTGGGCACGACGTAGCGCGCGCCGGACCCCGCGATCAGCCGCATCCAGGCCGCCGGGTCGAACGCCTCCGCCCGCCAGGAGTCGGCCAGGTCCTCGTACGGGGTGCCGACCCCGTACTCCCGCTCGTGGAAGGCGCGGGCGGGCGAGCCGGGGATGCGGACGGTGTTGGCGTGCCATTCGGCGTACTGGTGGTGGCTGAACTCCAGCTCCACGGGCACGTGCTCGCCGGGCAGGCGGGCGGTCGCCCACGCGGGCACCGAGTACAGCCCCCAGTGGACGAAGACGCCGAACTTGGCGTCCCTGTACCAGTCGGGCACGTCCCTCGCCGGGTAGTCGGCGCCCAGATCGGGGCCTACACGGCGGTCGAAAAACAGCACTATGGTCCTTTCAGCGGCCGGCGAGACCGGCGGTGGCGATGCCCTTGACCAGATGCTTCTGAAGGGCGAGGAGGAGCAACAGCGTCGGCAGGATGGACACGATGGAGGCGGCCATCACCAGATGCCACTGGTTGCCGTTCTGGCCGAAGAACAACTGCAGGCCGAGCGGCACGGTGCCGCGCTCGGTCACGTCGTTGACCATGATGAGCGGCCACAGGAAGCTGTTCCAGTAGTTGATGAAGGTGAACACGGCCAGCACCCCGAGCGCGGGCCTGGCCAGCGGCAGCATGACGGACAGGAAGATCCGCGCCTCGCTCGCGCTGTCGATGCGCGCCGCCTCCTGCATCTCGCGCGGCACCGAGCGGAAGAACTGCCGCAGCAGGAACGTCCCGAACGCGGTGAAGGCCCACGGGAAGATCAGCGACTGGTAGCTGTCCACCCAGCCGAACTTCTGCATGAGGATGAACATGGGCACGACCAGCACCTCCTGCGGCACCATCAGCGTGGCCAGGAACAGCAGGAAGACGCCGTCCCGGCCGCGCCAGCGCAGCGAGGCGAAGGCGTAGGCGGACAGGGCGGAGGCGGCCAGCACGACCAGCGTGCCCACGCCCGCCACCAGCACGCCGTTGAGGATGTAGCGCTGGAACGGCACGTACGTGAACACGTCGCCGAAGTTCTGCCACCGGATCCGCGAGCCGACCAGCGACCCGGGATCGCTGAACGTCTCGCCCGCCGGCTTCAGCGCGGTGGCCACCGCGAAGATCAGCGGATAGAGGAAGGCCAGCGTCACCGCCGCCAGCAGCACGTGGGAGACGACGGATCTAACTCTCATAGTGCACCCACCGCCTCTGCCCGAGGAACTGCGCGGCGGTCACGAGCAGGATGATCGCGAACAGCACCCACGCGCCCGCCGCCGCCAGCCCGAGCTCGCGCGACTGGAACCCGGCCTGGTAGACGGTCATGACGAGCGTCTCCGTGGCGTTGCCCGGCCCGCCGGCCGTGAGGATGTACGGCTGCGTGAACACCTGCAACGAGTTGATCACCGTCATCGTCGTGGCGAAGAACAGCGCCGGCGAGATCAGCGGGAGCTGCACGCTGACCAGCTTGCGCAGCCCCGTGGCCCCGTCGAGCGAGGCCGCCTCCAGGACCGACGGCGACATCTCGTTGATCGCCGCGGAGAAGACGATCAGGTTGTACCCGAACCCCTGCCAGACGCTCATGGCCACCACCGACACCAGTGCGGTGCGCCCGTCGGCCAGCAGGTTCGGCTCGGTGCCGACCATCTGGAACAGCAGCTTCCAGATGACCGCGTTGGCCACCATCGGCGTGATCGCCGGGATGAAGAACAGCACCCGCCACAGGTTCTGCCACCGCGACCTGCTGATCCAGAACGCCAGCGCCAGCGCCAGGACGATGTTGAGCGGCACGTACAGGCCGGTGAAGACGAACGTGTTGCGCAGCGCGGACAGGAAGGCCGGGTCCTCGCCGAACAGGTAGCGGAAGTTCTCCAGGCCGATGAAGCTGCTCCCGCCCAGCATCGGCCAGTCGAAGAAGCTCATCACCACGGCCATGCCGACCGGGAACAGGGTGAACAACCCGAGGCCGAGCACGCTGGGCGTGGCGAACCCCAGCGCGCTCCACTGCTCTCGTGACCTCACTGCCCGCGCGCCCCCTGCTGCTGGATGGTGGCGAGCGCCTCCTTGGCGCCGCTCGCGCCGGTGTAGACCTGGAGCAGGTGCTGGGCCATGAGCTTGGTGACGTCGTCCCAGTTCTTGGTGGTGAACAGCGGCACGCCGCCGGCCACCGCCTCCTTGACCGCCGACACCGCCGCCCGCACGTCGTCGGCCTTGTCCTGGTTCTTACCGACCAGGAAGTTCTCGTACGCCGGCTGCTCGGAGGTCATCGCCGGGAAGCCGCGCCCCTCGCCCGCCAGGTACGCCTGCGCCTGCTTGCCGCTGAGCACGGAGACCGCCTTGACCGCCTGCTCCTTGTACGGGCAGCCCTTGGCCACCCCGAACCCGGAGTTGGCCACGTACGTCTTCGCACCCCCGGACCCGGCGGGAAGCTGCGCGATGCCCACCCGGAACTTGGCGCTCTTGATCGTGGATCCGATGTTCCAGGAGCCGTCGACCGCCATCATGGCGTTGCCGTTGACGAACTGCGTCTCGCCCCAGCCCAGCTCCGCCGACCCGGCCGGCACGCTGGCCGCCTTGTTCCCGGCCAGGCCCGCGTACCAGGTGGTGGCCGCGACCATGGGCTCGCTGTCGAGCTGCAGCTTCACGTCGTCGGTGACCGGCTTGGCGCCGTTGTAGGACAGCAGCATCGACAGCAGGTGCAGGTCGGAGAAGGACATGCCGAACCCGTACTTGCCGCCGGTGGTCAGCTTCCTGGCGGCCTGCTCGAAGTCGGCGGTGGTCCAGCCGGGCTTGGGCTCGGCCAGGCCGGCCTTGGCGAAGGCGTCCTTGTTGTAGTAGAGGAGCATCGGGCCCAGGTCGTAGGGGAGGGCCAGTTGCCGGCCGTTCATCTTCAGCGCGTCCAGCGCCGCGGGGGCGAAGCCTTCGGGAGCGGTGAGGGGTTCGAGGAGATCGGCGTAGGCGCCCAGGCGCAGGCTCTGCATGGAGACCAGGCACGGCTGCTCGCCCGCGGCGAACTCGGTCTGCAGCTTGGTGAAGTAGGCGTTGAAGGGCGCGGTCCGCAGGTTGATCCTGATCTTCGGGTCCTGCTGGGTGACCATCTTGGCCAGGTGGTCGAGCTGGGCCTTCTCCTCCTCGCTGCCCGCCCACATCTCCCAGTCGAGGGTGACCGTACCGTCGTCCTGTTCGGCGCCGCCCGCCGTGCCCGCCCCGCCGCCGCCGCACGCGGTGACGCCGGCGAGGAGTACGAGCCCCGCGGCCAGGAGTGCCTTCATGGGGGGACCTCCGTCAGGGTATATTTTTCGGGGTCGAATTTATTATTGATGCGGAACCCTAGGCTTGTTCCGAAGCACACGTCAAGAGGGAGGACCGCGGATGCGCGAGGACCTGGCCAGGACGGAGATCCTGACGACGCTCGGGTCCGGGCCGCTCGACCGCACCCAGCTCGCCCTCAGGCTGGGGCTCGGCGCGGCGACCGTGACCGAGCACAGCCGGCGCCTCATCCAGCTCGGCTACGTGCGCGAGCTGGCGCCGCAGGCGGCCGGGCGTGGTCGCCCGAAAGTGCCCCTTGAGCTGGTGCCGGACGCCGCCTACACGCTCGGCCTGCGGGTGCACCACACGCACGTGGTCGGCGTGCTCATGCGGCTCAACGGCAGCGAGGCGCGCCGCTTCACGGTGCCCTTCGACCCCCGCGCCGACCCCGTCGGGCAGCTCGCCGCCGTGTGCGCCCGCGAGCTGGCCGACCCCGCCGCCGGCGGCCGGGTGCGCGGCATCGGCCTGGCCGTCCCCGGCGTGATCGACCAGGCCAGGGGGATCGTGCGCATCTCGCCGCACCTGGGCTGGTCGGACCTGCCGCTGCGGCCCCTGCTGGCCGAACGCCTGCCGGTCCCCGTCCTCATCGACAACGACACCCGCGCCAGCACCAGCGCCGAGCTGCTGTTCGGCGCCGGGTGCGACCACGACGACTTCCTGGTGCTGGCCGTCGGCGGCGGCATCGGCATGGGCATCGTGCTCGGGCGGCGGATCCATCGCGGGCCCGACGGCGTCGCGGGCGAGTTCGGGCACGTGCCGATCGACCCGCAGGGGCCGCCCTGCGTGTGCGGGCGGCGCGGCTGCCTGGAGTCCTACGCGGCCGACTACGCCCTGGCCGCCCGCGCGTACGAGCGCGGGCTGACGCCGGTGCCGGTGCCGGTGGCCGAGCTGCCCCGGCTGGCCGCCGAGGACGTGCCGGGCGTGCGCGACCTGATGGCCGAGGCGGGGGCGGCGCTCGGGAGGGCGGCCGCGGGCGTGGTGAACGTCCTGGCCGTACGGGCGCTGGCGGTGATCGGCGAGAGCCACGTGCTGTGGCCGTATCTGGAGCCCGGGTTCCGGCCGGCGGTGGAGAGCGGCGTGCTGTCGGGAGTGGAGATCATGGTCCGCCCCTGGGACGACAGCGGCCACGCCCGCGGCGCCGCCACCCTGGCCCTGTCGGCCACGGTCGCCGCCCGCTGACCGGCCATGATGGCGGTCGGCCTTGACGACCAAGCGGCCCTGGGCAGGTCTCAGGCTCTGACGGCGCGCCCGGGCAGGGCGGTCGGCAGCAGCTGCTCCTCGCGGACCACGAACTGGCCACCAACCAGGACGTGAACGAAACCGGAGGAGTGCCGGACCGTCTCGGTGTAGTCGGCCTGGTCGCTGACGGTCTCGGGGGCGAAAACGGTCAGGTCGGCGTCGCAGCCCGGCTGAACGCGACCTTTGCGCCGCATCGCCGGGACGCCTGAGCCCACGACGTCGGCGGGGACGAGTGTGCACCGGCGCACAGCCTCAGGCAGCGACAGGACGCCGTCCTCACGGACGAGCCTGCGTAGCGTCCGGCCATAGGTGCCGGCGGTACGAGGGTGGGTGACGGCGTCGGGACGGAGCGGCCATGAGAGCGGGTCAGGCGCTCCAGAGCGCCACAGGAGGGGGACGGCGTCGGTGGCGACGGCGGCGTCGGTGAAGGTGATGGCCCGCCGGATGTAGTCGAACTGGGCGGGGTCGTCCTCGTCGAGCAGGTGGACGAAGGCGGCCGACCCGGGTGCGCTCTCGCGGACCCGGCGCAGGGCGTCGGCGTCGGGGATGCGCCCATGGGCGCCGAGCAGGCCGATGGAGTGCGGGGTCAGTCCGCGCCGGTGGAGGAGTTCCGGGGCGAGGAAGGCCGCGCCGATGCCGGTCATGCCCGCGCCGTAGGGGTAGGCCTCGGTGGTGACGCGCGAGCCTTCGGCGCGGACCTTCTCCACCAGTCCGAGCACGCGGTCGACATGGCGTATGGAGGTGCTGTTGACGTGGCAGTAGTGCATGTGCGCGCCGGTCTCGGCGGCGGCGCGGACGATCTCTTCAGCGCCGTCGACGGGAGTGGTGGGGTCCATCTCGACAAGTTCGCGGGCGTGGGTGTACG
This sequence comes from Nonomuraea sp. NPDC049655, assembly GCF_044465465.1. Lineage (NCBI taxonomy): Bacteria > Bacillati > Actinomycetota > Actinomycetes > Streptosporangiales > Streptosporangiaceae > Nonomuraea > Nonomuraea sp. NPDC049655. Next base: position 182,343 of record NZ_JBITLS010000001.1, read on the forward strand.
TGGGCAGCCCGGCGCGGGCGGCGAGGGCGGCCACGGCGAGGTACTCGGAGGGGTCGATGCGAGGCGCGTAGCCGACGAGGATGCCGATGCCGAGCGCGCCGTCGCCGAGGTCACGCTCCAACATGCCGGTGATGCGGTCGACGGTCTGCCGCGGGGCGGCACGCTGCCATTCCTCACGACCGATGTTGGCGAGGAAGTCGGTCGTCAGGTCGCCGTCGGTGTCGAGGCCGAGGAGGACGGCCATGCGGGCCACGGCCCAGGAGGTGGCGAAGCCGTAGTTGAGCGGCCTGCCCTCGCTCTCGGCTCTGCGGTAGGCGGCGGCGACCGGGTAGGCGCCGGCTTCGAGTTCCAAGACGGTGGTGACGCCGTCGAGTGCCTGCAGGCGGTGGCCGGCGACGTCCGTGCTGTGGCTGTGCAGGTCGATGAAGCCTGGGCTGACGACCAGGCCGGTCGCGTCGACCCGGGTGACGCCGTCGAGCGGCTGGTCGGAGACGGCCTGGATGACCCCGCCGTTGACGCCGACGTCGCGCACGGCATCCAGACCGGTCTCGGGGTCGATGACCCTGCCGCGGGCCAGGACCAGATCGTATGTCGTCACGCGAGCTCCTTCGTTGCGAGGCTGAACTGCTCAGGGCGCTGGGGCACGATCAACGCGATCAGCGCGCCGAGGACAGTGGTGGCGATGAGCAGGCCGAAAGCGGCGGTGTAAGAGAACTTGTCGACCAGGAAACCCATGAGGACGGGGGCGAGGACACCGGCGATCTGACCGCCGACGTTGACGATGCCCATGCCGGATCCGATGACGGCGGGCGGCAGGGCGCGCACGGGCATGCCGAGGATGCCCATCGAGGAAAGGCCCGCCACCCCCATGGCGAGGGTCTGGTAGACGGTGAACCCGACAGCGGAGTCGGCCATCAGCATGAGCACCAGGAGCACGGCGGTGACCAGCAGCAGGGGGATGACGTAGAGCCGGGCTCTGTCATGGAAGAAGCGGTCGAACAGCCAGCCGCCGAGGAAGACGGTCGCGCACATGACCAGGCCGGGGATGGCGGACATGACGCCGGTGTTGATGAGGGAGATTCCGCGTTCCTCCAGCAGGTAACTCGGCACCCATGTGATCAAGCCGTAGCCGAGCATGTTGGTGGCGCAGAAGAGGGCGGCGAACTTCCAGACCGACGCCGAGCGCATCACGGCGCCGAGCCCGAACCCCTTGTCCTGAACGATGTCGGAGCCGTTGAGGTGGGCGGGCAGCGCCTTGGGCAGCAGCTTCCAGAGCAGAACCCCGATGGCGACGCCGGCTGCGGCGGTGACCCAGAAGGTGTGACGCCAGCCGAGGACGAGGATGAGCGGCGCGACGATGAGCGGGGCGACGCCGGCACCGAGTTGGTTGGAGGCGAGCATGGCACCGGCGGCGGTGGCGCGGACGGCGGGGGTGGTGCGTTCGGCGATGGCCTTGAAGGACGCGCCGGGGAACAGGCCCTGGCCGACGCCGAAGAGGGCACGGATGACCAGGAGAGATGCCAGACCCCAGGCGATGCCGGTGAGGGCGGTGAAGACCGACCAGAGCAGCAGGGAGACCATGAGCTGGCGTCGGGCGCCGAACCGGTCGGCGAGGATGCCGCCCGGTATCTGGCACAGCAGATAGACCAGGGAAAAGGCGGTGATCAGCCAGCCTTGCTCGGTTTTGGTGAGTGCGAAGTCCTCGCCGATGAACGGCAATGCGACGGCCATCATCACCCGATCGACGTAGTCGATCACCCAGACACCCATGAGCAGCCCTACGGTGACGGTCGCCGTCCTGCGTATCTGCGCAGGCGCCAGGGGGCGAGTGTCTTCGGCGAGTCCCATTCACAGACCTCCGGAGCTTTCACGTCAGTGTTCCAGCAACCCTCCATCACGTGACCCGGGAGTGCTTCGTGCAGGGACATGAAGTCGGAGCCGCCAGCGGTGCAATTGCACCAAGCTCGGTCCGCCGACGTTGAAACGCCTGCATGATCGTCAGCCGGCCTCGCCCGGAGGCCCGCCGTGATTCTCACCGGCACGGCCGGCCAGGTCATCGCCGACGTCCGCACGTACTTCGACAAGGGCGCCCCCGGTTTCGTGATCAGATGACTCCTTGTCCAGCTTGACGCCAAAGGTCATCTATGGATTGATCATTACTGTCATTCGAACTTGTGACCTAAAAGGGCTGTGATGTCAGAACGTTCGTCGTCGACCCGCGCGACGTTGTCCCGATTAACCCACCGGCTCCTCACCTGCGGCGCTGCCGTCGCCTTGGCGGCCGGCCCGCTCGTGGCCCAGGCCCCCGCGGCCATGGCCACCGATCTCATGACCGACCTCGGCGAGCACCTCTCCTGGGCCTCCGACGTGGCCACCGCGAACGACAAGGTCTTCGTCTCCGGCAGCGACCGGATCGTTGTCGCCGACGCGCGGGGCTCGCTCACCGGTGTCATCACCGACCTGCCCGGTGTGATCGGCCTCGCCGCGGCACCCGACGGTGCCCGGCTGTATGCGGCGCTGAGCGAGGCGAACCAGGTCGCCGAGATCGACACCGCCTCCCTCGCCGTCACCCGGCGCATCGACCTGAAGGCGTTCGCCTGCCCCTCGCCCTGGTACCTGTCACTGTCCGGCAGCCGGCTCTACGTCGGCCACGGGTGTTACGCCCAGTCCGGCTCCGGCGGCGTCGTGAGCATCGACGTGGCGGCGCCGCAGCCGGAGCAGACCCAACTGGTGATGGGGGCCTACAGCGTCCCCATCGTGAGCGCCGCGGGGACGACCCTGGTGGTCGGCAGCCAGGGGCTGTATCCCGGCTCCTTCGCCGTCTACGACGTGTCCGGTTCCGGCGCCACCCTCCGGGGCGAGATCAACGGCCACGATCACGGCTTCTCGGCCCTGCACGACCTCGCCATCAGCTCCGACGGTTCGACGGTGTTCACGACGTACAGCACTCCCAGCAGGTACGACGCCTGGGACACGACCGATCTGACCCTGATCCGCAGCTACGGTGTGGAACCGACGTTCACCGGCCAGTCGAACGCGGTCGCGCTCAGTCCCGACGGCGCCTCCGTGGTCGGCGGGAGGTGGGGCGAGACGTCCGTCGGCGTCTTCGACACGGCCACGGGTGCGAAGACCTTCACCTACGCGAACCCCGACGTGCGGCTGGTCGACAAGACCCTCGTCCACACCGGCAAGGACGTCTTCGGCGTGGTGAAGGACGACTCCGACCGGCTCTATCTGTGGAGAGTGCCCGACGTCGCCCTTGCGATGTCGGAGCTCACCCTGACGGCCCCGTCGTCGGCAACCGTGCTCGAACCGCTCACGCTGACGGGCCGGCTCACGCTCTCCGACGGCTCGGCGCCGGGGGCGCAACCGCTGGTGGTGACCCGCCGGCTGCCGGACGGCACCCGCAAGACCCTCCCGGCGACGACGACCACCGCCGACGGCGCCTTCACCATCACCGACACGCCCTCGGTCACGGGGACGATCGGGTACGAGGTGCTCTGGCAAGGCAGCCCGGCGTTCCGGTTGAGCAAGGCGTCGGCGACCGTCAACGTGCTCAAGGCCAAGTCCTCGATCAGCCTGACGCCGCCGTCCTCGGCCACCGCGCTCCAGCCGTTCACCCTGACGGGCCGGCTCACCCTGGCGAACGGCTCGGCTCCTGGTGAGCAACGGTTGACGGTGACCCGCAGCCTTCCGACGCGTCCGGTCGAGACCCTCCCGGCAGTGACGACCGCCGCGGACGGAACCTTCACCGTCACCGACACCTGGCCGCTCGGCGGGACGGGCACGTACGAGGTGAGCTGGCCGGGCAGCGCTCTCTACGGGCAGGCCACCGCCACGCTTGGCATCACGGTGGCCAAGGCGCAGGCGGAGCTCACGCTCTCCGGCCCCAAGAAGGCCCCCGCCGGCAAGGAGCTCCAGTTCAGCGGCGCGCTGACCTCCGCAAGCCGGCTCCCGTCGTCCGTGCTGATCGAGGTCTTCCGCACCGTCACCGGTCGCGACGGCACCGAGACTGTCCAGCTGCCGTCGATCCAGGTGTACGGCGAGCCGACGTTCGGCTTCACCGACACCCCACAGGCGGGCGGTGAATACACCTACACGGTCAAGTGGAGCGGCGGCCCGGCGCACTTGCCCGCGGAGGACGGCCACGTCGTCGTGGTCGGAGGCGCGTCCGACTGACGTTTCCCCGGCCCGGCCGGGTGGCCCGACGGTGGACGCCGTCGGCCCACCCGGCCGGTGCGGAGGAGGCCTCGTATCGTGGCCGGCCAGTGCTGACAGGCCGGTCATCGTCGCCGGTACTTTGCAGGTCGTTGTGACGGATCGGAGCGCCGTAGGGCGGAGCCGCACGTCAGACCGCCGAATCACCCGGGGACAAGGCTCGCGTAGCGAGGGTCTCGGGCGCCGGCATAGACCACGACCATCGTGAAGTGGGCCGGCTCTGGGCCTTGGCTGCTGTAGGCGTGCGGGCGGTCGCCTCGCATGCGGAGCGCGTCTCCCGCGGCGAGTTGGAAGAGCGCCCCGCCGACGGTGACCGCGACGCTGCCCGAGTGGAGCTGCAACAGTTCCCGGGTGCCGGGCGGATGCGCGGGCGTGGAGATCTTGTCGCCGGCAGGCAGCCGGAACTCCCAGAGCTCGGTGAAAGGCGGCTGGCTGTCGTTGATCAGAAGCCTGGCGCGGCCTTCGGAGCGAACCACGGCGTCGGCGGCACGGGAAACGCGGCCAAGCTCCTCCGGGGGCTCCACCAACTCGCCGATCGAAACACCCAGCGTGGCGCTGATCCGGGCGAGCGTCGCGATGCTCGGGTTGGTGCGCATGGTCTCGATCTGCTGGAGCATGCCGCGGCTGACGCCGGACCGGGTGGCCAGCTCTTCCAACCGCCAGCCTCGGTCTTGACGTGCAGCGCGCAGGTTCGCGGCGAGGGTGTGGCCTACGGCCTCGGCGGGATCGTTCATGGCGCAATGCTGCCCTAGGGTGCAAAATAGTGCGACTATGACACAAGATACTGGTCGTACCGAGCGTCGAGCGGTGCGGCGGCTGCTCGGCGCCAGCTTCGTGGACTTCCTTGGCGCGGGGCTCTTCCTGGCCTTCTCGGCCGTCTACTTCACCGGCGTGGTGGGGCTCGCCGCAGGCCAAGTCGGGCTCGGCATGAGCATCGCGGGCGCCGCGGCCATAGCCGCCGCGATACCGCTGGGCCGGGCGGCCGACCGTTACGGTGTCCGGCGGGCACTGGTGCTGGTGCATGCCCTACGCGCTGCCGGAACCGCCGCCTACGCCTTCGTCGGTGATTGGTGGGGGTACCTCGTAGTCGTCACGATCATCACGGTCGCCGACCAGATCGCGGCTGCGCTGACCCAGGCGTACGTAGCAGAGATCGTCGAAGGGAACAGCCGGGTAAAGGTGCTGGCCTCGTATCGGACGGTGATCAACCTGGCGATCAGCGTCGGCGGTCCACTCGGCGGGCTGCTGGCCGGCACCGGTCTCTTCCGGACCATCATCCTGGCCAACGCGGCGGCCTGTCTTCTGGTCACCGCGGCCTTCGCCACCCTGCCCCAACCGGTTCGGACCGAAGAGCCCGCCCCGGTCCGGCGAGGCTTGGGCGTGCTGCGCGACCTGCGACTGCTCTCGCTGGCCGGTGTGGATGGCGTACTGCAGCTTTGGCAACCGATCCTCAACCTCGCCTTTCCGCTGTGGCTCGCCCAGGCGACCACATTGCCGGACGGCTTACTCGGGGCGCTGTACGCCATCAACACCGTCCTCGCGCTCGTCTTCCAAGCTCTCATTGCACGCCACATCACAAGCCTCAGAGCTGCCCGGCGATGTCAGCCCGTCGCTGCGGCATTCGCTGCTGCCGCCTGTCTGTTGTTCTGGTACGCGGCCCAGTCGACACCTCTTGCACTCTTCTGTGCTGCGCTGGTGATGCTGACCGCGGCGGAACTGATCGCTGTCCCCGCGGCCTGGACGTTGTCGTACGCCTTCGCCCCGGATGACCAGAGAGGCGAGTACCTGGCGGCGTTCGGCATGGGTCGCTCGGTCAGTCGCTACGTTGTCGGTCCCATCTTGATCACCGGCCTGCTCCAACTGGCGGGCGGTTGGACCTGGGGCGTCCTGGCGCTGCTCTTCGTCGCCGCAGGCATCATCGCCCCCCTGACCATCAGGAACGCTGACGCAACGCGGTCGGCCGCAAGCTGACCAACATCTGCCCGGCACCTGACGCTCAACCCCGGCCCGTTCCGGCCGTCCGCCGGTGGCACTCCGACCAGCCGGAACGCGAACGCGTGCACCTGATGACCCAAGCCTTACCGACACCCCGGATTGCGCCACCCCGCCATCCCGCCATCCCGCCACCCCGCCATCCCGCCGACCTGCCGGAACGCCGCGAACCGCGGCGGAACCGCGGCAGTATCGTGGCGGGATGATCGAGCTTCGAGAGGGCGGTGTGATCGACTGCTCCGCCGCGCGGGTGTGGGCGGTGGTCGCCGACTACGCGCAGGACCCGCGGTGGCGGAAGGGCGTCGAGACGATGGCGCCGTCGCCCGAGGGACTCGTGCGGGTGGGGACGACCACCGCCGAGGTCATGCGGTTCGCCGGCAAGACCTATCGCAACGGCGGCGAGGTCGTGGCCGTGGAGCCGGGGCGGTCGTTCGCGTGGCGGACCACCTCGGGGATCGTCGCCGAGGGCGGCAGGCTCGTCGAACCGCTCGGTGAGGAACGGTGCCGCTTCACCTTCCACGTGCGCGTCACCCCGCGCACCGGCTCCGAGCGGGTGCTGGAGCCGGTGCTCAGGTGGTTGCTGCGGCGCTCGATCCGTGCGGACGTCCGCCGGCTGGCCGTGGGGTTCAGCCGCGCTGCTTGAGGGCGCCGTCCACGGGTTCTACGCCGAAGCCCCGGACGGCGTTCCTGAGCAGCACTGCCCTGGCCGCAGTGACCTCCCCCGAGGCCACCCGCCGGACCAAGCGCCCCATCGCCCCAGTCCGGTTCGGGAAACGATCACTCCTGACGCGGGAAGCGATCTTCCAAGGTCCGCGGTGCGCAACGCCGGGTGCCGCACAGCCCGTGGCAGGCGGCCCATGGCGATCCAGGTCGCGGCCGGCCCGTGCCGGGTCGAGCAGCACGCAGGGGGCTCTGGCCCGTGTGGCGTTCACGAACACCACGCGCGCCCGGCAAGGGGCGTTCAGGAGTGGACGGCGCGGATCTCCGTCACGGTGAACGCGTCGACGATGTGCCGGTTCTGCACCAGGAACCCCACCACTCCCGCCACCGCCTCCACGCCCAGAGCGGCTGTCACCCGTGCGCTCAGAAGGTAGACCAGGGGCGTCGACGGCTGGGTCAGCGTGAGCCCGCGGTCGTGGCGGTGCACGTCCTGCAACGCCCTGATGGGGATCGGCCGCTCGGTGGTGAACCACGCCGCGACCTCCCATTGCGGATGTGCCGGATCGGCGTCGGCACAGGCGTGGTAGCAGGCGACGCAGCCATGGCCGGCATGCCGCCCATGCGGACAGGTCCATTGGGCGATCTCGGCCGGGCTCTGGTCGTGGGCGCTCAGGACGGCCGCTTCGGTGACGCGGCGGCGCGCCGGCCGTGGCCGGTCCTCCGGCGGAGAGTCAAAGTCACTGCTGATGATCGGATCCCTTCCCGGCTGCATCCCAACACGTCGGAGCCTAGCGGCGGCGGCCGGACTTCCTGGAGCGGCGGTTCCATGATGGCGCAGGCCGTGCTCGTCGCGATGAACGCCGTCCCGGCCCTGCCGGCGGCGGCGCGGCTCGGCGGGACGCCGGCCTCGCTCGTGCTCGGCGCGGCCGGGAAGTCACCCTGGCCCGGCCGCTGGCCGTCAGGCGCGCCCGCCGCGCCCAGCGCGGCTGGTGCGTTCTGGGTGTGCAGGTCAGCTCACCAGGGCGCGATCAGGAGCTTCCCGGATGATGCGGTCAGCGGTCTCCTCAGGAGCAAGGGCTGCGGTGTCGAACCACCAGCCGGCATCGCCGAGCTCGGAGGAGAGAGGCGAAGAAGTCCAGCTGCTCGCGGCTGGGGATCACCCAGTCGATCACGGGCGTGAAGCCGGCGTCGGAAAGGGTGTTCGCCAGCATGCACAGGTTACGGTTGCACAGCTCGACTTGTCGCGCTGCCTCGTCGGCGGGCTCGCCAAGTGCCCCCACGCGCCCGATGACTATCAGCCTGCTGAGGAAATCGCCGTCGAGCCGGGCGGCGCACTGCAGGCGCTCGACGATGAGCCCGGTCACCGTCGACTTCCCGGCCGTCGGCATTCCCGTCACGATCAGGCAGTCTGGCGTCCCAGTAGCGATCATGTCGGAATGGGGTCAGCGCGCCTGGTGATCGACAATCGCTTTCAAGTCGCGCACCGCACGGCCCGACAGTTGCCTGGCGGAGAATGCGGTGATCGGGTGCGGAGGAGCTGGATGACGATGAGTAGTGGCAGAGTGTCTGGTCCATCTCGATTAGGTCTTCGTGGGCTGCTCGGACTCGTGATGGCAGGGATGGTGGGGTGCGGCGCGGTTGTGAACTGTGGGCCTTGCCCTGGGAGTCATGTGCAGCTGTTCGCAGATGCTGCGATCGCCGGAACGGGCTACACGTATGAGCTGTGTCCGGAACGCGGTCCGTGTACGAGAGCGCGGTGGGTGGAGCCTGAGTTCATCACGGGCACCCCGACGCGTGGCGCTGACGGCGGTTCTCAGGTCCCTGTCTTTGGTGTCGCTCTTCCTGGGGATGCGACCGATTATTCGCGGATGAGGGTGTCGGTGCGCCTGCTGAATGTCGCTGGCCGAGTCATCGGTCGCGGGCAGGCCACTTTTCCGACCTACATTCCGATGAGGCGGGAGGGATGCCAATGCCATGACGCATTCGTGGAGGTCTTCATCACACCCTCCCCGCCTGATGGCGATCGGCGTTCGTGGTCGGGGCACCCTGGCGGAGCAGGCTGACATTTCCGCTGCGGTGTCGTCTCCGGCGGTGAAGTGGCGCAACTGTGGGCTGGGCCTGGCTACAGCAGCGGTCAAACCGAGCAGCCCGCCCTGCTCGACCGGATGAGGTCAGATCTGGAGCTGTGCCGCCGCGCTTCGGGGGAGCCGCTGGAACAGGCTGCTGATCTGTTTCGGCGCCCGCGCCAGGCCGTGCTCGATGCCGTCGCGGCCCTGCCGGAAGTGCTGCCGGCCCCCTCGTAGTTGACCGGCAGCACCGTGCGCGGGATGAAGATCTGGCACAGCCGCCCAGATGGAGCGGGACGGTGCCGGGGCGGATCTTGCCGGCAGGGGGCGGTGATGACGGCCCTAACCGATTTGGTAAGAGAAATCAGGCGGGCGAAACACCTGCCTCACGGTGAACGACGTGCCTACATGGCATCCGAAGCGTTCTACACGACGGGCGCCCAAGTCCTGCCCCGCCGTCATTCCCCTGGTACGCCTGCCATCGGACCTGTTCCCGGAGTAGGACTTCCCACAACCCCTCCCCGAACGCCCCCGCGGAGCCGCGGGCCTGCCCACCCCCACCGCCGGCACCGCCCAGAGCATCACCCTCACCGACGCCGCCAACGGCCCCCTGATGCCTGGAGCCCGGCCCAGGGATGTCATGGGGGTCGGTGGCGGGCCGTCACGGGTTCTACCGGAACATGTCTCCGTTCGTCAGAGGGTGCGGCGCGGGCCCGCCTGGGCGCGGATGGCGGTGGTCGCGGCGTTCAGTTCCTGCTCGTCCTTGATGGTGCGGTTCTCCTCGTACGTGACTCCGGGTGGCGGGGCGTCGTGGCCGAGCGGGTCGGCGTCCCAGAAATTGCCCCGGTAGACGACGTTCTCCAGCGGCGGGCCCACGTGCAGCACCGCCGTGTTGTCGGCGCGCGCGACGACGTTCTCCTCCACCCGAACCCAGGAGGCGCCGTAGTCGGTGTAGAGCCCGAAGTTGTACGGCGTGCGGGTGTCCTCGATGACGTTGCCCAGCACCAGCGCCCCGTCGTCATGGGAACCGCCCTGCGGCCCCGACACGTACACGCCGCCGCCGTCGGCCAGCACCTGCATGGTGTCGATGGTCCGGTTGCGCACGATCCGGGTGCCCTCGCCGGGCCCGGCGGTGATCCCGCAGTGCGGCACGTCCCTGACCTCGTTGTGCGCGACGACACACCTGGACGCCCCCGTCACCGCGATCCCCGGCGATCCCGGATATTCGAGCCCGACGCCGCGCACCAGGTTGTCCTCGATCACCGTGCCCCGGCTGCCCGTCACCACGACGGCCCCCGCCGAGAGCGTGTCGAAGTCACAGCCGCGCACGACGTGCCCCTCGCCGCCGGACACCCCCAGCCCGGACGCCCCCAGCCTGGTGAACCGGCACCCCTCGATCACCACGTCCGAGCAGTCCTCGAACGTGACGCAGGCGGGAATCGTCACGGAAGCCGTGGGATACGTCACGGACGCCCCCTCGCCCAGCTCCGCCACGCCGACGCCGCCGCCCTCGTAGAAGCCGCTGCCGTGATAGTGCACAAAGCCCTCGGGGCGGCTCGGACGCAACCAGGTCGCCTCGGCGAACGTCAGCCCGCGGAAGGTCACCCGTCGCGCGCCGGACCCGCGCACCAGGGTCTCCAGCGCCGGGGCGACCACCCGCGTACGGGCCGGGTCCTCGCCGGGGCGGGGCAGGTAGCGCAGCACGTGGTGGCCCGGCCGTGAGCGGTCGAGCACGAACGTGCCCGGCTCGCGCAGGAAGCTCGGGTCGTTCTCGATCCTGGTGGGCAGGCCGGGACCGGCCGAGGTGGTGCCCTCCCAGGTGGAGTTGTACAGCTCGGCGGCCCACCGGAAGGCGGGCGTCGCCATGGTGATCACGGTCCGGTCGCCGTCCTGGGCGACGTCCGCGACGGGCAGGCGGCCCTCGGTCCACGGGTACACGCCGCGGTGGACGAACTCCACGTCGCGCGGGCTGGTCCAGGCCAGCGGCGCGGCGCTGTCGGTGACGTAGCCGGTGGCGGTCGCGGCCGGGGACGAACCGGGCAGCCCCTCGATCCCGGCCCGGGCGGCGCGGCGGCCGTCCACGTAGAGCTGGCGGGTCTCCAGGTCGCCGACGTCGGCCAGCCAGACGCCGTCGCGCACCTGCCAGCCGGTGATCGTCCGGCCACCGCTCAGCACGACGTCCTCCTGGTCGGGGGTGCCGTGGCCGTACGCCTGGTAGACGGTGCCCGAGTCGGCCTCGGTGAGCTCCAGAGGCTCGTCCAGCACGTGGACGCCGCGCCTGAGATGGACGACGGACTCCCCGCCGCCCTCCCCGCCGGACTCCCTGGCGGCCTCCCGGGCGCGTTCGAGGGTGGCGAAGGGGCGTTCGAGGGAGCCGGGCCAGGAGTCGTCCCCGCCGGGTGCGACATGGAAGTGGAACACAGGTTTCCCCTTTGCTGTTTATGGCGTACACGGAGTAATACACCATAAACGAGGGGGGTGCCAATGGCGCGAGGTGTGGCGGGGGACCCGGACCACGGGGTCGAGCTGTTGTGGCGGGACGCGGAGCGGGAGCCGCGGCCCGGCCTCAGCCTGGGCCGGATCGTGCGGGCCGCGGTCGAGCTGGCCGACGCCGAGGGCCTGGAAGGGTTGTCCATGCGCAAGGTCGCCGACCGGCTGGGCTTCACGACCATGTCCCTCTACCGCCACGTACCCGGCCGCGACCAGCTCGTGGACCTGATGCGCGACGAGGTGCTGGGCGAAGCCCTCGTCACCGCTTCGGGCGCCGCCTCGGATGCCGATGGCGGTTGGCGGGGGCGGCTGGAGGAGGCGGCCCGGCGGGCGTGGGAGCTCCGCATGCGGCACCCGTGGCTGGCCGAGGTGCGCGGCTCCCGTCACCTGCCGGGCCCGAACGCGGTCGCCCACTACGACCACATGCTCGGCGCGCTGACCGGCACCGCGCTGCGGCCGTCCGAGGTGGTCGCGGTGGTCGGCCTGCTCGGCCGGTTCGTGGACGCCGAGGCGCTGCTCGTGGCCGAGACCCGGCGCGAGGAAAGCCGCAGCGGCGTGTCCGAGCAGGAGTGGTGGGGTGCCCGCGACTCCCTGTACGAACGCCTCGACCGCTTTCCCGCCCTCTCGCGCCTGTGGGAGACGGGCGGCTGGGACGCCCCTGAGGACTCCTTCGCCTTCGGCCTGCGCCGCCTCCTGGACGGCGTCGAGGTGCTGATCCGAGAGCGTGACGAAAGTCGTGATGAAAGATGCCCCGAGTGTGGCACACCACTGGAAACCGCCCCCTCGGGCCGCCCTCGCGTCTACTGCTCGCGGGCCTGCCAGCAACGCGCCTACCGCAAGCGCAGGTCGGCCGACTGACCCAACCCGGCGGGCCTGTGCGGTGCTCAAACACGAATACCGCTGCTGAACTGGGCGTTCGTGGAGCGATCAGGCTGCTCCGCGGTACTCGGTGATCAGCCCTGTGACGGTCCTCCGGCGGTGGATCGGGGAGGTCATGTCGATCACCTGGCTGGGGGCGCGTGAGGGGTGGGGAGGGGGCGGCCTTGATGCGGGCGATGCTGGTTGAAATGGCGCCCGTATTCGGGCAGGACCTTGCGCAGGTGCCGCCCGCCTGGATGAACGGTAGTCGCGGCACTCGCGCCGTAGCGTTCCTGCGAACCGTTCGGGCGGCGGAGTCGCCGGAGGCTCTCAGCCGATCAGGTTGTAGGCGGCGGCCACACTCAGGTAGGCGAGGGCGGCGAGGACCACGACGGTGCAGTGAACCCGTCCGGCCAGGGTCCACCAGCCCTTGACCCAGGCCAGCCCGGCGGTGACCAGTGTCACCCCGGCCCCGGCCGCGGCCAGGACGGGCAGCGTGGTGATGGTCGTGAACAACGGGCTGCCGCCCAGGAAGAACTCGGCCTGGTTGGCGTCGAAGTCGGCGAACATCGCCACGAGCGATCCGGCGGAGGCCGTGACGAGCACCGCCGTGATCCACGCGGGCAGCCCGGCCAGGCGTGGCCCGCGAACCGGCCGCCGCCGCGCCGTCCGCCCGCCTCCGGCGGCAACCGCGAAAGCACCCGCGACTGCGGATCCATCCCCGGACCCGGCAGACCCGGTGGACCGGCCGGAGCCGGTGGGCCTGCGGCGGCGCCGCGCGAGGCGTACGGCATGCGCGAGGGGTCCGCCCACAGCCGACAGCAGCAGCACGGTCAGGCTCACGCCGAGCACGCCGAGATGAAAGGTGGGGGACTGGTACCAGGTCAGGCGCTCCAGCGGCCCCGCCGGGTTCTCCGTGGCCAGCAGGCCGTCAGGCCGGAACTGGATGGTGCGGTAGCCGTTCTTCTCGCGGAACAGGGCGGGGGCGATCTGCGTCCACTGGCGGCTCTCGGTGGGGCCGAGCGCGACCGCGCCGGTGGTGGTCAGGAGGCCGTCGCCGGCCGCGCTGACCGTCACGGTGCTGGTGAGCGAGCTGAGCTTGCCCAGGTCGGTCATGTCGGCGGCCAGGGCCGTACGGTAGGTGCCGGTGTACTGGGCGACGTCGGGCAGCGGCCCCGGCGTGCCGTCCGCCGGGGCGGGGGCCGGGGCGAAGCGGTCGGAGAAGGCGTTGACCAGGGACCAGGCGGAGTCGGGGCCGCCCTTGCCGATGCCGTTGTAGGAGGCGTAGACGCCGATGCCTCGGTCGGGGATCAGCGCCATGATCGCGAAGTAGCCGGGAATGTTGCCCCGGTGCACCAGCAGGTGCCGGCCGTTCCTGGTGTACTCCTGGAAGCCGTACCCCATGCCGGCGGTGCCCTCGGCGTTGCCGAAGTGGCGGCTCTGCATGAGCCGCACGCTGTCCGGCCTGAGTATCCCCCCGCCGCCGGTCAGCTGGGCCAGCATGAACGCGGCCATGTCGGTGGCGGTGGAGCGGAAGCCGGCTCCGTGCGGCGGCATGTGCCCGTATTTGGCCCCTTCCGCCCGGACCTGGTGGCCGTCCTGGAGACGGTAACCGGGGGCCAGCGCCTGGGCGACGGGGCCGGGCTCGGGCTGGGCCATGCTGGAGTGCGTCATGCCGAGCGGCCGGAAGATGTTCTCCTGCACGTACTGGTGGAAGGGCAGGCCCGAGCGCACCTCGACCAGGTAGCCGGCCAGGCCCATCCCGTAGTTGGAGTAGACGGCCCTGGTGCCGGGCGGCCGGATCCGGGGCGGCTGGTGGTCGGCGAGGTGAGCGCCGAGCGGGTGCACATCACGGGCGGTGGCCGCGCCGGTGCCGAAGTCGCCGCCGGCGAACCCGGCGGTGTGGGTCAGCAGGTTCGCCATGGTGACCGGCCGGCCCGGGTAGGCGTCGTCGATCTTGAACGTGGTGAGGTACTGGTTGACGTCGGCGTTCAGGTCGATCCGGCCCCGTTCGACGAGCTGCATGACGGCGGTGGCGGTGATCAGCTTGGCCACCGACGCGGGGGCGAAGACCGTCCGCTCGGCGTCCACGGGACGGCCGGTCTCCACCTCGGCGACGCCGTACCCCTGGGCGAAGACCTGACGGCCGCCCGCCACGACGGCGATCGCCGCCCCCGGGATGTGGTGCTCCTCGAGCTGGCGGGGCACGTAGGCGTCGGCGAACTGCCGTACCGACCGTGCCGGATCAGCCGCCGTCGCGGCGGCGGGGGCGCTCACTGCCAGCAGCGGCGCGGCGACCGTCAGCGAGCACATGAGGGCACGCCAGCAGGATGATTTGCGTTCGAGCAGCATGAGCTGCTCTCCTTTCTGTGGCAGCACGTACGCGTCAAAGGCACGCCGTCAAGGCGTGGTCGTGCGGTTCCGCCGTCCGGGGGTGAGTTGCCGCTCGCCCCCGGACCTGTGTCACAGGCTCGTCAGTCGACGCTGAGCAGGATCCTCTCCATCGCCGCGACCTTCTCCGTCAGCTCGCCCAGCCTGGCCTGCACCTCACCCTGCCGCTGCACGGCCTGCTCGGCCAGTTCGCGATATCTAGCCATCTCGGCCGTCAGCACGTCGGTGCGGTGCCGTTCGAACCGGAAGTAGAACGCCATGCAGGCCGTGATCGCGCCGAACAGAATCAGCACGACCACGATGGGGATCACGATGGAACCGATGTCGATCACTGCGGGGTCTCCTGCACCTGATGGGGTCCTTCCTCGTCGTCCGCGCGCAGAGCCGCGAGGACGGTGTCGATCGTCAGGGTGAGCTCGAAGGGCAGCAGCTCGATGTACTTCATCGCCTTGCCGTCGGCCGACAGCTCCAGCCGCCCTTCGATCAGCCCCGCCTTCTCCAGCCGCTCCAGATGCATGTAGAGCAGCGCACGTGACACCTTGATCCGGCGGGCCAGCTCGCTGACGTGGATTCGGCCGTCGGCGAGCTCGGCGAGGATCTGCAGCCTGAGTGGATGCCCGACCGCGCCGAGCAGGCGGAGCAACTCTTCGCTGGTCGGCATGTCGTCCTTGGAGAGGGTCTGTCTTGCACCTGTTAGTTCAGTCTTACAGGTGCAAGTGTACGCGTCAAACCAGGACACTGAGGTCGGCCACGTCGTGGTTGCGATGTCCGGAGGGCGTTGTCGTCGGCCAGGGCGGCCTCGCGCTGAAGTCGGCGGAGGGGGTTCCAGGCGCGGCGCCGAGTCTGGGACGCGAATGACGATGGGCGCGGCCTGGTGGCCGCGCCCATCATGAGGCTCGCGTCGTGGTCGAGCGGCGTGATCAGGTCTCGCCGCGTCGGGGGACGTGGATCGCGTTGCTCTGGGCCTTCCTAAGGCTGGTCTCCGGCCTTGTCGACGACCTTGGCCGTCATCCGTGCGCTCCACACCAGAGGAGTGCCCGCCTTGACCGTGCGGGTCGCGCCGCCAGGAAGGTCGAAGGTGCGGTCGGCGACGCTCTCGCCGTACGTCCCCAAGAACTGGTAGTCCTGCGCGCTCACGATGATCTCGAAGCGTTCCCAGGTTCCCGTGTACGCGACCGCGACCCCCTGGATCATGGGCAGCGCCCGGAACAACGCGGCCCGCACGTCGGCGACCAGCGGCTGCTCGCCCAGCAACTGGGAGATCGTCCGGAAGATGCGCGGCGCCCTGACCCAGACGATCATCCGGGCCTACGCCGTATGCCGGGGCTGACCTCGCAGGCCCGGCGGGGGGCGTGCTCGCGCCCTTCAGGGCGCGCAGGCCAGGGTCTCCGGGGGCGTGGTCGTCGGCAGGTTACGACGCCACTCCTCCTGCGTCAGTGACCGTCCGGCCACCTCGCACACCGCCGCCAGTGGATCCTCGGGGAACGCGACGGCCCACCGTCGTACGGTTCCGTCGGCGCTCGCGCCGGCCAGCGTGGCGCCGTCCGGGCTGAACGCCAGTGATGTGACGTCCGCTCGGGGTCCGGCGAGCGGGTTGCCGAGGGGGCGGCGGGTGGCCACGTCCCAGAGCCGGATCTCGCCGTCGCGGCCTCCGGTGGCGATGACGCGTCCGTCGGGGCTGAACGCGGCGGCCCCGGCGCCGCCGAGGCCGTGGGCCTGCCAGGCGTCGCCGATCGGCTGCCGGGTCGCCACGTCCCACACGCGGATGACGGCGTGCTTCTCGTCGGCGGAGATCCCCAGTGTGACCGCGCGGCGGCCGGTCCGGTCGATCTCCACCCACTCGGTCGAGTCCTCGACGAACCGGCTCGACGAGCCGGTGCCGACGTCCCAGAACCGCAGGGTCAGGTCCACTCCGACCGAGGCCAGCAGCTTGCCGTCGGGGGTGAACGCCATGTGGGCGATGCCGTCGACGGGGCCGGTCACCACGGTGTCGTCCGGGTCGTAGCTTTGCGGGCCGGCTCCGTGGCCGGTCATGACGGGGCCGACAGGTTTGCCGGTGGCGAGGTTCCAGACCTGGATGTCGTTCTCGACGGCGATCGCGGCCAGACGCCAGTCCGGGCTGAACGCCACTCGTCCGTCCGCCAGGGGCAGCGGCGTGCCGGTCGGACGGCCGGTCGCGCGGTCCTTGAGCGTCAGCTTCCCGCCGGTCACGGTGGCGACGGTACGGCCGTCGGGGGACAGGGCGATCGCGCCGGGCGGCAGGGCCTGGAGCCGGCCGGTGGCGAGGTCCCGCAGCCTCAGGCCGCCTTCCGTCGCCATCGCCAGGGCCCGCCCGTCAGGAGTGAAGGAGACGGTGGCGGAGTCACCGGCCTGGACGGCGGCGCCGAGCTCGGTCATGGCCTTGGCGTTCCAGAGCCGCGCCGTCGCGTCGCCGCCGAGAGTGGCGAGGAGGGTGTCGCCCGCCGCGAAGCGCACGGCATGGATGTCGCCGGTGTGGCCGGTGACGGTCGTGCCGACGCGGCGGCGGGTGGTGAGGTCCCAGTACTGGATGTTCCGCCTGCCGCTGATCACGGCCAGGGTGCCGCCGTCGTCGCTGAGGGCCAGCCCGTCGATCGGGCCGGTACGGATCGGCGCGCCGGCGGGCCGGAGGGTGGCGGCGTTCCAGAGCCGGACCTCGTCGCCGGTCGAGGTGACCAGGAGGTCGCCGGACACATCGGCATGCGTCACCGTTCCGGGGATCGCCGATGATGCCCGCCCGGTGGATCTGTCCCAGACTCGTAGCCTGTCGTCGACCATCGCGCTCAACGTCCGGCCGTCCGGTCCGAACATCATCGCGTCGACGGGCCCTCCCGTCTGGATCTGCCGTCCGTCCGGGCGGTCCCCGTTCCAGAACGTGACGCGTCCGCCCGTCGTGGCGACGGCGAGAGTACGGCCGTCAGGGGCGAACGCGATCGAGGAGATCCGGCCGTTGTGGTCGCCGGTGTCGGCGACCGGCTGGATCGGGGCCGCGAGCGGCCTGCCCGACGCCGCGTCCCACAGCCGTACGGTGTGGTCCTGCCCGCAGGTGGCCAGCGTCTTCCCGTCGGGACCGAATCGCACGTGATGGACGGCGCCGGTGTGCCCGGTCGGGATCGTCAGGATCGGCCGGCGGGTGCGGGTGTCCAGCAGCTTGATGACGCCGCCCGTCTCGATCGTGGCGAGTCTGGCGCCGTCGGGGCTGAAATCGGCCACGTCCGCGCTCGGCAGCACCGCGCGTGCCGTGGTGGCCAGGAAGTCGATCATGCCCTGCCGGCTCTCGTCGCCGGGCGCGATCCGGAAGGAGGTGGCCGACAGCAGGCCGGCCAGGAACGGGTCGTCCAGCCGCACCGAGCGGCTCCGGAAATCGACGGCCGCCGACATCGCGCGCCGGTCGCGTGCCGCGGCCTCCTGGACGGAGTTCGCCGCCAGCAATCCCGCCACGGTCACCGTCGCCACCGCCGCCGTCCCGAACGCGAGCCGGCGAACCCGACGCCGGCGCAGCGACACCGCGGAGGCTTCCAGGAAGCGTGCGGCCACCGGCTCGACCGCCGGGTAGCGGTCGTCGCCCGCCCACCGGTTCAGGACGAGCCTGACCTCCTTGAGCCGGCGCGCCGGGTACAGCAGCTCGGCGCGTCTTCCGTGCTGCTCCCAGTCCTCGGCCTGCTGCTGCATCCTGGCGACGAGCAGGCGACCCGGCCGGTCGCCCTCCAGCCACTCGCCCAGCCGGGGCCAGGCGTCCAGGAGCACGTCGTGGGAGATCTCGGCGGCCTTCTCGCCGAGGACGACCAGGCGCATCGCGGCGAAGGCGTGCAGGACCGTGCGGCCGTCGTCGTCCACCTGGTCGAGCGACAGCGTCCTGCGGGCGTGCCCGTCGGGCACCACCTGGGTCAGCCGGAGGAAGAGCCGGCGCGCCACCTCCTGCCGGTGCGGCGGCAGATCCCCGTAGACCTCCTCGGCGGCGTTGCGCACGGCCTGTTCGATCCGTCCCGCGCGGTCGTAGCCTCGCAGGGTGAGGCGGTCGCCCTCGCGGTTGCGCCAGGTCATGAGCATGGCCTGGGAGAGCAGCGGGAGCACGCCCATGTCCTTGGGCCGCGCCCTGAGCTCGTCCATGAGCACCTGGACCAGCGCGTTCTCCACCTTCAGCCCGGCCTTCTCCGCCGGACCGACCACGGCCTGCAGACGCCCGGAATCGCTCATGGGCCCGAGCGTGGTCGACCGGCTGTCCTGGGCGGCGCGCAGCAGGTCGTGCTCGGCGCACCGTCCCCAGAAGTCGGCGCGCACCCCGAGGACGACCACGGCCGCCGGAGCGTCGTCAGGGCCGACCGGCTCCTCGCTGATCGCGCGCAGGACCTCCAGGAACGCCTCGGCCTCGCCCGCTGAACGGACGAGCGTGAAAATCTCCTCGAACTGGTCGACGATGAGGATCAGGCGGCCCGGCGGACGGTCTTCCGCGTGCCGTACGAGGAGTTCGTGGACGACCTCGTGCGCGCGGTGCGGCTGCTGCTCCAGCGCGGGGCACTCGAAGCCGAAGGCGGCGCCCAGCCGGGCCTTCAGCTGGGCGAGCGGGGCCCGGGTCGGATTCATGATCGTACGTGGCCACCGCGCGGCCTCGGGCAGGCCGGGCAGGCCGGAGGACAGGCTGGGCAGCACCCCGGCGTGCAGCAGCGACGTCTTGCCCGCGCCCGAGGCCCCCGCCAGCAGGTGCAGCGCCGGCCCCCGCACCCTGGCTGCCATCGCCTCGCGCAGCAGCTCCGTCTCCTCCTCCCGCCCGTAGAAGAACGGCCGGTTCAGCACCCCGTACGGCTCAAGCCCCATGTACGGGCACCCGGCGAGCGGGACGTCCGCCTGCGGCTCGGGCTCGGTCCTCCAGCGCAGCCAGTGCACATCACGAGCGAGCTCCGACACGCGGTCGAGGCGGTCCTCCTGCCGCTGGAGCGCCGTGTTCTGCTGCTGTACGGCGGCCTCGATCCTGCGTACCGTCTCGTTCAGCTCCAGTTGCAGGAACGCCAGCTCGGAGAAGCTCGAACCGAGCAGGTCCAGCGTCTCCGCGGCCTCGGCCCAGCCGGACGACTCGGCGATGATCTCGGTGGCGCCGACGCCGCGCAGGAGCCTGGCCAGCTCGCGGCTCAGGGCGGCGGCACGCTCGTCGTCGGCTTCCAGCAGCGTGCGGAGTTCGGCGAGCAGTTCGCGCTCGGCCAGCTCCCTGCTGGGCGAGCGCATCCTGTCGGCGAGGCGGACGATCAGCTCGCTGAGGATGTTCGTGCCCAGGCCACCCGTCGACGAGATCAGCTCCGGGACGGCCTGACCGGTCGCCACGCTCACGATGACGGGCGCGGCGGTGGCGGCGGCGAGCATGCCCAGCATCGCGTTCGCGCTCCAGCGCTTGACCCGGCCCGGTTGCCGGCTCTTGGCAGGGCCGGACATCCAGCGCCGGAAGCCCTGGCGCATCTCCGTACGCAGGTCGTCCGGCAAGCCGTGGTCGTCGGCAGGTGCCATCGATCCCCTCCTCCGAGATGATCAACGGTACGCGTCCTGATCAGGTTCCTGCGCGAGAGTATGCCGCTGTGGCAGGGGACGGGGATGCCTTTCGAGCACAATGATCGCTGTCGCCGGACGCCGTCACGACACGTGCGGGCCAGGGCCCGGCGCCGGGCGGTGGCTTTGCACAGGGCGGCCGGTCAGAACTTGCCGGGCTCGAACCTTCGGACGAAGACGAAGGTGTCGGATCGGCTGACCGGCTCTATCACTCTCCTGCGCGGGTGCTCCAGCATGGTGACCTTCACGCATTTCAGCGTGACCCGGCGCCGGTCGAGGAGCGCGTCGTAGGAGAGGTACATCTTGTCGAAGCCCCGGTTGTTCCTCATCCCGACGCCCAGCTGTGTGCGGAACGTCCGCGAGCCCGGCGGGTTGAGCGGTTTGGCGGCCACGATCGCGTCGGTGGCCTCGGCGGGGCAGCGTACGAGCACGCGAACGTAACTGTCCTGACGCGGGCGACGCGGACCCGTCGTGAGAAACGGCGAGTCCGCCGCCTGAGGCGACCCGTGTGACCGTTCTGGCCGACCGTGAACTGACCGTTGCGCAGGGGCGACAACTGAGGGCTTCCACGCCGAACCTGCGCGCCCGTACGTGAGGCTCGCGACCGGGGCGCGCTCATGATCGGCTTTCGTCCCGCCCTGGTTCGCCTGGCCCCCGCTACGGCCGCGCGGCCCCGGCGGCGTGATCCCCGACGGCACTCGCGCCCTGGCTCGTCACCTGGTGCCCCGCTTCCTCAAGGACGGTGATGGCCTGTTGTTTCCTCGGCTTGGGGACCAGAACCAGGTCGGCATGGAAAGTCGAGGCGACGAACACCGGGATCGCCGCCTCCGCCAGCGGCTTGACGATCGCGGACAGCATTCCGGGAATGTCCAGGCCATGTGCTGTGGCGCCTCCGTAGAAGCCGATCCACTGCTCCGCCGCGTCCACCCCTCTGGCCTCACGGACCACGGTCAGCCCTTCCGGGGCGCGGACGAGCACCAGCCAATCGTCCTCGGGCAGCCCTCCGTGCGGCAGATGCTCGACGGCGAAAGCGGGAGACATGATGTTGAGATGCTGGGCGGTGGATGCGTTCATGGGCATGTGTCTACCAGGCGCCCTTTATTTCGACCCCCATCTATCTTGACGAACATCTAAGTAGCGTGGGATCGTCGTGCCTGATTCGACATGGGTCGAAGTCTTGATGGCCTCGACCTCACACCCGCAGAAGGGAAACCGCCATGACGACGGACCAGACCAGCGGCGGCTTCATCGGCGACCTGGCAGAGGCTTTCGCGCCGCCCGCCGCCGGTGGCTGCTGTGGAGCTCCTGCCGCCGCCCAGCAAGCCGCTCAGGCCGGTTGCTGCGGTCAGGCCCCAGCCGCCGCCCCGGCTGTCGAGGCAGCCGCCACCGGCTGCTGCGGATGACCTCCACCATGCCGGACCTCCCTCAGGCGCCCGGCCTGGCCGCCGTCGTGGAGCGGGTGTCGGCGGCGCGGATGCAGGCCACGGTGCACGAGCTGGCCCGCGACCACCACGCCGGGCGGCGCGTGGGCACCCCCGGAGGCAGGGCCGCCGCCGCGTGGCTCGCCGAGCGGCTGCGCGAGCTGGGCGCCGAGGTCGAACTCGACTCCTTCCCCGTCACCGACGTGCGGGAGCTGTATGCCACCCCGGTGCTCGAATGGAACGCAGGCGGCCAGGCGCTGCGCCTGGAGCACCGGCGGGACTTCGTCGAGCACCTCGCCTCGGCTGAGTTGCCGGACCCGCGCACCGCGCCGCTGGCCGCCGCCTCCGAGGCCGACCTGCGCGGCCGATGGGTGCTGGCCGAGGCCGGAGACTGGACGCAGGCGTGCGAACGAGCCGAGGCCCACGGCGCGGCCGGCGTGCTGACCGCGCGCGGCGCCGACGCCGAGGGGTGGATGCCCAAGATGATCGCCGGACCGGCCACCCGAGCCGTCCCGATCATCGCCCTGCGCCCCGACCTGCACGCCCGCCTGGCCGACGCGCCGGCCGCCGGGCCGGTGCGGGTGACCGCGTCGATGCCGCTCCGGCAGATCTCCACGGACGGCCGCAACGTGCACGCCCGCTTCCCCCACGCCGGAGGAGCGGGGAGCGGGCCGCGGGTGCTGCTGGCCGCGCACTACGACGGCGTCGGCGACGACCCCGGCCTGCGGCTGCCCGCGGCCGCCGACAACGCCTCCGGCGTGGCCGCCGTCCTGGAGGCCGCCCGCGTCCTGACGGCGGCGGACCCGACCGTCCGGGCCGAGTTGTCGGTGGTCTTCCTGGACGCCGAGGAGGCCGGGGCATGGGGCTCGGCCCATCACGCGCCCGCGCTGCCGTCCGACACATTGGTGATCAACCTCGACGGCGCCGCGCACCTGTACCAGGCCGCCTCGGTCGAGGCCGGGGGCCCCGCCCACGCGCTGCTTGCCACCCTGGACCAGGCCGCCCGCCTGACCGGCGTGCCGCTGCGAGCGGGCGCGATGGCCTCCGACAACCGCCGCTACGCCGCCGCCGGCCTGGCCGCGATCGGCATCGGCATGGGCATGCCCGGCTACCAGACCCCCGCCGAAACCCCCGACCGCGTCGAACCGGGCACCCTCGTGGCGGCGGCCCGGCTGCTGGTCGCCACCGTGGGGCTGCTGGCCGCCCGGATCTCGATCTGATCAGGCCCATGGCCTAACCGGTGACGTCGAGTTCGGCGTACATGCCGGCCGAGTAGTGGCCCGGGAAGTTGCACAGCAGTTCGTATCGGCCCGGTCGCAGTGTCAACGTGGTCCAGCTCGTGGATCCGGGAGCTATGCCGTTCCCGGCGCCCGGCCCGCACGTACGAGACGCCTCGCCGAGGCTACCCGCCTCGCTGACGCGCCCGTCCGAACCGGTCACCCGCCGTCCCGGCGCGTGCCCCGCCGGGAGCGGCAGCACGACGACCTCGTGGGCGAGAACCCCCTCGTTGTACGCACGCAGCGAGACCTTGCCGGCTGGAACGCTCGAAGGCGTGGCCGTCAGTCTCATCCGCGTGCCTGATCCCATCTCCGCGAGGGACACATCCACCACATGCCCTTGAAGCGGTGGCGCAGTGCACGCAGGCTGCTGATGTGGCGTGATCGCCGCACCCGACGCGGCTCCTCCCAAGCCGAGGTTTGCGCACATGACGGCGCTCATCGCTGTGTAACTGATCTTGTTCAGCCACATGCTCCGCACCTCCGTCGCTCCGCCTCCGCTTGAGGCCGGCCGTCCTGAGGCTCTGGGTGAGGACACCTCACCCAGGTCCCCTGCCCCGACGGAGCCATGGCATGCCCACGCCCACATCCATCTCGTGGGATCGGATCGAAGTGGAACTCGGCTGGAGAAGCGGCCATCGACGTCGTTCAGCGCAGGAGAGTCAGCCAGGCAGCAACTCGCCGAGCAACTTCTCCACTCGGAGGCGGATGTCGTCGCGGATGGCTCGGACGGCGTCGATGCCCTGTCCGGCGGGGTCGTCGAGCTTCCAGTCCTCGTACCGCTTGCCGGGGAAGATCGGGCAGGCGTCGCCGCAGCCCATCGTGATGACCACGTCGGAGGCTTGGACCGCGTCGACGGACAGGACCTTGGGGCGGGCGGCGGTGATGTCGATGCCGACCTCCGCCATGGCCTCGACAGCGACCGGATTGACCCGCTCGGCCGGGGCGGAACCGGCCGAGCGGACCTCGACGCGGTCGCCTGCCAGGCGGGTGAGCCAGCCGGCGGCCATCTGGGACCGTCCGGCGTTGTGCACGCAGACGAACAGGACGCTGGGCTGGTCAGACATGCACGGGCTCCTTGGCGAACAGGCGGCGGCCGGCCAGGCTCACGTAGACCAGGGCGACCAGGACGGGAACCTCGATGAGCGGGCCGACCACTCCGGCCAGAGCCTGGCCGGAGGTGACGCCGAAGACGCCGACCGCCACCGCGATGGCCAGCTCGAAGTTGTTGCCCGCGGCGGTGAAGGCCAGGGTGGTGGAGCGCTCGTAGCCCAGGCCGATCAGCTTGCCAGCCAGGAACGACCCGCCCCACATGAGCGCGAAGTAGGCCAGCAGCGGCACCGCGATGCGCGCGACGTCGCCGGGCTGGGCGGTGACCGTGCCGCCTTGCAGGGCGAACAGGATGACGATGGTGAACAGCAACCCGTACAGGGCCAGCGGGCCGACGCGGGGCAGGAAACGGCTTTCGTACCAGTCCCGGCCGCGGGCGCGTTCGCCGAGCCGGCGGGACAGATATCCGGCGGCCAGCGGGATGCCGAGGAAGATGAGCACGTACTGGGCGATGTCCCAGGCCGAGACCGCCAGCGCGGACTGCGCGAGGCCGAGCCAGCCGGGCAGCACCTGCAGGTAGAACCAGCCCAGCGCGCCGAACGCGACCACCTGGAAGACCGAGTTGAGCGCCACCAGCACGGCGGCGGCCTCACGGTCGCCACAGGCCAGGTCGTTCCAGATGAGCACCATGGCGATGCAGCGGGCGAGCCCGACGATGATCAGGCCCGTGCGGTACTCGGGCAGGTCGGGCAGGAAGATCCAGGCCAGCGCGAACATGACGGCCGGGCCGAGCACCCAGTTCAGCACCAGGGAGGAGAACAGCAGGCGGCGGTCACCGGTGACGGCGCCCAGACGGTCGTAGCGGACCTTGGCCAGCACCGGGTACATCATCAGCAGCAGTCCGAGCGCGATCGGCAGCGAGATGTCGCCGATCCTCACCGCTTCCAGCGCGGTGTTCAGGCCCGGGACGAGCCGTCCGAGCAGCAGTCCGGCGGCCATGGCCGCGACGATCCAGACTGGCAGGAACCGGTCGAGTGTGGACAGGCCGGCGATGACGCCCTGCGCGGGCGCGGTCGAAGAGGACATGGCGGCGCTTCTCAGACGGTCGCGGGCACGTCGAGCAGGGCCGACAGCTCACCCAGCGTCTCGGGCACCAGCCGGTAGTACACCCAGGAGGCGCGCCGCTCGGAGGTCAGCAGCCCGACCTCTTTGAGCACCTTCAGGTGGTGGCTGATGGTCGGCTGGGACAGCTCGAACGCGCCGGTGATGTCGCACACGCACACCTCGCCGCCGGCCCGGCTGGCCACGATCGACAGGATGCGCAGCCGCACGGGGTCGCCCAGCGCCTTGAACACCCGCGCCACCCCGGCCGCCTGCTCGGCGTCCAGGGGCTCGCGCATCAGCGGCGGGCTGCACTCCAAGAGCTCCAGAGGTTCCACGTCTTCTCCGTATAGACAGTTATCGAAATCGATTCCTCTCTATATTGACATGTATCAAAGCCAGGAGGACCCGGCGGAGCTTGGGGGAGATCTCGTACGGCGAAGGGCGCGACGTGGCTCCAGCCGAACGGCAGTCCGCGAACCGCCGTTCCGAACGGCGACTCAGACCCCGGTCAAGGTGCTGCGGCGTTCGATCATCAGCACGTCCCGCCAGAGGCCGCGGTGACAGCCGATGCGCTCGCGGGCGCCGACCACCCGGAAACCGAGGCCCTGGTGCAGGGCCAGGCTGGCGGCATTCTCGGGGAAGACGCCGGACTGGATCGTCCAGACGCCGGCATCTTCGGCGGCGGCGACGAACGCCGCCAGCAGCGCCCGGCCGATGCCGTGAGCCTGGCAGCCGGGGTGGACGTAGATGCTGTGCTCGACCACTCCGGCGTAGACCGGGCGGGACGAGACCGCCGATGCGGCCACCCAGCCGAGCACCTCGCCGGAGTCGCTGTCGGTCGCCACGTACCGCAGATGCGGCAACCGGCTCGCGGTGAACCCCTCCCAGCTGGGGGCGGTGGTCTCGAAACTGGCCTGGCCGGTGTCCAGGCCGGCCTGGTAGATGGCCAGCACCTCGGCGGCGTCGCCCTCGCGCATCGGCCGGATCTCCAGGCCGGGCCCGATGGCGGGCTTGACGGCCTGGACGATGGCCGAACGCACGCCGTCTCCGTGGTCGGCGGTCATCGTGATCGTGACGGCGACGAAGCCGGCCGCGACGAGCAGGTCCCGGTACTCCTGCACGGTGAGCGATCCGGCGGCGCAGCCGATGCGCTGCTCGGCCCGCCGTCGCGCCTGCTCGTCGAGCGCCTGGGCGGTGACGACGTCGCTGACCCCGAACCGGCCCCCCGGTCGCAGCACCCGGTACGCCTCGGCCAACACCGCCGCCTTGTCGTCGGACAGGTTGATCGCGCAGTTGGAGATGACCACGTCAACCGTGTGGCCGGGCAGCGGGACCGCTTCGATCGTCCCGTGCAGGAACTGCGCATTGGCGACACCCGCCTGTTCGGCGTTGCGCTGGGCCAGTTCCACCATGGCGGGGCTGGCGTCGAGGCCGAAGACCGTGCCGTGCGGGCCGACCCGGCGGGCTGACAGCAGCGCGTCGATGCCGTCACCGTATCCAAGGTCGAGCACCGTCTCGCCGGCGCGCAGCTGGGCGATGCGCTGCCCGCTGAGCGCGTTGCGGGCCAGGGCGGAGTGGTGGTCGGCGATCTCGTCGTGCGCCATGGGATCTCCTCAGTCGCAGACCGGTGCGGCCGGCACGGGGTTGCCCATCACCACGTCGGCGGCGGTGGGGAAACAGCTCACGCAGGCTTCGTTGATCCGGTACAGGCTGGACGTGCCTTGCTTGTCGACCAGTACGAACCGCACGTCGGCCAGGATCTTCAGGTGGTGTGAGACGGTGGACTGGCCTACCCCGGAGGCGGCCACGATCTCGCCCACGCTCATCGGCGCTCGCCTCCGCGCAAGCAGCGACACGATCTGAATCCGAGTGGCGTCGGCCAGGGCCTTGAACCAGCTCGCATACTCCTCAGCCTCGGCGCGCGGCAGAGGCCCCTCTTTCTCATTCATCGAAAATCGACGATAGTCGATTCATGGCGGGCGTGGAAGCCTCTCATGGCACACGCCGCGAACACCGGCTCGCTGGACGCGACCCGCTCGCCGCGCCTGCCGTCGCGACTTGGCGTCCCCGACGCCGAAGCGCAGGGGCGACGAACGGATGCAGGGCGAGCGGAGGTGGGCGCGTGGCAGGCCAGGCCGGAGACGCGGCAACCACCAGGAGCAGGACCAGCGCTGTGCGCGTGACGAAGCTGATCAACGGCAGGACCAGCGGACGAGCAGCTGACCCAGCTCGTCGGCGAGCCGTCCACCCGGCCCGAGGACTTGCCGCCCCTGTGGCTCGACACGACGCGCGCCTGCAGCGGCGCGGATGCAGGCGCCGGCGGAGCCGACCTTCGGAGAGCGGCGGCCCCGTAGGGAGCCGGTGCCCACGACGAACCGAGGGGCCCAGTGCTCAAGCCATCATGAGACCGCATACCCTCCGCGGCCGGCTGATGGCCGGAGTGCTGGTCCTGCTCGCGCTGGCCTGCGCCACGATCGGCGTGGGCACCTCGATCGAGCTGGAGCGCTTCCTGGTGGACCGGCTGGACCAGCAGTTGTCCATGGCGGCCGGCCGGTTCGCCGTCACACTCGAGCACCGCCGGGAGGAGGAGCGCGAGCGCGGCGACAGCCGTGGTCAGTCGATCGGCACCCTTGGCGTGCGCATGGTGAACGGCCAGGTGATCAACGCGGCCGTGGTCCGGTCCCGTAGCGCGGACGACGCCGAGCCCAGTCTCTCCGCCCAGGACGTCGCCGCCTTGGCCGCCGTACCGGTGGACGGGCGCGGCCATGCCGTGGAGCTGTCCGAGCTGGACGACTACCGGGTCATGGCGACCCGGGGCAAGGACGGCGACGTGCTCATCGACGGGCTCCCGATGGAGGGAGCCGAGGCCACGGTGCACCGGCTGATCTTGGCTGAGTCGGTGGTGTTCGCCGTGGTGATGGCCGCGGCGGGGACGGCGGGCGCGCTGTGGGTGCGGCTGTCCCTGCGGCCGCTGCAGCGGATGGCTGCCACGGCGCAGCGGGTCAGCACGCTTCCGTTGTCCAGCGGTGAGGTGGCGCTGCCCGACCGCGTACCGGTTGAGGACCAGCGTACGGAGATCGCCTGATGTCCCCCGAACGCCGTCCAGGAGCCGAGTTCCTGGTCTGGTCGTGCGTCCACGGCCTGGCGGTCCTGCTCATCGACGGCCCCCTGCGCGGACTCCCCGACGAACTCGCCGACCCAGCCGTGCACGACCTGATCGACCTCATCGAGAAGGGCCTGCGACCAGACGCCAAGTAGTGCCGTGTCAGGTCTGCCCGGCGAAACTGGCGCGGCGGGAGGCCGCGCCCGCTGCCCGAACGGATCCCACTTCACCACGACGACCCCTTTGTATCGCTCTGCGAGTCTGTGGCGCAGATCCTGGTCGAAGCTGTTCGTCTCGACGACGACCCGGTTGGCCTCCTCGTCGATCCATCCCGCAAGGGCGGCGGGCTCGTCCTGGAGCTCATCCGCGTGGAACACGCGGCTCAGCGCCGCTTGACTGTTCGCCACCCGTCGCACCTCCGGCACGATGTCGTACCTGACCTGTCTCCCCTCGGACCAGTACGCCCCCGAGAGCACCGCAGCGGCCAGCGCGCGTCCTCGCGCCGTGACGTAGGGGGCGACGAGCCGGTACGGTCCGCCATGGGCGATGTACGGCGGAGCAAGGTCGTCCGGATGCGCCTCGGCCCGCTGCTCCGCCAGTAGTTGTGCTCGGTTGAAGGGCTCGATGCCCTCGTAGGACCTGAGCATCACGGGCGAGACGAGGCCGCACCGCCGTTACCGAGCCTTTTCCTCCGAGGGCATGGGTGGTGCCGCGCACGCCCGGTCGGTGTGACGTCCGGCTCGGGGCACGTCAATCTGACGCCTCCGGCGGAGCCGTACGACGTCGGGACCACCACGAACTCCGGGAAGACGAACGTCACGGTGACCGACGACCTCGGCACTCCCCGGAAGATCCCCGTCACCGGGGCGGGGGCCCGGGCGGGTTCCGCGTCACGTCTGCTGTCCCGGGTGCGGTGTCCTGCGTCCAGCGGCGGCGGTAGTCGCCGGGGGTGGTTCCGTACTGCTGGCGGAAGGCCAGGTGGAAGCCGACCGTCGAGCGGTAGCCGACGCGTTCGCCGATCCGGCTGTGGGGGAGCGTGGTCTCGCTCAGCAGGCGTGCGGCCTCCTGCATGCGGCGGGCGGTCAGGTGCCGGATCGGCGCCTCGCCGACCAGCTCGCGGAAGGTCGCCGCGAACGCCGAGCGCGACATCCCGGCCTGGGCGGCCAGCGACTCGACCGTCCAGGGCTCGGCGAACCTCGTCTGTACGGCGTGCAGCGCCGTCCCGATCGCCGGGTGACGCAACGCCCGCAGGACCGGCGAGCCCTCGGCCATCTCGCCCACCGCCGCCCGCAACGCCAGCACGAAGACCAGCTCGAAGGCGCGCAGCGCGACCAGCGTCGCGCCGGGCTCGGCCAGGTCCCATTCGCCGGCCAGCCGTCCGAGGGTGCCGCCGAGCAGCCCGTGACCTTCCACCGTGGCCCGGTCGAGCACCAGGACGGGCGGCAGCGCCCGGTAGATCGGCGAGCCGGCGGCCCGGTCGTAGTGGAGCCCGCCGCAGAGCAGGACGGTCCGCTCGCCGGGCCCGCCCAGCTCGACGGTGCGCACGCCGCCCTGCGGCCGCTCGGGCAGCACAGCCGCGAGCGGCACGGCGGGACGCCCCGGCCGGTCGCCCAGCCGGTGGGCGCTGCCGTGCGGGAAGACGGCCAGGTCCCCGGCGCGCAGCAGGACGGGCTCGGCGCCGGGCAACTCGACGGCACACGTGCCCTCGTGCACGTAGTGCAGCAGCGCGCAGTCCTCGGCCTCACCCGCGACGCCCCAGGGGGACCCGGCCTGCCAGCGGCTGTGGAAGACGCCCTCCAGCCGCAGCGGGGCCAGCAGAGCGCTCAGCAGGTCACCATCCACCGGACGATCCTTAAACAAACTGATATTTCGCTTTATAGAGCGTATCGCCGACTCGGTGGAGCCTGTCCGGCATGACCTTTCTTGTGATCGGCGCGGCAGGCGCCCAGGGCGGCGCGGTCGCGCGGCGGCTCGTCGCCGAGGGGCACACGGTACGCGGCCTGACCAGGAGCGGCCGCGTGCCGCACGGAGTGGAGCCGGTCGCCGGCGACCTCGGCGACGCCGAGGCGGTGAAGGCGGCCTTCGCCGGGGTGACGCACGCCTCGGTGACGCTGCCCATGGTCTACGAGCCGGACACGGTGGCCGCCCACGTCCATCATGTGCGCGACGCCGCGCTGGCGGCCGGGGTGCGGCGGCTGGTGTTCAACACCGCCAACCGGCTGCCCGAGGCCGCCACGCAGGTGGCGGCCTTCGAGACGCGCCGGTGGGCGGTGCGGACGCTGCGGTCGGCCGGGCTGCCCGTCGTGGTGCTGTGCCCGCCGGTCTATCTGGACAACCTGGCCGCGCCGTGGGTGACGGGCCCGCTGGCGGCCGAGGGCGTGCTGCGCTACCCGCTGCCCGCCGACCTGCCGGTGCCCTGGCTGTCGCACGACGACCTGGCCGCCGCCGCGCACGCCGCGCTCGTGCGTGACGATCTGGAGGGAGCCGTGCTGAGGCTCGGCGGGCCCGACGTGGTGACCGGCGACGAGCTGGCGGCCGCCTTCGGCGCCCGTTACGCCGCTCAGGATCCGGCCGAGTTCGAGTCGGGCCTGACGATGGCGCTGGGCGCGCCGACGGCCGCCGCGGTGGCCGCCACCTACCGCTGGGCCGCCGCCGACCGCGACCTGTTCGCGGCCGACCCCGCGGTGGCCGAGCTGCTGGGCCTCCGGCTGACGCCGCTGCGCACCTGGATCGCCGCCCAGCCCTGGGCGAACCGGTGAACGGCGTCGAGGCGGAGATCGTCCGTCACCACGAGGTCATCGCACGCTGGCTGACCGGCGCCGCCGCGCGGGAGGAGTTCGCCTGCTTCGCCGACGCCCACGCCCCCGGCTTCACGCTCGTCACCCCCGACGGCCGGACGCTCACCCGCGACCAGGTCCTCGCCGAGGTCGAGGCACTCCACGGCAGGGCGCCAGAGCTGACCATCGAGATCCGCGACGTACGGATCGTCGCCTCCGACGGCGCGCTCGTGGCGGCCACCTACCAGGAGGTCCAGCCGGATCGCACCCGGCAGTCCACCGTGGTCCTCCAGGCCGCCACGTGGCTGCACCTGCACGAGACCTGGCTTCCGTGACGTCCCCGGAGGAGCAGCTCACGCGCGTCACCGCAGCACTGGCCGTCACAGCGGGATCCGGGGGGCCGGGCGGGCGGCTGCCCGGGCGGGGGGTCCCGGCGGTCCGAGGCCAGTTCGCCAAGGGGAGCACCACGTTGCTCGGGCCGAGGTCGATGGTCACGGCTGCTGCCCAATGGTGCCTACGCCGCCGTCGTCATGAAGGTACGGCCGCCGCCGGCGCCGGCCGTCTCCTCTTGTCCTCCTCTACAGCACGCGGACGTTCTCGGCCACGTAATCGAAGCTGTCCTGTGACCGTTCGACGCAGTCGAATTCGACCTCGTCACCTGCCTCCAGAACGCGATACCCGCTCGCCGAGATATCGCTGAAGTGCACAAACGCATCACGATCTGCCGGAAGGTCGGGGGAGGAGATCGCTCCCCACCCCTTCTCGGGCAGGAAGAACTTCACCGTGCCTCTAGTCATGATCGTATTCTCGCTGTCCACCTCGGGGACGGCCACTGGATTTAGAAGCGGCTCAGGAGGTCGGATCCCTGCTTGGCCATCAGCCGGGCACCCACCACGCTCGACGCCGCCACCAACCTGCTGACCATCCACGCCATCGGCGCGCCGCGCGATTCAGAGCCGAGGCGCGGGGCGGCGATGTGTGGCAGGGACCTCGAACCCATACCTTTCGCCGAGAGCGCGAACGTCCGGCCGCAACGACGTGGTTCCAGTCGGTCGCGCCCTGTCGTGGCCGCGGCTGGGCGGCGGTGCGGCCCGGGATCATCGGCGCTTGGCGGACGTCCGCGTTCCGGCCTCCTCGGCGGCGCGGTCGGCGCTCCAGACCATCGTCCGTTGGTGGACCCGCCGGCCGTCGTGGCGGAGGCCGGGAACCAGTGGCGCCGGGCCGTGCTCGGCGAATCCCATGCGCTCGAAGAACCGCACCGCCCGGGTGTTCTCGACCAGGGTCTGCAGGTGGCAGCCGGGGGATCCGGCCGTCCTGAGCCGGTCGAGCCATCGGGTCATCAGCCCGTCGGCGGCGCCGGTCCCTCGCGCCTCGGGCGCCACGTTGATGTGCAGGTGCGCGGGCCACCTGGCGTCGGCGAGCTCGCCGGCGCCGGGCTGCCCGCGGATCGCGGCCCACGCCAGATCGGCCAGGCTGCGCGCGAAGAAGGCCGCGGGCCTGGGCCGGAACACCAGCCGGTAGGTCCGCATCGCCTGCTCCATGCGCTCGCCCTCGCCGGGGAACCGCGCACTGTCGAGGCATCCCGTCAGGTAGCCCACCAGGGCGGCCCCGGCGACGGCGACGAAGAGCGAGTCCGGCTCCAGCTCCATGTAGGGGTCCAGGTAGACGGCCGCCTCCGAGTCCATGTGCCCCCACAGAGCTGCCGTGGGAGCGCCCTCGCCCACGCGCTCGAACAGCTCGCGCAGCTCGGCGCGGTCGCTCGGTGCGAACGTACGGATCTCCATGACGCCTCCCTCATGGTGTACGGTCTACTCTGTACGTCATACACGATTATGAGGCTATATGACGTACACAGATTCCGGCCGCGCGAGAGGATGTCCGATGGCAGAGCTGCCACCCGTCGTGGCGCGGATGTGGGGCCGCGAACCCACCACGCGCAGAGGCCCGAGACCGCGCCTGGACCTGGCCACGATCACGACCGCCGCCATCGAGATCGCCGACGCCGAGGGGCTGGCCGCCGTCTCCATGAGCAACGTCGCCGCCCAGGTGGGCCTCGCTCCGATGGCGCTCTACCGCTACGTCGGCAACAAGGACGAACTGCTGACCGTCATGGCCGACAGCGCCGTGCCCCCACCGCCCGAACGCGGGAACCTGGCCTGGCGCGACTACCTCGCCACCTGGACCCGGCTCACCCGCGACCTCCTGCTGTCCCGGCCCTGGCTGCTGGATCTGCGCCAGAGCACCCCGCCCATGGGCCCGCGGCGGCTGCTCTGGCTCGACCGGGCCCTGGACGCGCTGTCCGACACCGGGCTGGACGACGGCCAGAAGTTCAACGCCGCCACGGTGCTGAGCGGCTACGCCCTCACCGACGCCACACTCACGCACTCGCTCGGCGCCGGCGGCAAGGCCCCCGCGGCCAGGGCCGAGGGAGCCGCCGAGTACGGCGAGGTGCTCACCGAGGTCCTGGACCCCGCGACGTACCCGGCACTGTCGGCCATGATGCGCTCCGGCCTGCTCAGGGACTCCACCGGCTGGACGGAGGACGCCGACTTCCGGTTCGGCCTCGACCTCCTGCTGGACGGCATCGAGGCGCTGATCGCCCGCCGGGCCCGATAGTCGCTCCCCGGCGGAGCAAGCCGTCGTTCCCACCTCGTTCGGGGCGAAGAGCCGACTCGACACGGTTCTTCGTGCACCGCCTTGACCTGCTCGAACAGCCCGTAGCACTGATCGCTGTCCCGTTGTTCCTCGCCCGCGAAGCATGCCTCGACCGGCTCGGGGTCTTTCGGGTGATCGCTCGGACGCCCTGGAGATCACAATGACTTCCAAGCCAGATACCAGTGCCATGCACAACGGTGGACGTCATCCCGACGGCGTGGGGTCGTCATACGGCAGGAAGGGGCACGATGAGCGGCAGGAAGACCATGCTGGCGGTCGGAGCGGTGGCGGGGCTGATCGTGGGAGGCTCGGGGGTGGCGGTCGCCGGGGTGGTGGCCTCCGACGGTGTGATCACAGCGTGCGTCACGTCAAGCGGCACGCTGCGCGTTCCCGGCACCGCGCAGCCCACGGCCAACCCGTCGCCCACCCCGACGACGCAGACGGAACTGGCGCCCGCCGGCGAGCCGGGTCCGGAGGTTTGCGCGGCCGGGGAGCGGGTCATCACATGGAACCAGCAGGGTCCCGCGGGCCCCACCGGTCCTGCGGGCCCTGCCGGACCCACGGGTCCTGAGGGGCCGAACCCGTTCGACGGCCAATTCCAGGGCACGCTGAGCGCGTTGCTGCATCCGCGCACCGCGGGGTCCTACATCGGCAAGTGCCTGCGCGGGCAGATCGCGGTGAGCGGCGGCTACGAGATCACCGACTTGTACAACGAGGCGGCCGTGCCGGACGTCATCGTGTCCAAGGCGGCCCTGGTGTTCGACGCCGACGGCAAACCCCGCAGCTACGAGGTCAGGGCCAAGAATCCCACGGACCGGCTGCTCAACGTCTACTCCCGCGTGCACTGCGTCCCGGAGTGAGGCCTCCCGCGAGAGCAGGGTTGAGGTCAGGGTTCCGCGTTTCCGCAGACTTGATGCGACAGCCGTCGTCGCCCTGTTCGAGCACCACGGTCGCCTGCCAGGCAGTCTGAAGACCAGCCCGACCGGTCCCCAAGAAGCATGTGACGTTCAGGCGTACGGACGATCATGTCGGACATCGTGCGATTCTCGACAAGATCACGATGCGTCGACGCGGTGTGAGCGTCATGATCGAGAAGCTCAACCGCCCACGGGCAGCCGGCCGAGTGTGTGCATGATCGCGGCGTGGCCGGTGCGCAGGGCAGCGGCCGGGTCGGTTCCTGCCGGTCCCTGCCAGCGGAGGTAGACCATGGTGGTGCCGTGGCGCACGCCCACGGCGACATGGGCGATCGAGTGGCGGTCGGTGCCCTTGGGGCGATGCGACGGGTCGGCGTCCTGCACGGCGAAGGTCCTGATCTCGCCCGTCCAGGGGCCACTGGTGAAGGGTTCGAGTCGGGGATCGATGCTGTAGGACTGGTCACCCTCGTCGGAGAGGCATGAGCCATCCCATCTGAGCAGCTCGGTACGTGCCTGTTCGGCGCTCTGCTCATCGGGCAGGAACAGCACGTCCTCGCGGACTGATACCTCGCCGATCAGGCGACGGGTAACGGCGGGCGCTCCGTCGTAGGCGTTCTGCTCATGAAAGGGGTCCGCGCAGACCAGCTCATGCGAGCCTGGCGCGCTCCCTGGGACCGGCCACGACACCATGTCCTTGCCGTATGCGGAGGCAGGAGGCAGGGCCGCCGCCATCGCGGCCGAGGCCGACCGCGTGGCGGGGGCGGGTGCGGACCTGGCAGGGGCGCCGCCGACGGCTGCCAGCACGGACGTGGCCGACGCAGTGCCCTGGAGCAGTACCTGCGGGTCAGGCTCGCCGTCCATCTCGAACGGCCAGGCCCATGTCACCTCCGCCAGCAGCCCGCGCCGAGCGGCCACGATCGTCGCCTGGGCACCCGGGTCGCCGTGCTCCGTCCAGGCATCCGTGGTGACCAGGGCCTGCACGCCACGCCACCCCCACTGGTTGAAGCCGGTCACGTCCTTGAGCACGTCATCGCCGGAGCGGCCGCACTCGGCGGTGCCACGGCGGGCCGTCGCGGCCGCGCGGATCGCGGCCTCGGGGGAGGTGATCCAGAACCGCACCTCCAGCGGCTCGTCCAGTTCCGGGAGCAGCAGCCTGCCGCTGTAGGCGGGCACGCCCTCCGGCGGCATCCGAGTCTCGATCCTCTCCGGCCAGCACCACGCCAGAAAGGGGGTGCTCGGGAGGGTGACGTAGGGAGCGTAGGTGACGTCGTCGTCGAGGTACTCGTGCAGCCGGTCGGCGATCTCCTCGACCGAGGCGGCGGCTCGTGCCGGCATCGGCAGGGCAGGTGTCTTCAATTGGTCGAAGACGCCGAGGGTGAACAACAGGGTGATGGCCGCGGCCGCGACACGCAACCCCCGGCGCCTGGCAAGATCCACATCAGGTACGACGCGGGAAGTCCGGCCGAAGTTGACCCGGGCGATGTCTTCGCATGGACGCCATGTTGCAGCGAAGATGCTCCGCCGCCGACCTCCCCGCACGCCCGTGTGCCGGGTGCCGCCAGTACACGGCAGAAACGGGCCGCGGGACGGCGGAGCCGCCGCTCAGTGGCCGCCACCGGCGGCGTGCCCGCGGCGGTCGAGGTCGGCCCGCAGCTGGGCGAGCCATTCCCGGCCCCTTCTGCGCCCGTCGGGGAGCTGGTCGTCGCGGTCCCAACGCCAGGAGACCGCGAGGGCGAGGCTGAGGATCCGGCAGTCGGCGAGCAGTCCGGAGTCGGCGCCTGGGTAGTGCGCGGCGACGTCCTCGGGAGCATGGGCGAGGTCGAACTCGACGGGGCCGCGGCAGGCGGTCTCCAGGTCGATGAAGAGCGGTCCGTCCGCAGTGGCGAGCAGGTTGCCGGGGTGCGGTTCGCCGTGCAGGAGCTGTTGCCGCGGGCCGCGGTCCAGGATCGCGCGGCTGATTCCGTGGAGGGTGTCGGTCAGCAGGGCGCGTTCCGCGGCGCCGAGGTCCGGGCTGACGGCGGGGTCCTCGACCACCCTGAGGGCGTCGGCGACGCGGTCGGTGAAGTGCGGGGCGGTGAAGTGCGGGGCGGCGAGGTCGATGCGGCGCAGGCCGGCGTGCAGCCGGGCCAAGGCGTCGGCGTAGGCGGCGGGCGGGTGGTCCTGGGGTGCGGCGGTGGGCTCGTAGTAGGTCCAGAGGGTGACGGCGAAGCCGTCGCGGAGATGGACGCGCGGCTCGGCCCTCGGATCGAGCCCCCCCACCGGGCTGCCGGTCCCGGCGAGGCGCCGGGTGAGCTCGACCTCGAAGTCGGGGCGGTTCGCGAGGGGCGCGACCCGGGCGAGGATGCCGCTGGGCCGCAGCCGGACGGCGATCCGGTTCGAGTTGTGCAGCACAGCGGCGTCGTCGGCGCCCAGGCCGTACTCGGCGGCCGTGTCGACGGCCGCGGCCACCGCCCGCGGGATCTCGGTGTCCTTCACGTGTTCGGTGCCTCTCCCTGCTGGAGTCGATGTGTGCGGGGCAGGCCCGTGGCCTGGCCGAGCGTCCTTTACGTCGTGACCAGCTCGGCGCGGCCGGGCATGGCGGCCCCGAGGCCATGGTCGTCCCGGGCCGTCAGGGGCCGGTCAAGGAGAGCGCTCACGTCCGGATCACCCCGAAGCAGCGCCATGCTGGAGCCGTCGCCGCAGAGCCGGTGGCCGGCCGCGGTGAGGATGGGCGTGAGCGCGTCGGCCTGCTCGGAAGGGCGCGGCAGCGCGAAGGGGCCGAAGTGGCGGGCGTCGCCGGTCGGGACGCCGTTGCAAGGTACGTCCGGTGGGCGGCCGGGGTTGCGTCGGCACCTGCGTACGGTCGACTGCTGATGGAGAAGTGCGAGGGCCGGCCGGTCACGTTGGTATGCAACACCACCCGGCCGGTTCGGCGCATTCGGTTTCTTGCCGGTGCCGGTGCCGGTGCCGGGTCGTGCCGGTGTCGGCGCAGGGCCTGGCCGCCACTGTCAGCGCGCCATCCTGAGCCGCGCTCACCAGGCCGACGAAGCCCTCAGCTCCACGGGCTCTTGGTCAGGTCGGTCGACGCGCTGCGAGACCGGCCGTCCGGGGGAAGTGGATGCCGGTGGGTGCACCTTGGTGGTCCGCACGAAGGCATCCAGCGTGCCCTGCCCGGTGATCTCCTTGCTCTTCTCCGCAGGTCAATGCGTGACGGCGCCGTAGATTCCGCGAATCTCATCGCGGGATGGCCGGGGCTCAGCACATCGACGGGATGCAGGTGAACGGGTTCTCCATCGGGGACGGCGGCTGCGGCTGGGCGGGCGCCTGGGTGGGCTGCTGCGACGGCTCGGGCGTGGGTTCCGGTGGGGGCTCGGTGTTCCGGGCGGGCGTCGGGTGGGGCGCCGAGCCGTCGTCCATGGGGTTGCTCGCCGCGTCGCGCGTCCTGGCTGGTCGGGTCGTGGGGGCGAAGAGGAAGCGCGACTATGACGGCGGTCCTGCCCCCATCTGGACCGGCACTTTGTGAGAACCCCGCCAGAGGGTACGGTGCCGGGTGAGTGTCTGGGGTTCCGCCGCCCGGCCCGTTTCATGCAGGTCCGGTGGGCCTGGTCCGAGCGACACCGCCGGCGGCTTCGGCGGCCACCGGTCAACTGAAGGGCAAAAGCCTGGAGGTCGTGGTTCCCGCGAGCGTGGGAGCCGGAGAGGCCTTCCGGTGTGCCCGACAGTTGTCCTGTTCGTCCAGCATCTGCCCGGTGGGATCTCACGACTGAGCGCGTCGGCTCTTGAGTCGTCCACCGGCCTCATCCCCGTGCTGATGACCGCGTCACTGCTGGCCTTCGCTCTGGCCTGGCTGTCGTCGGTGGGCGGCGTGGGTGGCGTGGGTGGCGTGGGTGGCGTGGGTGGCGGCGGGTTGATGCTGATCGCGCTCACCGCCCTGTACGGTCTGCAGCTGGCACTGCCCACCCTCACACTGACTCAACTGGCCGGCAACGGCGGCCGCGTCTGGTTCAACCGGCGCGCGGTCCAGTGGCGGCTCCGTCACGCCGACGAACTGACCGAGGGCGCGCTGACGGCCGGCAGCCGGCAGCCGGCCGCGCGCCCCCGGGAGCGCTGACGCCGCCGACCGTGACAGCGCCTATGTCGTGGCGGCCCGGACGCCGAGGACGACGAGCACCACCGCCGTCACCCTGGCGACTGCGCGCTTGAAGCGGGCCTTGTGCAGGATGTGCGCCCCTCGGCGAACCAGGACCGTCCAGGTCAGCAGCCACACCGCCATCAGCAGGGCATGGGCGGTGGCCAGGGTGAGGATCTGCCCGTTGAGGGGACGGCCGGGCAGGATGAACTGGGGGACCAGGGTCAGGTAGATGGAGGCCGCCTTGGGGTTGAGCACGTTCGCCAGCAGGGCCTGGGTGTAGACGGAGCCGGTACGTCTCGGCCGATCCGTGAGCTCGGGAGGCGGGGGCAGGGTGGTGGACCGCCAGGTCCACAGGCCGAGGCCGATGAGGTAGGCCGCCCCGAGGAGCTTGACGACGGTGAAGGCCTGGCTGGAGTGCATGACCAGGGCCGACAGCCCGGCGATGGCCAGGGTCGCGTGGGCGTACAGGCCGCTGACCGTGCCGAGGATGATCGGGAGGGCCCGCCGGTGACCACCGGCCGTGACGTGCTGGACGAGCAGGGTCAGGCTGGCGCCTGGAGTGGCGATGACGGGCAGGATCGCCAGGAGGAACGCGGTGACCGCGTAGGTGTGGGTCATGCCTGGAGCACGACGCGGAAGTGGGTGGTGAGGCGGTGGTCGTCGTCCAGGACGTGGAAGGCGAGGCCGGGCGGTTGGTCGCGGTCGGCGGGCCGGTCGCCCTCCCACGGCAGGCGCAGGGTCCAGGTGACGGCCGGCGCGACGATCAAGGGACGACCGGCGAAAGTGGAAGCGGCCGCGGTGTGAGCGTGGCCGGTGAGCACGGCGACGACCT
The DNA here is from genome assembly GCF_044465465.1 of Nonomuraea sp. NPDC049655. Lineage (NCBI taxonomy): Bacteria > Bacillati > Actinomycetota > Actinomycetes > Streptosporangiales > Streptosporangiaceae > Nonomuraea > Nonomuraea sp. NPDC049655. Next base: position 221,815 of record NZ_JBITLS010000001.1, read on the forward strand.
GCGGATGCGCGTCGAGCAGCGCGGCCAGGTCGCCGGGCGCCTCCAGCCGCCCGGAATCGGGCAACGGGTGGTGGAGGACGACGGGCGGCTGATGGAAGGCGATCAGCGCGGGCGTGTCCGGGGCGAGCCCGTCGAGGGTGGCGTGCATCCAGGCGAGGGTTTCGGCGTCGAGCCGGCCCTCGTCGCGCCCGGGAATGGTGGAGTCGCACATCAGGATGGCGGTGCCGGCGACGTGGTGCACCTGGTTGACGGGGCCGGGCGCGGGTGGCCGTCGCAGCAGCGCCTTGCGGTAGGCCGGGCGGACGTCGTGGTTGCCGGGGCAGGTGAGCACCGGGAAGGGGGCGGCCAGGAGCTGGGCGGCCTGCTCGTACTCGGCCTCCGCGCCGTGATCGGCGATGTCACCGGTGACCAGCAGGGCGTCGACCGGGCGGGGCAGCGCCCTGAGGTGGTCCATGACCTGGGTGGCGCGCCGGGTCGCCCGGTCGGTGCCGTCCAGGTGCAGGTCGCTGATCTGGGCCAGGAGCAACGTCATCGTGCGATCCCCAAGCTGTCTAATGGTTAAATGGGATTTAGCGTTAGGGACCATAGAGTACGGAAGAGGACGTGAGCAACCGGGAGGTTGGAGTGGAGCGCTGGCCGGCACTGGAACTGGCGAGCACGATCCGCCACGACGGCGACGGCGGTGTCGCCGACGACCTGGCGACGGCGCAGAGCACGACCCGCTGGACCCATCAGCAGGCCGAGCTGCTGGCCGGCCGCGCCGACGTAGCTGAGCTCACGGTGGGGGAGGAGCTCAGGAGCGAGATCGTCGGGCTCCGCCGGGCCGTGCGGGCGCTGTTCGCGCAGGCGGTCAGCCCGGCGCCTCCGAGCCGGGCCGACGCCCACCGGCTGATGCCGGTCGAGCAGGCGCTGGCGCACCTCAACGCCGCTGCCGCCCGTGAGGCGATCGTCCCGCAACTCGACTGGCCCGCGAGCGGAACACCCCGTACGGAAGTGTTGTCGACCGAGCGCGATGCAGGCGTCCAGTTGATCGCAGCGCTGGCGCGGGCCGCCATCGAGTTCCTGAGCGGTCCGCAGCGTGAGCAGTTGCGGGCCTGCAACGCGCCGCGCTGCGTACGCTACTTCGTCAAGAGCCACGGGCGGCAGGAGTGGTGCAAGCCGTCATGCGGTAACCGCGCCCGGGCCGCGCGCCACTACCAGCGCCACAACGCCACGACCGCCCAAGAGGTGGCCGGGCCCTGACCACTGCGGGATGAACCGGGCGGCACAGCGGCGATCCTAGGCGGGATGACGAACGCGGCGCATGCCCTGGAGCCGCTGTCGCGCGTTGCTCAGCGTCGCCATGGGTTCCAGGATGCGACGGTCGTACGTCTCCAGCGGCAGGCTCCGCGACACGCGACGGGGAAGATCGGGGTTGGCCAGCGCGCCCCGGCCGATGGACAGCAGGTCGGCATGGCCGCCGGACAGAACCTGGGCCGCCTGCGAGAGATCGTGCATGCCGCCGTTGGCGATGACCGGAAGACCGCTCACCTGGCGAGCCAGACTCGTGATCGTGACGCCGCCGTCCAGCCGGGCGGTCTCGATCCAGTCGCGTCCCTCGCTGGCGATGTGCAGGTACGTGGCACCCGCCGCCGCCAGCGCGGCGAAGATGATCCGGGCGTCGGCCGCGCCGCCGGGCCAGCGGTGGCCGAAGTCGTTGACCTTGCCCTGCGACAGCCGCACGCCGACGCAGAAGCCGGCGCCGAGCTCGGCCCGGATCGCGGCCACCACCTCGGCCGTCAGCCGGATCCGGTTCGCGACCGGGCCGCCGTAGGAGTCGGCGCGGCGGTTGGTGTAGTCGGTGAGGAACTGGTCCAGCAGGTAGCCATTGGCTCCATGAAGTTCGACCCCGTCGAAGCCGGCCTCCCGAGCCCGGACGGCCGAGGCCACGAAGCCGCCGATCGCCGCCTCGATGTCGGCGCCGGTCATCTCCCGGGGCGTGGGCCAGCTTCCGGACCCACCGTACTCGGGCAACATCTCCGCACGCGGCCGCACGGCGGACGGCCCGACCGTGTCGGCGCGATACGGGTTCCCCTGCGACAGCGCGCCGGCGTGCATGAGCTGGAGCACGATACGGCTCCCGGCGGCCCGCACCTTGCCGGTGATCTCACGCCAGGCCGACACGTGGGTGGCGGAGACGATGCCCGGCTGATTGAGGTAACCCTGACTGTTGACGGTGTCGGTATAGGTGCCTTCCGTGATCACCAGCCCGAATCCGCCCTCCGCGTACCGCTCGTAGTATTCGGCCATCTCCTGGGTCGGCGTGCCGTCGGGGGCGGCGGACACCCGGGTCATCGGCGCGACGGCGAACCGGTTGGGCAGGTCGAGGCCGCCGACCCGGACGGGCCGCAGCGTGTGGTGGTTCGTCATGGATGTACTCCCTTGATGCGTCGAAGGTCTGTTGCGGATCGCGCACGGCGGCGAGGAGGCGTGCGCGTTCCGCCCCCTCCCTCAGCAGCCCTCCACGCCGCATGAGGTCTGCACGGGCTCCGCGAGCTTGTCGAGGACCTCGCGGAGCGCGCCGGCCTGAGGGACGCCCTCGATCCGGTGGGCGCCGTCGATGATGATCGTCGGGACCGAACGGATCCGCAGTTCGTGCGCCTGCCGGAGCGCGGCCTGGTGCGTCTCGCCGTAGCGGCCGTCGAGGAGGGCGGCGCGGAACTCCGCCGCGTCGAGGCCCAGCCCGGCGGCCAGGTCCGTGAGCACGTCCAGGTCGCCGATGTCGAGGCCGTCCTCGAAGAAGGCCCGCAGCAGCCGGTCGTTGTAGGACTCGGCGTCGCCGTGCTCCCTGGCGTACTGGTAGCCCTCGAAGGCCAGTCGTGTGTACGGCTGGGGCGAGACGTCCGGCAGGTGGATGTCGACGCCCATCCGCTCCGCCATCGGGTAGATCGTCCGCTTCCAGATGTCCTGGAGGTAGGCGCCCTCGGGTTCCAGCGTCGGAACGGGTTCGGGGCGCAGCTCGAACGGCATCCACTCGACCTCGACGTCACGTCCGGCGACGGCCTCCTGGATCGGCCCCTTGGCCAGCAGGCAGAACGGGCAGACGTAGTCGGACCAGATCTGGATCCTCATGAACGCGCCACCGCGGTCGCGTCGACCTCGATCTGCCAGTCGGCCTGGGCCAGCCGGGAGACCTGGATCAGGGTGTCGGCGGGGTAGGGCTCCGTGAAGAACTCCCTGCGCAGCCTGATGATGGTGTCCAGGTTGGGCTCCAGGTCGGTGACGAGGATGGTCACCTTGACCGCGTCGGCGAGGCTGGATCCCGCTTCCTTCAGCACCCGGTCGAGGTTGGCGAACGCCTGCCGGGCCTGGGCCTCGAAGTCGTCGCTGACGGTGACGCCGTTCTCGTCGAAGCCGGCCTGGCCGGAGGCGAACACCAACCCGTTCACCTTGATCGCCTGCGAGATCGCATAGGGCTCGTACCAGTCGGGGGTGGTGCTCACGCGCTCACGCTTCATGACATCTCCTTGTATGTGCATACTTTGTACGTGCAAGTAGATGTTGCATGTACATGTATATTCTTGTCAAGTCCTGAGGGGCGGAAGCCTCACCGGGACGCGCACATATCCGGAGGTCAAGCCGGCTGCCGCGGGTGAGCTGATGGCTCGGGTCGTGAAGCGCTGCCAGAATCAGGTCGCTCGACAGACGTAGCTCACCGACCACCTGACGATTGCCGGAGCATGCGACCCTTTCACCTCGACGTGCCGGAGCACGTGCTCGCTGACCTGCGAGTACGCCTGTCGCGTACCCGGTTCACCACAGCCTCGGACCGCACGCGATGGACCGCGGGGGCCGACCCCACGGACCTGCGTGCCCTGGTGGAGCGCTGGGCGGACGGCTTCGACTGGCGCGGGGTCGAAGCCGGGCTGAACAAGTACTCGCACCACCTGGCCGACATCAACGGCCGGCGGGTGCATTTCGTCCACGTCAGGTCTCCGCGACGCGGCGCCTTGCCGCTGGTGCTCACCCATGGGTGGCCGAGCTGCTTCGTGGAGATGCTGGCAGTGGCCGATCGGCTGGCCGCCGACTTCGACGTGGTCATCCCCTCACTGCCGGGTTTCGGGTACTCCGAAACACCCCACGGGCCTTTCACCGGTCATCGGATCGCCGAGACCTGGCAGCACCTGATGACCACCACTCTCGGTTACCAGCGCTACGGCGCGTTCGGCGGGGACATCGGCGGCAGCGTCACCCAATGGCTCGGCGCCCTGTTCCCGGCCAGCCTGGTCGGGATCCACATGACCTCCGGCAGCCTCACCGCCGGCATCGACTCCGCGGCCGTGAACCCGGACGAGCGGATCTACCTGGAGGCCGAACAGGCCTACGACGCCCAGGACGGCGGCTACAGCGCGATCATGGCAACCCGCCCGGACACCGTCGCCGCGGCGCTGACGGACTCACCGGCAGGGCTGCTGGCCTGGATCGCCGACAAGTACCGCGACTGGAGCGACTGCGGGGGCGACCTCACGGCCCGGTGGGAGGCCGACGACTTGCTCACCGTGGCCACCCTCTACTGGGCCACCGGCAGCATCGGTTCCTCCTTCCGTCCCTACTACGACCATCCGCACACCGGGCCCCGCCCACCGATCACCGTGCCGACCGCGATCACCCTGAGCCACGAGCCCCTGATGGCAGGCTTCCCCCGCAGCCTGGCCGAACGCGCCTTTCCCAACCTGCGACATTTCGCCCGCCCCGACCGCGGCGGACACTTCATGGCCCACGAGGAGCCGGACTACCTGGCAGACCAGCTCCGCACCTTCTTCCGACCCCTGGCCTGAACCGGAGTCAGGTGACAACAGATCTCTCCAGAGCCGGGCAGGAACCGATCCTGGCAGGGGTGGCCGTGCACCTCTTGGCACGCGCCCTGCTCGCGCCTGGGCGACCCGCAGGTGCTCGGTGCAGGAGTGCGTTCGACGGGCGGGTCAGATCCAGCCCTGGCGGGCCGCGTACAGGGCGAGCTGGAAGCGGGTGACGGTGCCGGCGCGCTGGTTGAGCTGCTCCAGGTTGCGGGACAGGGTGCGGCGGCTGATGCCCAGCAGCTGCGCGATGGTGTCGTCGGTGATCCCGGTCCCGAGCAGTTCCAGGATCCGTACGTGCATCGGCCGCAACGCGGCCGGGACGCGGTCGCTCAGGTGCATCGGGAACGCCGAGCGCCACGAGGTCTCGAAGAGCCCCGCCAGCGCCGACAGCAGGCTGGAGGGACGCACCACCAGCAGCGAGTCGTTGACCTCCGCCTCGACGAACGACATCGAGACGATCGCCAGGCGCCGGTCGAAGACGGTGAGCTTGACCGGGACGGTCGGCAGCACCCGTGCATGCTCGCCCGCCGCGATGCAGGGCCGGATGTTGACGGCGTAGTAGAGGCCGTTCTCCACCGCGGACTTGGAGTAGACGACCCGGTACTCCACGCCGCGCTCCAGGTTGTGCACCTCGGTGGGATTGGCCCCCACGCGGACGTGGTACGGCGGCGAGTCGAAGCGCAGCACCTGCGACTCCACCGTGCCCTCGATGTGCTGGATCCGCTCGACGATGCGCGGCCCGGTCACCACCTCGACGAGATCGTCGGTGGCCTGGGGGCGCACCGAACGCCGGTAGTGACGGTAGGCGTTGACCGCCGCGGTGCGCGCCTGCAGAAGTTCCGCCGACCTGGCGTGGGACAGGCGGTCCAGCGCGATGGTGGGCTCCACGGCCGTGGCCTCCGGCCGTCCGGGGCCGCCGGCGGCGGCGGCCAGGCCCAGGTCGACCAGGCGGCCGAGGGAGCGCTCGGCCTCGCCGGGCTGCCGGCCCAGATGCTCGGCCAGGTCCGCGGCGGTGGTCCGGCCGGTGTGCAGCATGGCCAGGTAGACCTCGGCCTCCTGCGATGCCATCCCGAGGCGGCGCAGGTGCGCGAGCAGGTCGTCGTCGCTCATGAGGATCCCTTCACGTCCGGTTTGACGTGGCCGGGCAAATCCTGTCATGCAGGGGTTCGATCACGCAGGACCCACTTCCGCGTCGGCGGCGGCCGGTCCGCCGAGGGACCGCCGTGCCCATTCCGGCCACTGGCGACGGATCGCCACCACCCGGCGGCGGACGGGAGTACACCGGACTCGACACGCCCCCCATTCCCCTCCCAGAGGTGTCATGCGCCCTCGTCCGGACCGTCCCGTCCTCCCGCCGACGCCACCCACGGCGAGATCCGGAACGCGGGCCGCGACACCGTCAACCGCCTCCTCCAGCACTGATCCCTCACCCCCCCTGCAAGGAGGTCCAACGATGCACTCCCGCATCGCCGTCCCAGCCCGTGTGCCCGCTCTGGCGCTCCTGGCCGCGCTCGCACTCGCCGCACCACCGCCGGCGGACGCCGCCGTGCCCGCCGCCGCAACAGCCGCCGCGGCCGTCCCGCAGTTCGACCACGTGGTCATCGTCCTGTTCGAGAACAAGAACTACTCGACCATCAAGGGCGGCTCCTCAGCCCCCTACCTCAACTCCCTGGCCTCGCAGGGAACGCTGTTCACCAGCTCCTTCGGCGTCACCCACCCCAGCCAGCCGAACTACATCGCGCTGTTCTCCGGCTCCCAGCAGGGCGTCACCAACGACGACTGCCCCAAGGCGCTGAGCGGCGGCAACCTCGGCCAGCAGCTCCTGAGCGCCGGCCGCACGTTCAGGGCCTACTCCGAGGGCCTGCCCAGCGCCGGGTACACCGGCTGCAGCAGCGGCAAGTACCGGCGCAAGCACGCCCCCTGGGCGGACTTCCCCACAGTGAGCGGCTCCGCGTACCACGTGGCGTACTCCGCCTTCCCCAGCGACTACGGCATGCTGCCGACGGTCTCGTTCGTCATCCCCGACATGTGCAACGACATGCACGACTGCTCGGTCGGCACCGGCGACTCCTGGACCAAGAGCAGGCTCGACGGGTACGTCCAGTGGGCCAAGACGCACAACAGCCTGCTCATCGCCACCTTCGACGAGGACGACTTCACCTCCGTCAACCAGATCTACACCGTCTTCGCCGGAGCCCACGTCAAGGCCGGTCACCAGTCCACCACCCAGATCAACCACTACAACGTGCTGCGCACCATCGAGGACATGTACGGCCTGCCCGCGCTCGGCAACGCGGCCGGCAAGTCTCCCGTCACCGACGCCTGGACGACCTCCGCCCCCGGGACCACGGTCTTCTCCGACGACTTCGAGTCCGACCAGGGCTGGCAGGTCAACACGTCCGGGACCGACACGGCGACCGCGGGGACGTTCGAGCGCGGCGTGCCGCAGCAGACCACCTCCACGTACAGCAATCAGATCAAGCAGCTGACCGCGGCCTCCGGCACCCACGCTCTGACCACGGGCGCGGCGGCCGGCGCCGCCTACGGCGACAACGACCTGGACGGCGGCGCCACCACCGTCTCCTCCCCGCAGATCACCCTGCCCGCCACCGGCCCGCTGACCCTGCACCTGTCCTACAACCTGGCCCACGGTGACAACTCCGGCGCCGACGACCACCTGCGGATCGGCGTCGCGGGCGGTCCCACCCTGATCGAACGGACCGGTGCCGCCAGCGAGACGGCGGGGGCCTGGCAGAGCGCCACCGCCGACCTGTCCGCCTACGCCGGCACCACGGTACGGCTGTCGGTCGAGGCCGCCGACACCGGCGCCGCCAGCCTCTTCGAAGCCCAGATCGACGACCTGTCCATCACCCAGGGCTGACCCGAGCAGGCCCCCGCCGCCCGCCCGGCGGGGGCCTTTCCCCACCGCCACCGAGGAGGCGAACCAGCCCGTGTACCTGTCCACCATCGACCGGCCACCCCGGGGCCGCGCGGGCCGGGGCCTGCGCGCCATCGGCGTCAACGTCGTCGTGCTGGGGGCGGTGAGCCTGCTCACCGACGTCTCCGCCGAGATGGTCACCGCCGTCCTCCCGCTCTACTTCGTGCTCACCCTGCACCTCAGCCCCGCCGCCTACGGCCTGATGGACGGCCTCCACACCGGCGCGACGGCCCTGCTGCGGCTGGCCGGCGGCTACGTCGCCGACCGCCTGCGCAGGCGCAAGGCCGTCGCCGCCGCCGGGTACGGCATCTCCGCCCTGGCCAAGCTGGGCCTGCTGGCCGCCGGCGCCTCGATGCCCGCGCTCGGCGCCGTCATCGTCGCCGACCGGGCCGGAAAGGGGCTGCGTACCGCGCCGCGCGACGCGCTCATCACCCTGTCGGTCCCCGAGCCGCTGCTCGGCCGGGCCTTCGGCATCCACCGGGCGATGGACAGCATGGGCGCGTTCGCGGGGCCGCTGGCCGCGCTCGGCGTCCTGGCGGCCGTCGGGGCGGCCACCCCGGCCGCGTTCGACGCGCTGTTCCTGACCAGCTTCTGCGTCGCCGTCGCCGGGTTGCTGGTCCTGGCCGCCCTCGCCCGCGACCGCCGCGACAGGCGGCCCGCGGCCTTCCCCGTCACCCTCCGCGCCGCCGGCGGCCTGCTGCGGGCCGCCGGGGTCCGCAGGCTGCTCTACGCCGCCGGCCTGCTGGGACTGGCCACCATCGGCGACGGCTTCGTCTACCTGCTCCTGATGGCCCGCCAGTCCATGCCGACCGGCTGGTTCCCGCTCCTGGCGGTGGGCACCAACCTCGTCTACCTGCTCCTGGCCGCCCCCTTCGGCGCGCTGGCCGACCGGTACGGCCGCCGCACGGTCCTGCTGGCCGGGTACGCCGCGCTCCTGGCCGTCTACCTGTTGCTGTGCAGTGCCCTGCCGGCCGTCCTCGTGACGGTGGCCGCGCTCTGCTGCTACGGCGCCTTCTACGCCGCCACCGACGGCGTGCTGATGGCGCTGGCCGGCCCGCTCCTGCCCGCGGACCTGCGTACCACCGGGCTGGCCTGCGTACAGACCGTGCAGGCCCTGGCCTACCTCGCCTCCTCCCTCGTCTTCGGGCTCGCCTGGACGAACTGGGGCAGCACCGCGGCGACCGGGGCCGCGGCGGTCGCCGCCGCCGTGGCCGCCACCGCCACGGCCGTCCTCCTGACAGGCCGCCGCACGACCGTGGAGAACGCGCCGTGACCGGCCGCGTACGGCTCCTGGTCGCCGGCATCGCCGGGCTCGCCGTCCTGGCAGCAGCGTCCATCATGATCGCAAGAGCGGCCGGCACGTCCTCGCGGGCCGGAACCGCGGACAGCGTCTCGCTCGTCCCCGGACCGCGGCTGGTGGCGCTCAGCACCACCGCCGGCAGCTCCGGCCGGCTGGTGTCCGTCGCGGCCGGCGACCCCGCCGGAGCGCGCGCGGTCTCCGCCTTGTCGTGCGCCAGGCTGTACGCGGCCGGCGGCACCGGGCTGTGCCTGCGCGCGGACCCCGGGCTGACGACGTACCAGCTCGCGGTCCTGGACGCGCGGCTCCGGACGGTCAGAGAGATCCCCCTGGTCGGCGTGCCCAACAGGGCCAGGGTCTCGCCCAGCGGCCGGCTGGTGACCTGGACGGTCTTCGTCACCGGCGACTCCTACAACGGCGGCCGCTTCTCCACCCGCGTCGGCATCCTCGACACCCGTACCCAGGAGCTGATCCCCACCCTGGAGGACTGGCCGGTCACCGTGGGCGGAAGGCCGTACCGGGCCAGGGACCTCAACTTCTGGGGCGTCACCTTCACCCCCGACGACCGCCGCTTCTACGCGACGATGTCCACCGCCGGGCACCGCTACCTGGTGCTCGGCGACCTCGACAGCCACCGCCTGCGGGCCCTGACGGACAACGTCGAGTGCCCCTCGCTCTCTCCGGACGGCACCCGGATCGCCTTCAAGTCCGCGCTCGGCGGTGATCCGGCCCGTGGCTGGCGCCTGTCGGTGCTGGACCTGGCCACCCGCCGGGTCACCCCGCTCGCCGAGACCCGCAGCGTGGACGACCAGGCCGCCTGGATCGACCAGCGGACCGTCGCCTACGCCCTCCCCCGGGGACGGGAGCACGCCGACGTCTGGACGGTCCCCGCCGACGGCACCGGCACCCCGCGGATCCTCATCCCCGACGCCGCGTCCCCCGCCGCCCTCGGCGGCGGCGTCATCGGCACGGAGGCCGAGTGATCAGCGCGTTCGAGCCGCTGCCCGACGACGTCACGGCCGCCCTCGTCCGGACCGCTCTCGAACGCCAACCTGCTCGACGTCGTCTCGGCCCGCTCGTCACGGGCACACGCCGAACCGGGCCCGGCCGCCGCGCACCTGATCGAGGAGCACATGCCGGCCTGGGCAGGCACGGCCGCGCGCTCCAGTACGCCCGTCAAGCGCTGGACCAGGCGTCCTCGACGGGCTACCGCCTGCTGGAGGACCTGGCGCTGTCGCTCCTGGCCGACCTGGAAGGGGAGCCACGGCCGGCGCCTCGCGAGGGGGACGGGCGCCGCACTCGGCGGTGATGCGGCGCGAGGTGCGGGGTCGCGCTGGGAGGTCGAACGGCGCGGGACCTCCACCGCCACGTTGATCAGAGCGGATTCGACGGCGCGTCGGCAGCCGCTCGCTCCTGGGAGACGGCGGTCGCCGGGAAGCACGCCGGGTTGACGCGCGCCTGCTGGGCGAGGAGGTCGGCGAAGGCCACGGTGATGGCGTCGGGACGGGTGCGGGTGTAGGCGGCGAGAGCGCGGCGGATCGGCGGATCGGGGCGGAGCAGGACGCCGTCGAAGTGCGGCGGGATGATGTTGGCCGGAACCAGGGCCGGACCGAGTCCGGCGGCCGCGAGGAGAGGAGCGGCGGAGGTCTGCTCGGCGCGGATCGCGGCCTGCGGGTGGAAGCCCGCTTGGGTGCAGACCTGGTCGAGCAGATCGGCGAGACCGTTGTCGGGGGCGTAGTGGACCCAGGCGCGGTCGGCCAGATCGCTGAGGGCGACCCTGCCGGTGGGGCTGCCGGCCAGGGGGTCGTCGGCGGGCAGGACGATCCCGAACTCCTCGACGCCGAGTTCGCGGATCGGTCCCTCCCAACCGGCGGGCACAGGGCCGACGGCGAGGTCGGCGCGGCCGGCGGCCATGGCGGCCTGGAGCCGGTCGGCGTGCGGGTACTCGCGCAGCCGGATCCGTACGCCGGGGTGCCGGCCGCGCCAGGCCCGCAGGACGGGCGGCAGGATGCCCAGGCTGACTGAGTAGATGGCGGCCACCTCCACCTCGCCCTCCTCCAGTCCGGCCGTGCGCCGCGCCACCCTGTGCAGGCGCTCGGCCTCGGCCAGGGCGGCGCGGGCGTGCGGCAGCACTGCCCTGCCCATCGGGGTCAGGCGTACCGCGCGAGGAAGCCGTTCGAGCAGTGGGCCGCCGACCGCGGTCTCCAGCGCCCGCATCTGGTGGGAGAGCGCGGGCTGGGTGACGTGCAGGTGCTGGGCCGCGCGGGTGAAGGAGCCGAGGTCCACCACGGTCACCAGGTATTCGAGCTGCCGGAGCGTCGCCATCGCCATGAGCACAGTTTATAGATCCGGTAGAAAACAAGCCTTGGACTCATGGCAGGTGGGTGAGCCAGAGTCGTGGACGTGGCCGCCACCGGCAAGGTCGGGCGGCTGATCCCTGACTGTTCGAAGGAGTTCTCCCATGTCCGATGACACGCGCTTGAAGGGACAACGGCTCGTCGTGGTGGGCGCGGGTTCGCACACCGGGCGCGCGCTGGCCAGGTCCGCCTCAGCGGCCGGCGCCGCTGTCGTACTGGCCGGGCCGGATCTCCGCAAGCTGGAGTGGACGGCCGCCGAGCTGTCCGGGCCCGCCGAGGTGCGCGTGCTCGACCTCTGCGACGAGCGGTCGATCGCCGGCTTCGCCGGAGGTCTCGGCCGGTTCGACCATCTGGTCTCCACCGCCGCGGCGCCGGCCAACGGCCCGCTGAAGGACCTCGAAGCGGCCGACGTGCAGCGAGCGTTCTCGGCCAAGGTGATCGGGCCGCTGCTGCTGGCCAAGAACCTGGTGGGGCAGGTGTCCGAGCACGGCTCGTTCACCTTCTTCTCCGGTGTGGCCGCCTGGCGCCCGGCGCCCGCGCGCACGGTGATGGCCACCACCAACGGCGCGCTGGCCTTCCTGGTGCGGGCGCTGGCGGTGGAGATCGCGCCGGTCCGGGTGAACGCTGTTTCCCCCGGCATCGTCGACACCGGCGCCTGGGACGGCATGGGCGCCGACAAGGCGGCGTTCCTGCGCGGGGTGGCCGAACGCAACCCGGCCCGCCGGGTGGGCACCCCCGAGGACCTGATCAAGGCCGTTCTCTACGCCATCGACAACCCCTATGTCACCGGCACCGTGCTGCATGTCGACGGCGGCGGCCGCCTCGCCTGACCGCCGGCCCGCCGAATCATCCCGACCCGACTGACATCAGGAGCAATTGATGGATCTTCACCTGGAAGACAAGGTCTTCCTGGTCACCGGAGCCTCCGCCGGCATCGGCGCGGCCACCGTGCGCACCCTCGCGGACGAAGGCGCCTTCGTGGTCGGCACGGCCCGCGGGACGGAGGGCATCGAGCGACTCGGAGCCCGGGTGAGCGCCGTCGCCGCCGACGTGACCGACCCACGCGCGCCCGCTCAGGTCGTGGCCGAGGTGCTGGCCCGTCACGGACGCCTGGACGGCCTGGTCAACAACGTGGGCGGCCTCGAATCGCGCGGCGGCTTCCTGGAGGTGACCGACGAGCAGTGGCGGACGGCGTTCGACCTCAACTTCCACTCGGTCGTCCGCATGACCCGCGCCGCGCTGCCCGCCCTGCTGGAGCACGGCGGTTCGCTGGTCCATGTCAGCAGCGAGGCCGCTCGCCTGCCGGAGGTGCCGCTGGTGGACTACGCCGCCGCCAAGACGGCTCTGCTGTCGCTGTCCAAGACCCTGGCGGGCGAGTTCGGCCCGCGCGGGGTGCGCTCCAACGTCGTCGCCCCCGGCCCCACCCGCACCCGGCTGTGGGACGCCCCCGGTGGGTTCGCCGAGCAGCTCGGCGCCCAGTTCGGTCTCGCGCCGGAGGCGGCCGTCGACCACTTCGTCCGCGAGGTGCGCCGGCTGCCCAGTGCCCGGCTCGGCGAGCCCGAGGACGTGGCCCGGGTGATCGCCTATCTGCTCTCGCCGCTCGCCGGCCAGGTCACCGGTGCCGAGTGGGCCGTCGACGGCGGCGCACTGCGTCAGATCTGACCCGTCATCACCCCGTTCCTCCGCCCGGTCGAAGGGACCGGACGGCCTTCCCGGCACGCGCCGAGCGTGCCGGCTGATTCGAGGAGTACCGCTCATGCGTTCACGCACCCTTGTCCGCGTCGCCGTCGTCGCCGTGGCGGCGAGCCTCGCGGGCGGCATCGTCACGGCCGCCCATGCGCACGACGAAAGTCACCGGCAGGGCCCGCACGCCTGGCCCCAGCGCCTGGTCGACCACTCACCCGACCTGGTCCAGCCCAAGGCGATCACCGTGGACCGCTCGATCGGCGACAGGCGCGCGGCCCAGGAGGTCCACCTGGCCCAGCAGCTGTACACGTTCTGGAACACCGGCGAGCAGAAGTACCTGGACGTCGCGGTCAGCCCGCGGTTCAAGGACAACACCCTGCCGGCCGGCCGTCCGCAGGGCCCGACCGGCCCGGTCTTCGCCTCGAAGAACTTCCGTGCCGCCGTGCCGGACCTGACCTGCGAGCTGGCCGACCTGCTGGTCACCGGTGACAAGATCACCGCCCGGCTGGTCTTCCGCGGCCACTTCACCGGCGCCTTCAACGGCGTCCAGGGCAAGGGCCAGAGCGTCGACTTCAACGCCATCGACATCCAGCACGTCGGCGCCGACAAGATCATCGAAGACTGGCACATCGAGGACAACGCGACGCTGCTGAGCCAGCTCGGAGTCCACGGCTGACACCCCGCCTGACACCTACGCCGCGTGCCTGGCCACCGCGGCGGCGCCCGTGCCGGCCAGGACGAAGAGCGCGGCCAGGGCGAGCCAGCCCGCCGTACGGTGTTCGACGGCGGTGGTGACGAGGATCGGCGAGACCATGGCGGCCAGCGCGTAACCGGTCTGGCTGAGCCCCTGGTAGGCGCCCGCGCTGCGCGGGTCGGCCAGTTCGAAGGCCATGCCCCAGCCGCCCGCCTCGCCCAGGATCTCTCCCATGGTGTGGGCGAAGGCGGCCAGCACGAACAGGACGCAGGCGACGATCACGTTCCCGTGGGCGGCCAGGGCGTACAGAGCGCAGGCGAGAGCGAGCAGCCACGAGGCGCGCCTGACCGTGAGCCCGGCCTGGCGCACGTCGTCGGTGCCACGTGAGGCGCGCACCTGCAGCGCGGCGACGACCACGGTGTTGAGGACGAGCAGGACGGAGACGATGGCGGTGGGCGCGTCGGTGGTGGCGACCCAGAGCGGCACGCCGACGGTCAGCAGGCCGAACTGCATGGCCACCACCGCGTTGCACACCACGCTCGCGACATACCTCCGGTCCCTGAGCGGCGAAGGCCCGCCGGACGCGGCGCGCCGCCTGACGGCGGTCATCCCGGCGGCCAGCTCCGGCACCTGACGCCCGAGCCCGGCCAGCGGCACGGTCGCCGCCAGCAGCAGGACCCCGGCGGCGACCATCGCCACCCGGTAGGCCGCCGCGGTGCCGATCAGCAGCGCCGCCGCGGCGGCGCCCGTGCCCAGGCCGATGAAGACGTTCGTGACCACCCGCATCCGGGCCCGGATCTCGACCCGCTCCGGGCCGGGGTACCACCGGGCCAGCATCGCCTGCTTGGAGGAGGACCCCACCGAACGCATGATCACCGCCATGCAGGCGATCAGGGTGAACACGACGGCGTCGGAGACGAACGTGTAGGCGAGCAGTGCGAGCCCGTTGAGCCCCGTCGCCACCGTCTGGACGCGGTGCGCGCCGAACCGGTCGGCCAGCCACCCTCCCACGTACGAGGCCAGCACCCCGGTGCCGCCCGCGATGCCCAGCCCGAGACCCACCGTCTGCACGCCGAGCCCGATGACGAGCGTGAAGTACAGCGTGCTGACGGTGTAGAAGACGCCGCTGGAGAGCGCGAACGCCATCGTGCTGAGGGTCAGCGAGCGGGCGACGCGGTCGCTGGGGAAGAAGGTCTGGATCACGGTGGCTTTTATCCCGCGATAGGGCCTTTGTCGCCAATTGATGTAGCGTATGGCTTCATGGCGGGGCTGATCGAGTACGAGCTCGCGGGCATGGACGTCGCGGACGTCCGCTTCGCCATCTCGCCGCTCAACGAGCTCACGCTGTCGTTGCGCACGTTCCGCGACCCCGGGCGCTACCCGGTGCACCTGCCGTGGCTGCGCCGCACCGAGCAGGTCCGCTCCACGCTGGACGTGCCCCTGCTGCGCGCGCTCACCAACGACGACATGTGGACGCCGGACTACCTGTCGCCCCGCCCCCACGCGCCGCTCACCCGCATCGACGACGAGTTCGCCGCCCTGGCCCGCGTGCCCGCCGGGCGCGTGCTCGACGACCTGCGCGCCATCCACCCCCGGCTCCCCGAGCCGTTGCGCGGCGACCCGTCGGCCCGCATCCTGGACGCGCTGCGCGACTACTGGCGCACCTGCTTCGCGCCGTGGTGGCCCAGGATGCGGGCGGTGCTGCAGGCCGACGTGGTCCACCGGGGCCAGGTCATCTCGGCCCACGGCCTGGCGGCGATGTTCGCCGACCTCAACGAACGCGTCCAGCTGAAGGACGGGGTCGTCCGCATGCGGCTGATCAGCGACGCCCGCTACCGGCGCGCCACCAGCGGCGAGGGCCTCACCCTGGTCCCGACCCTCTTCAGCCGGGCCCCCACGACCCCCATCTCGCCGTCGGAGCCCCCTTTGGTCATGTACGGCACCCGGGGCGCCGGCACGCTCTGGCAGTCCGAGCCCCGTACCTCCCCGGCGGTGCTCGCCGACCTTCTGGGCGCCACCCGGGCAGGGCTGCTCACCACGCTCGAAGCCCCCGCCTCCTCGACCGAGCTCGCCGGCCGCCTGGGCGTCACCACCTCGGCCGTCAACCAGCACCTTCGCACCCTGCGCGCCGCCGGCCTGCTGGCCAGCGCCCGCCACGGCCGCTCGGTCCTCTACCTGCGCTCCGAACTCGGCGACGCCCTGGTCGCCGGCTCGGCACTCCACCGTGAAGGGGATTGAGCCGGGCGCAGCCAGGCACTCTCCGTCCTCCTGCGGAGGCCGTGCGCCGCACGGCGACCCTGGTGCGGACCGCCCGCGGCGGCGTCACGTGACCTGCACGGCCGGGTGACGCGGTCCGCCGGAGCGTTCGACGACTCCACGATCGCGGAGGTCAGCCGTTGATGAGCAGGGCCAGGCGGTCCCAGGCGGGGGATGAGGCCGCCGGCTGGGATTGCGCGGCCAGCCGGGCGATGGCGGGGTTGGGCACGCGGCGGATCTCGGAGCAGCTGGGGCGGTTGGCGAACCAGTTCCGGGTCCGGTCCGCGAGGGCGGGAAGGCGGGGATCGTCCGCGGGCCAGTCGTAGGCGGCATCATGTTCGAGATAGAGGGCGCGGAACTCGGGATCAGCCATCAGCTCGCGCTTCTCGGCGATCCACAAGGAGGCGTCCTCGGGCGGGGCGGTCTGCATGAGGATCCAGCCGCCGCGCTCCAGGTGTATCTGGCGCTCGCTCACACCGAGCCGGCGCAGCTCGTCCAGGTGGTCGGCGACCTCCGGGGAGACGAAGAGCCGGTCGCCGCCGCGCAGCTGAGCGAGTTGGTCGCGGGTTCGCAGCAGCTGCGCGACGCGGTCTTCGAGGTTGTGGTCGATCTCGGCGATGGCTGCCGCGAGCGCGTCCGGGTCGGCGTCGAGAAGGTCCTTGACGCGGGCCAGTGGCACGCCCGCATGGGCCAGGGTCCTGATCTTGACGAGGTCGATGGCGTCATTGGCGGTGTAGCGGCGGTAACCGGAGGAGTCGCGGTCGGGCTCGGCGAGCAAACCGCGTTCGTGGTAGTGGCGGATGGCTTTTATGGTCACTCCGGCGTAGTCCGCGAGCTGGCCAATCGTGAGCATGCTGGACATCCTTCCAGTCCGGCCGGTAGTGGTCAGATCCGGCGGGTGAGGCGGCCGCCGCCGTTGCGGAAGCGCGCCTGGCCGTCGCGGACGTCGTGGTAGGAGACGAGCAGCAGGCGCAGGTATCCGTCGAACGTCTCCCGCGGGTAGCCGGCGGGCGCGAAGAGGCCCGGCCGGATGGGCACGTAGCGCTGCGGCGGGGCGGAGGTCGTGCCGCCGGCGAACTCGGTGAAGATCCGCTCCTGCGTTTCGTCCGCCGGTTCGTAGGTCGTCCGTTCCTCGAGCCGGCCGTCGACGATGCTGACCTCGATGCGGAGCTGGTTGGAGCGGTAGGTGCCCACGTACGGCGTGAGGTCGACATCCTCCGATCCGGTGACCAGAGCCGGGATCCGGACACCGAGATGCTCGCTCAGCAGCCACCGCAGGATCTGGTCATGCAGCATGATCGCCCCCGGGCTGTTGCCGAAGGCCGTGAAGACGAGGTCGTGCTCGGGCAGGACACACAAGATGGACACGCCGCCGGGCGACGCCCCGGCGACGACGATCTGGGAACGCTGGGACAGCATGCTGCCCGACGGCTCGATCAACCCCGGCCAGATGACCTCGTTCAACCACTATGCGCTGGGCGCGGTCGCCGACTGGCTGCACCGGCGGGTGGCCGGCCTCGCGCCCGCCGCCCCCGGCTACCGGCGGATCGAGGTCCGCCCGCTGCCGGGACATGGGCTGACCTGGGCGGAGGCCGATCTGGAGACGCCGTACGGCGATGCGGGCGTGGCGTGGCGGATCAGTGACGGCACCCTCATCCTCGAAGCGCGGGTGCCGCCGGGGACCGAGGCGATCGTGCACCTGCCGGGGCGCGAGCCGTTCCGGACCGGCCCCGGCCATCATCAGTGGAAGGCCGAGCTGCCGCCACCGGCGTCGCCGGAAGTGATCGCGGACGCCGTCGACGACGCCTGGCTGTGGGAGCGCCTGACACAGGTGATGACCGCCCATGGCGTGATCGGCGATCCGGCGGCCCTGGCCGCTCGCGGGTTGCGCCTGCCGCTGTCCGAGCTGGCCTCCGTGGTCGCCCCACGTGCCGCACCGGAACAGGTCGGGCGGCTCCGGTCGGCCCCGGAAGAGCAACTGCGGCCGTGAGCCGGGCCCGGCACCGGCGGCTGAGGCCCCGTGCGGGATTCCCGGCCCAGACCTTGAGCCGTCGCGCCCCTGCCAAGGAAGGCGAGCCTGGCGCGGGCAGGCATGAGACGAGCCCCGGCCGTCTCGGACATGGTCGCAGTGCTCAGGTTCTGGCGCCGGTGGCCAGGACGCGCCCGACGAGGATGTCGGTGAACCTGTCCGGCTGCTCGAACAGCGACCGGTGCCCGGCGCCGGGCAGGACGGTGTGTTCCTTGTGCGGCGCCACGAGTGTGGCGTACCAGTCGTCCAGCAGCCGGCTGCGTTCCGGGACCTCGTCGGCGCCGTCGATGAAGTGGACGGGGACGGCGAGCCGCGGGACGCGCGTCCGCAGGTCGAGGTCGCGGGCCCGCGGGTAGTAGCGGTCGTAGGCGTCGAGGAAGCCGGTGACGAGGTGAACTTTGTCCAGCAAGGAGTATTCGGACGCCGCCAGGCTCTCGTCGAGGCCGCCCTGTCCGTTCCCGGTCGCGTAGACCTTGCTCTCGGCGAGCAGCATCGGCTCGTAGCCGTACATGCCGGCATAGGGCGGGGGCCCGACGGCCTCCAGCGCGGCGGCGAGGTCGCGGTCACGGTGACTGCGCGCCCAGGCGAGGGTGTCGGCGTACTGGACGCGGTCGGCGGCGCCGGTGTTCACTGCTTGACCGACGCCGACGTAGGCGTGGAACAGCTCGGGCCGCCGTTGCACGGCGAGCACCGCCGGCAGGGTGCCCCCGGAGTGCGCCAGGAGGTAGATCCGGTCCTTGCCGAATCGGGTTCTGAGGTAGTCCGCGGCGGCGAGGATGTCGCCGGTCTCGCTCGCCGGGGTCAGCGTGGCGGTGGGTTCGAGCGTCGGGTAGGAGCTGCCGCCGCCGCGGCGGTCGAGGGTGGCGACGACGACGTGGTCCTCCAGCGCGGACAGGTGCGCGCGCACCGCTCCGCGTTCGGCCGCGCCGGGCGCGCCGGGGACGAACAACAGGACCGGCTTGGCCGTGTCCCGGCCGCGGATCATCAGTCCGAGCCGGTGGGAGCCGCTCGGGACGGTCGTCAGCTCGGCGACGGCACGCTCACCGGCGATCGGGGCGGTGCTCGCGGGCAGTGCGACGCCGATCGCCGGCGCGGCCACGATCATCGCGAGCGCGCCGATCAGCGTCCGGCCGAGCAGGCGCCGGACGCGGCCTGCTCCCGATCCTGATCGGGCCAGGCCGGTTCCCTGTCCTGATCGGGCCAGGCCGGCTCCCCAAGCGGCGCCGACGAGCATCGGAAGCAACGCGAGCAGCCCGTGCACGCCCCGCCCGGCGAGGAACGCGAGCACTCCGAACAGCCCACCCTGGGGCGCGTCGACGCTCGGCCCTTCCGCGCCGGTGCGGACGATCTCGAAGACCAGGGCGAACACCGCCGGCGCCGCGATCATCGCCCATCGCGACCTGGCGAGGTATCCGGCGACCCCGCCCACGACCAGGCTGAGCCCGATGCTGGTCAACGCAGCTGCCGGGGTCAGCGGCCCGCGCGGCGTACTCACCCCCGCGACCGCTCCCCACACCAGCGGTGCGAGTACGGACGCAATCCTGTTCACGATCATCGCCACCCCCTTCAGACGTAGCAGTCGCTACATGCATACGAATGTAGCATGCGCTACATTCGTGGGTGAGACTGCTACGGTCGAGCCATGGATCGTCGTGCCGAGCTGGCCGAGCAAGTGCTGGACTACGTGCTCGAACACGGTCTGATCGGGTTGTCGCTGCGTCCGCTGGCCACCGCCCTGAACACCAGCGACCGCATGCTGATCTACCACTTCGGCAGCAAGGAACGGCTCGTCGGCGCCGCCCTCGCGCTCGCGCAGCAGCGGCTGGCCGCGGCGGCCGAACCTCCCGGCGAGGCGGTGCGCAGCGTCGCCGACCTCGTCAGGCATCTGTGGTCCAGCCTCGCGCACCCGAGCGGCACGCAGGCCACCCGGCTCTATCTCGACCTTTCCGTCCTCGCCGCCAAGGAACCCGAACGCTGGAGGGCCGCCGTCGAACAACTGCGCGGGCCGTGGCGCGAGCCGTTGCGGAGCGGCCTCCTCGCCTTGGGGGTCGCGGCGGGCGAGGCGGAGCCGCTCGCCGACCTCATCCTCGCCACACTCGACGGCCTGGCGCTCGACCGCATGGTCGCCGCGGACCCGGCGCGCGCCGACAACGCGGCGGCGGCCTTCGCCGACCTCCTCGACCGCCACCCCGGCTGACCGCTGTCCGGATGGCGGAGAAGTTCAAGGTCGCGTTTCCGGGAGCGGGAAGAGGTCGGGAGAGATCTGGTCGCCCACGGATATGTGGTGGAGGACCGTCCTCGGGTATCCCGCGAAATCGATCTTGTCAAGAGTTGATCATTTAAGGTCCGTACCATACTTTTTCGTTCATCCGACCCTGACGGGAGCGACGGATGAATCTGAATGCGGCAGTTGCGACCGGAGCCGCTGCTCAGGCCGTACTCATCGTGGTTTTCCTGATAGCGACACTGTCAAAGACCATAACCCACCGCGAACTCGGCCGGACCATCGCACAACTGGGTCCGGCGGCTCTGGGAAGGCATGCCGCGATCGCGGTGATCGGCGTCGAGATGCTGGCCGTGATCGGCCTGACGGTGGCGCCGTCCGCCCTGTGGCCGCGCGCGCTCATCGTGCTGCTGGCGCTGGCGTTCGCCGGCGCCGGGATCCGCGCGCTGAGCCGCGGCGAGAAGATCAAGTGCGGTTGTTTCGGGAACGGCGGCGCGGTGCTCGGCTGGCGCCAGGTGCTGTACCTCCCGCTGTGGCTGGCGCTTGTCGTGCTGGCCGAGGCGAACCCGCCGACCTGGACCGGGCAGGAGGGCCTGCTCGGCCTGGCCGTGGCGCTGCTGGCCATGGTCGCCTGGAAGCTGAGGGCCGAACTGCGCCTGTTGCGCCCGCTGCGGGAGGACCGGATGGTGCTTCCCGACCCCACCCAACCCGAAGCGGAGGTGCACGCCGCATGACGACGGTGCTGCTCATCGTGATCTGCCTGCTGGCCGTGGTGCTGTTCGTCCAGATCGGCGCGCAGGTGGAACTGTTCCAGCAGGTCAAGCAGATCCGGGGCTACCTCGACATGGAGGACAAGCCCACCCCGGTGGAGCTGGGAACCCTGGAGGGTGCCCCGCCGAGCCGCTTCGGCCTGCCGGCCGCCCTCGACGAGGCCGAGCGGGCCATGGTGCTGTTCCTGTCCAACAAGTGCGAGACCTGCCACAACCTGGCGTCGGCGCTGCGTGGGGGAGCGGTGCCGCCATCGATGTGGGTCGTGGTCGTCCCGGTGTCCGGGGACGGCAACGAGTTCATCGCCGAGTTCGGGCTGTACGGCGAGCGGGTCGTCCTCGACGAGGACGAGAGCATCGTCACCAGCATCGGGCTCGACATCACACCCGTCGCACTCCACGTCACCGAGGGGAAGCTGACACGGGCCCACACGGTGCCGACGGTCAGGCAGATGTACGCGGCCGCCCCTGTTCCCTACAAGCACAACCTGGCCGGCAAGCCCTCCGTACGGCACTGATCCGATTTCACCCCACGGCCAGAGAGGCCAACATGGATCACCTCCACAAAATGTCGGAAGGACCGGACGCGTCGAACCGGCGAGGATTCCTCGGCTGGATGGGCAGGGTCGGCGTCGCGGCGATCGGCGCGGTCGCGGGCGCGACCGTGATGACCAAGCCGGCGGCGGCGGCGAACTGGCGTTGCTGCAACCTCGCCCTCCCCAACACCTTCTGCAAGACCAACAGCAGCGGACAGTACGTCTGCCCGTCCGGCTACAGCATGAAGGTGTGGCAGTGCTGTAGCGGCTCGGCGCCGTACCAGCGGAAGTACGCCTGCGGTGAGTGCACGAAGGGCGCCGACTGCGGTTCGGGCCCGTTCATCTGCTCGGCCGGCTGGACCGTCAACGCCAACGGCTGCTGACAGCGACCGGGTGGCCGGTCCGGCGCGATGGCCGCGGCCGGCCACTCCGGATGGAGGATGTCGTGTCCCTTGACACCTGGCTGACCTTCGCGCTGCTCCTGCTCATCGCGAGCGCGGGCTTCGCGCAGTTGTTCAGCTTTTGAGGCCTTTCCTTCGTCGGATACCTCCGCCCCCTGGTCCAGGGGAGAGTTCCCGGGGAGAAGCCCATGTACCGGCCGATCCTCATGCTCATGCTCGGCTTCAGCCTCTCCGCGCTGCTCGCGTACGGGCTGGTGCATCTGCTCGGCTCCGGCCTGTTCGGCGGGATGCCGGGGACGGGCGCCAAGCTCGCCGCGGCGACGGTGATGCTCGCCTGCCTGGTCATCGACTCCGGCCTGTTCGGGCTGCGCACGCCCATGTGGCGGCGGCAGACTCCGCAGCAGCATTTCTACCGGTTCGGCCCGGCCAGGGGAGCGCTCCTGTGGGGGCTGGACACCGGCCTGGTCCTGACCACGTTCAGGGTCACCTCGCTCACCTGGGCGGCGCTCGGCGTCACGCTGTTCGGCCTGGTGCCGTGGTGGGCGGGTCTCGCCTACGCGATCGGCTTCACCTGGCCGGGTTTCGCGCTGGTCGCGATCGTGCCGTCGTCGAAGGACCTGGTGGAGATCCCTGAGCCGATGTGGCTGATCGACTGGCTCATGGAGAAGGAGAAGCCGGTCAGGCGGCTGATGCTGGGCCTGCTCACGGTCGTGTTCGCCGGCGTCGTCGCTTCGTCGTTCCTGGGCTGACGCGCCGCCCGCCGCTCGCGCGGGCGGCGCGTCGAAGGTCAGCAGGCGCCGTTGAAGAAGGAGATCTCACGCCGGACGACGGGCTCGCCCGGCACCCGGAACTCCAGCGGGACGCACGCCGGCTCCTTCACGTAGAAGCCGCCCACGAACATCGTGTCGTGGTCCGAGCACGCGGTGAAGGACACCGAGTGATCGGCCTCGGCCGGGGTGCGGGCGTTCCTGGACGGCTCGGAGTAAAGCAGGCCCGCGCTGTCGTGGAACTTCGCCGGGATGGACACCGTGATCGTCTTGCCCTTCCTGACCAGCGCGCCGACCTTGAACCTGTGGTCGCTTCCGTACTGCTCGGCCCGCGCGTCGCCCCACGCGAGCAGCCCGGGGATGAGCAACGGCCCCACCACGAGGTCGTCCGGCTCGGCCGTGCGGCTCGCCGTCTTCTCTCCCGGGAACTCGCCGTTGCGGTTCGCGCAGTTCAGCACCCGCGGATTCGCCAGGCTTCCCGGCCGGCCGGACGACTGCGCCGCCGTTCCCGCGTCGGCCTCCCCGGTGGCACAAGCGGTCAAGGACGGCAGCAGCGCCACCAGCGCCGCCCAGATCGATCCCCTGCGTACACCTTTGAAGATCATTATCCAGTTGTACACCTCGCCGCCGGAGGTGGCCAGACGTCAGTGGATCACCTTCGGCGCCGCCGTCGCCGTCCGCGAGTGAGCGGCCCGGCGTGAGAAAGATCTTCAGTCGGAGCCCCGGAGAGGGTTAAGATCACCAGCGGAGGCGTCCGGGTGCCTGGTGGCCCTCTCGGTCTTCAAAACCGATGGCGCCGAGCATCTCGGCGCGGCGGGTTCGATTCCCGTCCGCCTCCGCCAGACCTCACCCCTGGAGTCCTGCTGAGCATCGACGCGTTACTGGCTCGGGCGCGTGCCGGGCTGCGCCGCCTGCCGCCTGCCGAGGCTCTCGCCGCGGCGAGTCGTGGTGACGCCTTCATCGTGGACACCCGGCCGGAATTCCAGCGGCGCAGCGGCGGCGAGGTGCCCGGCGCCATCGTGATCGAACGCAACCATCTGGAGTGGCGGCTCGATCCCCGTTGCGACGCGCGGATCCCCGAGGCCACCTCGGCGCACATCCGCTGGATCGTCCTGTGCGACGAGGGATACTCCTCCAGCCTGGCCGCCTCGGCCCTCAGGCAGATCGGGCTGGCGAACGCCACCGACGTGATCGGCGGCTTCCAGGCGTGGATCGCGGACGGGCTGAGGGTGAGCCGCCCCGCCGTCCTCACCCGGCCGCGCGGTCCGGGCGAACCGGGCACGGACACGAGGCTGACGGCCGCCGAGCGCGCATGTGGGTGATCGCCACCGCCGGGCACGTGGACCACGGCAAGTCGGCTCTGGTCCGCGCGCTCACCGGGACGGACCCTGACCGCTGGGCCGAGGAACGACGCCGGGGCATGACCATCGACCTCGGCTTCGCCTGGACCACGCTCAGCTCCGGCCGGCAGCTGGCGTTGGTCGACGTTCCCGGGCACGAGCGGTTCGTCACCAACATGCTCGCCGGCGTCGGCCCGTGCCCCGCGGTCATGTTCGTGGTGGCGGCGGACGAGGGGTGGCGGGCCCAGTCCGCCGAGCACCTGGCCGCCCTGCACGCCCTGGACGTGCGGCACGGCCTGCTGGTGGTCACCCGCACCGACCTCGCCGATCCCGGGCCGGCGCTGGAGGAGGCCCGCCTCCACCTGGAGGGGACGAGCCTGGCCGGGATCGACGCCGTCTCCGTCAGCGCCCGGACCGGGCAGGGCCTGCCCGAGCTGTCCGCCGCGCTCGACCGGCTTGCGGCCGGCCTCCCGGAACCGCGCAGGGACGGCCCGGTGCGACTGTGGATCGATCGGGCGTTCACCGTCACCGGGGCCGGAACCGTCGTCACCGGCACGCTCACGCACGGCACGCTGCGGGTGGGCGACGAACTGCTCGCCGGGCCGGACCGGCTCCAGGTCCGCGGCCTTCAGGCGCTCAACCAGCGGCGGGACGCGGTGTCGGCGACGGCCCGCGTCGCCGTCAACGTCAGGGGCGCCGATCGCGACACGCTGCCCCGGGGCACCCCGCTGCTGACCCCGGACGCCTGGATCACCACCCGGTCGGCGGACGTGCGCCTGGAGCCCGGCGCGGACGTCGGCCGGGAACTCGTCTTCCACCTGGGCTCCGCCGCCGTTCCGGTCCGCCTGCGCCCTCTCGGCGCGGGCACGGCCCGTCTCACCCTGGCCCGGCCCCTGCCGCTCAAAGTCGGCGACCACGGCCTGCTCCGCGATCCCGGCCGCCGGATGATCGTGGCGGGGGTGCGCGTCCTCGACGTACGGCCGGCGCCCCTGCGACGACGGGGAGCCGCGGCGGTCAGGGGGGCCGCGCTCGCCGGCGTGACCGTGCCCACCGCCGCCGACCTGCTGCGCTGGCACGGACTGCTGAGCCGGGCCGAGCTGACCGCGATGGGCGCCGCCCCCGATGGGCCGCCGGTGACGGGCGACTGGTTCGCCGACCCCGGCCACTGGTCCGAGCTGCGGCGCCGCCTGACGGAGCAGGTGTCGCAGCGCGACCAGGGGATCACGGTGGAGGCCGCCGCCCGGCTGCTCGGCCTGCCCGACCGGCGGCTGGCGCGGGCGCTGGTCGCCGAGCCGTTGACGGTCAGAGCAGGGGTGATCGTCGATGGCGACCGGGCGCGGGCGCCGATGCCGCCGCAGGTCGAGAAGGCCGTCGCCCGGCTGCGGAGCGACCTCGCCGGCCGTCCCTTCGACGCCCCCACCGCCGAGCGCCTGACCGAGCTGCAACTGACCGGCGCCGCCCTCGGCGCGGCCATGCGTGCGGCGGCGTTGCTGCACATCGGGCGGAACGTCGTCCTCCTGCCGGACGCGCCGGAGCTGGCGGTCGCCGTGCTGAGCACGCTGCCCGCGCCCTTCACCGTCAGCCAGGCCCGCACGGCCCTGGGCACGAGCCGCCGCGTCGCCGTACCGCTCCTGGAGTACCTCGACGCCCGGGGCCACACCCGCCGGGTCGACAACGACTCCCGGATCTGCCTTCCACCCGCCGGGTCCGGCGGCCGTGGGTGATCACGTCATTCCCCGCGCCAGATGACGGCCTGGGTGCCGAGACCGGTGTTCCAGTAGTAGTCGATGAAGCCGACGATCCATCCCCGGTTGCTGATGTCGAAAGCCTGGGAGGAGTTCACCCGCACGTCGGTGGGCAGCGGCAGCCTGCGCGGCAGGGCGGTGGGGCCGGCCCAGAGGGCGGCGAAGCCGTACACCTCGCCGGCCTTGCTGTAGGAGCCGACGATCTGCCCGCTGTCGTTGACGGCATCGGCGCCGGCGTAGTCGGAGGCGTCGGCCGGCAGGGGGAGGGCCGTCATGGCGGAGCCGTCCCAGAAGAAGCCGCGGCGGCGGCCGTCGGTCGTGTCGGAGTTGCCGACCACCTGGCCCAGATTGTTGATCGAGCTGGGTGAGCTCGGCCCGCCGAGCGTGCCGAGTTCGCGTCCGGTGCCGTCGTACCACAGATACGCCCGGTACGTCGGCAGCGGCGAGCCGGTGTCACTCGCCGTGTAGTTGTCGGCGCCCACCACCTGCCCCCGGTCGTTGACGGCGGCGGCCGTCACGCCGGGACGGCGGTCGATGACGGTCCTGACGTCACCGGACAGCAGGAAGGCCCGCTGTTCGGTGAAGCCGGGGGAGGGGGCGTAGGTGGCCACGACGTGCCCGCGGGCGACGTCCGCGCCGCAGAAGCCGGGGGCGCCGTGCGCATCGAGATCGGTCATCCTGCCGTTCTCCCACAGGAACGGACTCCACTCGCCCGAGGCCAGCTCGCTGCAGCCGACGACGCGCCCGTCGTCGTCGATGTCGGAGGCGAAGCTGCCCTGGCCGCCGAGCGTGCCGAGATCGGTCATCTTGCCGTTCTTCCAGAGGAACGCGTGGCTGAGCCCGGACTTCAGCGCACTGTCCCCGACGACGTGGCCGTGGTCGTTGATGCCTCGGGCGATGCTCCATGTGCCGCCGAGGGTGCCGAGGTGGGTGGCGCGCAGCGGTGCCGCCGTGCCGGCCGCGGCGGCTGCCGGGGACGCGAGCGGGGCCGAGCACGTGAGCGCGACCATGGTCAGGGTCGTGGCCATGAGGGGGCGGAGGGATCGACGCATGCTGAAGGTCCCTTCGGGGGGCGGATCGGTGTCGCGATCAACGTAAGGGGCCCTTTGGTGGAAATTCCTCACCACTTCCTTACGTCTCGCCCGTGATCCGTTCGTGGGCCCGCAGGCCCTCGCGCGTATCCTTCCTTCGTGGCACTGCGGTTCGAGACACGCGCGTCCGATTCACCGTGGGTCGAGGCCGTGTGGAACTGTACGAGCGAGCACGTCGCCGAGATGACCTCCGTCGCAGCGGTGAGCTGGGGCCTTGTCTTCTGGGAGCGCGAGGGCAGGGCGCACGCGGGCATCTCCGGTCCCGAGACCAGGTCCGGCACCGCGCCGGTGCCGGAGGGCTGCACCTTCGTCGGCATCGAGTTCGCCATAGGCACGTCGCTGCGCGCCGTCCCCCCGCCGGCCCTGGTCGACGGCGGCATCGAGCTTCCTGACACCACGGGCCGGACCTTCGTGCTGGACGGCGTCCGCTGGGAATCCCCGGCCCCCGACGACGCCGAGGCTCTGGTCGGCCGTCTGGTCCGCGCCGGGGCCCTGGTCCGTGACCCGCTCGTCGCCGACGTTCGCCGAGGTCATCGTCCAGCGGTCTCGGGACGAACCGTCGAACGCCGGTTCCGGGCGGCGACCGGGCTGACCCAGGGCGCCATACGGCAGATCGAGCGTGCGCGCAGGGCCTCGGCGCTCCTGGCCGCGGGCGTCCCGGTCGCCGATGTCGTCTCGGGGCTGGCGTATTTCGACGAGCCACACCTGGCCCGTGCGCTGCGCCGGTACGTCGGGCGTACGGCGCGGCAACTCCGAGAGGGCACCGGCGGTGCGATCGCCCTGGACCTGGATCAGCTGACGACGTCGTAGATCAGCTTCACGATCCCGTTGGGGTAGGCAGCCGACGCCCGGAGGCTGAGCACCTGCTTGTCCCTGTCCGCTTCGGTGAACAGGCTCTTCCCGGCCCCGAGCAGCACCGGGAAGACGAGAAGGTGGTACCGGTCGATCAGCCCCGCCTCCGACAGCCGCCGGGCGAGCTCCGCGCTGCCATGGATGAAGATTCCGCCACCCTCGCTCTTCTTGAGCTCGACGACGTCCTCGGCCGAGCGCAGGATCGTCGTCGGCCCCCACCCCTCGACGAGGGCGTCCTCGGACAGCGTGGTCGAGACCACGTACTTGGGCAGATCCTTGTAGGCGGCGTGGTCATCGGAGTCGCGCCAGATCGGCGCGAACGCCTCGTAGCTCCGGCGGCCGAACATCAGCGCCGTCGTCTCCTCAAGCTCCTCGCCTTTCAGCGAGAAGGCCTCGGGCAGGAATTCGATGTCCTTGACCACCCAGCCACCGCTGCGGTGCTCCTCGCCCGGCCCGCCGCCCGGGGAGTCCACAACGCCGTCAAGCGACATGAAACCGGTATAGATCAGATCACGCATGTGCTGTTCTCCTCATGGTCCGGCGACACGGGGTCGCCAGGTGGATCGGCAGGCGGGGGCCGCAGCGCCATGCCGGCGCAGCGGCGGAACGCCTGTGCCCATGCTACGAACCGGTCACCGCGACCGTCTTGTACGGAAACGACGGCATCACGAGCGGCTCGGCCTCGGTGAACGCGTCTGTCAACCCTTCTGATCCGGCCGGGCGGTATACGCTCCCGCCTTCGCGGCGGCGATGGCGGCCGCGGCGGCCTGTTCGGCGACGGTCTCGTCGATGGGCTCATGGCTGACGAGCATCCGGTAGTAGAACGGCGCGCCGACCGATCGGATCACCTGGATCGGGTCGGTGTCGGGCGGGAGGTCGCCGCGTTCGATCGCGTGCCGCACCGACTCCGCGGCCAGGTCGTTGCGGGTCCGGAAAAAGTCGTGCAATGCCTGCGCCGCCCTCGGGTCCAGCACTGCCGCCGTGATCAGTCCGAGCATCGCCGGGCGCCGGACCGGGTCGTTGTAGAAGCGGTGGATGCCCACCGCGAGCCCGCGCAGGTCCACCTCGATCGACCCGGTGTCCAGGAGCGGCACCTCGGAGCTGGACAGGTCGGCGATGAGCTCGACCAGCAGGCCCACCGGGTCGCGCCATCGCCGGTACACCGTGCTCTTGGCGACGCCTGCGATCTCGGCCACGCGTTCCATGCTCAGCTCCGCGTACCCGTGGGCCTCCAGCTCGGCACGGGTGGCGGCCAGGACGGCGGCGCGCACCCGTTCGGTACGCCCGCGCGGTCGCATCGTGCCCGGTGCCGGGCGGTCCTCGGACAACACATGCTCCTTCGCTCGCGTGACCACCAGTCTAACGCAACCCGAGTCTCCTTTGAATGCCGAAATAGGCAGCTAAGAAAACCAGGGTTGTATTAGTGAAGCCGTAGGGCTACGTTGAGGGTGGTTAACGAGATCCCAGTTTTATTTGTCACGCCTCTCGTGAGGAGGACACCGTCGTGTCCGAGACCGCCATCCGCAGGTACGCCGGCCTGGCCGGCCTGGTCGCCAGTCTCCTGATCGTCATCCAGGTCCCGCTGTACTTCATCTACGAGACCCCGCCGGACTGGGACGTCCTGACCCGCAGCCTGCTCGGCATCACCGGCTGCACCGTCTACATCGTCTACTTCGTCGGGCTCCGCCAGCTCATCCGCCACGTCGACCCGGCCTACGACTGGGTCGCCGGCATCGTCCAGAACGCCGGCCTGCTGTGGGTGGCCATGGTGTTCGTCCCGCAGTCCATGGAGGTGGGCGCGGCGATCACGGTGGACCACGACATCGACACCACCATGGAAGGGCCCTTCGCCGGCGCCCAGTACCTCATGCAGGGCGCCGTCTCCAGGCTGCTCATGGGCCTCTTCCTGATCGCCCTGGGGATCGCGGTGTCCCGGCTCGGTCTGCTCCCGCGCTGGGTGGCGCGCTCGGCCTACGTCCTGGCTGCGATCAACCTCGCCTTCCTGCCCGCCGTGTACTTCGGCGACGACGCCGCCGACTTCTACAGCGCACAAGGCTGGGGCACCACCGCCAGCATGGGCACCCTCTGGAGTCTGTGGACCCTCGCCGTCAGCGTCAGCCTGCTACGCGGCGCTCGCCGTACCGCCCCCGCGGCCCCCGGCGCCGGAACGGCAGCGGTCGCGGCACCTACGCAATAGGCCGGAAACGGATCGAAAAGCGAGAAAAGGATGCGACTCCCACGCATTCGTCGAGCAGTGGCGGCGCAAGACTGCGCCGCCACTCCAAGAAACCGCCACTCCAAGAAATCGGAGACCTTTCATGTCCTGCACTGATTCGCGCCCAGAAGCCGGAGGCCGGAAGTGAGCGACACAAGCAGCGCACGGACTCTGCCGACGCGCCTGCTCAGCCCCGGCCGGATCCCCGTGTCGCCGGAGGAGCGCCAAGCGGCGGCCGACCGGATCGACCAAGCCAGGCTCGGCGGATCGATCTCGGCGGAGCAGGCCGACGAACGGCACGCCAAGGCGTCCACCGCCGGAACGCGGGACGCCCTGGGCGCGGCCCTGACGGGCCTGCCGGGCGTGGCGCCGACGGTCCTGCCGCGCCTGCTGAGCGTCGTCACGCTGGTGTGGTCCGGCATGGTCCTTGTCCAGTTCGTCGTCTGGCTGGTGATCTGTGCCGTCACCGCGCGGTTGGCCGACGCGTGGTGGTTATGGAGCGTGGTGGTCGGCGGTGTCGTGGTGGGCGTGGTGTGGCTCGCCGCCGAAGGGCAGTACCGCGGCCGGCTGTCGGGAGATTCCCGATGACGCCGGCTGACCCGCCGGTCCTCCTCGACCGGGTGCGCAAGACCTACGGAGACGGCGGCAACGCGGTGACGGCGCTCGCCGAGGTGTCCATCGGCTTCCCGCCGGGCAGCTTCACCGCGGTCATGGGGCCGTCCGGTTCGGGCAAGAGCACGCTGCTCCACTGCGCAGCCGGGCTCGACGAGCCGACCTCCGGCACGGTGACCCTCGCCGGCCGGTCGCTGACCGGGATGACCGAGACCGGCCTGACCCTCCTGCGCCGCGATCACGTCGCCTTCGTCTTCCAGGCGTTCAACCTCATGCCCGCGCTCGACGTACGCCAGAACGTCACCCTGCCCGACCTGCTGGCCGGTCGTGACCCCGACCCCGACTGGGTGTCGGAGGTCATCGGCCGGGTCGGCCTCAAGGACCGGATCACGCACCGGCCGGGCGAGCTCTCCGGCGGCCAGCAGCAACGGGTGGCCATCGCCCGTGCGCTGGCGAGCAGAGCGCCGGTGATCTTCGCGGACGAGCCGACGGGAGCGCTGGACAGCCGGACGGCGGTCGAGGTGCTCACGCTGATCCGCGACCTCGCCCGCACCGGGCGGACCATCGTGATGGTGACCCACGACCCGGTCGCCGCGTCGTACGCCGACAACGTGATCTTCCTCCTCGACGGCCGGTTCGTGGCGGAGCTCCCCTCACCCACGGTCGCGGAGGTGGCCGACCATCTGGCCCGGCTCGGCTCCCCGGCGAATGCGCACGAGACGGCGCGGGCCCGGCGGTGATCAGACTCTCCCTGGCCGGCCTGCGCTTCCGCGCCGCGCAGTCCCTCGCCACCTTCGCCGCCGTGCTGCTGGGCTGCTCGCTCCTCATCGCGTGCGCCGGGCTCTTCGAGTCGGCCGTCCGCCTCGAAGCTTCGGCGCAACGGCTCGCCGGGACCCCCGTCGTCATCGCCGGATCAGCCGGTTTCCACCTGCCCGACGAGGAGTCGGAGACCGTGCCCTACGCCGAACGGCCGCGCGTGGACACGTCCCTGGCGGCTCAGGTCCGTGGCGTTCCCGGCGTCGGCCGGGCCATCCCGGACGTGTCCTTCCCGGCGGCCGTGGTCGTGGGCGACCGGCTGCTGGGGACGCAGCTGACGGGACACGGGTGGGCTTCGGCCGCG
The DNA here is from genome assembly GCF_044465465.1 of Nonomuraea sp. NPDC049655. Lineage (NCBI taxonomy): Bacteria > Bacillati > Actinomycetota > Actinomycetes > Streptosporangiales > Streptosporangiaceae > Nonomuraea > Nonomuraea sp. NPDC049655. The sequence continues at coordinate 253,580 of NZ_JBITLS010000001.1, forward strand.
CTCACCCCGTACGCCCTCATCCGGGGTGCTGAGCCGCGCGCCGCCGGTCAGGTCGTGCTCGACGCCGCCCTGGCCGGCCGGGCGGGCAAGCAGCCGGGCGACACGGTGGACGTCGTGGCCGGCGGTCAGTCGCAGCCCTTCACGGTGACCGGTGTCGCGCGGCCACGACACCGCGTCGACACCCTCGCGATCTTCTTCTCGGCCTCCGACGCGAGGCGATTCTCCCACCGCCCCGGGACGGCCGACGTCATCGGCGTGCTGCCCGCCCCCGGCACCTCGGCCGAGGACCTGGCGCGGCGACTGGAGGGCCGGCTGCCCCCGGACCTGACGATCCTCACCGGCGCCGATCGCGGCAGGGCAGAGTTCCCCGGCCTCGCCGCGAGCCGGCTGCCCCTGATCCTGCTGTCGAGCATCTTCGGCGGCCTGGTGCTCGTGGTCATGGCACTCGTGGTGTCCGCGACGATCAGTCTTTCGGTACGCGGGCGGCGGCGGGAGCTGGCGCTGCTCAGGTCCGCCGGCGCGACACCCCGGCAGGTCCATCGCATGGTGGTGGCCGAGACGATGATCGTGTCCGTGCTCGCCGCACTCGCCGGAACACTGCTCGGGGGCCTGCTCGGCCGTTCGATCTTCGAGCTGAGCGCGCAACGCGGTGTCGTGCCGCCGGAGCTGCGGTTCCGGCCGAGCGTCATCGCGTTCGCCGCCGGGCTCCTGCTGGCCCTGCTGATCCCGTGGCCGGCCGCCGCTCTCGCGGCGTTGCCCGCCGCCCGCGTACGGCCCGTCCAGGCATTGACCGAGGCCGCGATCCCCGCGGGGGCCGTCGGGCCGACGCGCCGGCTGCTCGCCGTCCTGCTGGCAGGCGCGACCGTGGCCCTGGCCGCGACGACGATGTTCCTGGACCCGGACACCGCCTCGGCCGTGGGCGGCCCGGCGGTCCTGACCGGAGGCGTCGCCGTCGCGCTGGTCGGCCCCGAGCTCCTCGACCGGCTGGTCGGCAGGGCGGCCCCCCTCATCAGGAGGATCGGGGGGCGGGGCAGCGTGCTCGCCGTCATCAACACGCGGGTCAGAGCCGTGCATTTCGCATCCGTGCTCACGCCGCTCGTGCTGGCCACGGCCATCACGCTGAGCAACGTGTACGCCCAGACCACCCAGGACGACGCCGCCGTACGCCGCCAGGCGGAGCAATTCCAGGCGGACGCCGTCATCACCGCCGAGACCGGCGTCCCGGCCGCCCTCCTGGCGCAGATCCGCCGGACACCGGGCCTGGCCGGCGCCTCGCCACTCGTGTCGAGCAGGGGCTGGATCGAGAAGCCCTATGACTCCCGCGGCAGCGACCCGGGCACCTTGCTGGGCATCGACGTCCAGGACGAGGCGCCGATCCTGGCCGCCGCGGTCACCTCGGGCTCGCTGCGCGACCTCACCGGCGAGAGCGCCGCCCTGCCCGCGGCTCAGGCGGAGGACCTCGGCATCAGGCTGGGCGACCGGATCACGGTACGGCTCGGCGACGGCACACCGGTCGAGGTGAAGGTCGTCGCCTTGCTCGACAGTTCCCCCGACCACGGCGCCGTCGTGCTGCCCGCCGCGCTGCTCGCCCCGCACACGACCGCGGGCCTGCCGTCCGCGATCCTCGTACGCGCCGTCTCGGGTCAGGACACGCTGGTCAGCAGGCTCGAACGGCAGACGGCGGGCCGGCCGGGCCTCGCCGTCGGGGACCGGAGCCGCCTGTCGGCGATGTTCTCCGCGGAGCTGGGGGTGCAGGCCTGGATCAGCTACCTGCTGGCCGCCCTGGCCATCGCGTACGCCGCCGTGGCCGCCGTCAACACGATGGCCGTGTCCGTGCTGTCCCGGCGCCGGGAGTTCGCCGCCCAGCGCCTGGCCGGCTCCACCCGCCGGCAGGTACGGCGGATGCTCCTCGTGGAGGTCTCCGTCGTGGCCGCGATCAGCATGGCGGCCGGCGTGGTGATCGCCGCGTTCACCGTCCTTCCCACGGCCGTCGCGGTCGGATCGATCGTGCCGACGGGCCCGTTGTGGGTGCTCCCGGCGATGATCGCCGTGATCGTGCTGATCGTGGTGCCGGTCACGCTCGTCTCGTCCCGGTCCGCCATGCGGCGCGGCCCCGTCGAAGTGATCGGGTCTCCGGCCTCCTGAGCCAGGGCTCTCCCGTCTCACCCACATTGAGGAATCCCATGAGAAACGTCCTTCGGACGCCCATGACCGTGCTCGCCTGCCTGGTCACCGCGCTCGCCACAGCCCCACCGGCGACGGCCGCGGGCCGCCGGGCCGGCGACGATCCGGCGCTGGTCCGCGTCGAGACGGGCCTCGTCCGCGGCGTGCTGCGCGACGAATACCGGCTCTTCCAGGGCATCCCGTACGCGGCGCCGCCCGTAGGGCCGCTGAGATGGGGATCGCCGCGACCCGCCGCCGGGTGGAGGGGGGTGCGCGCCGCGACCCGTCCCGGCCCCGCGTGCGCCCAGGTCATGGACTTCATCGGCGACAAGCCGAGCACCGCCGAGGACTGCCTGTACCTCAACGTCACCACGCCGAGGCGCACCACCGGGAAGCTGCCCGTCATGGTGTGGATCCACGGCGGCGGCTTCCTGGGCGGCTCCGGAGCGATCTACGGCGCCGAACGGCTGGCCGCCAAGGGCGACGTCATCGTGGTGACCTTCAACTACCGGCTCAACGCGCTCGGATTCCTGGCGCACCCCGCGCTGGACGGCGGTCCGGCCCGGCACGGGTCCGGCAACTTCGGCATCGAGGACCAGCAGGCGGTGCTGCGCTGGGTGCGGGCGAACGCGGCGGCGTTCGGCGGCGATCCGCACAACGTCACCCTCTTCGGGGAGTCCGCCGGCGGGATGTCGAGCTGCGTCCACCTGACCGCCCCGGGATCGCGAGGGCTGTTCCAGCGCGTCATCATGCAGAGCGGGCCGTGCACCCTGCGCTGGCCGTGGGCCCCGAGCACGGCCGGACCGGACGCGGAGACCTGGCGTCCCAAGCCGCGGGCGCAGGCGGAGCGGCAGGCCGTCGAGATCGCCGCCGCGGCCGGCTGCGCCGACCTTCGCACGGCGGCTGTCTGCCTGCGGTCCAAGCCGGTGTCCGTGCTGCTGAAGGCCGTCGGTCCGCGCGGGCTCGCGCCGGCCTACGGCGCCGGAGTGCTTCCGCAGGATCCGGTACGCCTGCTCAGGTCCGGCGAGTTCGCGAAGGCGCCGGTCATGCACGGCATCACCCGGGACGAGCACGTCACCTTCCAGGTCGGCTTCGACGCCGAGGCGGGCGGCCCGATCGCCCCCAAGGACTACCCCGCGGTGCTCGGCACGTTCCTGGGCCTGGACGGCAGGCAGACCGCGAAGGTGATCCGCCGCTACCCGCTGAGCGACTACAAGGGCTCGACGAGCTGGGCGATGGCGACCACGCTCACCGACTGGGCCTGGGCCTGCCCCGCGGTCGAGATGAACGGGCTGCTGGGCCGGTACGTGCCCACCTTCGCCTACGAGTTCTCGGACCGGACGGCGCCGTGGTTCAAGGAGGCTTCCTCGCAGAGCTATCCGACAGGCGCCTACCACGCGGGGGAGCTCCAGTACCTGTTCTCGCGCGCGTACGCCGGCCATGACCTGTCACCGGAGCAGCGGCGGCTCTCCGACGAGATGATCGGCTACTGGACCCGCTTCGCCCACACCGGCGACCCCAACGGCGACCGGGCGACCGGCTGGCCGCCCTACGACGCGCAGGGCGGCCAGGTGCTGTCGCTCGCCACCGGCCGGAACGGGATCCGCGCGGTGAACCTCGCCCGCGAGCACCGCTGCGCCTTCTGGAACCCCCTGACCTGATGGCAGATGCCGGGTCGGCTGACCGGGCGGACTCGGCGCCTGGCAGCCACCGATGAATGAGCACTCTCCTCACCAGGGCCTCAAGTCCTGGAGACGTCGGGCCGCCGCCCTGGCCCGGGCCGTCGCAGCGTCCGGGCCGTCCTGCAGAAGCTGGACCTGCGTGACCGCGGGCACGTGGTGATCTACGCCTTCGAGAACGGGCTCGTCGCTCGCCACGGATTCCATCCTGACGGGCGGTACCGGGTTCACCCCTTCGGGTGAGGCCGGGCCGATTCCTCCGCCCTAGCTTCGACATCGTGCGTTTCCTACGTCTCATACCTCGCAACGTCGTCATGCTCGTCGGCTGGACAGCCCCGGCCCATGCCGGGGACCACCGCTCCGTCCACGGCACGCCGGGCGTCGCAGCCGCTGGATCCTCGCGTCCGGACGAAACGAGGTCAGCATGACTGCGTCCTCCCCGCGTTCCCGTTCTGCCAGATCAACCGCCATCGATGTCACGTGGTTCTTCGCGGTCGCCGTCCTGCTGTGTTTCGCGCTGTCCGTTCCGATGGTCTTCCGGCTCGTCCCGACGGACCTCTACAACCTGATCACTCCGATCATGCAGCAGTCCCCGCTGCTCGCGGCGATCATCATGTGGCTTGCCCGACGGCCCGGGACGTTCCGGGAGACGTTCGCCATAAGGTGGCGCGGCACACCGAAGTGGGCCGGCATCGGCATCGGCCTCATCGCCGCGATCGCCGCGATCCAGACCGCCATCGCACTGGCATCGGGGATCTGGCGGCTCAACCCGCTTGACCAGATCTTCGCGGCGACCATATGGATCGTTCCGGTCTTCCTCATGCAGTCGGTCTTCGCCATCGGCGAGGAGTTCGGCTGGCGCGGCTGGCTGGCGACGCGCGCCGCGTCGTGGGGATTCTGGCCGCTGGCCCTGGTCAGCGGCCTGGTCTGGATCGTCTGGCACCTGCCGGTCCTCGCCGTCATCGGTGATCGACCCCTCTGGGACATCGTCATCTACTTCGCGGGCATGCTGCCCTGGGCGCCGCTGCTGCTCGCACTTCGCCGGCGGTCGGGGAGCGTCTGGCCCGCGGTCCTGACGCACGGAGCGATCAACAGCGTCCGGGTGTACCTGCTGCAATCCGTCCCCGACGCAACGGATCACCTGCTCATCGAGGTGATCGGCTGGGTGCTCACGCTCGCCGCCGCCGTGTGGCTGATGCGCCCGAGCCGGACGCAGCTCGTCCGCGATGCTCGCGAGGCAGGGCTGCTTGGGCAGGGGAGCGAGAGATCGTGAGGCGGTGATCATGCGGCGTCGAGGTCGCCTCCGCCCAAGGCCCGGCGCGGCCCGGCGACCACGGTGCCTGTTCGATCGGTTCATCGGGCGGGTTCGGTTCGCATCGCCTGGGGGGCCGACGACGGTCAGCAGCGCGAGCTTCTCGGCGGTGTCGGCCCAGAGCGCCTGGAACTCCGGCGACCGTCGCAGCAGCTCGTCCACCAGCCCGGCCGCCTCGGTGGAACCCGGTCACGGGGCCCGGGCCGGGCGCCACCCGGAACCCGGGGTGTGGAATACGACGCTGGTTGACACGGCGGCCGGGGCTACTGCGGTGGGTGGAGCCGTACGTCCACCGGCTGATTGACGACAGTCAAGACCGCCCGTGGATACATTGGCGCACGAACGACCGGCCCGCCGCATCGCGTGCGGCGGGCCGGCCCCCGCCTCACCGGCCTGAACTCGCCTCGAAGCGGTTCCTCGACCGACCGTCAGGCAGATCCGGGCGAACGTGCCCGTCCCCCACCCGTGGCGATGGATGTCGCGCCCGCGCTCGCACGTCGAGGCGCGGCATCCAGCCCTCCGAAAGGTGACAACACGTGAAAGCAGTACGAGTCGCTTCCGCCCTGGTACTCGGCGTGGCCGCCGCCGCTCTGCTCACCACCCCGCCCGCGCTGGCCCACTCGCCCCAGCCGTCGCCGACCCCGTCCCGCGAGCCGGCGACCGACGACGGCGACGTGATCATCTCGGAGGAGGTCCACGCGGCGGGACTGATCAACTACTCCTGCGGGCCCAACTACGACCCGTACGACTACTACCCCGCCAAGGGCGACAGGTCCCGGCTGGAGTACGTGGCCGGGACCTCCCGCGGCGGGGCGGGCCTCTACAGCGGTACGTGGAACTCCAGCATCTGGTGGGCCTGGGGCAGCGGCCTGCGATCGGGCGACAAGGTCTCGCTCGACTGGTCCGACACCGGCGGCTCGTCCTACCACGCCTGCCACAAGACGATCCCCAGCGGCGCGAGCAGCGGGACCACGGGCGGCGTCAACGAGGTGACCGGCCGCTACTTCAGGGCCTGCGTGAAGGGCGGCAGCAGCTGGAGGTGCACGAGATGGTGGCACGTCCAGGGTTCGTGAGCAGCCGCCGCCGGCCGGTGCGTCCCCGTGCCGGGCGGAACCCTCGCACCTTCCGCGCAGAAGGGAGATCCACACGATGAAAGGCTCTCGTCCCGCCGTCCGCACGGCCACGCGGGCCGCGGTGACGGTCGTCGCCGCGGTCACGACCGTGGCGGCCGTCCTCCCCGCCGCCGCGCACGCGGACGGCACATACCGCTGGCAGAACGAATACACGCGCCAGTATCTGGAGGTCTACCAGAAATCGAAGGCCAATGGCGGCATCGTCTCCGTCTGGCGCTACAACGGCGGCAAGAACCAGTTGTGGAAGGACACCAAGACCAGCGCCGGCTATTACCGCGTGCGCAACGTGAACAGCGGCAAATCGATGGACCGCTGGAACTCCACCTTCACCCCCGACTACAACGGCGCCGCGTGCCCGGTCACGCAATGGAGCTGGTGGGGCGGCGCCCAGCAGCAGTGGAAGGGCCGCAGCGTCTACAGCCGCATCTACAACCGCCGATTCCTCATTTGGTACAACTGGCAGGGCTGCCGGGGCGACGGATGGCACGACACCCTGGGCGTGCTGCAGCCCTTCCATTATTCCAACGTCATTCTCTACTCGCGCGAATACTGCACTGAGGGCAGATGGATCGGCAAGGGCGAGTGCTTCTGGAGGAGGAACGGCAAATGAGAAAGGGCACACCACCGCTGCTGGCCGCCGGGGCCGTCCTGCTGACCATCGGGATCGCCGCGGTCAACCTCCAGCCGGCGGCGCACAGCTCGGCAGCCTCCCCGACCCTCGACCCCGACCCCCTGCCCACCACGGGCGAGGTGCTGCCGGTTCCCGGGCCCACGGGGACGCTCGGGCCGGAGCCGTCCCCGATTCCGGAGCCGGCGCTCACCGCCGTCCCGTCGGATCCGGGGCTGCCGATGCCGCTCGATCCGTACATGACGTCCATGACCGACATCCACACCATCGACCTGGCCAAGGACGCCGCGACCGCCACGTGCATGCAGTCGCTCGGCTTCTCCGCCTGGACGGCGGGCGTCGTACGGAACTGGAACCCCGAGGACTACGTCGAGGCCGACCTGATCGAACCCCTCGACGCGACGGCGGCCTCCCGGTCCGGATACCCGAGGCCCGCGCTCGACCCGGCCGTGGCGGCCGCCGCCGCGGAGCCCGCCGACCAGCGTGCGCCCACGGCGGAGGAGATGGCGGCCTACGACGGCACCGCCGCCACGACCGGGCCGGGGGAGTCCATCCCCCAGGGCGGCTGCGCGACCAGCGGCGAGACCAGCGTCCTGGGCCAGGACCACGCGCTGGCCGCCGACCCCCGGCTGCTGGCCGACGACGCGAGCTTCCTCGCCCTGGAGCACACCGCCGTCGCACGGGCCCTGAACCAGTGGGTGAGCTGCATGACGGCCAAGGGGTACGCCTACGACAGCCCGATGAGCGCCCGCGCCGACCTGCGCTGGGCCGGCCGGGAGCCCGGTGTGGCCGCCACACAGGCGGAGAAGCAGGTCGCGGCCGACGACGCCGCCTGCGCGGACGGCGCCGGCCTGCTGCCGACGTACCGCGCGGCGAAGCGCGCCTACGAAGAGGTCATGGTCCGCGACCAGCGGCAGGCGCTGACCGAGTCGCTGTCCGTCTTCACCACCTGGGTGCGGCGTGCCAAGGCGGTACTGGCGGGCCAGTGATCCTGCCGAGGCACGTCCTTCGTCGAGCGGAGTGCACATGAAGCAACCCCTGGCCCGCCGCCTCATCACCGCGGCCGCCGTCATGACGGCCTTCATGACGGCCCTCGTCGCGGCGCCGCCCGAGCCGTCGCGGGCGGCCTCGGCGGCGGCGTCCGGCCCCCGCGTGGATCCCGGGCTGGCGGCGAAGCTGTCCGCGGGCGGCGAGGTCCGCGTGAACGTGGTGACGCGGGACCGCGCCGGCCTGTCCGCCGCGGCCGCCGCGGCCGGCCACGGACGGGTGATCCAGACGCTGTCGCGATTACCGGTGCTCACCGTGCGCGCCGGCCGCGCGGAGGTGGACCGGCTGGCGGCCCAGCCGGGCGTGGTCAGCGTGTCGGAGGACGTGCCGGTCCCGCCCACCCTCGCCGAGAGCGTGCCCCTCATCGGCGCGGACCGCACCCGGGAGGCGGGGCTGACCGGCGAGGGCAGCGCGGTGGCCGTCCTGGACTCGGGTGTCGCGGTTCACCATCCGTTCTTCGGCGGGCGCGTCGTGGCCGAGGCGTGCTTCTCGCCCAGCGACGCCGCCTACGGTGCCTCCAGCCTGTGCCCGGACGGCGCCGACCAGCAGGAAGGGCCCGGAGCGGCGGACGCCGACAGCGGACCGTGCGCGTACCTGGACTGCGCCCACGGCACGCACGTGGCCGGGATCGTCGCCGGGCAGGAGACCGGCGACGCGGCGGGCGGGGTCGCTCCGGGGGCCGGCCTCGTCGCCGTTCAGGTCTACAGCAGGTTCGACTCCTTCTCCTACTGCGGGAGCGCCGGGCCGCCGTGCCTGCTGAGCTTCGTCAGCGCCCAGCTCGCGGGGATGGAGAAGGTCCTGGACCTGATCGACGAGGGCGTCCCGGTGGCCGCGGTCAACCTCAGCCTGGGCAGCGGCAGGTACACCTCCCCGTGCGACGACGATCCGCGCAGACCCGCGATCGACCGGCTGCTCGCCGCCGGGGCCCTCACGGTGGTGGCCGCGGGCAACAACGGCTACACCGACGCCGTCAGCGCCCCGGCCTGCGTCTCCTCCGCCGTCGCGGTGGGCAGCACCACCGACCAGGACGAGGTGTCCTCCTTCAGCGATCGCGGCCCGCTGCTGGACCTGTTCGCCCCCGGGACGGACATCGTCTCGTCGGTGCCGGGCGGCCGGTGGCAGTCCATGAGCGGCACGTCGATGGCCGCCCCGCACGTCGCCGGAGCTTTGGCGGTGCTGCGCCAGGCACGTCCCGACGCCACGCCGGCCGAGATCGAGGCGGCGCTGAAGGACACCGGCAAGCACATCGCCTACGGCGGCGGCAGCACTCCCCGCATCCAGCTCGACGAGGCCGCCCTCGGCTCAGTGGCCCGCCCCGGCCCGCACCAGCTCTTCCAGACCCGCACCCGCGTCCTCGGCAACGTCCAGATCAGCGCGAACTCGACGTTGACCGTCCCCCTCGCGGGCGTCGCCGGGCTCCCCGCCGACGGCATCGCCGCCGTCGCGGTCAACATCGCCGCCAAGGGCGACTTCTTCAACACCGGCTCGCTGGCCGTCTACCCCTCCGGCGAGCCCGAGCCGAAGGGCGACGTGCTCTTCTACGACGCCGGCCGGTACGCCTCGACCATGGTCGTGGCGAAGGTCGGCGAGGACGGCGCGCTCAAGCTGGAGAACCGCAGCGGCCAGGCCGTCCGCGTCTACCTCGACGTGCACGGCTACACCCTCGACCACGCCGCGTCCGACGTCGGCGGCACCTACCACCCGGTGGCGCCGTCGCGGATCGCCGACCGGGTGCCGGTCGCGGCGCTGGGGAATCTCGAACTCACGACGCCCGGCCTGCCGTCCCCGCAGAGCGTCGCCCTGACGGTGCTGGTCAAGAGCGGATCCACCGGCACGATCCGGGTCTATCCCGCGGGGGACGCCTTCCCGGTCGACGCCAACGTGGACTACCCCGCCAACACCCCCGTGCAGTTCTTCACCATCGTCAGGCCCGGCGCCGACGGGAAGATCAATCTGCACAATCTGGGCGGCGGCGCGGCCGAGGTCTCGGTCGAGGTGAGCGGCTACTACACCGCCGCCGAACGGGCCTCACTCGTCAAGGCGATCGCCCCGGTCCGGGTCGGCGACGGCGTGACGGTCGCCGCCGGCGGCACGTACGTGCTGCGTCCCTCCGGCGGCGACATCCCCTCGGCGGGCGTCACGGCCGTCGGCGTCGCCGTCACCGCCACCGGGACGGCGAACGGCACGGTCGAGGTCGTCCCCTCCGACAGCGCCACCGGCGTGCGGACGGTCGCGTACACGGCGGGCCGGAGCACCGTCGGCTTCGCCACGGCCGCGCTCCGCCCGGACGGCACGGTCGTGCTGAGGAACACCGGCACGTCCCCGGTCAAGATCTCGGTGGACGTCTACGCCTGCTTCACCGGCTGACCCCCACGTTCCGCGGTTCCACCTGCCATCCGCCACCCCCCTTGGAGCCCGTCATGAACAGACCCACGATCAGAGCGCTCGGCATCGGCGCGGCCGCCGCGCTGCTCACGGCCGGGCTGACCGTTCCGGCGGGCGCGGCCGCTCCGCCGGACACCCCGCCGCCACAGGAGCCTTCCTCGTCGGTGGCCCCGGCCGAGCGGGACCGCGTGCTGGCCGCGGACTGGCGTACCTCGCCGGACCTCGCCTGGACCACCGAGGGCGACGCGACCGGCTTCCACCTGCTGACGGCCGAGGAACGCACCGGCTACACCTGGCGCACGCTGGCGACGCTGAGCGAGCCCGGCTTCGAGACCGACCGCTGGATCGGCAACGTCTGCTTCACCGCCTCCGGCAGGAAGGCGGTGGCCGTGTACGCGCCGCGCGCCTTCACCAACCAGGCGGACCTGTTCGACCGCGGCGCCTTCACCGCGCTCATCGACGTGCCCACCGGCAAGGTCACCAAGCTGCCGATCCACTCCTCGCTCGCCTACTTCAACCCCGGCTGCGGCCAGGGAGAGCGCAGCGTGATCACACAGGCCAGGGGAGGGGACCAGCCGGGCGGCCCGCCGGCGCGCACCCGGCTGTCCGTGCTCGACGCGGCCTCGGGACGGATGGCCGCGCCCGTCGAGCAGGCCGGGCAGATCACGTCCGCCATCCCCGTGAACGGCGGCATCGTGGCCGCCGCCGGCAGCAGCCTGCGGTTCCTTCCCGCGCGCGGGAGGCCGCGCGACCTCGCCAGGGCGGCGTCGGTGCCGTTCAGGCTGGCCGCCGACGCCGGCGGCGGCGTGGTGTTCATGGAGCACCAGGGGGACGTCGCCCGCGTGCGCCGCGTGCCCGTCGCCGGGGGCGAGGCGGCGGAGCTGGCCTCGGGGCCGCTCACCGAGGTCGACGTGCGCGCGGGCACGGGCGGGAAGGTGTTCCTCACCGGAAGCCTCACGACCGCGCGGCCGCTGCCCGCCCCGGTGACCCGCGTGGACGTCCCCGCCACGGCCCGGCTCTCCTCGCACGGGCGGCTGGCCGTCCTGCCGCAGACGCGGCCCTCGATGGGATCGGGCCGGGAGCCGTCCGCGGAGTGGGTGCGGTCGATGACGTCACAGCGCCCCGACGAGCCCCAGGTCGTCCATCTGAAGACCAGGATCACCACCACCGGCAGGGAGACCGGCTTCACGGTACGGACCTCGGACGGCGTGGTCGGCACCGGCGCCGCCGCCGGCGGCGGTTCCCTCGCGGTGACGGCCGCCACGTCGATGACCGGCACCGTCGACACCGGCGCCTACTGTTCCGTGCCGCGCAACGATCCGTACACGCAGGTGTACCAGCCGACGCCGCGCCAGGTGGAGTGGGCGGCGGACCAGGCGGTGGTCGGCAACCTGACGATGCTGCGCCCGACCGGCTGGAAGCAGTCGGGCCTGACGCAGTGGCGGCCGCAGGGCGAGTTCCCGCCGCTCTCCCTGGCGGGCGGCGGCCGGGTCCCGGTACAGGTGTTCCTCGGCATCATGTCGCAGGAGACGAACCTCTGGCAGGCCACGGGCCACGTGCTGCCGGGAAGCACCGGCAACCCGCTGATCGGCAACTACTACGGCCGTGAGCTCTACAACGACGACCCCTCCGACGACTGGGTGATCAACTGGGACAAGAGCGACTGCGGGTACGGCATCACCCAGATCACCGACGGCATGCGCAAGCAGGGCCACGAGCGTCCCTGCAAGCCGGACGAGAACTTCTGCGAGGTCGCGCTGCCCGCCTGGCAGCAGCGGGAGATCGCGGTCGACTACGCCACGAACATGGCCGCCGGCCTGCGCATCCTCCAGGACAAGTGGAACCAGACCCGCAACGCCGGCCTGATCCACAGCAACGGCGACTCGGCGTGGCTGGAGAACTGGATCTTCGCCATCTGGGCCTACAACTCGGGCTTCCACCCCGACCAGCACGACGGCTCGCCGTGGGGGGTGGGCTGGGCCAACAACCCCGCCAACCCCGTCTACCCGGCCAACCGCCACTTCTTCAACAGCAACCCGCACGACCCCGCGGAGCCGCAGCTGTGGCCGTACGAGGAGAAGGTCATCGGCTTCGCCGCCTACTCCATCTCCACCCCTGACGGCCCCGGTTTCCGTCCCGCCTGGTGGGTCAGCGTCGATGACCGCAACGCCGCCAAGCCGCTCGTCTCGTCCTTCTGCGAGCCGGGCAAGAACGACTGCGACCCGGGCGACGCGGCCGCGCCGTGCAAGCACAAGGACGCCTCCGGCCAGTACGACCTGAAGTGCTGGTGGCACACCCCGACGTGGTACCGGATGTGCGGCAGCGGCGTGTGCGGTCACGAGCTGCTCCGCTTCGACACCTCCTATCCCGAGCAACCCGACGGCACCCACTACGCGCCCAACTGCTCGCTCAGCGGCATCCCGGCCAACGCCTACGTCGTGGACGACGTGCCGTCCTCGGTGCCGATCGTGCGCTCGGGCTGCAGCAGGACCTGGGGCAACTACGGCTCGTTCACGCTGTACTTCAACGAGGCCGAGCCCGCGCCGTACGTCTCCAGAGTCGACTTCCACCAGCTCGGCGGCGGCTTCGGCGACCACTTCTGGTTCACCCACACCAGGGACGCCACCAACGCCGGCCAGCTCAAGTTCGGCGTCACCGGCATCTGGCGCCCGCCGAGCTCCATGACCGGGTGGACGCGCATCAAGGTGCACATCCCGGAGATCGGCGCGCACACCCAGCTCGCCGACTACGTCATCGATCCCGGCGGCAACGCCCCCACCCGGCACCGGGTCGTGGGCCAGTACTGGCAGAAGAACACCTGGGTGGACCTCGGCGTGTTCCACCTCGACTCGGGCGCCAGCGTGTCGCTCAGCAACCTGACCAGACGCGAGGAGGGCCGCAACTGGGACTGGGACATCGCCTTCGACGCCATGGCCTTCATCCCGACGAGCAAGCCCAAGGTCGACTATGTGGGCCTCGGCGACTCCTACTCGGCCGGGCAGGGCAACGAGCCGTACGACGAGATCAGCAACTTCACCCTCGGCACCCGCGGCTCGACCTGCCACCGGTCGAAGGCCGACGCCTACGCGCGGATGATCAAATGGCCCGGCTCGTCCGCCACCATCGAGAGCGAGGCGCGCACCGGCAACGGCACCACCGGCTTCGCCCTGCTGGCCTGCTCGGGCGCCCAGACCAAGCACGTCGCGGGCGACGCGTACGCCAACGGCGAGCCGCCGCAGATCGACCAGGGCTACCTGGACGCCGACACCGATCTGGTGACCCTGTCGATCGGCGGCAACGACGCCGGCTTCTCCGACGTCATCAGCCGCTGCACCGTCGGCCTCAACTGCCGCGACGACAGCACCGAACGGGCCATCGCGGCGCTCGACGGCCCGCTCGCCGACACCTTCACCAAGATCCACCAGAAGGCGCCGAACGCCCGCGTCATCGTCCTGGGCTACCCGCACCTGTTCAACGTGCAGAACGAGGCGCCGCTGACCTGCATCAGCTCCCTGCGCATCGGCCAGCTCGACGCCCTGTGGCTCAACGACATGACCGACCGGATGAACGCCGTCAGCGCGGCCGTCATCGCCCGCCTGCGCCAGCAGGGGGTCGACATCTCCTTCATCGACCCGGTGCCGGCCTTCACCGGCCACGCCATCTGCGACAACGACCCGTACGTGCGGGCGATCGACATCACCACCGACGGAGCCTCCTACCACCCCAACCCCGCGGGCCAGCGAGCGTACGCCGCGCTGGTGCAGTCCGCACTGAACGGCTGACCGGAGGGCGGCGGAACGCGTCGCCGGGCGGGCGCAGGCGGGGCCTGCGCCCGCCCCCTGATCAGGACCCGATGGCTACCTGAGCCTGCCGTACAGCTCGGCGATCTCGGCTTCGTCGGCGACGAGCGGCAGCTGGTCGAAGGTCAGGGTCCAGCCGTTCGAGACGCCGCCGGTGTCGTCGACGCGCTCGACGATGCCGAAGCTGATCGCGTCGGTCTGGCCCTTGGGCAGGAGCGTGCCGTGCCATTCCAGGTAGGTCGCGCCGTTGACCTTCACGGCTTGCCCCGGCTCCAGCCGGACGTCGCTGACCTGTGCGAAGAACCTGTTCAGGTAGGCGAGCTTGCCCTGCGTGGTGCGCAGCGTGCCGCCGTTCAGGCCGGGGGCGGACAGCGGCGCACCGGTGAGCCGCGCCACCAGGGCCTGCGCGTCCTCGTTGTTCCATGCCTTGGCGCGGGCGACGAGCTCGTCGGGGCCGAGGACCGGCCTGCGGACCTGGTCGGGGGCGCCGCCGTCGGCGACGCCGGCGAACAGGTCGGGCAGCTCGGGGGCGAGCGGCCTGAACAGGGTGTGCCGGTCGTAGTAGCGGCGGCCTTGCACGACCTTGCCGCCGTCGGTCAGCTGGACCCGGTAGACCGCGTCGTAGGCGACCTCGTGTCCCTTGACCGTGGCCTCGTTGCGCGCTTCGAACATCACGGCGGGACCGTTCACAGCGACGCGCGTGCCTCGGAACCGGAAGTCGGGTATCAGGCTGAGCGTTCCGCTGATCGACCTTCTGATGGCCTCCTCGCCCTGGAGCAGCGGAGTGCTCGCCTTGGCCGGTTCCCACAGCGTCGCGTCCTTGGACCAGATGTCGACATAGGCGCCCACCCGGTCAGGGGTGGTGACCTTGCCGAACGTGATCTGCCGCTTGATGAACGTGCAGGCGTTGGGCGACACCCAGCCGCTGATGGAGGAGACCTCCGCCCGTGCGTCGGCGCAGCCGGCCGCTCGGTCCCAGCCTTCCTCAGTGGCCTGAGCCGGGCTCGCGATCGTGCACAACGCAAGCACCGTGCCGACCGCGAGACCCATCCCCGCCAACCGCGTCGTCTTCATGACCAGCCCTTTCGATGTTCTTTCAAGTGACACCGAAATTAGGCTGATCCGCTGCGCGCCGAATCTGTCGTCGTGACGGTAGCCGGGCGTGCCGCGCGCGCACCGGGCGTTCGGCCGGCGCCGGCTCGACCGGCCAGTAGGAGGAGGGGGTCTCCTCCTACGGGAGTATCGATCTCCGGATCTGCCTGGATACCGTTGACGCATGCGATGGCGTGGCAAGGCGCTGGATGTCCTGCTCGTGACGGCCGCCATCGGCTTCGACGTCCTGACCACCTGGCACACCTGGGGGACCGCGTCGGCGCCCGTGGTGATCTGCGGCGCCTTCTCCGTGCTGGCCGGGGCTCCCATGGGGTTCCTGCGGCGGTGGCCGGTGGCGGTGGCGGGCTACCTGGCGGGGCTGCTCGTCCTCACCGACCAGCTCGGCGCGTTCACCGTCAACACCGTGCAGATCCTGCTCCTCGCGGCCCTCGGCGTCGTCGCCCACAGGACGCGGCCGCTCACCGTGACCTGCTCGGCTCTGGTCGTGGGCGTGGCCACCGCGGTCAACCTGGCCGATCCCGCCCACCCCTTCACGGCCAACGCCTGGTGGTACTGCGCCGGAGCCGTCGTGGTGCCCGTCCTGATCGGCGTCTACCTGCGCGGCCCGGCCGGACGCCTGCCCGAGCGCGACGTCACTCCGGACGTGCTGCTGGCCGGCGGCGGGCTCACCCTGACCGTCCTGAACACCTGGACGGGCTGGGACACCGCCGGCGGGCCGGTCTGGGTCACCGCGTCGGTGGTGGTGCTCGCGGGCCTGTCCCTGGGCGTCGCGCGGCGGCTGCCGGGGCTGGTGTTCGTCCTCCAGGTCGTCCTCATGCTGCTGGCCGACCGGTACTTCGAGGAGGCGACGGCCACCTGTGTCATGCTCGTCCTGGTCGCCGTGGGCGTGTTCGCCATGCGCGTGGCCTCCTGGCTCTGGACGGTCGTCGTCCACCTCGTCGCCGTCCTCGCCATCGCCGCCTTCACCGCCGCGCTGGCCGACGCCGGGTCGCAGCCGACGCGGGTCCTGGCGCTGATGACGCTCGTCGTGGCCCCCGTGGCGAGCGGCCGCTACCTGCGGGCCCGGCAGGCCGCGAACCAGGCGGAACGGCTGCGCCGTCGCGAGTCGCAACAGCGCGCCCTGGCTCAGGTGCGTGCCGACCAGCTGGCCGAGCGCGAGAGCATCGCCCGCGAGATGCACGACATCGTCGCCCACCACGTCGGCGCCATGGTCCTGCGAGCCGGCGCCGCCCGCTACTCCGACCCCGGCGGGCCCTCCAGCCAGGCGCTCACCGACATCCATGACGCCGGCCACCAGGTGCTCGAAGACCTCCGCGGCCTGCTCGACCTGCTGCGTGACCCCGACAAGCAGCCCGACCTGCTGGCCGACCCGGCCACCGTGATGCGCCGGTCGGCCGAACGCATGAGCGCGGCGGGGCTGCTCGTCGAGCTCGACATCGGCCCCGAAGTGGCGCGGGCGCCTCTGATGGCCCGCGCCTCGGCCGCCCGGATCGTCCAGGAGGGGCTCACCAACGTCCTCAAACACGCGGGGGCGGGCACCTGGGTGCGGGTGAGCCTCACCGCGGCCCCCGGCGGGCTGGCCGTCGAGGTGCGCAACGGCCGTCCGGCCGTCGCGCCGCTCAGCCTGCCCTCCTCCGGGCAAGGGCTGCGCGGCATGCGCGAACGCGCCCACGCGCTCGGCGGCACCCTCACCGCCGGTCCGGCCGAGGACGGCGGCTGGCTGCTGACCGCCCTGCTGCCCACCAGGCACGCGGCGTGATCCGCCGGTCGGCGTACAGACGGCGGCGAGCGGGGTTCAGCCGGCCGCGGACCGCACGATGCCGTCGACCAGAGCGGCCAGACGGTGCGGCTGGGACAGGAACGGACAGTGGCCGCTGGTCAGCCTGCGGATCTCGGCGGCTCGGGCTGCCATCCGCTCCTGCAGGGCGGGCGGGACGGCTTGGTCCCGCTCGGTGACGATGTAGGTGGCGGGGATGTCGTGCCACCCGGCCGTGTCGGCCTTCTCCGTGAAGGACCGCCTGGTCTGGTTGACCAGGCGGCTCATCTCCTGCTCGGCCTCGGCGTCCGGCAGGTCGCCGTAGAGCGAGGTGCGTGGCTGGTCGATGAGGGGGAACAGGCCGCTCGTGTCGTCGGGGTCCGGCAGGCCGTGGAGGGTGCACAACGACTGTCCCCGGTCCGGCAGGTACGCGGCCAGTTCCGCGGCGAGCACGGCGGCGTCGTCGTGCATGCCCGCGGTGGGACGTTCGCCGGCGCTCGGAAGCGCGGGCGTGCGCGTGGCGTAGCCGAGCGCGTGCAACTCGGGCTGGAGCCTCGTCCAGGTGCTCGGCCGGTGCCAGGCGCCGTGGACCAGCATCACGGTGGTCATGAAGGGACTCCTAGGCTCCTAGGTGATCGATGGGGAGCAGTCGCAGGATCTCGCTGGACAGAAGCTCGTCCGGGCCCTTGAGGGCGTCGGCGAGTTTCGTGTCGGTGCAGAAGATCATCTCTGCGGCGATCCTGTCCTGCACGATCCGGGCGACGTTGTCCAGGGCGACGGGGATCGGCTTGGAGGGGAGCTCGGCCGTGGATATGTCGATCAGGTGGGTGTCGGCCTGTGCCGGGTCCATGAACTTCTTGATGATGAGGGAGTTCTGGTTCAGGGAGGATGTGGTCCAGATCGTGAAGACGACGACGTACAGGCCCTTCCACGCGTTGTCGCCGAGTTGCCCGCGCCAGCGGGTCATGATGTCCGCGACGCCTTCGATCTGCACTTTGGACGCCCAGTACATGTTGGTGCGGATGTTCGGATACACGCTGCCCGAGTAGTCCTCGAAGGAATCCATGTCGAAGGAGCGGTTTCGTGTGGTGTGCGCGATGAATTCGCGTGACCTGTCGAGAATGTTCGCGCACGACTGCTGAAGACCAGGTGGAAGTCTCGCCTCGTCGAGTTGCCGCCGGGCCTTGGTCATCGTGGCGGAGACGTCCTTGAGCGGCTGGATCCAGCCGTCCGCCGGCCCCTTGAACGCGACCATGTCCAGGTCGTGCGGATCGATCCTGGCGCTCTGGAACGCCGGGACCTGCTTGGGCAGGTACGGGGCGATGACGGCGAAGATGCCCAGCGGGAGGTGCGCGATCGACTTCGCCAGCTCGTAGATCTCGTCGACCGGGTGCAGCGACTCCAGTACCCGCCCGTTCGAGACGAGCCTGTACAGGCCACCCCGATGGTCGTTCTGGACGACGATGACCGGGCTCAGGTGGTTGACCAGGCCGGCTTTCAGCGCGGCGTAGTTCCGCCGCGTGTCGGCGTTGACCGCACGGATCGCGTCGCGGGCCGGTCGTTGTCCGGCCGCGTCCGACGGGGATGTGCCGGCACGTGCGACGGGCAGGACGTTGCCGCCGAGCAGCGTCGTGGCACCGGCTGCGGTGGCGGTGCCGAGGAACGTTCTGCGTGTGACCACTGTCTGACCTGCCTCTCCAGAGCCGCCGTACCTCACGCGGAAGGATCGGCGAGGTGGCCCGAGCCGTCCTGGACCGGAAGTTGACTTAACGTTTGTGTATGGTAACGGTAAGTAGTGGGTCCTTTGGTTCGGGACAAGTGAGGTCCGCAACTGTGGCCATTGCGTCGTAGGCAGGAGAGGGAATGTCAATGCTCAAGGGCGTTCCGCCGGTCGTGCCCGTCTCACGCGGGCCTCGGCTCGCCGGTACGGCGATCGGCGGCGTCGCGCTGCTTGTCGCCACGTTCGCCGCCATGCTCGTCCCGGCCGCGACCGGCGCACGCGCCGCGATCGGGACCACCAAGTGCACTGGTTCCCAGACGGTCACCTACACCCCCGGCCTCACCGATCAGCCCCGGGAGGTCACGGTCAGCGGGACAGCCCCTCTGCTCGACTGCGTCTCCACCAGTGATCCCACCATTTTCCAGGCCACGTCGACCTTCTCCGCGACAGGGACGTTCTCCTGCACCTCCGGCACGAGGGCCGGAAGCCGGAAAATCACCTGGAACAACGGCAACACCAGCACGCTGTCCTCCACCTCCACCGTCTCGCTCAACGGCGCCGAAACCGTCGTTCTGATCAAGGGCGTGGTGGTCGACGGCGAGTTCAAGGGAGCGCGGTGGACCGGCACGTTCGCCATGTTCGGCACGAAGCCTCTGGCCTGTCTCACCACGCAGGGGCTCGCCGGCGTCTCCGGCCCGCTCACCCTGAGCATCGGCTCCCTGTGAACGGGCCCCTGTCAGGCCCGGGTGACCGTCGCCGGCGGGTCAGCAGGGCTGGAGGGCGGGCAGGCGGCCCTGGAAGAAGGCGGCCGGTGTGACGCCCATCAGCGTACGGAACTCGGCCGTCATGTGGGACTGGTCGTAGTAGCCGGCGGCCGTGGCCAGGTCGGCCCAGCGGCCGTCGGCGCCGCCGCCAGGTGCCGGAGCACCAGGCCGTGGTCGCCGCCCGCGTGCCTCAGGGCGGCGATCAGCGGATCGCTCGCGGAGGAGGCGGTGCGGGCGCTGACGTCCGACGAGCACGTGCGGTCCGTCCTCACGCTGACCGGGCCCGAACTGCTCAGCGTCCCGGACATGGCCGAGGTGCTGGGGGAGACGCTCGGGCGGCCCGTCGAGACGGCGGACGTGCCGCTGGAGGTCTACCGCACGCGGCTGATCGCCGCCGGGGCGGATGCCGAGTTCGCCGACGTCGCGGTCGACGGCTCCCGGCTGGTGGCGCGGGACGGCAACGCCCGGCTCACCCCTGACGTCGAGCGGGTGCTGGGACGTCCCCCTCGTACGTTCCGCACCTGGGCGGCCGATCATCTCCGGTGACGCCGGCCGCCGGGTCAGGGCGAGCGTGCCGTCACCTGTTCCAGGCCACCAGGAACTCCGCCAGCGAGATGCGCCCGTCCACGTCCCCGTCGTGCTCGTCCGAGGCGTGAAAGATGGAGTCGAGTTCGGCCGCGGTGACCTCCTCGCCGCGGGCGTTCATGGCGAGCGTGAACTCCTCGCGGGTGATGTAGCCGTCCCGGTCGCGGTCGAACTCCCTGAACGTGGCGGCCGGGTCGTCAAGGTCTGGCATCGGTGACCTCTCCTTCGATGTACGGACAAAGCAACATCGAAGCACAACCCCGAACCCGGGCGAGGGACGACGGGCCGAAAACCCCTGCCGGTGCGTCCCAGCCGCTGCCGGGTGGTTCCGGCGGGCGCCGGGCGGTCGGCCCGCCCGGCGCCGGGAATCGGGCTCTTTCCGGCTGCTACGGGTGTCCCGGCATGTCGGCCAGCTCCCAGACCGGGGTGCCCGAGCACGGCACCAGTTCGAGGACGGCTCCCGTGGCGGTGCTCCGGTCCTTGGCGGCGACGCATCTGGAGTTGCTGAGGGACACGATCTGCTGCCCGTCCCCCGACGGACGCAGCTCGAACCGGTAGTCGGTGAGCAAGGGCGCGCACGAGCCGCGGGTCAGGCTGTTCTCGATCCCCGCCCTCGGAATCCCGACCTTGAGGCACTGCTCTCCGGACGGGTCGGAGATCTGGTAGGTCTTCGTCGCCACGCGGCGGAACAGCAGCCGCTGGCCCGTCCCGCACACCGCCTGGACGACCTGCGTGCCGGAGAAGGACAGGCACTTCTCGGAGTGGCTCGCGACGGCGGTCGAGGTGAAGTCCCGCTCCGTCAGCCCGGACCGCAGCTGGAGGTAGGCGGGCTTCTTGGCCAGCTTCTCGTCCAGCGGGTGGGCCGCGCCCCAGCCGGGAACCCCGGACGGCACCCACGAGTACTTGTCGGTGAGGCTCCACATGGTCAGGGACACGCAGCGGGCGACGGCGAGGCACGCCTCGGCGGCCCGGCGGTAGACCTCGCCCTGGGCGGCCAGCTTGCTCGCGTCCACCGGCAGCTTGAGCCGGACGTCCAGCTCGGTGACGGCCACGTCGACGTTCAGCTCGGCGAACAGCTGCAGGGTGTTCTTGAGCTGTGTCAGCGGCAGCGTGGCGGGCAGCGGGTCGGCGATCATGGCGTGGGTCTGGAAGCCGACGCCGTCGATCGGCACCTTTTGGTCTTGCAGGTCCTGTACGAGCTTGTAGAGGCCGTCCCGCTTGCGGTTGTTCCATTCGGCGTTGAAGTCGTTGATGTAGAGCTTGGCCGTGGGGTCGGCATCGTGGGCCCAGCGGAAGGAGTCGGCGATGTAGCCGGGGCCCAGGCGCTTGAGCCAGATGGACTGCCTGAGGGTGCCGTCCTCGGCGAGGACCTCGTTGACGACGTCCCACACGGCGACCCGGCCGGCGTAACGCTTGACGGTGGTCTGGATGTGCTGCTTGAGCGCGTCGCGCAGTTTCTCGTCGCTGAGTGAGCCGTCGCTGACCCAGGTGGGCAGACCGCCGTGCCAGACGAGGGTGTGACCGCGGACCGTCTGCTTGTTCTCCTCGGCGAAGGAGACGACGGCGTCCGCCTTGGCCCAGGTGTGCACATTCTGTTCGGGCTCAACGTTGACCCATTTCATGGCGTTCTCGGGGGTCACGCTGTTGAACTCGTACTTGAGCTTGTCGCGGTAGCCGTTGTCGGTCTCCAGGGCGCGGTCGTTGACGGCCGCCCCGATGCGCAGGTTCCGGGCCGCCGCCACGGTGCGCAGGGTCTCCTCGGCGGCGGAGGCAGGGATGACGGTCGTCGCCATGACGCCGAGCAGAACGGCGCTCATGCCGGCGAGGGACATGATGGATACTTTCATCGCTTCTTTCGCAATTGGCTCACGAGCCGGAAGCTCGTCGTAAGTGAGGGAGGCAGGAGGGCCATCGCGACCGCGGCGGGCGCTGCACGGGCAGGCGCCCTCGCGAGGGGTGGACCATCGTGGGCTCCTATCCGGTCACGGGCACGACCGGTGAGAGGCTGGTCCCCCCCACCAGGCCCATGACAGTAAGGCATTCCGCCGCGATTCGCCCTCATTCAGTCCTCGAACCGGCCTCGCCGCCGCGTCCCCCAGGTCTCTGCACCGGCGCTCGCGGATCAAGGGGGAAGCGCGATGGCCGCGGCGCCGGGAAAGCGGCGTCCGCGACGGGTCTCTCAGTGGTCCGCCGGGTTGTCGGCGAGCAGGGGTTCGAGGGCGCCGAGGGCCGCGCCGACGCAGATGTCGCGTAGCTGATCGCGGGTGCAGGTCTCGCGGGTGAGCCAGTCGACGCAGAGGACCTGGACGAAGACCAGCCAGCTCTTCAGGACCCCGGAGACGGCCTCGCGGACGTCGTCGCCCGCGAGCGGAAGGACCGCCAGCAGCCGCGCCCGGAGCGCGTCCAGCTCGTTCGACATGATCGTCTGGATCACCGGGTCGCCCGCGAGCACCCGGTTGGCGGCGAGGACGGCGTTGCGGTTGGCCACGAAGTAGTCGAGATGGACGTCCATGCCCTGCACGAGCTGCTCGCGCAGCGAGTGGGCGGGATCGAGCCGCGTCTCGGCGAGCAACCGGTCCGCGGCCTGCTGGTAGACGGCGGCGAAGAGGGCCTGCTTGCTCGGGAAGTGCCGGTAGAGCAGCGCCCGTGACACGCCGGCCTGCTCGGCGACCTCTTCCATCAGCACGTCGGCGTAGGGGTGCGCGGCGAAGAGCCGGGCGCCGACGGCGAGGAGCTGGGCGTGGCGCCCGTCAGGGGTGAGTCGCCGGCGTGGAGGCATGGACCAAGTCTAGTTGACACACGTCTACTAGCGCGTCACCGTAGTAGACACATGTCAACTATGGCGGGAGAGATCATGGTCAAGGCGTTGCGTACGCTCGCCCAGCTGATGGGGTGGGCCTGCGTGCTGATCGGCCTGCTCCACGTGGCGCTCGGCAACGCGGCGATCCCCGGCGCCGCTGCCGCGGGGCCGACGATCGACAGCTGGGGCCGGTTCATGGGGGCCGCCTTCGCCGGCTACGGGCTTGCGTGGGTGTGGGCGGCGCGGCAGCGCCCGATCCCGGCCGGGGTGGTGCGGTGGCTGGCCGCCGTCTTCCTGCTGGGCGGCGTGGGCCGGCTGCTCTCGCTCGCCGTGTCCGGCCGGCCGCACGGGTTCCAGGTCGTGCTGGCGGTCATCGAACTCGTGCTGCCGCCGGTCTTCTTCTGGCTCGCCGGCAAGGAGGAACGCGCCTGCTCGGCCTGAGCGGCCCGGCCGAGCGGGGCGCGAGCACCGCGACCGGCGGGGTCAGCTCCAGGTCGCCCGCTGGAGAATCGTGCCGAGCCGGCCGTCGCTCCACTGGTCGAAGACGAGGATCTTCGACTTGGGCAGGTGCCAGATCCGCTCCTGATAGGAGACGCCGGTCCGCTTGGCCGACTGCGTCGTGCAGCCGACCCGCCAGACGCGGTAGGTGGCCTTGTGTCCCGCGCCGACCGGGCGGGTGCCACGGGCGACGAGCTTGCCGGGGAAGTCCTCTATGTAGCGCTTGTCGGGTACGCAGCTCGCGAGCCCGTTGCCCGGGTGGTACGGCTCCTCGGGGTCGTAGGGGTTGCCGTGGCGGGCCAGAGAGATGCCCTCCGGCCCGACGAGGTAGAACCCGCGGCACTCGACGGCGCGCCGGTCGCAGCCGCCGGTCTTGACGTGAATGCCCCACCTGTCTTCTTTTCCGACCTTCCAGGTCGCGGGGATCTGGAGCGTCATGCCGCGGAAGGTCAGCGGCTTGGTCGCCGCGCTCTGCGCGGGCGCGCCGGTGAACAGGAGGGAGGCGGTCACAACCAGGGTCGTCAGCATGATCGCGAGGCTAGGGAAGCCCGCTTGTGGCTCGGCTGCAACGCACTTGTAGCCCTCTCGAACCGCCCTCTCGAACCGCCCGCTCCTCCCGGGCGCGACCTCGGGCCGTGACGGCTAGTCGCGGCCGCTGCCGCGGTAGAGGTCCAGCTCGCCGTCGAGTTCCAGGGCGAGCACCGTGGCGTGCGGGTCGATCGCGTGCGCTGGCGGCGCGTCGATCCACAGGATGCCGGGCACGCCGTTGAGCTCTCCGGTGATCGAGTGCCCGAGCTCGCAGTCGGCGCCGACCACCCTGGCGCGCAGGACGGTGTTGCGCAGCCCGCGCACCGTCACCGTGTCGCGGGGCGGGTCGAAGCAGGTCAGGTACAGGGTCCTGCGGTCGGCGGACAGCGTGCTCGGGCCGTAGTGGTGGCCCGCCGGCAGCCCGGCGGTCGTGCCGTACACCGCCTCGGCGTGCCGGTCGATCCAGGCGCCGAGGCCCTTCAGGCGGTCGGCCTGTTCGGGCAGGATGCGGCCGTCGGCGGTGGGGCCGACGTCGAGCAGGAGGTTGCCGCCCGCGCCGATGGTCTCGGCGAAGTAGCGGACCAGGTGGCCCACGGGCTTGTGGTTGGTGTCGTCCGGGCGGAAACCCCAGTTGTCGTTGATGGTGAGGCACAGCTCCCACGGGCCGTCGGGCGGCGTGATGGGGACGCCCTGTTCCGGCGTCGCGTAGTCGCCGCGCGAGAGCATGCGCGCGTTGAGCACGGTCCGCGGCCGTACGGCGAGGATGCGGTCGGCGAGGGCGTCGATGCCCCACTGCTCCTCCGAGCGTTCCCATTCGCCGTCGAACCACAGCAGGTCGGGCCGGTACCGCTCGACGAGCTCGTCGACCTGCCCGTCTCGGTAGGCCAGGTAGCGGGCCCACGCGGCCGGGTCCTCCCGCCCTTCCGGAGGAGTCACGTAGGGGCTCGGGTGGGCCTGCGGGCCGACGACGCTGGGGTAGTCGGGATGGTTCCAGTCGGAGTGCGAGTAGTACAGCCCGACCTTCAGCCCGCGCTCGCGCAGCGCGTCCGCGAAGGGGCCGACCAGGTCGCGTCCCGCCGGGGAGGCGGTGACGTTCAGCTCGCCGTACGCGCTGTCCCACAGCGCGAAGCCGTCGTGGTGCCGGGTGGTGAGCACGGCGTACCGGGCTCCGGCCTGGGCGAACAGCTCCGCCCATGCCGCGGGGTCATAACCGTCGGCGGTGAATCCGCCGATCTGGGCCAGGTAGTCCTCACGGGAGATGTCGCCGTAGTAGAACGACCAGGACTCGGCCACCCCCTCGACGGCGTAGAGGCCGTAGTGGACGAAGATGCCGAGCTTGGCGTCGGTGAACCAGGGTTGCATGGGCACGGGGGGATCCTTCTTCGGTTCTTACCATTTCCAGGGCGGCGTCGAGGCGCTGGAGAGCGTCTTGCCGCCCAGGGCCGAGGCGTAGAGCTGTTCCATGACGGAGGTGGCGGCCAGGCCGCCCGCGCCGGTGATCGACGCGCGATCCTTCAACGCGGAGGGGACGATCGGGGGCGCGGGCCGTACGGTGCACAGCCTCTCGACGTGGCGGCGCAGCGGGTCGAGAAAGGTGTCGCCCGCCTGGACGTTGCCGCCGCCGACCACCACGATCTCGGGGTCGACGGTGAGCACCAGCGCGGCGATGCCGATCGCGATGACATCGGCGAACCGGTCGACGGCGGCCACGGCGAGCGGGTCGCCCGCGGTGGCGGCGTCGAACACGCCCTCCCGGCTGACCCGCCGGCCGTCGGTGAGCTCGACGTCGTGCAGGTGCTGCTGGGCATGCTCCCAGCCCATCTGCGGCAGTGCGCCGATCTCGCCGGCGGCGCCGTTCGCGCCCCGCACGACGGCGTTGTTCAGGACGACCCCCGCCCCGGTGCGGTTGCCGGAGTGCACGTAGACCATCGAGGCGGCCTCGGCGGCGCTGCCCTTCCACGCCTCGGCGAACGCGGCGAGGTTCGAGTCGTTCTCGACGGCGATGGGGCACTCGAAGGACGACGCGAAGGCGGTGCGCACGTTGAGCCCCTCCCAGTCGTCGAGGCCGCGCGTGACGACGTCCTGGTAGACCACGGCGGGCACGGACACCCCCATCGCCCACACGTCGGCGCGTCCGCGGCCCTGCGAGCCGAGGAGCTGGTCGACCACCCCGACGGCGTCGGCCAGGACGGCCTCGGGCGGGTCCGCGACGGAGACGGTGATCGAGCGGGTGGCCAGGACCTCGCCGTTCAGGTCGGCGAGCTCGGCGCGGGTGGTGTGCTGGCCGATGTCGATGCCGGCGACGACGGCCGCGCCCGCGTTGAACTGGTAGCGGTTGGCCGGCCGCCCGGCTCCGGTGGGGGAGAGTGGCTCGACGCTCGTCACCCAGCCGAGGGCCACGAGGTCGCCCACCACCGTGTCGGCCGCGGTCTTCGACAGCCCGACGACCTGGGCGATCGCCGGGATGGTGAGAGGCTCCAGGCGGATCGCCTCGATCACCGCCAGCGAATTGATGCGGCGCAGGCGCGACTGGCCCACGGGCCGGCGCAGCAGGCTCGCTTCACGTCCGATCAGCACTCACGTGGCCCTTTCGTTTCCTGGGACGTCTTCCATTAAAACACAAAGTGTATTTATTATTGCCAACCGTGCCTCCCAGCAAGAAGGGACCAACCATGCGTAATCGCGCCATAGCCGTCGCCACCTGCGCCTCCGCCGTGCTCGCCCTCGGCGCGTGCGGCCAGAAGCTCCAGGACGCCGGTCCGTCGGCTTCCGCCGGCGCCGCGCCCGCGAGCCTCCTCTATTGGGGCAAGTGGGCGAAGGGCACCCCGCAGGCGAACCTGTTCGAGAGCGTCATCGCCGACTACACCCGGCAGACCGGCGTCAAGATCGATGTTCAGTGGCTCGCGCAGGGCCAGGAGCAGCAGGTCAAGAACGCTGTCGCCACCGGCGCCGGTCCCGACTTCTTCGACACCGCCATCGACCACACCGCCGAGTTCCGCACCGCCGGCGTGCTCGGCGACATGGGCCCGATCTTCAGGACGAAGATCCCGGGCGAGGACAGGACCATCGAGGAGGTCCTGCCGAAGAGCGTGCTCAAGGCCATCGGCGACGACAAGGGGTACGGCTTCGTCCCGCACAGCGTCTTCTCCATCGGCCTGTGGTACGACTCCGCCAAGTATCCCGACTTCGCCCCCAAGTCGTTCGACGAGTTGCTGGAGATCGCCAAGAAGGAGAAGGCGTCCGGCCGCGCGCCCATCGCGCTCGACGGCTCGGTCAACGCCTACAACTCCTTCTGGATCCACCAGATGCTGCTGTCCACCGCCGGCCCCGGCATCCTGCTGAAGCTCGCCGCCGACCCGGCCGCCTGGGACCTGCCCGAGGTGAAGCGGGCGGCCAAGGCGCTGGAGTCGCTGGTGAAGGCCGATCTGTTCGAGCCCGACTACATGGCCACCAAGTTCCCGGCCGCGCAGAACGCCTGGGCGGGCGGCAAGCACAGCTTCATCCTGAACGGCTCCTGGCTCGGCAGCGAGACCGCCTCGCTGCGCGCCGCCGCGGTCAAGCCCCGCATCATCGCCTTCCCGCCGGTCGACCCCGCCAAGGGCGCGGTCGCCACGGTCGGCGCGCTCGGCTGGGGCGTGAACGCCAAGTCGAAGAACCAGAAGGCGGTCGCCGACTTCCTGGCCTTCGCCATGCAGAAGAAGTACATCGACCGCATCGGCACCGACGCGGCCAACATCCCCTCGCGCGCCGACTCGTCCGCCCCGGTGGAGCTCCAGCAGCTGCAGGCGTCCATCCGCGACGCGGAGCAGGTCACGCTCGACGGCGACGGCGTCTCGACCGTGCAGCCCAAGTGGCTGGCCGACGTCTTCCTCCCCCTCGACGACAAGTTCGTCGCCGGCAAGCTCAGCGCCGAGGAGTTCCTGGCCGAGGGCAAGGCGAAGACCGCCGCCATGAACGGATGACCGTGACCGTGTCCGACACCGCCCTGCGGGCTCCGTCCGCGGGCAGGCGGGCGAAGGCGCCCCGCGGCGCGCTCCAGGGCGAGCGACGCCGGCTGTACCTGCCGATGCTGCTTCCCGCACTGATCGCCTACCTGGTCTTCTTCGTGCTGCCGTCGTTGTTCGGCGTCGTGCTCAGCTTCGCCGAGTGGTCAGGGCTGGGGACCGAGCTCTCCTGGGTCGGCTTGGCCAACTACGTGTCGATGGCCGGGAGCGAGCTGTTCCGTGCCTCGTTCGTGCAGACGCTGATCCTGACGCTGGTCGTGGGCCTGGCGCTGTTCCTCATCGCCGGCGCCTCCATGATCGTATTGCGTGCGGCGCGCGGCGGCGCGTTCATCCGGGCGGCCGTCTTCCTGCCGTTCATGATCTCGCCCATCGCGGTGGGCCTCGCCGTCTCGTTCCTCTTCAACCCCGACGGGCTGATCAACACCGTGCTGGGCGCCCTCGGCCTGTCCGAGCTGCGCCAGCCCTGGCTGGCCCCCGAGCTGATCTTCAACGTGATCATGGCCGGAGTGGTCTGGAGCGCGGCCGGCTTCTACGTCGTGCTGGTGATGTCCGCGGTCGACGGCATCCCGCCGAGCTACTACGAGGTGGCCAGGATCGAGGGCGCGAGCGAGCTCCAGCAGTTCCGCTACGTCACGCTCCCGCTGACCAGGGACATGCTGGCCATCGCCGCCTCGCTCTGGGCGATCGCCGGCATCAAGACCTTCGAGATCGTCATCGCCTTCGTCGGCACGGCGGGCACCCCGCCCCCCGAGGCCAGGACCCTCGCCGTCGAGCAGTACCTCCGGGTCACCGGCGGCCGTGAGGGCGGACTGGCCCAGCTCGGCGAGGCCGCGGCGATCGGGATCGTGATGACGGTGATCACCGCCGTCCTGATCGTGCTGTCGCGCAGGATCCAGCGGCGCGAACGACTGGAGCTGGCATGATCCGCGCCGCGCTCGCCCTGATCAGGGCCCTGATCTGGGCCTGGGTGCTGTTCAACGTCGGCATGGTGGTCTGGGTCCTGCTGAACTCGCTGAAGAGCTCGCGGGAGATCTTCGACAACCCGGCCGGCCTGCCCGCCACCTGGATGTGGGAGAACTTCGCCACCGCATGGTCGGACTCCGGGCTCGGAGCCGCCGCGATCAACTCGGTGGTCCTCACGCTCGTGTCCGTCGTGCTCATCATGGCGCTGTCCATCCCCGCCGCCTACGCGGTGGCACGGCTGGGCGGCCGCTCCAGCGGTCCTGTCGCGACCTTCTTCGCGGTGGGCATGAGCATCCCGTTCCAGGCGTTCGCCGTCCCCATGGTCCTCATCGGGGCGGGGCTGTCCCGGTTCATGATCGACTGGGTCACCGGCGTCTGGGACACGCGGATCACCGTCACGCTCTTCTACGTCGTGCTCAGCCTGCCGTTCAGCATCTTCGTGCTCATCGGCTACTTCCGCTCGCTGCCCGGCGACGTGGAGGAGGCGGCCGCCCTCGACGGCGCGTCGCCGTTCCGGACCTTCCTGCAG
Source organism: Nonomuraea sp. NPDC049655 (assembly GCF_044465465.1). NCBI lineage: Bacteria > Bacillati > Actinomycetota > Actinomycetes > Streptosporangiales > Streptosporangiaceae > Nonomuraea > Nonomuraea sp. NPDC049655. Next base: position 282,987 of record NZ_JBITLS010000001.1, read on the forward strand.
ATCATGGTCCCGCTGGCCAAGCCCGGCATCACGACCGTGGCCGTGCTGAACGCGCTGAGCCTGTGGAACGAGACCGTGATCGTGCTGATGCTCGTCCCCGAGCAGAGCGCGCAGACCCTCAACGTCGCCCTGCTCAACTTCTACTCCAACATGCAATACACCTCGAACTGGGGTGGGCTCTTCGCCGGCGTCGTCATCGTGGTGCTCCCGATGATCGCGACCTATCTCTGGTTCGGCCGCCGCATCGTCAACGGCATGACGCAAGGCATCGGCAAATGACGCATCGGCACATGACAAGGAACGGATCTCCCATGCACGCAACGGTCGGACTCATCGGCGCCGGAGGCATCGCCAACGCGCACCTCCCGGCCTGGCTCGACCTCGGCCACGACGTCGTCGTCCACTCGATCGCCGACGACGCCGAGGCGCTGACCCGGCGCCACGGGGGCGGCCGGATCGTCCCCAGCCTGGACGCCCTGTTCGAGGCGGCGGACGTCGTCGACATCTGCACGCCGACCCACACCCACTACGAACTGGCGCTCGCCGCGCTCGGTCACGGCCTGCCGACGATCTGCGAGAAGCCGCTGACCCGTACGCTCCCCGAGGCGGAGGACCTGGTCGCCCGCTTCGCCGACGCCGGGGTCCCGCTGTTCCCCGCGCACGTCGTACGCTATTTCGCCGAGTACGCCGAACTGCACCGGGCCGTCACCCGCGGCGACATCGGCAGCGTCGCCGTGCAGCGGCACACCCGCCAGGGCCGCAGCCCGGCCGGCGGCTGGTTCCTGGACGAGGCGCTCTCCGGCGGCGTGCTGCTCGACCTCATGATCCACGACATCGACATGGCGCGCTGGATCGGGGGAGAGGTCGAGCGCGTCTTCGCCCGCACCCACGCGGTCGGCGGCAGCCAGAGCACCCAGGCGTTCCTCACGCACGCCAACGGCTCGGTCTCCGTGCTGACGGCGACCTGGACCACCGCGCCGATCGAGTTCAGGACGCTGTTCGAGGTGGCCGGTTCGCACGGGCTGCTGCACGCCGACTCCGACGAGCGCCGCCCCTACCGCTACCAGGGCGACGCCGTGCCCGCGCCCGACATCCTGCCCGACTTCTCCCCGCTGACCAGCCCCTACCGGGCCGAGATCGAGGACTTCGTCCGCTCGGTCGCCACCGGTGTCCCGCCCCGCGTCACCGCGCTGGACGGCCTGGCCGCCATGCGCATCGCCGACGCCGTCGCCCGCTCGGCCGCCGAAGGCCGGCCGGTCGACCTCAAGCCCCTGGAAGCCGCATGAAGATCGCCCTGCTCTCCTTCGCCCACCTGCACGCCGCCGAGTACGCCGCCGCGCTCCTGCGCTGCGACGACGTGGAGATCGGCGCCTACGCCGACGGCTACGACGGCGTCCCGGACGGCGTCACCGCCTTCGAGACCGAGGACGAACTGTGGGCCTGGCGGCCCGACGGCGTGGTGATCTGCGCCGAGAACGCGCGTCACCGGGAGTTCGCGCTGCGCGCCGCCGCCGAGGGCGTGCACGTGCTCTGCGAGAAGCCGCTCGCCACCTCGCTCGCCGACGCCACCGCGATGCTGGCGGCCGCCCGCGCCGCGGGCACCGTCCTCATGACCGCCTTCCCCGTCCGCTTCGCGCCGGCCTACGCCGACCTCCGGGCCGCGGTACGGCGGGGCGACCTCGGCCGGATCGTGTCGATCGCGGCCACCAACTGCGGCGGCGTCCCCACCAGCCGGGACTGGTTCACCGATCCGGCGAGCAGCGGCGGCGGCGCCCTGACCGACCACGTCGTGCACGTCGCCGACCTGCTCGCCGACCTGCTGGACGACGACCCGGTCGAGGTCTACGCGATCGCCAACTCCATCCCCAACCCGGGCAAGGCCGTCGAGACCGCCGGGCTGGTCTCCCTGCGCTACCGCGACGGGGTCATCGCCTCCATCGACTGCTCCTGGTCGCGCCCGCCCGGCCGTCCCAACACCGGCGACCTGGTCACCCTCACCGTGATCGGCACCGAGGGCGTGGCCGACATCGCGCCCTTCTCCGGGGTCCTCACCGGATGGAACGGCGGCCCGCTCGCCCACGGGTACGGCGCGCCGCTCGACGACCTGCTCATCCGCGCCTTCCTCGACGCCGTCCGCGACGGCGAGGCCCGCCAGCCCGACGCCAGGGCGGGCCACCGGACCGTCGCCCTCGTCGAGGCCGCCTACCGCTCCCTGCACGACGCCGCCCCCGTCCCCCTGGAGATCTGATGATCCGCCACGTCCTCGGCGCCGCCACGATGACCGCCGCCACGATGACCGCCGCCTTACTGGTGCTGCCCGCGCACGCCGCCTCCGCCGCCGAACCGGCCGCCGGCCGTACGACGGTGACCTTCTCCGACACCCACGAGATCCTGCACGGCAACCCGTACACCGGCACCGCGTTCGACGTGAACACGCACCGGACGCCGGGCACGCCGGGTTACACCTTCACCAACGACCCGGGCATCACCGACTTCATCGAAGGCAGGAAGAAGATCCCCGCCGACGCCGACGTGGTCCGGCTCCAGCTCGCGTGGGCCGACTTCGAGCCCGACGACGGCGTCTTCGTCTGGGACCGCCTCGACGCGTTCATGAAGCGGGTGAACGAGCAGGGCAAGACGGTCGAGTTCCAGCTGCTCATGTCGGAGGCGCCCGACTACAAGAACGACCCGGGCGTCTTCCCGTACGAGTACCCGCCGGCCTGGCTGTTCGACAAGGCCGGGGTGCCCTTCCGGATGGCGCCGTACAACGACTACTTCTCCAAGCAGCCGATCTACTACAACCCGATCTACCTGGACCGGCTCAAGCGCGCGGTGGACGCCTTCGCCGGCCGCTACGACGGCGACCCGGGCGTGGCGTGGGTGGACCTGCGCGCCTTCTCCCTGTTCGGCGAGTGGTCGGGCTGGAACGACGCGATGAACTTCCCGTGGCCCGACAACGCCACCCGCGTCTCGACGCTCCAGGCGATCCTCAAGATCTACGACGACGCGTTCGACAAGTCGATGGTCATGATGCAGAACGCCGGCGCGGAGGTGAACAAGAACGACCCCGACGCCGACACCCAGGCCAAGCGGTTCAGCGTGTTCGGCTACGAGAAGGCGGCCACGTTCGAGAACTGGGGCGTGCGGTCCGACACCGTCAACGCCGGCTTCGTCTGGCACAACTACGGCGACACCGCGCAGGCCCCGTACGTCAACCGCAGGCTCCGCCGCGACATGATCCAGGTGTCCGAGGGCTCCAACTGGGACAACCCCACGATCATGCTGAACAACCCCCGGCTGTTCGTGAAGAACTCGCTGGAGGGCTACCACTCCAACCTCCAGGGCATCAACAACACCGGCTTCGAGAACTGGCAGCCGATGAAGGACGCCTACGGCGAGTGGTTCGAGACGCTGGCGCGTTTCACCGGCTACCGCTTCCTCATGCCCACCGCGACCTACGACACCGAGGTCAGGCCCGGCGGCGAGTTCCGCATCTCGCACACCTGGACCAACAACGCGGTCGGCTTCAGCCCCCGGCGCTACCCGGTCGAGGTGCGCTTCACCGACAGGTCCACCGGCGACGTCGTGTGGCGCGGCACCGACGCCACCCTCGACCAGACCAAGCTCTTCAAGGGCGACGTCCGCCAGATCAACTCGGCCTTCACGCTCCCGTCCGACCTGCCCGCGGGCTCCTACGACGTGGCCGTCGCCATGCTCGGCGCGGACGGCAAGCCGCGGATCGAGCTGGCGATGCCGGGCGGCAAGGACAAGGTCTACCCGATCGGCGGCGTCCGGGTCGCCGCGGGAGCCGTGCCGGCCGGGCGGCCGACGACCCCGCTGACGCAGTTCACCATCCAGAACGAGGACTACACCGCGGCCAGCGGCGCCTACGGCGTCGAGACCCCGCCCGAGGGCGGCCTCGGCGCGCTCTACATGGACGCGGCCGGCGAGTCCGCCGAGTACGACAACGTCGACGTGCCCGCCACCGGCGCCTACCGGGTGGAGTTCCGGGCCTCCTCCGAGGAGGCCAACCACCTGAAGGTCGAGGTCGACGGCAAGGAGGTGACCACCGTCAAGGTGCCGGACTCCGGCGGCTACAACACCTACCGGACCTTCGAACGGCGGATCCCGCTCACCGAGGGCCGGCACACGATCAAGCTCACCCTGCCCGACGGGCGCTGGCTCTTCCTCAACTGGATGCGGTTCACCCTCGAACGGCCCGAGTCGATCACCCTCCAGGCCGAGTCGGCGACCGGGCAGCAGGGCACCCAGAACACCGACCTCACCGACAGCGACGACGGCACCCCCGGCGTCGCCTCCATCGACACCGGCGACTGGTCGCGCTTCGACGCCGTCAGCGTCCCCGCCGACGGCAAGTACCTGCTGCAACTTCGCTACTCGACCGTCAACGACAAGCCGCTGAAGTTCCGCGTCGAGGTCGACGGCGCCGACGCCACGGGACCGCTGAGCCTGCGCCCCACCGCAGGCATGCTCAGCCCGCGGACCGAGGACTTCGTCCTGCCGCTGACCGCGGGCGAGCACTCGGTCAAGGTCGTCTGGATCGAGGCGAGCGCCAACATCGTCTGGAACTGGCTGCGGCTCGACCTGCAGGGCACGTCCGAGCAGACCGTCGAGGCCGAGCGCTGGACCATGCAGTGGAACACCGACCAGGAGTGGAACTGGAAGGGCCCCGACACCGGCGTCGTCACCAAGGACGGCGTCGTCGGCGGCATCGACCCGAACGACTACCTGCGCTACGAGAACGTGTTCGTCCCGAACACCGGCATGTACAAGGTGACCTTCAAGGGCTCGGCCGCCCAGGACACCACGTTCCGGTTCGAGGTGGACGGCGACCGCAACACGGTCTTCGTCCCCAAGTCCGACGACGCGAACGTGACCACCTGGATCAAGATGTCCGCCGGCCTGCACACCCTCCGGATCGTGAGCGAGGGCAGCGGGCTGGCACTCGACAAGTTCACCCTCACCGCCTCCACCGCCGCGATCAAGGCACTCGACGTCACGGGTGCCGGCACTCTCAAGGTCGGCGAGCCCGCCCGGCTGTCCGTCGCGACGGTCGGCGCGGACGGCACCCGCACCCCGGTCACCGAGGGCGTCACCTTCAAGAGCTCCGACCCGTCGATCGCCACCGTGGACGCGGCCGGCCTCGTCACCCCCCGCACCTGGGGCAGCGCCACGATCACCGCGATCCACGACGGATTCTCCGGCGAGCACAAGATCACCGTCACCGACCCGAAGGTGGTGCTCACCTACGTCAACGACACCGACAAGCGCATCGTCTACCCCGACGACGACTTCACCTACAGCCCCGACCGCGGGCTGGGCGACTACGGCGACGACGTCCACGCCGGCTGGCGCGCCGGGCAGGCGGTCGAGTTCGCCTTCACCGGCACCGGCATCAGCCTGCTGTCCGAACGCTACTCCGACATGAGCGCCATCGACATCTACGTCGACGGCGAGCTCAGGGCCACGGTCGACTGCGACTCCCCGGTACGGTTGACCGCCCAGCGGGTGTTCCAGCTCACCGGGCTGCCGATGGGCGATCACACCATCAAGGTCGTCAACGGCGCGGACAAGTTCCTCATCATCGACGCGTTCGTGGTCGAGACGCCCAACACCTGGAACGGCGCCGAACTCGGCGTCGGCAACGTCAACGCCAAGTCGGTGACCCTGACCTGGCCGTCCGTGCCGGCCGCCACCGGCTACGCGGTCTTCAACGGCGGCACGGAGGTCATGCGGGTGACGGGGACGACGGCTCGGGTCACCGGGCTCCGGGGGCGTACGAGCTACACCTTCACCGTCCGCCCGCTGGCCGCCGACGGCACGACGCTCCCGATCGAACTGTCGGCCACGGTCCGGACCAAGGGCTGACCGCACCCGCTCGAAGCGGGCCGAGCTGCGGAGATCGGGGAGCTCGGGGGTGGATCGCCTCCAACCGGCTTCCGACGTCCTGCGTTCATTAGGGCGGAAGGAGTCGCATGGACAAATATGAGGGATTCAGGGAGTTCGTCAGCGCCCGCCAACAGGCGTTGATGCGCACCGCGTACCTGCTCACGGGAGACGCCCACCGGGCTGAGGACCTCCTGCAGACCGTGCTGACCCGGATCGCCCGACACTGGCCCAAGCTGGCCAAGGACGGCAACCCCGAGGCATACGCCCGGCGGGCCCTGGTCAACGAGCACGTGTCCTGGCTGCGGCGCAGGCGTACGGACATCCTGACCAGCAGCCCGCCGGAACCGGCCTACGATCCGGAGTCCGCCGGGCTGCACCGGATGGTCCTGCAACAGGCGCTCGTCCGGCTGACTCCACGGCAGCGCGCCGTCCTCGTGCTGCGTTTCTACGAGGACCTCAGCGTCGAGGAGACCGCCGAAGCGCTGGGCTGTTCAGCCGGCACGGTCAAGAGCCAGACCCACTACGCCCTGGGCCGCCTGCGCGTCCTCGCGCCCGAACTGGCCGATCTGTTGTCCGAAATCGATCCGGTGGAGGTGCCGCGATGACGAGGTTCCGTGACGAGCTCGACGCGATCGCCCGGCAGGCGCCCGACGTCGATCTCGCCGAGGTCGCGCTGCGGGGCGCCCGGCGTACGCGAACGACTCTGATCAGCGGCTCCGCGGTCGCGGCCGTCGCCGCACTGACGCTGGCCGTCGCCCTTCTCGTCAATCCCGGCGGGCCCGCCGACGTCGGCGCGGTCACGAGGGGCACGCCCTCGTCCGCGCCGACCTCCCGCGGCGTCCCCGCGGGGCCGACACCGTCGCCGGAGGACCTCGTCCCCGTCCGCGCCGTGCTGCCCGCGTCCGGGGTGGGGCCGGTGCGTTACGCCTACTACGACTTCTGCCAGGACGCATGGAAGCCCGGCCAGGACAACGCGCCGGTGGCCGACGAGACGTGCCTGCAGTGGAAGGTGGTCCTGCGGGACGGAACCCGGTACCGGGTCGCCGATGCGCTGAGCGTCTACACCGACCAGACCAAGAAGAACTACATGAACACCGCCGCCCCGCTGGCGATCTCCCGCGACGGACGCCGCATCGCCTACTACGTCCCCGAGCGTGAACGCTTCGCCGTTCGCGAGCTCGACACCGGCCAGGTCTGGGACATCCCCCAGGTGGTCAGGCGCAAGGCCATGGTCAAGGGCGGCGGGCTGATCACCTTCTCGCCGGACGGGCGCCGGCTCGGCCTGAACCTGGCCGGCATCCCCCAGGTCGTCGTGGACGTGGAGAGCGGGCGGGTCGTCGAGGAGGTGCCCAAGGGCTGGCAATCCCTCTATCCCGCCGACGAGGGCGTCCCCATGGTCGTGGAGCACGAGGACGGCCGGTTCGGCGTGCTCTCGGACGGCAAGGTGACGGTCTTCGCCGAGCCCAAGACCTGGGCGCTGACGGGAGCCGTCGGCCCGGACGGCACGACCGTGGCCATGCTGACCGGCCCGGCGGCGAAGGGGGAGACCGTGACGAACAGCGAGCCGTACGACAAGATCGTCACCGTGGACCGGGCGAGCGGCCAGGTCAGGTCCGAGGTCAAGCTCGACCCGCCGCGGCAGCTGAATCCGCACCGGCTCGGATACTGGCTCAACGAGCGTGAGGTCCTGGCCCTGGGCACCGCCATACGGGACCCGGGCTCCGACCGGTGGCCCGACCTCGGGGATACGGCCTACGCCATCGACGTGACCACCGGCAAGATCCGGAAGCTCGGCGCCTACCGGCTGCCCCCATGGGGCGGCGGCGTCTCGGCGCCCGGCTTCCCCAGCGGCTGACGAGCGATCAGTCAGGCACGGCGTGGCCGCGAGGGTGATCCGCGAGTGCGGCCCTCGCCCGGGGTCGCGGTCACATCCGGCGAGAGCGACTGTGGTCAGGACGACCGCTGCTCCGGCGTCAAGGCCGAGGTCGCATGTCAAGGTGGTGAGGGTGTTGCTGAAGCGTCCCGTTAAAGCCGCCTCGGGCGCTCTTGTCGCGCCATCGTCCTGACGCTTGGATCACGTAGGAGTGCTCTTCCGTGGCGGCGCCCGTTCTGCCCGGCCCGGTCCTCTCATAGCGCGCAGGTCGTCGGCCTGCCGCTGTTGCTGCCAGGAGAAGGAGTCGCGATCGTGACCATGCTGACCTACACCCTCATCACGGACCCGGCGCCGGCCACCTCACCCACGACTTCACCACGATCACCCCCAAAGGCGAGCACACCGACATCAAGACCGGCCGCACCCGGGCAGTGACCGTCCAGACGCAGAACTTCGCGGTCCAGGTCAGCGATCAGGGCAGCGCCGTCAGTTTCGGTCCCGGTGACCACATGGTGGTGACGCTGGAGAACGTCACTGTCGCCCCCGAACCCGGGCTGGCCGTGCTGCGGGTGACCGAGGCCGCCGGCAGAAGCAAGAGTGGGGGCCTGCGCAGGAGGGACACGGTGGTGGTGGTGGTGAAGACCGCGCCGAAGGACATACCGGCGCCGCACGGCTTCCTCGCGGACGACGTCGTGGTGGACGCCGGAACGAAGGTCACGCTGAACTGGGAGGGATCCGACGACTTCACGTACGAGGTCTTGTTCCCGGGCGGCCGGAAGCCCGTTCCCCGGGTCGAGCACCCCGGGTCGCACGGCCCGTACTCCTTGGTGCTGGACGCCGCCGACGCCCCGCGGCGCGACACCACCTACACCCTCGTCGCCGGCTTCGGCGCCCAGCGGCACACCCTCACCACGAGCGTCCAGGTGCGCAACCCCGTCCTGGGAACCCTCACCGCCGTCGATGGCGTCACCAGGTTCGGGCTGCAGGTGTACCCGGGCGGGACGGGCACCAGCACCCATGGTGTCGTGTACGCCGACTCCGTACGCGCGAAGGACGCCCCCTATGGGCAGGGCGGCGGGTGGATCAACCTCCACGACGAGGGGATGACCGTCTACCTGTCGAAGAACGGGAGCAATGGACTGGGGAGCGTGACGGCCCGCGACTTCAACCGCTGACCTCACGTCCGGCAACTCTCTGCGATCACCGCCCAGGCCGCCGTCCGCTTGCCGGTCGATGGCCTGGCTCGGCCGATGAAGGCGGTCTGGACGACGCCCACGTCGCCGGAGGGCAAATGGATCTTTCGGTTGCCTTGAAGTCCAGCCCGGCAGATACTTCTCGCTGTGACGGCGACCGAGCCTCTGCTGGCACGAGCGCAACTCACCGCCCTTTTCGATCAGATCCCGCGACACCGGCTCACCGTGGTGACCGCGGGCCCGGGCGGCGGCAAGACCTCAGCCGTACGCGGCTGGACGCGGGCCCGGCCTGATCATCCGGTGGCGTGGCTGACCTGGGCCGACGACGCCACCCTGATCGAAGAGATCTGCCAAGCCCTGGGCGCGCCGCCCGGCTGGATCCGCTCGGCCGGGCTCGCCACCGAACTGGCCGCCGCCGTCTGCCGGCCGACCGTCCTCGTCATCGACGGGGTGGAGCGGATCGAGCCGGGCACCCCCGGGGCGCGCCTGCTCGAAGAGCTCTGTCACCACGGCGGCGACGACCTTCACCTGGTGTTGATCTCACGCTCCGCCGTGCCCTTCCCGATCCAGCGCATGCGCGGCCTGGGCCATGTCTTCCAGGTGTCGGCCGAACAGCTGGCCTTCACTCCTGCCGAGACCCGCTCGCTCTCCTCGATCGTCCTGGGGGCGGACGACCTGGCGGAGGAGGTTCACGAGCTCACCAGGGGGTGGCCGGTCGCCGTACGGCTCACGTTGAGCTGGCTGAGCGGCCTGCCCTGGTCGGACCGTGCCAAACGGATCGCCGCCACGCCGGTGTTCGACTATCTGGTCGAGGAGGTGGTGAAGGACGAGCATGAGGAGTTCCTCCGCGCGACCGCTCGGCTGCCGTGGTTCACTCACGAGCTGTGCCGGGCGATGGGGGTCGCCGTCTCCCGCGAGGAGCTCCGCGCTCTGGCCGCTCAGCACATCCTGATCACGCCCTGCGATCAAGGTTATGTGGTGTCCACCCTGGTCAGGGAGTTCATGGGCGATGCCGGACGGGGGGCGGCGGCGGCCCATTGGTATGAGTCGCATGGGTTCGTCCGGGAGGCGCTGGCGGTTTGTGACGAGCCCGGCCATCGGGTGGCGATGATCGAAAGGTGGCATGCGTCGCTGCTTGCCAAGGGGCACGCGGCCGAGCTCGTCCGGGCTTGCGTCGCCGTACCGGAGGAGTGGCGGACGTGTGCCGTGAATCTGGCCGAGGGGCGGGCCCGCCAGGTTCAGGGGGACTGGGCCGGCGCGCTGGAGTGCCTTCGCCGTGTCGACGCCACCGACCCCGCGGTGGCCTGGCGGATGGGGATGATCTACTACCAGCGGGGGGACTACAAGGCGGCATTGTCGACGTTCGAGCTGGCCGGCGGCTTCGACGGCTCGGCGTTTCCGCTGCCCTCGTCGAGCTCCTCCGACCGGGCGATGTTGCTGGCCTGGTCCGCCAGCGCTCGCTGGCTGGTCGGCGAGAGCGCGGAGGCGACCCAGCTGGCCGAACAGGCCCTGGCGATGGCCACCCGCTGCCAGGACGAACGCGCTGCCGCCTGCGCCCACACCGCGCTGGCCATGGTCACCCACGACGCCGGCGACGGGGCCGGAAGCGAACGGCACAGCGCCCTCGCCCTCGCCGCCGCGGAGAGCGCGGGAGACCTGTTGCTGTCGGCCCGCGTCCTGGCCAACCGCGCCGCGAGCCGCACGGAGGAGGCCCGCTACGACGAGGCCATCGCCGACTCGGACCTCTCGGTACGGCGAGCGGACCTGGTCGGCGACCCCGTCCAGACCGCGATCGCCCTGCACAACCGCGCCGATGCGCTCATGGGCCTGGGCAGGCTCGACGAAGCCCTGGCCGACTTCCAACGGGCCCGCGACATCTTCAGCCGGGTGGGCAGCGACAAGCTCGGCCACCCACTGGCGGGGCTCGGCCAGGTCTATCTGGAGCGCGGGGAGCTGATGCATGCCCGGATCAGCTTCGAGAACTCCCTGAAGCATGCCGAACAACTCCGAAACGCCCATCTGACCCAGACGGTCCTGGCCGGACTGGCCCGTGTCCACGCGGTCGACGATCCGGCGCTGGCCGTACAGCTGGCCGAACGCGCGGTCGCGGCAGGCGGCGGCTCCAGCCGGGTGGACGCGCTCCTGGCCGCCGGCTGGGTCTGGGCAGAGACCGGCGACCGGGCCAAAGCCGGCGCCTACGCCCGATCCGCCCACGAGGCGGCCGTCAGCCGCCGCGACCGGGCCAAGATGGCCGAAGCCCTGGAACTGTCGGCCTTCACCGTGGCCGAATCCCCGGGCGAGCGGGCGGACCTGCTGGCCTCAGCAGCGGAGATCTGGGCGCAGATCGGCAGCCCTGTGGACATCGCGCGTAACGCCTTCGCCCGCGCGCGGCTCAGCGGCTCCGGCCTTGACGAGGCGGAACAGGAGCTCCGCCGCGCCGGGGTCCGCGGGCCGCACGGCTCCGGCGCCGGCCTGCTCCGCGGTATCACGCTCCTCGACCAGGACGCCGTGCGGTTGTGCATGCTGGGCGGAGTACGGCTCAGCCGCCGCGGCGGCGCTGTCGAATGGCAGTCCCGCAAGGCGCGCGACCTGCTGACCTGGCTGGCGTGCCAACGCGGCCGCACTGTCGCCCGGGAAGCGGCGATGGAGATCCTCTGGCCGGGCGAGGAGCCCGCGTCCTGCGCCAACCGGCTTTCGGTCGCTCTGTCCACCGTGCGCTCGGTCCTGGATCCGCAGCGGAAGTTCGGCCCGGGGGAGTTCGTGCGCGCCGACAAGTACAGCATCCAGCTGGTCGGACTCCGTACCGATGTCGAGGAGTTCCTCTGCGCCGCCGCCGAGGCGCTCGCCGCCGAGGACGAGGATCTGCTCGTCGCGGCCGAAGCCCGCTACACCGGGGACGTCTGCGAGGACTCACCTTACGCCGAGTGGCTGGAGCCTCTTCGTGAGGAGGCCCGCGCCGTGCACCAGGCCCTGCTTCGCGAGCTGGCCTCGCTCGCGGAGGCGGCCGACGACCCCGACAGAGCGGTTCGCTACCTGCTCCGGCTGCTCGAACGGGATGCCTACGACGAGGCGGCCCACCTGGACCTGGTTCGGACGTTGACCAAGGCCCGCCGCCATGGTGAGGCCCGTCGACGCTACCGGCTCTATGCCGAGGCGATGAGAGAGCTCGACGTGGAACCGGCCCCCTTCAGCCTCACATGAGCGGGAAACGCGAGGCGGCCCCGGAGGAACCCGGCGCGGGAGCGTGGACGCGACTTCGGGTGCGCCGATGAGTTCTGTGCGGATGCGTGGTCGATACGGCTGGACACACCGGCAGCGGTGGGCCTGCGCTGGGAACGTTCAGCGCGGGAGGAAGCAGATGGAGGCAGTGATGAGCGTCGGCGACTCCAAGCAGGAGCACACCATCCGGACCGGCGAGCAGCGGGCGAGCGGTCCCCGGGTGCTGGTGGCGGGGGCCAGCATCGCGGGGCCCGCGCTGGCCCACTGGCTGCGCCGGCGGGGGGCCGAGGTGACCGTGGTGGAGCGGGCTGCCGAGCTGCGTCCCGGCGGGCAGGCGGTGGACGCGCGCGGGGTCGCCAAGGAGGTCATCGTGCGCATGGGGCTGGACGCGGCGGTGCGCGCGGCGTGCACCGACACCGCCGGCGCCCACACCGTGGACGCGGACGGGCAAGTGCTGGAGACCTTCCGTGCCGACGACGACGGTGGCGACGGGTACATCGCGGACATCGAGATCCTGCGCGGGGACCTGTCCCAGCTGCTCTACGACGACACCCGCGACGGCGTCGAGTACGTCTTCGGCGACCGGATCGCGGAGCTCGCCCAGGACGCGGACGGGGTCGACGTGGTCTTCGCGGGCGGCGACCGGCGGCGCTTCGACCTGGTGGTCGGGGCCGACGGGTTGCACTCGGCGCTGCGGGCGACGGTCTTCGGCCCGCATGAGCGGTTCCTCCGCCACCTCGGGCACGTGCTGGCCTTCTACAGTGTGCCCAACAAGTTCGGGCTGGACCGCTGGCTGCTGGAGTACCAGGATCAGGAGTCCGGTCGCTCCGCCCTCCTGCGGCCCATCCAGGACGCCACCCGGGCGATGGCCATCTTCTCCTTCCCCTCGGCCGACTTCGACGTCGACCACCGTGACATCGCGGCCCAGAAGGTCCTGCTGCGTGAGCGGATGGCGGGCCTGGGCTGGTTGACCCCGGACATCCTCGCGCACCTGGACGACACCCCGGACTTCTACCTCGACCAGGTCGCCCAGGTGGTGATGGGCCGCTGGTCGAGTGGACGGGTGGGGCTGCTCGGGGACGCGGCGTTCAGCTCTTCGCCGATGTCGGGGCAGGGCACCGGGCTGGCGCTGGTCGGCGCCTACCTGCTGGCCGGAGAGCTGGCCGCCGCCGGATGGGACCCCGACGCCGGGTTCGCCCGCTACGAGGCGCGGATGCGCTCGTTCGTCGAGGCCAACCAGGAGATCGGCCGGTTGAACGCCCGCAGCCGCGTCGTCCCGGGGCCGGACGCCGAGCCGCGCCCCGATTTCACCGGCGAATGGTTCACCGAGCTGGTCGGGCGCGCGATCAACGGCGTCGAGCTGCCCGACTACGCGGGGATACCGGACTCCGCAGCCCCGATCACCTCCTCGGCCAAGCCGTAGGTGCCACAGAGCGTGTCGAGAGGGGCCACCCCACCCCTCGCCGGCCCGTACGGCTTGTGGACGACCCCCGCCGGGACCGCACGCCATGCTCGAAGCGCCGCCGATCGGATCAGTGAACGTCGTCTCCGGAAGGCGGCGCGCGGAACGGCCGGTCCGGCTGGCGCCGGGGATCACCTGCCGGTCGGGACGGGTCCTCGTGCCAGAGCCTGACGGGTCCGGCGGGTGAGGTCGTCGGCCAGGATCTCGGCCTGGCCGGTGGCGAGCCCGTCGAGTGCCTGGGTGGCGACGTCGGCGGGGTCCGCCTTCGGGACACCGTCCAGGCCGGCGGTCATGTCGGTGTCCATGAAGCCGACATGGAGTGCCGAGACGCTGATCCCCCTGGGCTGGAGTTCCTCGCGGGCCGCGTCGGTCAGTGCCCACGCGGCCGCCTTCGCCGCCGCGTACGCCCCGGCTCGCGCCGGGTGCAACCACGAGATCACCGACAGGATGTTCAGGATCGCACCTCCGCCGTTGGCCTCGATGACCGGGGCGAACGCTCTGGTGACGGCGAGGGGGCCGTAGAAGTTCGTCTCCAGTTCCCGGCGCACCGCGTCGAGGTCGCCGCCGATGAGAGGCGTACCGGTGGAGATCCCGGCGTTGTTGATCAAAACGTTCGCGTCGGTGGCGATCCGCGCGGCAGCCCGGATCGACGCGTGGTCGGTGACGTCGAGGAGCAGCGGGGTGACCCCTGGCAGGTCCAGGTCGTCGGGGCGGCGGACGGCCGCGTAGACCGATGCGCCGCGGTCCAGCAGTTGTGCGGTCAGGTGGCGCCCCAGACCCCGGTTCGCGCCGGTGACCACCGCGACCGCGCCGTTCAGAACCATGCCTGCCTCCTTGATGCGGATGAGATAGATGATGAACGTAATCTATCTGCCGCAGCATAGGATAGATGACAACTGACATCCGAATGGGAGGCGCATATGGGACGCGGATCACAGGCGCAGGCGCGGCAGAACCGCCGGCGGGTCGTCGACACGGCGTCCCGCCTCTTCCGCGAGCAGGGCACCGAGGTCAGCGTCGCCGACCTGATGAAGGCCGCGGGGCTGACCCACGGCGGCTTCTACAAGCAGTTCGCCTCGAAGGAAGCCCTCATCGGCGAGGCGACCGCGCGCGCCTTCGAGGACCACGCCGACGTTCGCGCCGGCGCGCTCGAACGGCACGAGGGAGATCGCGAAGCCGCCCAGCGGGCGTTCATCGACGCCTACCTCTCCGCCACGCACCGCGACGACGCCGCCGACGGCTGTCCCGCCGCCGGACTCGCCGTCGACATCGCCCGCGGTCACGGGGACGCGGAGGCTCGCCGCGTGTTCACCGAGCAGGTCGGCGACACCGCGGCCTGGCTCGCCACCGCCGACCAGGACGGCGTCGTACGGCTGTGCACCATGGTCGGCGCCCTCGTCCTGGCCCGCGCCACTGCGGGCGACCCGCTGTCGGAGGACATCCTCGCCGCCGCCCGCACGGCACTGACCGGCGACCGGACCACTCCCGAGAGGGACACCGCACGTGATTCGCACGTTCCGCTGATCAACTACCGTGCCCAGCCGGAACCACGATGAGTCCGGAAAGCTCATCTTTCAGGTGGAGCGGGCAGAGCGGACGCGGAACTACGTGACATCGAGATCTTCCTGGCCCTGGCCGAGGAACCGCACTTCGGCCGCACCGCGGCCCGGCTGCACGTGTCACCCGCCCGCATCGGCCAGGCGATCCAGACCGCGCGTCCTCGCCGTCTCCGCCGGCCGCGAGCTCACCCGCCGCACGTCGGTCTCCCTGGAGATCGCCGCCGACTTCCAGCACCCGCGCTCCGACACCCGGCCCGGCTACTGGTACGACGCCGCCATCCCGCGCGACCGGCCACGGCCGCACGATCGAACGCGGACCCCTGGTCCACGACACCGAAGACGCGATCACGCTCGCCGGCACGGCCGAGATCGTCGTGCTCTTCCCCGCCCACATGACCCGCTACTGGATCCGCCCGGACATCACCTACCTGCCCGCCGCGGGACTGCCCTGCCGAGCGGGGCGGTGACGACGCCGTCCGCCGGAACAGGGCGGGGCAGTGCATTGCTCGGGATGATGGACTGATATTTCCCCATCTCGGCGATATTCAGGTGTGATGCGGCACGCTGATCGCTACTGTGGGATCAGCTTCGCGAGACACGGAAAGGCGCGGGTCGAATGGGCATCGGTTATCTTTCTCCAACAAAGAACCCTCCGGTGCCCGCCGCACACATCCGCGCCTTTCCGGGCCGCGCGAAGCTGGTCAGGTCTGGTGCCGGCACGGGTCGAATCTCATCGGTTATCGCCTTCTAAGCCGGTGGTTGCGGGTTCGAATCCCGCCGCGGATCTCGGTCCGTGCAGCTCAATGGCAGAGCACCGTAACGGCCGGTGGGTCACCCATATCCGGGCCGGTTCCCGACCTGATCGCACGTCAGCCTTATCGGCGGTACGGGTCGAATTCGATCGGTTATCGATTCCCATTCGAGTTGTCCGGGTTCGAGCCCCGGCGGCCCGCACTCGCGGGCCGTGGTGTAACTGGCAGCACGCTGAAAAGCCGGTCGGAACCCCCACATCCGTACCGCCGGCAAGGCTGACGCGCACAGGCGGGGGAGCGGGTCGAAGTTCGTCCGCTCCCCTTCGTCATATCCGCCCTCGGGCGGGTCGAAAGCAAGGAGCTGACGATGGCACGTGACCCTCTCGCGAGCGTTTCGGCGTTCGCGACCCCGCAGACGCAGCCGATCCCCGGCCGGACCGACCAGGTGCGGAACGCCGCCGGCGGCTACGCGTTCGCCAAGGACGTGTGGCGCAAGGTGGAGGACTTCCTCATCCTCGGCACCACCGGCGGCACCTACTACGTGGGCGAGAACCAGCTGACCGCCGACAACGCGGGCGTGCTGTTCCAGGCCGTCGCCGAGGACGGTCCGCGCGTCGTCAGGCTGCTCACCGACATCTCGACGGCCCGGCCGCCGCGGGCGCCGAAGCAGCGTCCGGCACTGTTCGCGCTCGCTGCCTGCTACGCCAAGGGCGACGCCGACACCCGCCGAGCGGCCAAGCAGGCCCTGGCGAAGGTCGCCCGGACCACCGACCACCTGGCCCAGTTCTTCGGCTATTACAAGAACCTCGGCGGCAAGGCGACCGGTCGAGGCACCGCGCCCACGATGGGCCGGAGCCTGCGCACGGCGCTCGGCTCCTGGTTCCTCACCGGCGAGGCCGACGCGGTCGCGTTCAAGGCGTGCAAGGCAGCCCAGCGCAGGACGCCGCAGGGCGAGGCGTTCGCGCTGCGGGACGTGCTGCGGATCGCCCACCCGGTCGCCGACTCCGACCAGCGCAGGACGCTGTTCGGCTGGATCGCCGGCAACATCTCCGATGACGAGGCGCGCGACGAGCTGCCCGCCGTCGACCGGTTCCTGACCGCGAAGGCCGTCACCACCGCCGAGGACGCGGTCCGGGTGGTCACCGAGGCGAAGGTGCCGTGGGAGTTCCTGCCGGACTCGGTTCTGAAGGAGCCGTCGGTGTGGGAGGCGCTGATCGAGACGGTCGGCCTGACCGCGCTCATCCGCAACCTGGCCCGCATGACCCGGCTCGGCACCCTCAAGCCGAGGGCGGACGCCACGTCGCGGGCGGTGCTGCGGCTCACCGACCAGCAGGCGATCCTGCGCGCCCGCATCCACCCGATGGACGCCTGGCTCGCGATGCGCGTCTACGCCTCCGGGCAGGCGCAGCCCAACCCGCGCGCCGACGTGCACACCTGGCAGCCCGTCCCGGCCATCCTCGACGCGCTGGAGGAGACGTACGAGCTGTCGTTCGGCGCGGTCGAGCCGTCCGGGAAGCGGCTGCTGGTCGCCGTCGACTCGTCCGGGTCGATGAGCTGGGGCGGCGGCGTCCGGGTGGGCGGTTCCCCGATCGGCTCCCCGTACGAGGTGGGCAACGCGATGGCGGTCATGTTGTCGCGGATCGAGAAGGGTGACCTGCACGTCATCGACGTGGACACGTCCGTGCACGCCTCCAAGGTGACCCCGCGCACGAACCTGCGCGAGATCGCCTCGTGGCAGCCGTCGGGCGGCGGCACGGACCTGTCACTGCCGTTCACGTGGGCGCGTGACCGGCGTATGGAGGTGGACGGCATCATCGTCTTCACCGACAACGAGACCTGGGCGGGACGCTCCCACCCGACGCAGGCCCTCGACGCCTACCGCCGCACCGTCAACGCCGACGCTCGCGTGGTCGTCGCCGCGATGACGGCCGCGGGACATTCGATCGGCGACGCGAAGGACGAAGGCGTCCTGAACGTGGCCGGCCTGGACGCGTCGCTTCCGCTCATCGTCAACGGCTTCATCCGCGGCTGAAAAGCGCGGTGACTTGCTCGAAAGGCGTGACGCGTCGCTTTCTCCCCTCGCTTGCGCCTGGGACGGCAGGGCTCAACACTCGCGTGAGTCGCAGCGCTCACGCCTCTCCCAGCGGGCGGTTTCCTGAAAAGATCTCCGATGGACGGACACCTGTGTTCTTCTCGATGGGGTGTGCGCCGATGGATCGCAAGCGGGCGAAGCTGACAAACGCTTTCTCCGTTCACCGGGCGACGGCGTACCGCTTGCTGGAACGCTTCCAGGACCTGCACACGGAGGTGCGATGAACTTCCCGCTCTGGCCGGAGCCCTTGCGGCCGGGTGATCCGCGCCAGGCGGGGGCCTATCGGCTGGAGGGGCGGCTGGGTGGCGGCGGGATGGGACAGGTGTTCCTGGGGCGCTCTCCCGGCGGCCGCCCGGTCGCGGTGAAGCTGGTGCGGCCCGACCTGGCCGACGATCCCGGGTTCCGGCGCCGGTTCGCCCTGGAGGCCGAGGCCGCCCGCCGGGTCGGCGGGTTCTACACCGCCCAACTCGTCGACGCCGCCCCGGAGGCCGACCCGCCTTGGCTGGTCACCGCCTACATTCCCGGCCCGTCCCTGCACCAGGCCGTCGAAGCGCACGGCCCGATGCCCACGGAGGCGATCATCGTGTTGGGCGCGGGACTGGCCGAGGGGCTCGGCGCGATCCACGCCTGCGGCCTGGTGCACCGCGACCTCAAGCCGTCCAACGTCATCCTTGCCGCCGACGGCCCCCGCGTCATCGACTTCGGCATCGCCCGTGCACTGGACGCCACCTCCCACACCCTCTCCCGCGCGGTGGTCGGCACGCCGTCGTTCATGTCCCCGGAACAGGCACGAGGCCGGGGAATCGGCCCGTCCAGCGATGTGTTCTCCCTCGGGCTCGTCCTGGTGTTCGCCGCCACCGGTCGCAGCCCGTTCGGCGCGGGACGGGCCGAGGCGGTCGTCTACCGCATAGCCCACGACGAACCCGACCTGACCGGCCTGCCCGCCCCCCTGACGGAGCTGGTGAAGCGCTGCCTGGCCAAGGATCCCGGTGACCGTCCCGGCGTGGCCGGGATTCTCAAGGAGCTCACCGACCCCACCCGGACGACCACCCGATGGCTTCCGCCGCCGTTCGCGACGATGATCGCCGAACGTCAGCTGCGGACCCCGCCGGACCTGGCGCCTCTCCCGCCTTCCGATCCCGGCGCCCACCAGGGCAGCACCCGACACGATCCCGACCACGGTCGAGCCCTGGACGCTCCCGGTGACACGGAGCGGCACCCGCACCAGCCGGAGCACCAGGCACCCAAGGGCCCCGACATGCCCGCCGACATGCCCGCCGACATGCCCGCCGGCAGGCGCCGCCCGACCCGGCGCCGGTTCCTGCTCGGCGGTCTGGCCGCGCTGGGCGCCGCGGCGGTCCCGATCGGCTGGAACCTCTGGTCCCGCCGCAACCGGCTGACCGACGAGGATCTGTACGCGGTGGCGTTCAGCCCGGACGGGCGCACCATCGCGGGAGGCAACATCTCCGGCGGCGGCTGGCTGTGGGCCGCAGACTCGCACGAGATGATCGCCGACTTCTCCGCCGAGAATTCCGTCAACGGCGCCATGGCCTTCACCCCCGACGGCTCCGCACTGGTGACAGCCGGGATGAAGGTGCCGTTGAGCTTCCGCGGCCCCTCCACCGGGAAGGTGACGCACTCGCTTCCCTCGCCGGTCGGGGGCGCTCGCACGATGGCGTTCAGCGCGGACGGCGCCCAACTCGTCGTGGCGGGCAACATCCCGGTCGGCAACCTCGAAGCCGCCGAGATCTGTGTCGTCTGGGACGTCGCAGCCAAGGAGCCGAAGCGCAAGCTGCCGTTCGCCACGAAGGCCAGTTCCGCGGTGAACTCGGCGGCCTTCATCGACGACGGCCATTCGATCCTGCTGGCAGGGGAGGACCTCACCGCAGCCGACGGGACGGACGGCTTCTGGCGCTGGAACCTCGACAGCGGCGACCTGGAGGCGATCGGCCCCGACGGAGACGGCTCGGCGGTCGCCGTGAGCCCCGACGGGAAGCAGTACGCGCTGGGCGGCGCACACGGCTGCTCCCTGACATCCGGTGACGGAACCGGGCTGCGCACCATCAGCAACGCGGACGTCGACGCCCTCGCCTTCAGCCCGGACGGCGCCACCCTGGCAGTGGCCGACAAGGAAGGCATCGGGTTGTGGGACCCGGCGACCGGCCGGGCGAAGGCGACCGTGACCGACCGCAGGGCTGCTGCGCTGGCCTTCCATCCCGATGGAACCTTCCTGGTCTCAGGAGGTTGGTTCGTGGATGCCGAGGGCTGCCGGCTGTGGCCGGTCGAAGACTCGTGACCCGGTTACGCGTCCGGTGCCGCACCGACGATGAGCTCGGTTGCGTCAGCCTGCCAGCCGGGTGAGGGCCAGGGCGTGCGCCTGGTCGAGGGAGTCCGCGGCGGCGCAAGGGACGTCCGGCTGCACGCCGGTGCCCTCCCAGTTCGCGCCCGAGACGGGGTTGACGGCGCGGCCGGTGGGGACGGTGGCCTCCAGGTGGGGATGCACGGTCCAGCCCTTGCACGGGTGCGCGCCGCCGCGGGTGGGCTCGCCGACGACAACGGCGCGGCCGAGCTGCTGCAGGTCGTAGGCCAGCTCCTCGGCGGCGGAGAAGGTGCTGCCACTGGACAACACGTACAAAGGCTTGCTGCCGCCGAAACGCGCGCCGGGAACGTGCGGCAGGCTCCAGGACTGCTCGCCGCGCTCGCCGCCGCGCCAGTGCATGGTGTTGAGGTGGGTGCGCTCGTCCAGGAGGTAACTGCAGACGAAGGCGACGGTGTCCGGGTCGCCGCCCCGGTTGTCGCGAAGGTCCACGATCAGCGCCTGGGCGCGAGAGGCCAAGGTGAGCGCGGCGCTCAGCGGTTCGGCGGCCCAATCCAGCGGGAACAGCATCGGCGCCAGCTCCACCACGGCGACTCCTCCGTCGAGCAGCTCCACCCGGGGCGCACCGCCCAGCGAGGTGTCGTAGTCGCGGCGGATGGATTCCAGGGTCGCCGCGCCCTGCTCGGGGGACACCGGGTCGGCGTGGTGCTTCAGCCTCAGGTGCTTGTCGCCGTTGACGGACTGCAGGTCCGCGGTGACCAGACGGGCGAGCTCCTCGGCGCCGCCGACGTCGTAGGCGCCCTCGGCGAGGCGTCGTCGCAGCAGGTCGGCAAGCTGTTCGGCTGTCTCGGGGAAAATGTAGTGCTCGGTCAGCAGGCGGGTCGTCTCGTCGATGACGGGGGCAGGCCGAAGGTTCGTCAGGGGCGTCATGGCTGGAAGTAGAGCACCGCCCCTCCGAAGACGTCAAAGACGCTTGAAACGCCTTCGGCAGGCGGCGAAACGGCCTGCACGGCTGTGCTCGTCGGCGGGTCAGCGCATGAGCGCGTCCGGCCGAACGATCGGCCCGGCGCGCGAGCCGATCTCTCATGTAGACCCCGGCCGCCACAGAAAGGAATCGGCCCCCGAGCGGCATGGCATCAGCTTGCCGACTCAACGAATCCTCAATGCATCTTCAACGCGGCGCGGTTCAGACTTCCCATGACGTTCGACCCGACTTCGAATGAAACAGGGAGTGACCATGCGCATCGCCCGTACGATCAAGGCTCCGCTGTCCGGTCTGGCCTGTGCGGCAACGCTCACGCTGGGCGTCACCTCGTTCCCGGCGCCCGCGAGCGCGGCCGTCACCCAGGCGCAGGCCGTTCCGGCGTCCGTGGCGGCAGGGAGAACCACGGCGCCGGCCTGCATCGAGCGGAGTGTGAGCAAGAAGAGGAAGACGGTCTGGATCTCGAATCGCTGCGGCAGGACGATGAAGGTGAAGGTCGTCGTCAAACACGGCCCCGACTCCTACTGCCGCACCCTGAGCGACTCGGAGACCATCTACTACCCCTGGCATTTCGGCTCCTATGACCGCACCGTGAACTGCTAGCCCCGGCCTTCCCGCGAACTCGCCGATGCCGGACGCCGACGTGTGGATCGACGGCCCCCGAGCTCATACGGCTGCCGCGACGGCGGCTGCGATGAAGAGCACTTGAAGGGCCGTACGGGCCGGCAGCGGGGTCACGGGTTTCCCGGCCAGCGTGAGGCCGCGGCGGGCCGCCGAGACGCTGGCCGGGAACATGGCGATCATGAGCAGCGCCAGCCCGATCGCCGCGTACGGCGCGACCGGCGCGAACAGCACCCCGGCGGCGCCGGCCAGTTCCAGGACGCCGGTGAGGGTGACCAGCAGGGCCGGTTGCGGGAACGACGGCGGGATCATCGCGACGAAGTCGCGGCGCCACGAGGGCAGGAAGTGGGGCACGCCGGTGAAGACGAACATCAGGGCCAAAGCGCCGCGCAGGGCCGGTTGCCAGGCGTCCAGTGCGTCGACGCCGACCAGGCCGACGAGCCGCAGGACGACGAAGCCACCGATGAGGGCGATGAACGGAACCATTCCGTACTCCAATCTTGTCATTGGACAGATTGGAGGGAGGTTCGTCATCTTGTCAATGTCAAGCTAGGGTGTGGTCGTCCCGCTGAGCCTTGGAACGCGGAGGTGAGGAACATCAGCCAGCCGTCCTACCACCACGGCAACCTGCGGCGCGTCATCATCGACGCCGCGCTGCAGGCCATCGGCGAATCCGGCCCGGCCGGATGGAGCCTGCGCGAGCTGGCCCGCCGGGCCGGCGTCTCGCACGCCGCCCCCGCCTACCACTTCGGCGACAAGCAAGGTCTGCTGACGGCCGTGGCCGCCGAGGGCTTCACCCTGTTCGCCGACGCTCTTGAGCACGCTGCCTCCGACGTGTGGGAGGTCGGCGTCGCCTACCTCCGCTTCGGCCTCGACCACCGGCCCCACTTCGAGGTGATGTTCCGGCCGGAGCTCTACCGGGTGGACGATCCCGGCGTTCGATCCGCGCAGCAGCGCGCCGCGGACGTCCTCAACGCCAGTGCCCACTCGCTGTCCCCGGGCGCCGAACACGACCGGACGACCACGGTCGCCGCGTGGTCGCTGGCGCACGGCTTCACCACCCTGTGGCTGAGCGGCGCCTTGCCGGAGAGCGCGGACGGAGACCCGGAGGCCCTGGCCCGTTCGATGCTCCGCCTCGTCCTCGGCGCCGTGGCGGGCGGGGCGGGCAGCCCGTGATCTGACGGTCGGCGGCCTCGCCCGTCCTGCACCCTGAGACGGTCTGACGGTCGGCGGCCTCGCCCGTCCTGCGCCCTGAGACCTGATTCCGTCGTGTCAGTGACCGTTCGGGGCCGGACCGTCCATCAGGTGGGTTGCTCGTTCCGTGCGCAGGTGGAGGGCCGTGCGGCCCTTGCGTTGTGTAAGCACCAGCCCCGCCCCCCGCAGCGCGCCCAGGTGTTGGGACACCGCGCTCGGCGTGATGTCCAGGCGGGTGGCCAGGGCGGCGGTCGTCTGAGGTTCGGCCAAGGCGGCGAGGATCAGCGTTCTCGTGTGGCCGAGCACCGGGATCAGGCCCGTCAGCGCCGGCCGGGGCGACTCCCGGAGCAGGCCGACGCCCATCGCCGGATAGCGGATCGACGCGGCGGCGACCGGGGCCTTGTCGACGCCCACGTCCGGCCAGTTGAAGACGCTGGGCTGCAGAACGAGGCCATGCCCGCCGGTGTCCACCGTGAACACGGAGTGCGGGGTGCGCCGGCCGTGCACGACCAGCTGGCCGTCCTCCCAGGCGATGTCGCGGTGCAACTCGGCGAACAGCGCCTGCACCCCGCCCTCCACCAGGGTCAGCGCACGCCGTCCGATGTCGGCCTCCAGCACGGCGCACATCCGGCCCCACTGGGGCGCGATCAGCAGCTCGTGGCAGCGGTGCAGCGCCTCGGCCAGCCTTGGCAGGACCGTCGCGGGCTCGGGGACGTCCTCGGCCGGCATGCCCAGGACCGCGGCGTACTCCTGCCGGAAGAAGTCGTCCTGCGTGGCGCGTACCAGGTCCAGCTCCGTCGCGATGGACGGCAGGCGCTGAGCCGGCGCCGGGAACAGGAACGACGGCAGCGGCCCGGCGATCAGCGCGCGCAGCAGCGGCAGCTCGCGCTCGCGCGCCAGCAGCGGGCGCGCCTGGCGCACCCAGGGCCGGTGGACGGCATGACCGCCCGTGCCGAACAGGATCCGCAGCGCAAGCACGGTCTCGCCCAGCGGTGAGACGGCGAATCGCACCTTCGCGACCGACGCCGCGGTGAACCTGATCTCGACCGCCATCCGCCCCTCATCATGTAGCTGTGGCTTAACGATAGCCGCGGCGCGCCGTTTCCCCGCAGGCTGGCGGGCATGGACTTCTTCACCTCCTACGACGGCCTCAAGCTCGCCTGCCACGTGTCCGGCGACGGCCCTCCTGTGGTCTGCCTGCCCGGCGGGCCGATGCAGGCCTCCGCCTATCTCGGCGACCTCGGGGGCCTCTCGGCGCACCGGCGGCTGATCATGGCGGATCTGCGGGGCACCGGGCGGTCCGCCGTGCCGCCGGACACCGCCTCGTACCGTTGCGACCGCCTTGTCGACGACGTCGAGGCCCTGCGCGAGCACCTTGGGCTCGACCGGATGGACCTGCTCTCCCATTCCGGGGGCACGAATCTGGCCGTGCTCTACGCGGCTCGCCATCCGGAACGCGTCGGAAGGCTCGTTCTGGTCGCTCCGAGCGTCGCCGCCGTCGGCGTCAGGATCACCGAGGAGGTCCGGCGGGCGACCGCCCGGCTGCGCGAGGGGGAGTCCTGGTTCCCGGAGGCGTTCGCGGCCCTGGAGAAGGTCATGTCAGGCCAGGCCAGCCACGACGCCTTCCAGGCCATCGCGCCGTTCTGGTACCGCCGCTGGGACGAGACGGCCCAGGCTCACAAGGCCGCCGAGGACGAGCAGCGGAACAACGAGGCGGCAGCCGTCTTCGGCGCCGAGGGCGCCTTCGCCCCCGACGCCACCCGCGCCGCGCTGACCCGTTTCACCTCGCCGGTGCTGCTGCTCGCGGGTGAGGTGGACCTGAACTCCCCGCCCGCCGCGGTGGCCGAGCTCGCCGCGCTGTTCCCGCACGCCGAGCTCGTCGTGCAGGCCGGGGCAGGGCACTTTCCGTGGCTCGACGACGCCGGCCGGTTCGTGGCCACGACCTCGGCGTTCCTGCGTCAGGCGCCCAGCTGAGCGCACACCCGGCCGGAGATCGTCCTCATTGCCGCGGCGCCGTCTCTCCGCCCTGGGAGAGGTCGAAGGGCGCGGGGGAGTGGCCTGCCCAGATCCGGCGGGAGACCTCTTCGGGGTAGGGGAGAGTGGCCGGCTCGGCGTCCAGGACGCGGGTCAGCCGCCGGTCGGGCCGGTACGCGGCCCATCCCGCGTCGCCGGTGGTGACGAAGCGCACCCATGCCTCCCTGAGCTCGTGGGAGAGCGCGACGGCCTCGGGGGCGGGCTCATCGCCGAGGAGCTGCGCGCCGATGGGACTGTCCAGCGTGCCGAACGCCAGGGGGACGTCGAGGCTGTGGCAGGCGCCCAGAGCGCCGCCGAGCGCCGGGGCGGTCCAGCACAGTTCGAACAGGTACGAGGTGCCGCCGGCCGCGGCGTTGGCCTCGGCCAGCTGCTGTGACGGCATGCGGAAGAGGGCGTCGGAGTACACCGTCTCCACCAGCTCCTCCGGACCGGCCTGCGGAAACCCGGCGCGGTACGCCCGCGCGCCATGCGGCCGGGGTGCGAGCAGTTCCAGGGCCGTGCGCGCGTCCTGCTCGGTGAAGCCGCCCTGCCGCCCGCTCATGACGCTGAACAGCCGGAACTCGTCCCGGGTGTGGCCGGCGAGCAGCTCGATCCCGCCCGCGCGCCCGCCGGTCAGCGCGGACCAGGGCGTCTCCGGCAGAACCTCGCCGTCGACGACGGGGCACAGGGCGGTGCCGGTCTTCGTGAGCCGCCCCCAGCTCTCCCGGTGCGCATGGAGGGCGGCGTTGAAGGAGGTGAGCTCCGCGGCCAGGCGCCAGGGGTCGATGTCGCGCAGGGCCGCGGCGGTGGGGGCCGCCGCGCCGACCCGGTCCGCGAGCGCGGCGGTGACCTGCCGGGCCAGCGCGGGGGTGCTGTGCAGCCCCGGCGCCGAGTGGGCGATGGCCCGCCGGAGCAGGCCGCGCGCCGGCTTCATCGTCAGCAGGGCGGCGACCGACCCGGCCCCGGCGGACTGTCCGGCCACGGTGACCCGGCCGGGGTCGCCGCCGAACGCGGCGATGTTCCGCTGCACCCACTCCAGCGCCGCGATCTGGTCGAGGAAGCCGCGGTTGGGCGGCGCGTCGTCGAGGAACGCGAAACCCTCCGCGCCCACGCGGCAGTTGACGGTCACCACGACGAGCCCCGCCCCGGCCAGCGCCGCCGGGTCGTACATCGGGTCGCTCGACGCCGCCGAGACGTAGCCGCCCACGGGGAGCCACACCAGCACCGGCAGCCCGGCCGCGCCCGGATCCGGGGTGCCGACGTCGAGCGTCAGCCAGTCCGTGCCCTGCGGCGGGCCCACGTCGACCGGCAGGGACAGCGGCACCCGGGGACCGAACTCCGCCGCCTGCCTCGTGCCGTCCCAGCGGCGCGGCGGGGCGGGCGCGGCGAAACGAAGCGCTCCCACCGGCGGCTGGGCATACGGGATGCCGCGGAACACCGCGTGGCCCGGCCGCCGGCGCCCCTGCACCACCCCTTCCGCGGTCCGCACCCTCGGCTCTTCGGACATGACGGCTCCTTCCTCGAACGGACCCCCATGGTTATAGGTCAAGTGTATTATGTCAACTGTATGGGAAAGCTCGGAGTGACGAGGGAGAGGCCCGCGATGCCGAAACAGGTGGACCACCGCGAACGCCGCGAAGCGATCGCCCGCGCGCTGTGGCGGGTGGTGGCGCAGCGCGGCGTCGCGCACCTGACGACACGGGTGGTGGCGCAGGAGGCGGGCATCTCACTCGGGCAGTTGCAGCACTACTTCGCCTCCCGGGCCGCCATGCTCTCCTTCGCCATGGACTTCGCCTCGGAACAGACCTCGCTGCGCGTCGAGCAGGGCCTCGCGGGGCTCGGCGACCGTCCGCACCCGCGTGACGTGCTGCGACTGACGCTCGCGGAAATGCTGCCCCTGCACGCCGACGCCCGCGCCACCAGCCGGATGAGCGCCGCCTACGTCCTGGAGGCGCTGCACGACGAGGCCGTCCACGAGCAGGCGCGCCGCGGCCTCCTCCAGGGGCGGGCCCTCGTCGAGCGGCTGGTCCGCCAGGCGATCGCCGACGGGCACCTCGCCCCCGACCGCGACCCGGCGACCGAGACCAACCTGCTCCTCGCCCTCACCGGCCTCACCCCCCTACTCGAACTGGACGTGATCGCCCCCCAGGACGCCCTCACCGCGATCGACCTGCATCTGGACAGGCTGTTCGCCGGCGAGAGCCGGAGCGCGTGACCGGCCGGGCAAAGGAAGGCCCGGTGCCCGTCAAGTCCGGCGGGTTCGAGTGACGGGGCGTCCGGCCCGTCAACGGGACGCGCTGGAGGCCCCGCCGGGCGGCACCACGGCCACCGGACAGGCGGCGTGGTGGAGCACCCCGTGGCTCACCGAGCCCAGCATCGTGGAGGCGAAGTCGCCCAGCCCGCGCGAGCTCACCACGACCAGGTCGGCCGTGGACGACGCGTTCCTGAGGGCGGCGACCGGATGATCGCACACCTGCTCGTCCACGATCCGCACGTCAGGGTTCCCCTCCCGCCACGGGATCACCTCCTGGGCGGCGGCGCGGGCGTTCTCCTCGAAGCTCTCGCCGGTCATCCTGTAGGCGGAGGCGTACGAGGACAGGAGCGGCGGCCGCCAGGCGTAGAGCACCAGGAGCTCCGCGTCCTGGGCACGGGCCTGCTTCAGGGCGTACTCCATGGCGGCCGGTGACTGCCGGCCGTCGTATCCGACCACGATCCGGCCGCGGCGCATCGTGACGGCCTCCCGGACGACCACGACCGGGCTCGCGGCGTGCCCGGCCAGCGCCAGGCTCGTGGAGCCGAGCACCATCCCGGCGAAGCCGCCCCGCCCTCTGCTGCCCAGCACCAGGCTGTCGGCCTCCGCCGACTCCCGCACCAGGTCGTCCACCACCGGGCCGGGCAGGATCTCCGTGCCGACCTCCACGCCGGGAACCAGGCCGCGCGCCCGGTCCGCCGCCGCTTCCAGCATCCCGGCGCAGTATTCGGCCGTCCCGACGTCGCCTGTCCACGGCTCGCACACGTGCACCAGCCGCAGCGCCAGCGAGCGCCTGCGGGCGTCCGCCGCGGCCCACTCGACGGCCGCCATCGAGGGCGGCGAGCCGTCCACGCCCGCCACGATCCGTCCAGCCATCTTCCGCCTCCCCCGAGCCCCCGCCCTTCCCCTACCCCGAAGCCGCCCACCGTCATGTCTGGCGTGACCAGTGACCTCCAGTGGATCACAAGACGGCCCTGGTAGATCAGGGCGGGTGAACGATGCTCCTCATCCGCTCAGCCGCAGGGAAGGCCCGTCCGGGGCGGACGAGCCGTCCGAGGCCGAGCGGCCGGTGCTCCCGCTCGACACCTCGCTGCCCGACGTGTGCGTGCGCCTGCCCGCCTGCCTGGCGCGGCACGTCCGGTCGGCAGGCGGGATGGGCCGGCTGCTGGGCGGCCTGGCCTTCTCGTGGGGGGTGTACGGGCTGCTGTGGCCGTGGCCGGGATCTGGCTGCCGGGACCGTCCGCGCTCGCGGTCGCGACGGCCCTGACGCTGCCGCCCGTCCTGGTGTCGCTGGTGCTGCACCGCAGGCGTGGGCATCGTCAGCGTTGGGCGATCTGTAGCGCTGGCCTGCGCGGCCGCCGCAACGCCAGCCGGGCGCAAGCCCGGCTGAGGCGTCATCGGCTCATGGGGCCACGGTCAGGGTGAGGGTGGCTGTGTGGTCGAGGGCGACGCCGTCGCCCAGCACCGTGATCGGGTAGGTCCCGGACGGGGTGCTCCTGCCGACCGTGACGGTCAGCGTGGAGGTGGCGCCGGTGGTGATGCTCGACGGGCTGAAGGACGCCGTCATGCCCGCCGGAAGCCCCCTGGCGTACAGCGAGATCTGCTGCGGGGCGCCCGAGACGACGGCGCTGCCGACGGTGACGCTCACGGTCTGGCCGGGCTGCACGGTCGCCGCGGCGGGGTTGACCGCGACCGAGAAGTCGCACGTGTACGGCTCGCCGGCCCGCGCGGGCACGCGGACGGCGTTCCACGCGGCCTTGACCGTGTTGTACTCCAGGCACGACGAGGGGAACATGTCCAGGGCCGCCTGCAGCGAGGCGCGGCGGGCCATGGTGTGCGGCCAGGCGGAGGTCTTGCGC
Organism: Nonomuraea sp. NPDC049655; assembly: GCF_044465465.1. Lineage (NCBI taxonomy): Bacteria > Bacillati > Actinomycetota > Actinomycetes > Streptosporangiales > Streptosporangiaceae > Nonomuraea > Nonomuraea sp. NPDC049655. The sequence continues at coordinate 312,284 of NZ_JBITLS010000001.1, forward strand.
AGCAGCGTGCCCATGTAGATCTGGCCCGCCTTGCGCGCGCCGAGCCCGACGATGGAGGAGGAGTCGCAGGTCGGGCTGGGGGGCTGGCCGTTCGTCGGGTTGCTGCCCTCGGCCAGCAGGTAGAACCAGTGGTTCTGGACGCCGGCCCCGACCTGGGGCGGCATCGACGGCACCGCGCTGCTGTAGCAGTCGGGGTGACCGGGGATCAGCGACGGCTTGTACATGTAGCGGATCGGGCCGGTTCCGTCGACGTTGACCTCCTCGCCGACGGTGTAGTCCGGCGGGTCGAGGGTGGCGGGCTCGTTGGCGTACTGCTCGGTCAGCGCGCCGAAGATGTCGCCGGTGGACTCGTTGAGTATGGCCTTCTCGTTGTCGCCGAGGTCGAGGCCGGGCGTGGTGGCGAAGACGATGTGGCCGTACTCGTGCGCCACGACGTCCATCGCGGTGAGCTGGCGCAGGTTGTCGGAGCTGTGGCCGAAGACGGTGTTGACGCCGTTCCAGTAGGCGTTGACGTCGTTCAGGCCGACGCGGGCGGGGTAGCCGTCGCCGGCTCCGTTGAAGCCGGAGCGTCCCAGCCAGGTCTTGAGCATGTCCCATTCGGTGTCGATCGCGAAGAGCGTGTCGACGCAGGCGGTTTCGAGGTTGGTGCCGCTGCCGTTGCCCCAGTAGTCGTCGGGCCCGGTGAAGGCGGAGCCGTTCGGGCCGCCGCAGCGCACGTTCCGCCGCACCGGGTCGATCATCGCGAAGGAGGAGCCGGTCGCCATGGTGCCGATGGTGACCGGGTTGCCGTTGTAGTAGCTGTTGCCCACCCCCGCCTTGACCTCGTCGGACTTCAGGACGACCGCGCCGGTCAGCGCGTCGACGAAGACGTGCAGCCTGCTCTCCCTGCCGCCGACGGAGCCGTGGACGAGCACCTCGTAGGCCAGCCGGCCGCGTCCCTGAGCCATGACCACCAGCCGGGGCGCGGCGATCGAGGAGACCTGGGGCAGCTGGCTCCTGGCCACGCGGGCTGCTTCGGCGGCGCCGAGCCTGGGCGTGGTGGCCACGTCCAGGGGGCTGTCCTGGGAGACGGAGGTGCTCAGGACCTCGCCGGTGGCGGCGCTGACCACGACGAAGTCGCCGCCGTAGACGGGCAGCCCCGCGTACGTGCGGGTGTAGGGCGTGTAGCGCAGCCCGTTCTGCCCTTCGATCGGGCCCTGCCGTACGTACGCGTCCTCGGTCGAGCTGTGCAGCAGTGCGGGCCTGGACTTCACCAGGAGGTCGGCGGGATCGCCTTTGGAGGCGTTGGCCGGGCCGGGGACCGAAGTGGCCACGAGCACACAGACGGCACTCGTGACCAGGGCTAACACGGCATTGCGTCTCATGGAATCGCTCCTCTTGCGCCGGCGGGCGATGGACGGGGTCACCTGCATTTGAGTTGATGAACTACAGCAGGTCAATATCGAGGTAAATAGGCGGAAAAATCGGGATTTATGGCCATTCAGCCCCGAAGTCGGTGACGCAAGGAACTCCACCCGTCAGCACGTATCTGAGGCACGCCGGACCTGCTCGGGAGGGGCAGCCACACACATCCCCCAGGAGGCGCCCATGCCCAGGATCGGGTTCGAATGGCAGTTCCAGCGTAACGAGCTGAGGTTTCTGGCGGATTCCAAGGACGGCTGGCAGACCGAGGACGCCCTGCCGTCCAAGGGACGCGTCTGCTACTGGCAGGACCCCGGGATCGCCATCGAGTCCGACGGCGGCGACGTCGAGATCATCACCGACTCGGTGACGACGTGGGCCGCCCTGCGCCGTCAGCTCGTCCTCATCGGCGAGCTGATCAGCCTGCTGACGGGCCGTTCGCCCGACACCGCCAAGCTTCCCGCCACGTTCCTGCGGTCAGGGGAGCAGGAGGACGAGGAGACGACCGGCACCCGGCGATCGAGCAGGACCCGGACGAGCGCCAAGACGCAGGCCGTGCGCGTGGCCCAGGGGCACCTCAAGACCCACGACGACGTCCAGCCGACCGACGGGCTGCGCTTCGTGCCGGGCACCAACGTGGGCAACATCATCACCGTGTCCCTGGCCGCGCCCATCAAGCGGTGCGACTTCGACTTCGCCGGCAACCCGGTCATGACGCCCGTCTACGCCAAGGGCGAGGTGCTGGCCCTGACCGCCGGCAGGGACCTCGTCCACGGCACCGCTCAGGCCACCCTGGACGTGCCGCTGGCCGAGCTGCCCGCCCGGCTGGGGGTGCTCGGCTTCGATCCGAGTGCCCAGGTGGGCGCATGGCTGCGGGGACGCCACCAGACGGCCAACCTCATCGGGTTCGTCACGCTGATCCAGTACATGCTGTGGGTCTTCGCCCATCAGAACCTCACCTCCGGCGACGGGCCGAAGGCGGGCTTCGCGCTGCTGCCGCGCACGAACCTGCGCTCGGTCTACATGAACGCGCTGACGGAGGTGGAACGGTCCGCCTTCGACGCCATGGTCAACGCCCTGTCCGACGGGGACAAGAATTCCCGGGTGTGCCCCCGGCCGTACGGTCTGGGCGGGCGCCAGACGTATGACAACCAGCTCAGTCTCTTCTGGTGGCTGCGCTCGATCCAGGCCGGCGACCCGGGCCAGGGCGACGAGACGCTGGCCCTCCACATGAGCGGCGACGGCCCGCGCGGCATCGCCTACGACGCGATGTCCCCGCCGCGCGGCTACCCCGCCCACGAGCCCTTCCCCGGACGGCCGGCGGAGTGGTTCACGTACTCCATGGGGCAGAAGACGACGCCGTACAAGGCGACGCACGTCGTCGTGGAGTACCGGCAGACCGACCTGTTCGGCCTGAAGAACGGCATGGGAACCTACGAGCAGTTCGTCACCGCGGCGATGGACGCGGCCCGCAGCGCCGGTCTGGACGTGCCGCACTGACGGCTCCGCCCCTGGATCAGCCGGAACGGCTCACTGGTGGGCAGGGGGCCCGGCATCGCCCACCTGGTAGATGCCGGCGAGGGTGACCGCGTCGCGGTAGACGGCCGGCGGCGGGTCGGCTTCCTGGAGGCTCTGGAGGGCCAGGCGCAGGTGCGCGTGGTTCTGTTCACGGGTCCAGGCGCGGCCGCCGCACCGGTCGATCAGGTCCGCGACGGCAGCCAGCCCCTCCTCGGCGGGCTCGCCGTCCCCTCGGTAGAACGCGGCGAGCCGCCCGCTGTCGCGGTGCCCCGATTCCAGGCACGCCGCGACCGTGGGCGTGATCTTGCGACGGCGGACGTCACCGTAGCGGGACCGGCTGAGCTGCTCCGCCGGCCACAGGTCCGACAGATCGTTGTGGTACTGCACGGCCATGCCGAGATGGAACCCGAACCGGCCGACGGCCTCCACCTGCGCGCCGGAGGCGTCGGTCAGCAGGGCGGGCAGGCAGTACACCGCGCGCACGCCCTCGGCGGTCTTGGCCGCCTGCACGGAGACGGCCTGGTCGAGGCTGGTCTCGCAGCGGCCCTCGTGCTCCTCGTCGCGGACCTGGCCCGCGCACAGCTGGAGCCAGCCCGCGCGCATCGTCCGCAGCGCCTGCTGGGTCCGGGGGTGCGGGTGCTCGCCCAGGTGGGAGAAGGCCAGGGCCAGCAGGGCGTCACCGGCCATGATGGCGTGCCCGGTGGTGTAGGCCGCCAGGACGGTGGGCCGGCCGCGACGCCGAGCCTCCAGGTCGACGATGTCGTCGTGGAGGGTGGCCACGTTCATGAGGAGGTTGCCGGCGACGACGGCGGGCGCGCCTCAGGTGGGTCCCCGTGTTCCGTTGAGGGCCTTGCGCAGCAGGGTGGCCAGCTCGAACTGGCCTTCACCTACCTCGGCGCGGCCTGCAGCACCTCATGGCGATCGACGCGCCGGTGCTCACGGCTTCAGGTAGCCGGCGGCGACCAGCCCCGCGAAGGCGAGGTCGGTGTCGGTCATCTGCCCGCTGAGCACGTGCTGGACGAACGCGCCGACCGGCATGAGCACGGTCTCGATGAACTCGCCGTCGTCCAGTCCCGGCTCGGCGACCTTCCGGCACCCGCGGGCCAGGAGCGCGTGGCGGCGATGTGAGGCGTACGACGCCAGAAAGGTCCGCATGACCACTTCGAGCGTCGCAGCTTCGTAGCCGGTCTCCTCCAGCAGTTCCCGCGCCGCCGCGACCTCGACCGGTACCGGGGGGCGCGGACTTCCAGGAACCCGGCCGGCTCGTCCAGCTCACCTGTCTGCGCGAGACGCTACGCGGGCCTACGTTGTGAGCCGAGCGAGGCTGGAGGCCCTACGGCGCCTCAGAGACGGCCGCGGGGGCCGGACGGGTCTTCATGGTCAGGGCCAGGAGGATTGCGGCGGCGGTGAACACGGCGGCGACGGTGAAGGCCGCGCTGACCCCCTCGGTGAGGACCTGGTGGGACGGTCCGCGCGAAGCGCGCGTGGCCGCGCCGAACACCGTGACGAGGATGGCCAGCCCCAGCGCGCCGCCGATCTGCTGCATGACGTTGAGCAGGCCCGAGGCGGCGCCGGCGTCCCGCGCCTGGATGCCGGAGGACAACACGGTGGTGGCTCCCACCAGCAAGGCGCCCATGCCGAGACCGGCGATCATCATCGGGCCGAGCAGCGCGGAGGCGTAGTCGCTCTGCGGCGTCAGCCGCGTCATCCACAGCAGGGCCAGGCTGATCGCCCCGGCGCCGGCGGCGATCAGCGTCTTGGCGCCCAGGCGCGGCAGCAGCCGGGCCGCCGCTCCCGAAGGGGCCAGGATCACCAGGGCCAGCGGCACGAAGGCGAAGCCCGCCTGCAACGGGCTGTATCCGCGGACCTGCTGCAGGAACTGGGTGAGAAAGAAGAACATGCCGTTGCCCGCGGCCAGCACGAACAGCAGCACGACGTAGCCGCCGGCGCGGTTACGGTCGGCGAACAGCCGCAGCGGCACGATCGGCTGCCGGGCACGGGACTCGACGGCCACGAACAGGACCAGCAGGACGGCGGCCACGCCGAGCGCGCCGAGCGTGACCGCGTCGCCGAAGCCCTGCTCGGCGGCGCGGATGAAGCCGTAGACGAGCGCGGTCATGCCGAGCGTCGAGGTCAGGGAACCCGCCAGGTCGAAGCGGCCCGGGTGGCGATCGGTCTCGGTGACGAACAGCGGGGCCAGGATCAGCAGGACGACGCCGATCGGCACGTTGATGAACAGCACCCACCGCCAGGAGATCCAGTCGGTCAGCATGCCGCCGGCGATGAGGCCGATCGCGGCGCCGGAACCGGAGACCGCCGCGTAAGCCCCCAGCGCCCGCGCCCGGCGCGCGGGGTCAGGAAAGCCCACGGTGATCAGCGCGAGCACGGTCGGTGCGGCGACGGCGGCGCCGATCCCCTGACCGGCACGGGCCGCCAGCAGCATCCCGGCCGAGGTGGCCAGCCCTCCGGCCAGTGAGGCGAGGATGAAGACGGCCACTCCGCCGACGAGCGCCCGCCGCTGGCCGACGATGTCGCCCACGCGACCGCCGAGCAGCAGCAGACCGCCGAAGGCCAGCATGTAGGCGTTGAGCACCCAGGACAGGCCGGCCGCGGAGAAGCCGAGGTCGTGCTGGATGTCGGGGAGGGCGATGTTCACCACGTTGGTGTCCAGGATGAACATCGTCTGGCAGATCAGCACGATGGCGAGCACCAGGCCGGGGTGGCGCTGGTGGGAGGCGGCACCGGCCGGCCCGCGGCCCGTTCTCGCCGCATGCGTGCTGTGCTCGGTCATGGCACTCCTCGGAATGGTGTCCACAAAAAACGAGGAACCTCCTCGCTTTTGGTGGGCTAAGATACGAGGAGCTTCCTCGTTTTGGCAAATGTGTGGAGGGTTCCGGTGGCGGATCGGTCGACGCAGGCCCGGCCCGTAGGGCGCAAAGATGCGCGACGCAATTACGAGCGGCTCCTGACGACCGCCCAGGCGGCGTTCGCCGAACACGGCGTCGGCGCGTCGCTGAACGACATCGCGCGCACCGCCGGCGTCGGCAACGTGACCCTCTACCGGCACTTCCCGACCCGCCAGGCGCTGCTGGAGGCGCTGCTGGGCGACAGCCTGCGCGGCTTGCGGGCGCGCTCGGACGAGCTGCTCGCCTCACCGTCCCCGAGCAGGGCCCTGATCACCTGGACGACGGCCGCTGTCGAGCACGCCATGGCCTATCGCGGCCTGGTCGACGCCCTCGTGAACAGCCTCGCCGACCCCGCGTCCGAACTCCACGCCACCTGCCAGGCCGTCAAGGCCGCCGGGGCGCAACTGCTGACCAGGGCCCAGCAGGCGGGGGAGATCCGGCCCGATGTGGACGCGTCCGCCCTCTTCTCGCTGATCGCTTCAGTCGCCTGGGCGGTGGAGCGGACCCCTGCGCACCGTGATCAGCTTCTGGCCGTCATGTTCGACGGGCTCCACCGCCGGGCGGATGGGCCGGCCTGAGCCTGCTGGTCCAGGGGGGCTCAGCGGCCCGGCTCGTCGCCGGTGAAGGTCGCCGCCTGCGGCGTGGCCGCGAAGACGGTGCGCAGTTCGGCGAGCAGGTCGTCGAGCGTGGGGTCCGGTGAGGCGGTGGTCCAGCCGCGCAGGGCGGCGTGGAAGGCGGCCACCAGCAGGTCGAGCGCCAGCCTGGGCCGGTGGTCGCGGTCGCCGAGACCGAGCCGCCTGCGCAGGGTGGTCTCGAAGGCCGCGCTGGTGCGGTCGCAGAACTGCAGCCCGTGCGCGGCGATGGACGGCGTACGCTGCGACAGCTCCTGACTGAGCCGCACGCGGGCCACCCATTCCGGCCCCTCCGCCGACATCCTGCGCACCGCCGCGAGCATCGCCTCCTGCAGCACCTCCAGCACGGGACGGCCGCCGAGCGGTGCGTGCTCGACGTCGTCGAGGAGCGCGGTCCACAGGGCCTCCAGCGGGGCGGAGGCGACCTCCTCCTTGCTGGCGAAGTTGCGGAAGAACGTGCGCTTGGAGACCTCGACCTCCGCGCACAGCTCGTCGAGGGTCACCTGGTCGAAGCCGCGCTCGGTGAACAGCGCGAGCGCGGTGTCCACCAGGGTGGCCCTGGTCTTGAGCTTCTTGCGCTCGCGGAGCGGCAGCAGGTCGGCGGTCATCGTCCCCAGTGTATCCGGAGCGCATATGCCTCCTATAGGCTTATGCCACTCAGTGGCACTTTGGAGGATGTCAGCATGCGCGCTTTGATCGTCGACCGTTCCGTTCCCGGTGGTCTGCGGGTGGGCCAGGCGCCCGACCCGGTGCCGGCGTCCGGCGAGGCGCTGGTCCGCGTCACCGCCACGTCGCTCAACTACGGCGAGGTCAGGCACGCCCTGCAGGAGGCGCCCGAGGGCACGGTGCTCGGCTGGGACGCGGCGGGGGTCGTCGTCCAGGCGGCGGCCGACGGCTCGGGGCCCGCGGCGGGCACGCCCGTGGTCACGCTGGGCTGGGACGGCGGGTGGGCCGAGCTGCGGGCCGTTCCGACCGACCGGATCGGGGTCGTGCCGCAGGGCGCGGACCCCGGCGCGATCAGCACGATCCCGGTCGCCGGCGCCACCGCGCTGCGCGCGCTCGACCGCCTCGGGCCGATCCTGGGGCGGCGCGTCCTGGTCACCGGCGCGACGGGCGGCGTCGGCCGGTACGCCGTGCAGCTCGCCCGGCTCGGCGGCGCGTACGTCATCGCCGCCACCGGTGACCCGGCCCGGCACGGCGACGGGCTGCGGGCGCTCGGCGCGGACGAGGTCGTCGCCGCTCCCGCCGAGAGCGGCGGACGGCTCGACGGCGTCCTGGACCTGCTCGGCGGCGTCCCGCTGGTCGAGGCGTTCGACCAGCTCACCGAGGGCGGCACGCTGGTCGCCGTCGGCCACTCCACCGGCGAGGGCGAGAACTTCCCGTTCGGCGCGCTGTTCGGCGGGCCCGACCGCCACGACCGCTCGCTGGTGACCTTCCACCTGCTCTACTGCCAGGGCCTGCACCGCGACCTGACCTGGCTGGCCGGGCGGGTCGCGGACGGCACGCTGAGCCCGGAGATCACCTGGCGCGGCGGCTGGGACGACGCCGCCGAGGCGGCGACCGCCCTCCTCGACCGCCGCGTGCACGGCAAGGCGGTGCTCGACCTGGCGTGAGAGGCGGGCTGGACGAGTGAGCCGGAGAGCCTGCGCGAGGGGGCGGGGTCTCCAGAGAGAAGGCCGGGGTCTCCAGAAAGAAATGGGACCGGGCCCACTGCTTCGACCTGCTGGGCGCTCCGCTGAGCCCCGACGGCGACTCCGGCACGGCCACGGTCATGATCCGGCCGGACTACGACACCAACCGGCCGCACTACATCGGCTGCGACGACGACCACCCCGAAACCGACTGCCCGGCCCACGGGTCGGCCTCGGTCTGGCTGCACACCGAGCCGCGCGAGGACGCGCCGCTCGTCAAGGACATCGGCAAGCATCCGACGGACCAGTCCACGTTCAGCATGTACGACCACGCCGCCCGCGCCGCCACCGGGCAGCGCTACGTCGTCGCCGACCGGCAGGGCGAGTGGACCGCCATCTGGTACCTGGGGCGGAAGGCGTGGTTCCGCAACCCGGCGTCCGGCCCGGTGGCCGTGCCCGGCCGGGCCCGGACGGCGACGCCCCGGCCCGGCCTGGACTCCGTCCCCGTGTACGGGACGCGTGAGCGCCGGACCGACCGGCTGCCGCATCGCGGGCGCGGCCCGGAGCCGGCGGGGTCGATCAGCCGATCGGCGGTGCGAGGTATTCCAGCGCGTAGCCCTCGCCGGAGGGGGTCACGCGGGCGATGCCGGGTGAGTCGAGGTGGGCGCCGGCCACGAAGTGGTGTGGCCGGCTCAGTCGTTCGAGCAGCGCCGCCCGCGCGGCGCGGGCCTCGGCCTGGTCGCCGTCGAGCTCCCAGGACACCTTCGGCCGATCGAACTGCAGTGTGGGGACGTGAACGGTGTCGCCCCAGACGAGAAGACGGCCGGCGGAGCTGCTGATCTCGTAGACGGTGTGCCCGGGGGTGTGGCCCGGCGTCGGGAGCGCGGTGGCCCACTCGTTGATCGCCACCTTCTCCGACACGGGTACGACCCGGTCGCGGACCGGCTCCAGCCGCCGCCCGGCGAAGACCGAGGCGTCGCCCGCGCCGATCCACACGCGCTCAAGCTTGGGGAACGCCTCTGAGCCGTCCGGCGCGATCAGGCCGCTCACGTGGTCTTCGTGGTTGTGGGTGATGGCCGCGTCCGTCACGTCCGCGCGGTCGATCCCCGCCTCGTCGAGCGCGTCGTAGATCAGCCCCATGGTGGGGACGTGCCAGGCGTCGGACGCGCCGGTGTCGATGAGCACCGACCGCGTGCCGTCGGTGACGTAGAAGGCGTTGACCGACAGCCGCAGGTTGTCGCCGGCCAGCGGGACGGCGGCCGGCAGCTCGCCGAGCGCGCGCCCGTCCTCGCCGCGCAGCCGTGTGGGCGGCATGTCGATGTACCCGTCGCGCAACGAGATCACCCGCAGCTCGCCGAACTCGAACGTGGCGTGGAGCCGGCCACCCGAAGTGAAACGCATGGAACCTCCGTCATGTCGGGCGCGCATCGCCCGTCTTCGATAGAAGACATTATCTTCTTTAGAAGAAACCCTACACTGTGGGACAGCGAGGGACGGATCGATCGAGGAGCACGGTGGTCGAGAAAGACGGGAACGTGGCCGAACCACAGCACGGTGACGACCTGGCCGGCGCGTTCGGCGTCAACGTGCGGCGACGTCGCGAGGAGGCGGGCCTGACGCTGGAGCAGCTGTCCGCGCAGTCGTCGGTCAGCCGGGCGATGTTGTCCAAGGTCGAACGCGGTGAGAAGAGCCCGACGATCGGCGTCGCGTCCAGGATCGCCCACGCGCTCGACGCGTCGCTCTCGGACCTGATCGGCGCGCCGGCCGGGGCCGCGTCCGGCGTGGCCGTCGTCATGCGCAGGAACCATCGTCCCGTGTTCCGTGACCCGGAGACCGGCTTCGAGCGGCACATGGTGTCCGCGGCCCCGGGCGCGGGAGGAGCCGAGATGGTCTTCCACCACCTCCCCGCCCAGGTGTCCACCGGGCTGCTGCCCGCCTATCCGCCGGGTACGGAGAAACAGCTCCTGGTGCTCGAAGGCAGTCTCACCGTCGCGATCGGCGGGATCAACGAGACCCTGGAGACAGGCGACTCCCTGTTCTTCCAGGCCGACGCCGACCACGGCTTCGCCAACCGGACGAACGCTCCCTGCGAGTACATCATGTTCATCTCACGCCGGCCCTGATCGCTCACCCATCGCCGACCGGTCACCGGCGACGGCGACCTCCGTCAGGGTCTCGCCCAGCAGCGCCGCGGCCTCGGCCGACCGAAGCGGAACCTCGCGCCGGCCGCCTGCGACACACCGCGGCTAAGGCGTCCTGGACCACGTCCCTCGGCGGTCTGCCGGTCTCCGGCCAGCAGGAACGCCAGCCGTACCACGGAAAGCCGGTGGACGGGGAACGACTCGGTCACCGCCGCGTCAACCGACGCCGCGGCGGCCGGAGAACGGGGAGCGCCGTGGGTGATGTCGAACTGTATGCCTTCGCCATGCGCGAGCACCCGCGAAGGTCGCGTCACGACGGCATGATTCCGACGAGAAGCTCGTCCGCCGTGCCGTGCGTCGCGTACCGGACGGCGCGGGCCGCCGAGGTTCTGCCGTCAACCCCGTGTCAACCGGCTGTCGATCATCGAGTTCTTGGATCGGGATGATCGTAACGACCTGGGGGATGACTCGTGCAAGAACCACCGCGGCTTCCGTTTGCCGGACTTCACCCGTTCGAACTGGCCGCCGGTTATCTGGAAGGCCCGGCCGTCCGCAGAGTCACGACACCGGCAGGGGACCCTGCCTGGCTGGTGACGGGCTACGCCGAGGTTCGCGACCTGCTGTCGGACCGGCGGCTGGGAAGATCGCACCCGTGCCCCGAACGGGCCGCCCGCCTGTCCGGCTCGATCAGGCTGGGCGGCCCGGCGGGCGCACACGCGAGTGAGCGGGCGGATCACGCCGCGATGCGGCGGCTGCTCAATCCGGCCTTCTCCGCCAGGAGGACGGCCGCGCTCCGCGGGTTCGTCCGGCGCACCGCGGAGGAGGTGCTGGACGGCGTGGCCGCCCACGGTCCTCCGGCGGACCTGCGGGCCTGCTTCTCCCGTCCGCTGGCCGGGCGGGTCATCTGCGAGCTGCTCGGCGTGCCGTACGCCGACCGTGACGACTTCGCCGCCTGGGCCGACGAGGCGAGCCTGCTGAGCGAGCCGGAGCGGAGTTGGGCGGCCTGGAGCAGGCTTGTCGCATACGTGGAGGAACTGCTCCACCGCAAGCGCCGCCGGCCGGCGCGGGACCTGCTGAGCGATCTGGTCGTCGCCGAGAGCCCGTTCTCCGTCGCCGAGCTCGCGCGCCTCGGCGCGGCGGTGCTCTTCGGCGGGTACGCCACCACGGCCCTACGCGTCGACTTCGTGACGGCCTTCCTGCTGGCCTGCCCCGACCAGCGGGCGCTGGTCCAGCGGAGTCCGGCGCTCGTCGAGGCCGCGGTGGAGGAGGGGTTACGGCTGGCGTCCGCCAACACCCACGGGATACCCCGCTACGCGCACGCCGACCTCAGGATCGGCGGGGTGACGATCAGGGAGGGGGACGGGATCCTGCTCAACGTGCCGGCGGCCAACAGGGATCCCGGCGTCTTCCCCGACGCGGGCAGTTTCGTCGTCACGCGAAGCTCTCCGGCCCCGCATCTCGCCTTCGGCCGCGGTCCGCGCCACTGCGTGGGCGCCGGGCTGGCCAGGGTCGAACTCACCGAGGCGGTGAGCGCGATCCTGCGCCGCCTCCCCGGCCTCCGGCTGGCCATCCCGGTGGCGGAGCTCCGCCAGGTGGGGGGCACCACGACCGAGGACTTCGAGCGGCTGCCCATGGTGTGGGACGAGCACCGATGCCCGAGCTGAGCGACGAGGCCGTGCAGATCTATCTGCACGTGGTCCGGCATGGCGGGGCCACCATGGCCGAACTGCGGGAGGGTCTCCGGCTCCGGGAGCCCCCTGCGCGGGCCACCACCTGGCTCACCGGATTGGGCCTGCTGCGTGAGGACGCAGCAGGCCGCCTGCACGCGATCGGGCCGGCCCTGGTGGCGGCCGAGACCCTGCAGGAGGAGGCCCGGCTCCGTCTCGAACAGCTGCGGCTGGAACGTACCCGCAGCGTGCTGGCCGAGTTCGGGCCGCTGTACGTGCAGGCGCTCGACGGGTGGCGGGAGCAGGCCGTCACCGCCGTCCCCATGGCGGAGGCGGAGGCGCTGCTCGACAGCGAGCTGTCCGCCTGCGTCGAGGAGGTGGCCGTGGCGCAGCCGGGGGAGGAATCGATTGCCCGCGGGCTTCGCCGCGCGCTGGAGCGCGGCGTCGCGGTCCGGCTGCTGTGCCCGCACGCGCACCGGCGCGTCGCGAGGTCGCGTCAGGACGTGCTCGACCTGTCCGGCATGGGCGCGCAGGTGCGCAGCGTCGCCGAGGTGCCCGCGCGCGTCGTCGTCCTGGACGCCAGAATCGCGCTCGTCCCGGCGTCCGGCGAGCCGGCGATGATGCTGGTGGTCCGGGAGCCGGCGCTGGTGGCGTTCGTGCGCCGGGTCTTCGAGTCGTACTGGACGTCGGGGGAGCAGTTCGCCGCGGAGTACAGCGCGCCGGTGCTGGACGACCTGCGCTCGACCATCCTGGCCATGCTGGCGGAGGGGGCCAAGGACGAGTTCATCGCCCGCGCGATCGGGCTGTCGGTCAGGTCGTGCCGCCGGCACATCGCCGAGATCATGAAGACGCTGGGCGCACAGAGCCGTTTCCAGGCCGGATACCTGGCCAAGGAGCTGACTCCGTCAGCCGAGGAGTAGCTGCTCGGCGATCAGCGCCTCCTCCAGCACGTTCAGGCCGAGCCGGTTGTTCGTGGTGTGGACGAAGTGGAACAGCAGGTGCGGGGCGGGCCGAGGCCCCTCGGCCAGGGCCCGTTCCAGGTGGTGCCCGTACAGGTCGAACGCGGGGCCGCTCATGGGGGCCGGCTCCACCGGGCGGCGGCCGGCGAGCAGGCGGATCCTGGCTCGCCGCTCCTGGTCGTGGCCGGTCCAGTGCCACGCCATGTGGTAGAGGAACGATCTGCGGCCCGTCGGCGGCAGCAGCTCGGCCGCCGTCCGCGTGACGGCCAGCGCGGCGGCCAGCCGCCGTTCCCGCCGGCCGGGCCCGGCGAGGGAGGGGGCGAGGGACAGGGCGAGCTCGCTGGAGGCATGGAAGACCCGCTCGGCGTTCGCCACGCCGGCGACGCCGCCGTACTTGGCCAGCTCGGGCTCGTAGAGGGACAGTGCCGCACCGCGCCAGGACTCGGTCAGGCGCTTCGGCCACGCGTCCCGGACCTCGAACACCTGCCGCGCGAGCCGCCGCAGGCCGGAGATCCGGTCCGGCGTCGCCGCCAGGCGCAGCCGGACGTGCGGGCCCCACCGGTCGGTGAACCGGAGGAAGAACCACCGCTCGATCCCGTCGGCCGCGCCGATCAGCCGGCTCAGCGGGTGCTCCACCACGTCCTGGAGGTGGTCTCCCGACTGGACGAGCAGCCGGTAGTAGAGCCAGTCCCACCTCATGCGCCGCCGTCCAGCCGGACGAGGGCGACGAACTCGGCGGCACGGGCACGGCCGGAGCCGTCGCGCACCCAGTGCTGCTCACGGGTGGGCAGGGCCTCGGTCAGTTCGATCTCCCCGCCGGTCAGCTCGTGGTCGAGCAGCGCGACGGTGTGCGGCGCGCGGAAGTCCACCCAGAACGGTTTGCGCCCGCCGCGCCGTACGAACACCTGACGCGGGACGCCATGAGCGACCCGCCAGACGTCGAGGTCCGCCAGGTGCCGGGCCCACGAGCCGGTACGCCGCGGGACGGCGGCGGCGGGCAGACGCCACCGCGCCCGGCTCATGACCACCCTGCCCTGCCGCACCCTCGCGGCCGGCGCTCCCGGCGTTCCCGGCGTCTCCAGGGACGCCGGGATCCAGGGGTGGGTCAGCGTGGCCAGCAGCCGCACCGGCCCGTGGAGCAGGGGCAGCGGCACGGCGCCCAGATAGACGAAGGCGGCACGGGTGCCCGCCGGATCACGGACCTGCAGCGTGCCGGTCCGGCGGTCGTGGGTCACCGCGAAGCCGCGCAGGTCGCGGCCCTGCGGAGGGCCGAGGTCGGACGGCCAGGCGACGCGCTCGAAGAGCCGGGCGGCCGGCATCTGCACGGCGGCGAAGTCGGCTCCGGCGAGCAGCTCGTACACCGTGCACCCCGGGTGCAGCGAGGAGATCCAGGCCCGCAGCGTGTCCGCCGTGCCGTGGGCGCCGTCCCATCGCGCGGCCTGCCCGCCCGGCTCGACGCAGACCTGGTTGACCACCAGGGTGTAGTCGCCCCGGTCGAGGGCCGCGCGGTCGTCCGCGGCGATCTGGTAGAACACCGTGGCGGCGGGGAGGCCCAGCGTGCCGCCGGGTTGTGGCGGGTGCGCCGGGGAGGGGGCGGCGGTCCACGGATAGGTGTAGAGGAACTCCAGGAGGTCGTCGCAGTGTCCGCCGGGGCCGTACCGGGCGACGAAGTGCCGGACCAGGCCCTCGTACAGGCGTGTTCGGCCGAGCCCGGCCCGGATCTGCGCCGCCACGACACCCAGGTCCTCGCTCACCTGCGGGGGGAGGGCGGGCAGCGGGACGTCGTCGGCGGGCAGGGTCTCGTGGAACAGGGGGGCGTTCCGGAGCCAGGCGGGCGGGGAGGTGTCCAGGCGTTCGAAGGCGTCGGCGGCGGCCTGCCGTACCCGGGCGTCGAGCCGTACCCGCTCGGCGGCGTCGGCGGCCGGCATCCGCTGTTCGGCCCGTTTCAACTCGGCGAGGGCGCCGGACACGGGTCCCGCGGGTACGCGGTCGGCGAGCCGGGCCAGCCAGTCGCGTTCACCGGATCGCCACGGGACATCGGGGAGCAGCAGCCCCATCTCCACCCACCTGCCGGCCAGTTCCGTCCCGGCTCGGGGCCAGTTGTCGAGGGGGCGGGCGCTGTCCGGGTGGTCAGGAACGAGGTGGCCGGGCACGTAGAGGGAGGCGTCGGTCAGCTCGTCCCAGCGATGCGGCAGGAGCCCGGCGGGCACGTCGTAGCAGGGCAGCATCGCGTACCACCTTCCCGCGACGTCGCGCAGGCTCGGGTTGACCCGGGAGGGGAACCGCGACGACAGGCCCGGGTGCTGCGCGCAGGCCCGGACGAGGGCGACCGCCAGATGAAGGGGAGAGCTCACCGTCGCGGTCGAGGGGACGGTGCGGCCCAGCGACCCGAACGGGCTCGGCTTCAGCGCCGCCCTGGTGGCGTACGACACGGCGGTCCTGCACGTCCTGCTGTCCGGCGGGGACGGCCGGGCGGATCCGGGGCCGAGCAGGACGCGCGTGAAGGCGGGGCTCGCCAGCGCGAGCGTGCCCATGATGCCGGGCCGGGTCAGCAGGCCGAACACCTGGCGGCCGGCCGCCGCGACGTGCGCGGCCGCCGCCCGGTCGGTCTCGGCCAGGCTCGCCCGCAGCGCGGTGACCGAGCGGAGCCAGGAGCCGACGAGATCGCGGAGCTCACGGTCGAGGTACTGTTCCACGGCGCCGGCGGCGGCGCGCGTGCGGTCGGTGCAGCGGCCGTTGTGGGCGTCCCGCCGCAGCCTGAGCGCCTCCCGCCGGGCCTCGTCCGCCAGGCGGGGGACGACGTCGTGCAGGGCGCCGGCGACCCGGCGGCCGAGCTCCGCCGAGCGGTCGCGCTGCTCGGCGGCCCGCTCCAGCAGGCCGCCGAGCTCGGGGGCGACCAGCACGTCGAGATCCCGCACCGGCAGTCCGGCCACCCTCATCAGCACCAGGGCCACGACGGGCGTCATGAGGGACGGCTGCCCAGCATGAACTCGCCCACGGCCGACTCCTCGAGCCGGTCGAGGCCGAGCACCCGGGCCGACAGCTCGGAGTCGCCCGACCCGAGCGCGCACGGCGCCAGCCCCATGGCGGTCGCCACCAGGTACATCGTCTGGTAGAGCACGCCGACGTTCTTGAGCGTGGCCGCGTACGCCAGGCCCCGGTACTTCCAGGACAGACGCTGGAAGCGCGAGGTGATCACGAACATGACGTCGGGGGAGCAGTCCAGCCCGGCGGCCGCGCGGGCGTCACCCAGTATCCTCGCCAGGTCGGCGGAGCGGGCCTCGACGCCGGTCAGCCGGTGACCCAGCGGGTCGTAGTGGTAGATCCCGGAGGCCAGGCCGTCGCACCTCTCGACGAGCGGGTAGAGCTCCAGGTCGTAGCAGGCGCCGCCGGACGGATAGGGCCGCGAGCTGGCCTGGTAGGGCAGCCCCTCGGCGTCTGTGAGCGAACGCACCCGCGCCACCCGGTACAGGAACTCCGCCACCTGGTCCGCCCGCAGCGGCCGCTGTCCGTACTCGCGGATCGAGCGCCGCTGCTCCAGCACGTCGGTGAAGGCCGGGTCGCGCTCGCAGGCCGCGTCCAGGTCGGGTGCGGGAAGGCCGACGACCGGCCCCGCGGGCGGCCGTCTCACGGCGGGCCGCGGCGGGATCTCTCCCCTGAACGGGTACGTGGCGCCGAACGGCTCGCCGTGCCGTCCCAGCCTGCTGCGCGAGTGGAAGAGCAGATCGTGGAACTCCCACTGGCGCAGGACGTCCGGCTCGTGGAATCCGCTGCCGGTGTCGAGCTCCAGCAGCCCGGCGGCGTGCAGGTAGGCGTCGGTGAGCCCGGACGCCGCCCGGCCGGCCGACAGGCCCGCCATGAATCGCCAGCCCTCGTCCGAGTGCCAGCGCAGGCGGACCATCGACAGCGGCGACTCCAGGACGAGGTCTCCCTGGTGCCGGCGGGACATCGTGAACCGGGAGAGCCGGACCCGCGTCCCGGCGGCGAGGGGCGCCGGCGCGAACGTGGCGGTGCGCGTCAGCCGCTCGACGCTCAGCACGGGACGGTCCTCGGCGTCGACGAGGAAGCTGGTGACCAGCGGGGACAGCCGGGCGCACAGCCGGTCGAGCTCTGGGTCGCAGGCGACGCGCCCGCCCGCGAGGCGGTGGAGCGCGGCCCGCAGCGCAGGCGGCACCCCCCGGAGGCGGAAGGCCGCCATGGCGTGCCGTACGTGCGTGACCGAGCCTTCCGGCAGCACCTGCACGCCCTCCCTGAAGGCCAGGCGCGGCGACAGCTCCGGGTTCATCTCACCACTCCTCAGACGAAGACGCCGATGGGGTTGAGCTGGTCCTCGGTGCGCGGCTCCGGCAGCCAGCCCAGCTCCACGGGCACGTCGTAGAGGCGTCCGGGCGCATAGCGGGGCCAGAAATGCCGCATACCGGGCACGATGACCTTCACCACGGGCAGCCCGGTGTCCGGCCGGGTCTGATCGAGCACCAGCATCTCCATCCCCTTGCCCTCCACGATCCGCTGCGCCTCCAGCAGGTCGTCACGGAGGTTGGGCCGGAAGACGCAGGGGTGGTCGGCGGCCGTCCGGGCGGGCAGGCTCGCGTGGGGCAGCAGGTAGGGCTGGTTCGCGACGGTCGCCGTACGCCACCACCGCACCTGGTACGGATCGTCGTAGGCGTAGGAACCCGTCCCGTCGGCCCGCATGGGCAGCACCGCGGGCAGGAACTGGTTCATCTCGGTCATGGCCCGCGAAACGGCGATGCGCATGTCGAAATGCGCGCCGAACGCGACGAGAATGTCCTCCGCCGGTTTGTCGTATCGCCGGGAAACGGCCGCGGCGACCGGGACGCCGAGATCGGTGGTGAGGTCGAGAATCCACGTCTCGCGATTCATCCGGTGGTACTCGTGCTGCCATCGGAGGAAATAGTCGTCACCGAATCCGGCCAGCTCCACGCCCGGACGGGAAATCCGGTTGTACCACCAGATGGCGACGCTGTCGCGCTCGACGAGTTCCAGGAATCCCTGCAGCGCGGCGTCCTCCGTGCTGGATCCCGCGGCGGCGCCGTTGGAGTCGGCCTTCACCATGCCGCCGCCGGGGTATTGGTAGTAGAGGGAGCCGGTCGGCAGGTATTTGTGGCGCTGTTCGGTCAGCGACCACACCGGGCTCCATTCCAGCTCGGCGTCCTCGTCGAACGCCTCGGGCACCCAGTGGAACGGGCAGTCCCCGGCGTTCCAGGAATCGCGTTCGCTGATCTGCCGGTCGCTGTAGCGGGAGACGGCATTGGGGTGGACGGCCCGGTCCCCGAGCGAGCGCAACGAGCCGGTGACGCGGGGCTCGTCCCCCTGGAAGACCCCCGAGTAGCGCTCGATGGCCTCGGCCAGCGCGCCGGCCTTGGCCTGCACGTCGCTGCGGCCCTTGCCGCCGCTGCTCATGCGCAGGCCGGACCGCAGCCCGTCCAGGTCGCGCGCGCGGGCGGCGAAGTTGTGCCCGGCGGTGTAGGTGTGCAGCAGGTCCGTGTCGGTCTCCTGTTTCACCAGGCGGGGGACGAGGCCGGTGACCGGGCTGACCAGATGCTGGTGGTCGGCGAGGAACCGCTCGGGATCCCGGGCCCGGTGCCCTCCGTCCGACGTGGCCGCCTTGACGCGGTCGGTGAATCGCACGGCGCCGGGGACGCGCTCGGGGCTGGTGTCGGCGGTGCCGCATTCGGGGCACTGCGGTCTCGCCTGCACCGCGTGCCGCTCCGGCGTCAGCGTGAGGGTGTCGAGCGTGATCACGGCGTCTTCCTCCGTATGCGCGCCGGCCAGCCACTTCTGCGCCTCCAGCGCGGCCAGCCGGACCGCCACGGCCACGCCGGCGGGGACGTCCGTGGCCGCCAGCGGCAACTCGGGCAGGCCGCCGGCCCGCCGTACGAAGGAGGCGACCGGGTGGTGGCCGCGCAGGCGGTGCTCCAGGCAGGCCCAGCACGCGGACCGTCCGGGCCGGAACAGCGGGCCGATCCAGATCGTCGTGCCCGTCGGCTTGGCCAGCAGCCACGGGCGGCCCTCGCGCAGGCAGGCCCGGTTGATGCCGGCCAGCTCGGAGTGCAGGTAGTGGTCGGTCAGGACGACGGTGAGGCCGGCCTCGGCGCCGCCCAGGCGCAGACCCGCCTCGTCGGCGGCGACGGTGAACCACTCGCGCCGGGTGCCGCCCAGCGCCAGCAGCCGCACGCTGCCGGCGCGCACCGCCTCGCAGGCCGTGTCGCCGTTCAGCCCGGCACGCTCCCAGTACCCCGCCGCCCGCCGATCGGTGCCCGGATCCATCTCGACGACGTGCCCTGCCTCGGTCAGCTGCCCGAGCGCCCGCTCCACGGCCTCCGCCCCGTACGCCGCGGCCAGCTCGCCGACGACCTCGGCGCGGGTGCGGGATCCGTCCAGCAGGGGCGCCATCTTCTCGATCAGCGCGCCGCGCAGGAGGAGCTGACGGTGTTCGGACATGAGAAACACGCCGTGCTCCGGCACCACATGCGCCGCGGCGAACCTGGTGAATCCAATGGCGACCGGCAATTCCGCTCCTTCGGGTGAAAAGTGATTCGGCCCCCCGCGTGGGGGGCCGAATCGGCTGTCGTTCAGATCGGCAGGTGTTTACGTCGGCGGAAGGGTGAAGCACAGGACGGTGCTGGTGCAGCCCCGTGCGATTCCTTCGGCGTCCGAGAGTTCCTCGATGGTGATGTCCGTCGCGGCGATGCTGATGTCTTCCATGTCCGCCCTTTCGATAATCAGTCGCAGCCCACGCAGAAAACGGAGCTGAGTGACGACGGCGCCGTGTCGACGTCCTGGCTCAGGTCCTCGATGGTCAGTTCCGGAGCCGTGCCCATGGAATGGTCCATGGTTCCTCCTTTCGGTGATTCCGGGGAACGGGAGCCACTCTGCCCGGCATTTTGGGAATTCGCCACGGAAAACAGACGGCAGGAAGGTGCCACGACAGCAACCTGAGGCACGGGACGGCGATCAACGGGTCGTCGATTCTTCGTCCATGAAACGTCTACCGGCCCCCCTCACCATTGCCTGCGTTCAGATCGGAACCGTTGGGGGGTCAACGATGCGGTCGATGCGTTTCGGCGTGCTCGGAACTGTCGAGGTGTGGCGGGGGAACGAACGTCTGGAGGTGGGCACGCCACGCAACAGGGCGGTGCTCGCCCGGCTGCTGCTGTCGCCCGGGAGGGTCATCCCCGTCGACCAGTTGCTGGACGACCTGTGGGAGGGGAACCCGCCACCGCAGGCGCTGTCCTCGTTGCGGACGTTCGTCTGCCGGCTGCGTCGCGTGGTCGAGCCGCCCGCGCGGGAACCCGGCAAGCCGTCCGTGCTGATCACCGAGCCGCGCGGCTACGTCCTGCGGGTGGAGGAGCCGGCACTCGACTCGGCCAGGTTCGAGCGGCTGCTGCAGCAGGCCAGAGCGGCCGCCGAGCCACGTACCGCACTCGACCTGGTCGACGAGGCACTCGCCCTGTGGCGGGGCCCGGCCTACGCCGAGTTCGCGCACACCCTGTGGGCGCGGGGAGAGGCGACCAGGCTGCAGGAACTCCAGCTCGGGGCGACGGAACGCAGACTCGACATCCTGCTCGCCCTGGGCCGGCACGCCGAGGCCGTGCCGGCGCTGGAGGCGCACGCGCGCGCCCAGCCCACCCGCGAGGAGGGCTGGCGGCTGCTCGCTCTGGGCCTCTACCGCTCGTCCAGGCAGGGCGACGCCCTTGCCGTACTGGCCGAGGCACGCCGCTACCTGGCCGATGAGCTCGGCGTCGATCCGGGGCCCGAGCTGCGCAGACTTGAGGCCGACATCCTCGCGCAGACCTCCGAGCTCGACCTGCCGCCGGCGCCGGTGGCGACCAGGAAGCCGGTCACCCGCCTGCGCTGCCTCGGCAGGGACGACCAGCTCGCGGCCGCCGGTGCGGCCATGGCCGCCGCCGAGTCCGGCACCGGCGGCAGCCTGCTGTTCGACGGCGTGCCGGGCGCCGGCAAGACCCAGCTCCTGAGAGGGGTGGAGGCCCTGGCCGACATGCGCGGATTCCAGGTGGCGCAGGCGCAGGCGCATCCGTTGGAGAGCGAGTACGACTACGGCGTGGCCCGGCAGATCTTCGAGCCCATCCTGTACGCCCTGCCGGCGCAGGAGCGGCGGCAACTGCTCAGCGGGACGGTCGAGCCCGCGGCCGACATCGTCTGGCACAACCGGCCGTCGTCGGGTGGCCCGGACGCGTTGCACGCGCTCTACCGGCTGGCCGTGCGGCTGGCGGAGCGGGTGCCGCTGCTGATCCTCATCGATGACCTGCAGTGGTGCGACCCCGGCTCGTTGCGCTGGCTGGCCTACCTGGCCAGGCGCATCGAGCGGGTGCCCCTCCTGGTCGCCGCGAGCAGGGCGACCGGCGTCCCGGCCGGCGACGGTCAGCTGCTGGAGTCGCTCTGCTCGATCTTCGGCCTCGTGCGCCTGGGCGGTCTGCCCCGCGAGGCGGCGGCGGCCCTCGCCGGCGAGCTGTTGGGCGCGGAACCGGAGCCCGCGTTCATCTCCTCGTGCCTGCGTGAGACCGGCGGCAACACGTTCCTGCTCACCGAGCACGTGCGGGCGCAGGGGGCGGGGGAGCGGTCCACCTCCATCGAGCGGTGGGTGGCCGGTCAGCTCCGCCACGCCGGGCCCGGGGCGGCCGCGCTGGCCGAGGCGGTCGCGGCACTCGACCACGACGCGGAGTTTCACGCTGTGGCCGACCTGGCCGGCCTGCCGGACAGCCAGGCGGCCGCGGCCCTGTCGGCGCTGGTCGGCATGGGGATCCTGGGCGCCGGGTCGCCGCTGCGGTTCACCCAGCCTGTCGTGCGGCGGGCCGTGCTCGAAGGCGTGCGGGCCGGTGTCCCGCAGTTCGCCCTCAGCCCTTGATGTGCGGCTCCAGCAGCTTCGTCCAGGAGCCGGCGAGCTTCTCGTACTCGGCCGGGCACTTCGCGGCGCGCCCTTCCGGCAGGCCGTCCTCCCCGACCCAGTCGGCGTAGGCCTTGGGGTCGGAGCCGTAGATCCAGCACATGTAGTTGAAGGCCCGCTGCTCGTCCATCGAGTGCTCGTCGTAGAACGGGAGCGCGGCCCGGTCCTGGTCTCCGGCCGACGAGAAGTAGTAGTTGATCGTCTGGACGCTCGCGGAGTCGTCGTCGTTCTGCGACATCATGAGCGCGGACAACTGGTCGGCCGCGTCGTCCTCCTTGCCGAGGGCGGGCAGGTCGTAGAGGTCGATCACGGCGTGGCCGAGTTCGTGGTACAGCGTGTCGACGAGGTTGGCCTGGCCGTGCTGGTCGTTCTCCTCCTCCGACTCGGCCTTGTCGCGATAGCGGGTGAAGCCGTCGGCCACGAGCTCGTAGCACATGGTGATCTTCTTCTCGTCGGGGCTGTAGTAGGCGTTCACCTCGCCGCACTGCTCACCGGCCAGTGTGACGTCGTACGGCAGGATGAGCATGCCGTTGAGGCTGGCGGCGAAGCCTTCGAGCACCTTGCCCGGCTTCAGCAGCTGAAGCCCTTCGGCGGCGAGGTCGGTGTCGGCCTCGCCGTACTCGGCGACGAACTTCCCCCCGGCGGCCTGGGTCGCCTTGGGGGCTTCCTCCGCGGCCGCCACCGGCTGCTCCGCGCTGCCGCAGGCGGACAGCATGGTGGTGAGGAGCAGCACGCCGGCGCCCATCGTGAGTTGATTCCACTTCATCATGTCTCCAGGTCTGAGTTGACCCTCGGATCCTGCAGTCACGATCTTGGTGTCCGATGGACGGATGGTCTCCGCGTCCGCGTGCGCCACCGGCGGTTCCGTCAATGTGCCGTCGATCGGCTGTCGACGACGGCGGGCCATCGTCTCAGGTCATGACCATCGGCACGACGAGGTTGTCCGACGGTTCGGCGAGGGTCCGGCCGTAGAGCCACAGCAGCGTGTGGAAGCGATAGTGACCCGGGCTGGGCGAGTCGAGCATGCCCAGGTCGACGAGGCCCTCGACGATCTCCTCAGCGTCGAGCGTCTCAAGGCCGAGCACGGCCGCCGCGACAGGCAGCGAGAACGAGGTGGTGGGGAGATCGGTGAGCAGCCTGAAGGCCCGTGCCTGCGTCGCGCCGAGCCGCTCGTAGCCGAGCCGGAAGGTCGCCTCGACGGTCATGGTGCCGAGCCGCAGCTCCGAGAGACGGGTGCGCTCGTCGGCCAGCCTCCTGACCAGGGAGGAGATCGTCCACAGCGGCCTGGAGACCAGCCGGGAGGCCGCGATGCGCACCGCGAGCGGCAGGAACCCGCACAGAGCGACCGCGTCCTGCGCCGCCGCCGGCTCGGCGGCGACTCGGTCTTCCCCCACGATCCTGGTGAACAGCCGCACCGCGTCGCGGGGTTCGAGCACGTCGAGGTCGACTCGGCCGGTGGTCGGCAGCCCCGCGGGCTTGGCCCTGCTCGTCACCAGCACGGCGCAGCCTCCCGTCCCCGGCAGCAGGGGCCTGACCTGCGCGTCGTCCACCGCGTCGTCCAGGACGACGAGCATCCTGCGGTTGACCATGAAGCTGCGGAACAGCGCCGCCCGCTGTGCCGGGTCCTCGGGGACGTCCAGGTCAGGATGGCCGAGCGCGCACAGGAACGCGCGCAGCGCCGCGGCGGGCTCGACGGGCCGGCCGCCGGCCCCGCACAGGTCGATGTAGAGCTGGCCGTCGGGGAAGGCGTCGCTGAGCAGGTGGGCGACGTGGATCGCCAGGGCCGTCTTGCCCGCGCCGCCCTTGCCGGAAAGGCTCACCACGGTGGTCGCCTGCCCGGAGCCGGACTTCAGCACCTCGCCGAGCAGGGCGACCTCGTCGTCCCTGCCGGTGAAGTCGGACAGGTCGGCCGGCAGTTGGGCCACCCGGGGGAGTGCCTCGTCCTCGTGGCGGGCCGGTGCGGGCCTCGGGCCGGGTCTGGGGTCGACCCGGGCGGGCAGCAGCTCAGGGTCCGACGTCAGGATGCGCTGGTGCAGCTCCCTGAGCTCGCCTCCGGGGTCGATGCCGAGTTCCTCGGCGAGCAGACGCCTGGTGCGGTCGAAGACCTCCAGCGCCTCCGCCTGCCGGCCGCAGCGGAACAGGGCCAGCATCAGCAGAGCGCTCAGCGACTCCCGCAGCGGGTGCGCGGCCGACAGCACGGCCAGCTCCGCCGCGGCCTCCGTGGCCCGTCCGAGCTCGATGTCGAGTTCGAGCTTGACCTGCAGGGCGCTCAGGCGGCGAGCGCCGAGCCGGTCGCGCTGAGCCTCGGCGTACGGCCCGACCGTGCCGTCCATGGCGTCGCCCTGCCACAGCCCGAGGGCCGCTGACATCAGCGTGCGCGCACGGGTGAGGTCGCCTTCCGCGCGGGCCTTCTCGGCCTCGGCGTACCTGTCCTCGAAGACGGCGACGTCCAGCGCGTCCCGGGGGACGGACAGGGCGTAGCCGGTGCCGGCGGAGACGACCACGCCCGGCCGCGACCTGTCGGCTTCCAGCACCTTGCGCAGGCGGTAGGCGTAGGTGCGCAGGGTGCTGAGGGCGCGCAACGGCGGCTCCTGTCCCCAGATCGCGGCGATGAGCGCGTCGCAGGTGATCGCCCTGCCCTCGTGGAGGAGGAGGGCGCCGAGCACCGCGCGCTGCTGCGGCGAGCCGAGGTTGAGCTCTTTGTCGCCTTCCCAGGCCCGCACCGGACCCAGCACCGAAAAGTACAACCTGTGAGATCGTTCCATACCGCGCCTTCGGAATATTTGTACGAATGATAGTCATTTGCTCTCTTCGATGACTCGTTGTGGATCAGGTTTGGGGTGGGTTTCTCAGTGTTGCGGCCAGCACAGTTACCGGCTGACATTCCTGACTTCACCGGCAGGAAGCAGCTGATCGCTCAGCTGGCGGATCGGCTCACCAGCCCCGGCAACGCGCTGACCGTGGTGGCCCTCTCGGGGGCGGGCGGGATCGGCAAGACCACGCTGGCGCTGCACGTGGCGCACGCCGTACGGGCCGCGTACCCGGACGGCCAGCTCCACGCGAGCCTGCGCGGCACGGGAGCCGCACCCCTGCGGGCCGAGGACGTGCTCGCCGACTTCCTGCGGGCGCTCGGGCTCAGCGCCCGGGAGATCCCCTCCGGGGTCCACGAGCGGACCGCGCGGCTGCGCTCGGTGCTGTCGGGACGGCGGGTGCTGATCCTGCTCGACGACGCCGCGGACGCCGCGCAGGTCGCGCCCCTGATGCCCGGCGCCGCCACCTGCGCGGTGCTGGTGACCAGCAGGTCCTGGCTGGGCGACCTGCCGGGTGCGCACCAGGAGGGGCTCGGCCTGTTCCGCGAGGAAGAGGCGCTGGAGCTGCTGGCCCGCGTCGCGGGGGCGGAACGGGTCGCCGCCCAGCCCGCGGCGGCGATCGAGCTGGCCGAGTCCTGCGGGCTGCTGCCGCTGGCCGTGCGGATCGTGGCGGCGCGACTGGCCGCGCGGCCGGGCATGAGCGTGGAGATGCTGGCGAGGCGGCTGGCCGACGAGCGGCGCAGGCTCGCCGAGCTCAAGATCGGCCACGATGCGGTGGAGTCGTGCTTCGCGCTCGGCTACGAGCCGCTCGACGCCGAGCACGCCCGTGCGTTCCGGCTGCTGGCGCTGATGGACGGGCCCGACCTGTCCGTCGCCGCCGCGGCGGCCGTCCTGGACGTGGGCCCGGCGGAGGCCGAGAACCTCTGCGAGTCGCTCGTCGACCTGAGCCTGCTGGAGTCGCGGGGGCCCGCCCGCTACCGGTACCACGATCTCGTCCGCCTGTACGCCAGAGGGCTCGCCGAGCGGGCGGACCCGGCGGGCGAACGGGCGGCCGCGCTCGACCGGCTGCTCGACCACTACCTCGCCGGAATCAGAGGAGTCTGCCGGGTCTCGCTCCCCGGGTTCGTCCACCAGGCCGGGCACCAGGGCCCCGAGCTCGCCTTCGCCGACGCGCCCGCCGCCCGCGCCTGGGTACGCGCCGAGCAGGCCAACGTCAGCGCGGCGGTCGAGCAGGCGGGACGGTCGGGAACCCGCGTCCTGTCGGAAGAGGTGCCGCTGCTGGCCGAGGTGACGGGGCTCACCGAGATCGACGACCGCCTCATCCTCGGCGCCGTCCTGCACGCGCTGGGACTGGGCGCGCTGCGGGTGCGCGGCGTGGACGAGGCGATCAGCCTGCTGTCGGCGGCACTGGCCGTCGCGGAGGCGCAGCACAGCCCCCAGCTGGCGGCCAGCGCCCACGGCCTGCTGGCCATGGCGCTGGGCGACGCCGGCTTCGTCACAGAGGCCAGGGCCCACGTGCGCAAGGGGCTGCGCCTGGCGCACGAGATCGGCGACACCCAGGGGATCGGGGTCAACCACCTGGGCGCCGCGGCGGCGGCGTTCCACTCGGGCGACCTGGAGGAGGCCATCGACAGCCTGCTGGAAAGCGCTCGCGCCTACCGCGAGGGCGGCCTGCCGCTCAGGGCGGCGTGGGCGTCCCACCGCCTCATGGACGCCTACCGCGCCCTGGGACGCCCGCAGGAGGCGGTGCAGGTCGGCGAGGAGGCGCTGCCGCTCTACCGGTCGATGAACGACCCCTTGCTCGCCGGCAGGATCCTGAGCCGTCTCGGACAGGCGTGGACCGACCTCGGGGAACCGGAACAGGCCCGGCGCTGCTGGCAGGAGGCCGACGCGATCCTCGGCCCCTACGACATGGCCGAGGGGCGAGCCGTCCGCCGCCGTCTCGGGATCGCCTGACGGGAGGGGTTCACCGGTTGATGACCGGCTGTCCATGGCCGTGGCGAAGGTTGTCGTGACCCATAGCGACAGTACGGAGGAAAGTCATGTCCTGCCACAGACTCGCACTGAGCGTCTCAGCCCTTGCCTTCCTGACCCTGGGGGCGGCGGCCTGCGGCTCCGGAGGCGAGAGCGCCGCCGTGGCCGGCACCAGAGGGTGCAAGGAGCTGCGAGCCGTCATGACGACCACGCTGACCGAGTTGCAGAGCAAGGCCGGGGACCTTGAGGCCATGAAGCAGCTCTACAGCCAGAGCGCGCGGAAGCTCAAGGGGCTGAACGTCGACGAGAAGGTCAAGGAGGCCCAGGAGGCGGCCGTCTCCCTGTACGAGGAGCTGGCGGCGATCGGCGAGCCGGAGGAGGCGGATGAGTACACCGCCCAGGCCGGCGACGCCGTGTCGAAGCTCAACTCCGCCTGCGCCGCCTGACGGGCGCCGGGCGCCGCCGTCGCCTCCTCCGCCTGGGCGCAGCCCGGCGTGGACGGACCGTTCATCAGCCGTCAAGGTGGGTCTCGCAGGATCTGGCGCCATGAAGATCGTGATGACCATCGCCCTGATGACCGCCGTGCCCTTCCTGACCGGTTGCGGCTCCACCTCCGCCGACGCGTGCAACGCGGCGGCGGCGGCCAGTGCCACCTGGGAGAAGGAACTCGGCTCCGCGCAGGGTGCGGAGGCGGTCAAGGGGGTCAACGCCGCGTACAAGGCGGTGCTGACCGAGCAGGCCGGCAAGGCGGACGGCGCGGTCAGGTCGGCCATGAACGACATGGCCGCCTCGCTCGACGCCGCGAACGCCGCCATCGACGCAGGTGACGAAGCGGGCATCGACGCCGCGCAGAAAGGCACGGACGCGAAGACGACGGCGCTGAACTCCGCCTGCCGGGCCGGCTGAGCCCGGCACGTCGGCACATCCGGACACGGCCGGCGGCAGATCGAATCTGCCGCCGGCCGTTCTCATGCCCGGGTACGGCCGCCCGCGTGGACGCCCGATGGACGAAAACGTTTATCTCCCGTCAACCAGGTGTAGAGGCGCACAACCCAGTCTCTCCTCCCATGACTTATCAGCCTTTTCCGCCAGAACAGACCCTGGCTCCTCCGCTCCCGGCACCTCCCACGGCCCCCGTACCCGAGCCGGCGACGGCCAAGGGCGGCGTGCTCGACGTCTTCGAGAAGATCGGATCGGTCGCCGTGCCGGTCGCCGTGGGCATGTACGCCATGCTGTACCTGGGCCTGGCCCAGGTCTACGTGGTGTTCGGCATCACCCCCGAGCAGGCCGGCCTCGACCAGGCGACGATCTTCGGCCGGCTCATCGGCACGCTGATCGAGCTCTTCCTGGTGGCCCTGCCCGGAGTGGGGTTGCTCGTGGCGCTGGGCTGGCTGCTCAACCTGGTCACCCGCGGATCCGTCGGCCGGCTGACGCGCCGGCTCCGGGAACAGCCCTGGATCGCGGCCACGGTGGGCGCTCTCGTCTCCGTCGTCGCCTACTGGGCCTACTTCGGCACGCTGTGGGACCTGTCCGGCGGCCGGCTCCTGGTGGCCGTCGTCCTCGTCGCGGTCTTCGGCCTGCTGGTGCCGTTCCGCCTGATGCGGACCCGCGACACGGGACGGGCCGGCATGAAGGTGCTCACCGGCGCGCTGTTCGGCATCGGGCTGGGGCTGATCCTGGTCGCCCAGATGGTCCACGGCGCCGTCGACATCGCCGCCAACGGCAACGGCAACGCCCTGCTGCAGACCGTCGGCTTCCAGAACCAGTGGGCCACCGTGGGCGACGGCGACGGCAAGCCGCTGCACAAGGACAGCCCGGACGAGAGGTTCCTGCTCCTGGGCGAGAAGGAGGGCGCCTACGTGCTCTACGACTGCGGCAGGCAGGAGACCTTCCGCCGCTCGATCGAGGGCACCACGCTGGGCAAGATCGAGTTCGACCCGGACTTCGCCGACCCCGAGACCGGCGAGGTCAAGGCCTGCGGCTACGCCCTGGAGGCGCAGGACCCCGCAACCGGGGAGCAATAGCCGTGTCCCGTGAGCGACTGCGTTACTGGTTCGACAACACGATGTCCAAGGGCACGCCCGCCCTGATCGGCTGGCTGGCCGTGGCGTCGGCGGTGCTCGTCGGCGTCGTCACCGTGATCGCCGCGCCCATCGCGGGCGAGAACGGGCCCTGGTGGAACGTCGCCTGGATGAGCCTGCTCCGCACTCTCGACCCGGGCACCATGGGCGGCGACGAGGGCAGCCCGTTCTTCGTCTTCATGATGCTCTTCGTCACCATCGGCGGGATCTTCATCGTCAGCGCCCTGGTCGGCGTGCTCACCGCGGGCCTGGACGCGAAGCTGGAGAATCTGCGCAAGGGCCGGTCCCGCGTGGTGGAGAGCGGGCACAGCGTCGTCCTCGGCTGGTCGGAGGAGGTCTTCGCGATCGTCTCCGAGCTGGCCAAGGCCAAGGAGAGCGAGAAGCGCCCCGTCGTGGCCGTCCTGGCGGACCGGGACAAGGTCGAGATGGAGGAAGAGCTGCGCGACCGGCTCGGTGACGTGGGGCGCACCCGGATCGTGGCGCGCAGCGGCGATCCGGCGGAGCCGACGGCCCTGGACCTGGTGAGCCCGGACACGGCTCACTCGATCCTGGTGCTGCCCACCGACGACGCCGAGCTGATCAAGATCCTGCTCGCGCTGGGCAACCGCCCCTGGGCCGGCACCCGGCCGCCGATCGTGGCCGCCGTGACCGAGAGCGGCAACCTGCCCGCCGCCCGGCTCGCGGGCGGGGCGCACGTCGAGATCGTCGACTCGCAGGACCTCGGCGCCCGTCTGGTCGCGCAGTCCTGCCGCCAGCCCGGACTGTCCACCGTCTACAGCGACCTGCTGGACTTCGACGGCGAGGAGATCTACATCCGGGCCGAGCCCGCCCTCGTCGGCAGGATGTACGGCGAGGCGCTGTTCGCCTACGCCAGCGCGGTGCCGATCGGCCTGCGCCACGGCGACGGCTCCGTGGTGCTCAACCCGCCGAGCCAGAGCGTGATCCGGCACAGCGACCAGCTCATCCTCATCGCCCCCGACGACTCGGCCATCCGTCTGGCGGCGGCGCCGGCCGTGGTGCGCCAGGAGGCCATCGCCCGCCCCGGCGCCCCGCGACGGGAGCCGACCAGGACGCTGATCATGGGTTCGAACCATCGGCGCTCCAGGATCCTGCGCGACCTGGCGCCGTACCTGCTGACCGGTTCGGAGATCCATCTCGCCGGGCCCGACCTGGCCGACCAGCCCCTGCCACCCGGTGTGCTCGTCTCCGCCAAGGAGGTCGACGTCACCAGCCGCACCGCGCTGGAGTCGCTCGGCATCGGCGGCTACGACCACGCGATCGTGCTCTCCGACGGCGCCTACGACGCTCAGAAGGCCGACGCCAGGACCCTGGTGACCCTGCTGCACCTGCGGGACATGCGGACCGGCGTGGCGATCGTCAGCGAGATGAACGACGAGCGCAACAGGAAGCTCGCCGAGATCGCCGAGGCCGACGATTTCGTGGTCGGCGGCAAGCTGGTCAGCCTGCTGCTCACCCAGCTCGCCGAGAACCGGCACCTGGGCCAGGTCTTCGACCAGCTCTTCTCCCACGAGGGCTCGGAGATCTACCTCAAGCCGGCGAGCGACTACATCGTCCCGGGCGCCACCGCCACGTTCGCCACCGTGATCGAGGCGGCCAGGCGGCGCGGCGAGACCGCGATCGGCTACCGCCTGACGGCCTCCGCCGGTCAGGCGCGTCAGCACGGAGTCACCCTCAACCCCGACAAATCAGCCCCGCTGGCGTTCCGGCCGGGCGACAGAGTGATCGTCCTCTCCGAGGACTGACAGAGGACTGACAGAAACCGACGGAGGAGCGGACGACATGGGGCAGGACCTGAGATTCTCCCTGCTGGGCCCGGTGCGCGCCTGGCGCGGCGACCAGGAGCTGGATCTGGGCTCGCCGCAGCAGCGCCTGGTCCTGGCCATGCTCCTGCTGGCCGGAGGCCGGGCGGTCGGCAACGATCAGCTCGTGGACGCCGTCTGGGGCAGGGAACAGCCGCGCACCGCGCTCAGCACGCTGCGCACCTACGTCTCACGGCTCCGCCGCGTGCTCGGTGACGGCGTCGTGTTCTCCATCGGGGACGGCTACGCACTGCACGGCGGCCTGCGTGACGTCGCGGAGGTGGAGCGGCTCCACGGCGAGATGCGGTACGCCGAGGCGCTCGCGCTCTGGCAGGGCGAGCCGCTCGCCGGGCTTGAGGGCTTCTACGCCCAGGCCCAGCGGGTCCGGCTGGCCGAGCGGCAGCTCACCATCCTCGAACGCCGGCTCGACCAGGACCTCGGGAACGGCCGCCACGCGGAGGTCATCTCCGAGCTGACCGCGCTGTGCGCGAGCCACCCGACCAGGGAGCGGCTGCGGGCGCTGCTGATGCTGGCGCTCTACCGGTCGGGCCGCCAGGCGGAGGCGATCGGCGTCTACCTCGACACGCGCCGGCTGCTCGCCGACGAGCTGGGCGTGGATCCGTCCCGGGAGCTGGCCGAGCTCTACCAGCAGATCATCAGCGCCGACCCGGCACTCGGCCGGACGGCACGGCCGGCGGCGCGGGCGGCGGCGCCCAGGCACACGCCCAGGCAACTGCCCGCCGACGTCGCCGATTTCACCGGCAGGGAGAGGGAGGTCGAGGAGATCGCGGCCGCGCTGCGCGCCGGCGACACCTCGGCCCTGGTGGTCTCGGCCGTCGCCGGCGTGGGGGGAGTGGGCAAGACGACCCTGGCCGTGCACGTCGCCCACCGGCTGGCCGGCGACTATCCGGACGGGCAGCTCTTCGTCGACCTGCGTGGCGCCGGAGCCACGCCGGTCGAGCCCACCGCGGTCCTCGGTTCCTTCCTACGGGCGCTGGGGCAGGACGACCCGCCGGAGGAAGTGGCGGAACGCGCCGCGCTGTACCGGTCCGTGCTCGCCGACCGGCGCATGCTCGTGGTCCTGGACAACGCGTGCGACGTCGGCCAGGTGCGGCCGTTGCTGCCCGGCTCGCCACGCTGCGGCGTGCTCGTCACCAGCCGCGCCAGGCTGACCGGGCTCACCGGCGCCCGCCAGGTGGACCTGGAGGTGCTCGGCCCCGTCGAGGCGCTGGCGTTGTTCACCAGGATCGTGGGCGAGCACCGCGTGGCCGTGGAGCGCGGCGCCGCCCTGGACCTCGTCGGGGCCTGCGGCTTCCTCCCCCTGGCGATCAGGATCGCCGCCGCCAGGCTGGCGGCCAGGCCCAACTGGAGCGTCGCCACCATGCGCGACCGGCTGGCGGACGAACGCCGCCGGCTGGCCGAGCTGCGGGCCGGCGACCTGGCCATCGAGGCCACCTTCTCGCTGGGCTACGAGCAGCTCGACGCCGCGCACGCGCGGGCCTTCCGGCTGCTCGCCGTGCCGGATGCCGCCGGGGTCTCGTTGCCGGCCGCGGCCGCGCTGCTCGACCTGCCCGAGGACGAGGCCGAGGCGGTGTGCGAGGGGCTGGTGGACATGAGCATGCTGGAGTCGCCGTCACCCGGGCGCTACCGCTTCCACGACCTGCTCAAGATCTATGCCCGTTCCCGGTCGGAGGATCACGGAGTACGGCGGTCGGCGCTCGGCCGGCTGCTCGACTTCTACCTGGCGTCCGTCGCCTCGGCGTTCCGGCTGCTGTATCCCGGCGACCGCCGGCCCGCCAAGGTGCGGACCCGTCTGGCCGGGCTGTACTTCGCCGGCGCGCCGGCCGCGGTCGAGTGGATCGACCAGGAGGAGCAGGGGCTGCTCGGATGCGTCGAGCAGGCCGCGCGGACGACCGGCACCTCCGTGTCCCAGGTCGTACAGCTGCTGGACATGGCGGCGGACGCGCTCGGGTACGAGTCGGACCCCGCGCGTTACGAACGGCTCGGCGACCTGGTCGTGTCGGCAGCCGTCGAGTCGGCCGACAGAGCCCTGGAGGCACAGGCCCGCTGCCTGCGCGGGCTGACCCTTGTGAGCAGGAGCCGTCTGGACGCCGCCGCCGAGGACGGCCTGGCAAGCCGGGACCTCAGCCGCCAGCAGGGCGACCTGGACACCTACGCCGAGTCGCTGAACCTCCTCGCGCTGAGCGCGATGAGCAGGCGGCAGCTGACCGAGGCCGTCGACTGGTACGTCCAGGCCGTCGACGTGTGGCGCTCACTGGACGACAAGGCCGACCTGGCGCTCGGGCTGGGAAATCTGGCACGGGCGCTGATCGACCTCGGCCGGGTGAGCGAGGCGATCGCCGCGGCGCGGGAGGCCGAGCAGATCTCCCTCGACCTCGGCGGCGGCCGGCCGGACCCGAGCGCGGTCTACCAGCTGGGAATCGTGCTGCGCGAAGCAGGCCACCCGAGCGAGGCCCTGGTCAAGCTGGAGCTCGCGCTCACCGAGTACCGCAGGCTCAAGCAGCGGACGTGGGAGGGGGCGGTGCTCTTCCGGATAGCCGAGACGCACCTGGCCGGGAGCGCGGCCGAGCAGGCGCTCGACTACGCCGAGGACGCGCTCGCGATCCTCACGGAGGTGGGTGACGAGTGGGGGCGGGGGATGGCGCTGACCGTGCTCGGCAGGGCGCTGCGCGAGCAGGGCCAGCCGGGACGGTCGCGGGCCTGCCTGCAGGAGGCCCTGCACGTCTTCGACCGGCTCTCGCTGCCGGAGGCCGCCGACGTGCGCCTGCTGCTCGACGCGGTTTGAGCCGCCGGGCCCCGCGGAGTCGGCGGGGCCGCCGCCTCCGCCGGACGGCGATGCCCGGGGCTCACCCGGGTCCTGCGTCCGCGGCCTTGACGGCTTCCAGCAGCTCGGCGGGTGGCGTTGCCGGGTGGCCGAGCTTGCGCAGCAGGGACGACACATGGCTCTCCACGGTCCGCTCCGACAGCCTGAGCCGGTCGGCGATCTCCCGGTTCGCCAGCCGGTCACCGACCAGCCAGAAGACCTCCGCCTCCCGCCTGGTGACCCCGGCGGACCGTGACGCCTCCGGCAGCGCGGCGTCCTTCATGACGCGAATCATCCCCCGGAAAAGCTCCGTACTGAGCACGGATGTGCCGGCTCCGAGCATGAGGTGTGATGGCGGAAGCCTCCTGAAAGGACCCGCGCATGGCAAGCTCCGTCACCGAAATGATCGCGCACGCTCGCGCACGGATACGCAACCTGTCGGTCGCAGAGGTGGCCGAGGCCCTGGAGTCGGGCACGGTGAGCCTGATCGACCATCCTGTACTGCGCGTCAGGCGGCCGTTCCGCGCTCGCCGCCCTGGCGCTGCGGGAACTCGGCTACGCCGACGTCGCCCACCTCGACGGAGGGCTCAACGCCTGGAAGGAGCACGGCCGCCCCGTGACCCTCCAGGCCGAGGAGGAACGCCGGTGAACGGGGACGCGCTCGGAGCGGCGTTCGCGCGGGCGCTGCCCGCCAAGGACCGCGACACGCTGCACGCCCTGCTCGGCGACCCGGTCGACTTCAAGGCGCTCACCCCCGGGGCCCACTGGGACGCCGACGACCCCGGCGAGGTCGTGGACCGGATCATCCTCGGCCAGTGGTTCGAACCCGGCGCCACCCGTCATCTGGTCGAACAGCAGGTCTACTACGGCGTCGCCGGCGAGCGCATCGCCTGGCTGCGTATCCTGTGCTCCGGCTTCCGGCCCGTCCCGGACGGGGAGCCGGCGGAGGACTGATGTTGTTCATGGTGATCGAACGCTTCCGCGGCCAGGACGCCAAGGCCGTCTACCGGCGGTTCCGGGAGAAGGGCCGGATGACCGGCGAAGGTCTGGTGTTCGTCTCCAGCTGGGTGACGGCCGACCTGAGCCGCTGCTTCCAGCTCATGGAATGTGACGACATCGCACTCCTGCAACGCTGGGTCGCCGAATGGTCGGACCTCGTCGAGTTCGAGATCGTGCCGGTGGCGCCCGGAGCCGCGACCGCCGCCGCCCTTGACGGCTGACCCGGACGTCGCCGGTCAGAGCATCGGACGTGGGTATCCGGCCGGTGGAGTGCCCAGCAGCCACGGCTGGTGCACGTGGGCGGCGGGCACGGCGGCGAGCTCGGGCACGTGGCGGCGCACGTAGTCGCCCGCCGGGTCGTACCGCTGGGCCTGGCGCAGCGGGTTGAAGGCGCGGTTGGGACGCGTGTCGTTGCCGGTGCCGGCGATCCACTGCCAGTTGCCCGAGTTGTTGGCCACGTCGCCGTCGAGGAGGTGCTCGAAGAAGTGCCGGGCGCCGGCCCGCCAGTCGATCCCGAGGACCTTGACCAGGTAGGAGGCGACGATGAGGCGGGCCCGGTTGTGCATCCAGCCCTCGGCCAGGAGCTGGCGCATGCCGGCGTCCACGATGGGCAGCCCGGTCATGCCCTCCCGCCAGGCCTGCAGCGCGTCCTCGTCGTCGCGCCAGCGGTGGCCGCGGGGGCGGTAGTCGTCCCGGTTGATCCGCGGGAAGGCGTGGGTGACCTGGTGGTGGAAGTCGCGCCAGCACAGCTGGCGGACGAACGGCTCGCTGCCCGCGGCCAGGTGGGCCAGTTCCAGCGGCGACAGGCAGCCGAACCTCAGGTACGGGCTCAGCCGGGAGGTGCGGTCGCCGGCCAGGTCGTCGTGGCCGTCGGCGTACCCCGGCAGGGCGTGGCGGATCCACCGGCGGGCGCGGTCGCGGGCGGCGGTCTCGCCGCCGGGCACGGGTTCGGGCCTGGCCGGGCCCGGCAGCCGCCCGGCGTTGAGGTCGCGGGGCGTCGGCACGTGGTCGGGGGCCGCGAGCAGGGGGCGGCGCCGGTGCCGGCTCCAGGCGCGCCAGTACGGCGTGAAGACCCGGTAGTGATCGCCGCCCCCGGACGGGGTGAGCGTGCCGGGCGGCACCACCGTGACCCCCGGGAAGAGCTCGTACGCGATCCGTTCACGAGCCAGCCGGTCCTGCCTGCGCCTGGCCAGCAGGCTGACGTCGGCACTGGCGAAGACCGCCTCGGCTCCGGATTCCCGGACGAGCCTCATGGTCTCGGTCACGACGTCGCCGTGCCGTACGACCAGGTCCCCGCCGCGTGCCCGCAAGGACGCCCGCAGGTCGGCCAGGCACTCCAGCAGGAAGCCGCGGCGGCGGCCGGCGGGGACGGTCTCGTCCAGCACGAACAGGGGGAGCACGGCGCGGGCGCGCTCGCAGGCGGCCGCCAGGGCCGGGTGGTCGTGCACCCGCAGGTCCCTGTTGAGCAGGACGATCACCGTGTCCATCGACGGTCCCTTCACGGCCCCCCGCGGCCTGCCGCGACCGTGCACCTCCCCCATGCCTCACAGATGCCCCGCCGGCCGCGCCCGCACGCGCGCGGCGGCAGTGCTGGTGGACGTGACGATGACCGGCCCGCTCCGGCATGAGGCCCGAGGGACGGGGAAGGTGCGTGGGCATGGCATTGTGCCTGGTGACCGGGGCGACGGGGTACATCGGCGGGCGGCTGGCGCCTGAGCTGCTGGCCGCCGGTCACGACGTGCGGTGCATGGTGCGCTCGGCCGGACGCCTGCGCGATCTGTCATGGGCCGAACGGGTCGAGGCCGTCGAGGCCGACGCCACCGACGCCGAGCGCACGCGCCGGGCGCTGGACGGGGTGGACGTCGCGTACTACCTGATCCACGCGATGGGGACGAGCGGCCGGTTCGCCGAGCGGGACCGCCTGGCGGCGCGCACGTTCGCGGCCGCGGCGGCCGAGGCGGGCGTGCGCCGGATCGTCTATCTGGGCGGGTTGACGGCGGACGAGCGGCTCTCGCCGCACCTGTCGTCGCGGGCCGAGGTGGGGGAGATCTTCCTGCGCGGCGCGGTCCCGGCGGTGGTGCTGCGGGCCGCGGTGATCATCGGGTCGGGGTCGGCCTCGTTCGAGATGCTGCGATACCTGACCGAGCGGTTGCCGGTGATGACGACGCCGCGCTGGGTGCGCAGCCGGACGCAGCCGATCGCGGTGCGGGACGTGCTGCGTTACCTGGTGGCGTGGGCGGATGC
Organism: Nonomuraea sp. NPDC049655; assembly: GCF_044465465.1. Taxonomy (NCBI): domain Bacteria; kingdom Bacillati; phylum Actinomycetota; class Actinomycetes; order Streptosporangiales; family Streptosporangiaceae; genus Nonomuraea; species Nonomuraea sp. NPDC049655. The sequence continues at coordinate 348,817 of NZ_JBITLS010000001.1, forward strand.
GCCGGGAACGGTCAACCGGGGGTTCGACATCGGCGGGCCTGATGTCCTCACATATGCCGACATGATGCACGGCTATGCCGCGGTGGCCGGGCTGCCGCCGAGGTGGATCATCCCGGTGCCGCTGCTCACCCCCCGGCTGTCGAGCCTGTGGGTGGGGCTGGTCACGCCCGTCCCCGCGAGCATCGCCCGCCCGCTGGTGGAGTCGCTGCGCAACGAGGCCGTGTGCGGCGAGCACGACATCGCCCGCCACGTACCCGACCCCGAGGGCGGGCTGGTCGGCTTCCGGCGGGCGGTGTCGCTGGCGCTGATGAAGATCAAGGAGGCCGACGTCGCCACACGCTGGTCCTCGGCGTCCACGCCGGGCGCGCCGAGCGATCCGCTGCCCACCGATCCCGACTGGGCGGGCGGCAGCCTGTTCGTGGACGACCGCAGCCTGGCCGTGCAGGCCAGCCCGGAGGCGTTGTGGCAGGTGATCGAGGGCATCGGCGGCCGTAACGGCTGGTACTCATTGCCGGTGGCGTGGCAGTTGCGGGGCCTGGCCGACCGGCTGGTGGGCGGGGTGGGGCTGCGGCGCGGCCGGCGCGATCCGGCCCGGCTGCGGGTGGGCGACTCGATCGACTTCTGGCGGGTGGAGGAGGTGCTGCCCGGACGGCTGTTGCGGCTGCGCGCCGAGATGCGGCTGCCAGGACTGGCCTGGCTGGAGCTCGGCGTCACCCGCTCCGGCGGCCGGACGATCTACACGCAACGTGCCATTTTTCATCCGCACGGCCTGCTCGGCCAGCTGTACTGGTGGGCGATCTCGCCCTTCCACGGCCTGATCTTCGGCCGGATGCCGGTCAACGTGGCCGCCGCGGCACGCCGCAGGGATCGGTCCGCGGCTACGAGCTGACCAGCGCCAGATCGAGCACGTCGATGCCGACCGGGGTGCGCTCGGTCGCGATCCGGCTCAGCGACCACGGACCGGGGAAGCGGTGCAGCAGTGCGTGCAGCGCGATCGCGACCTCGTGCCGGGCCAGGTGCGCGCCGAGGCAGAAGTGCACACCGTGGCCGAAGGAGAGGTGCTCGTCGGACGTCCGGTCGAGCCGGAACTCCTGCGGCTCGGCGAACACCCGGGGATCCCGGTTGGCCGAGAGCACCATGGCGACCACCCGCCGGCCGGCCTCGACGGGGTGTCCGGCGATGTCGGCCGGGCCGGTGGTGAAGCGGTCGGTGCCGCCGATCGGGGGCAGGAACCGCAGCACCTCCTCGACGGCGGCGGGCACCAGCCAAGGGGCGGCACGCAGCCGGGCCGGCGCCTCCGGGTGGGCCGCCAGGCACAACACGGTGTTGACCAGCAGGGTCCTGGTCGTCTCGTGGCCGTTGACGAGCAGCAGCGTGCAGAAGTCGAGCAGTTCCTCGTCGGAGAGCCGGCTGCCGTCCGGTTCGGCGGCCAGCAGGGTGCCGATCACGTCGCCCCGGGGGCGGGCGCGGCGCTCGGCGAACACCTGGCCGAAGTACGCGGCCAGTTCGGCGCGCGCGGCGCGGAACGCGGCCCGGCGCGCCGGGTCCTCGCTGAACGCGCCGGCGAAGGAGGTGATCGCCTCGGTCCAGCGCACGAAGTCCGCTTGCCGGTCCGGTTCCACGCCGAGCAGCGCGGCGATGGTGCGCACGGGCAGTGGATGACCGAGCCGGTCGATCACGTCCAGCTCGCCGTCCACGCCGGCCAGTTGCGTCCGTACGGTGTCGGTGATCGAGGGCAGCAACGACTGGATCGCGCGGGGCGTGAAGGCCCGGCTGACCAGCCGGCGCAGCAGGTGGTGCCGGGGCGGGTCGATCGCCGACAGGCTGCCGAGCAGCGGGTTGTCCCGGTGCGGCGGGGGTTGCGCGCTGTGGCGCAGTTCGTCGGACGAGAACGTCCGGTGGTCGGTGAGCACCTGCTTCACCTCGGGGTAGCCGTGCACCAGCCAGCTCTGCAACGGTTCGGCGAAACGCACCCCGTCCCCGGCCAGACCGTCCTGTGCGGTCTGCCGGTACCAGTCGAGGATCTCCTTGACGACGTCATCGGTCATGCGTCGAGTGTGTTGGCCCCCGGCTGGCCGAGGCTTGGAGAAAACGGCCATCCGGCAGCAGCGTGGTCGGCGGTGCGCCCACCGCGTGCCGGAACTCGGCCAGTAGGTGCGACTGGTCGTAGCAGCCGCTGCGCACGGCGATGGCCGCCCAGTCGGGGCGCTCGCCCCTGGCCAGCGCGGCGCGCGCGGCGGCGAGCGCGTGGTGCAGCCGCACCACCCGCGCGTAGGACTTGGGCCGCAGCCCGACCGCCGCCCCGAACCGCCGCCGCAGTTGCCGCTCGGACAGCCCGGCCCGGGCGGCATGCTGCTCCACGGGCGCACCTGGCGCCGCGTGCATCGCCGCCAGCACGACGCGCACCCGCTCGTCGACCCGGCATCGGCCGGCGCGCGCCCGTACCAGGGCCAGCGCCCCGGCCAGCCGTTCGCCCACCGCCCCGTCCGGCCGCCCGACGTCGACGGCCGCCCCGGCCAGTGGCACCTCGTCGGCCGCCACCCCGAACAGCCCGGTCACCGTTCCCGGTCGCAGCCGCACTCCGACCAGGGGCCCGCCCCCGGGCAGCCGTCCCTGCCGGAGGCGCGTCTCCGGCCCGGCCAGCCGGCACTCTCCGTCGGGCATGACGAGCAGGTCGACGGCGGGGTACGGCAACCCTCGCGGCACGGTGTCGCCGGCCAGCACCCAACTCCCGGCCACGAGGTGGGCCAGGTCGGCGGGCACGGGCAACGCGGTCACCCGTGCAGTCAACCCGGCGACCGCCGCGCCCGCCACCGATTAACCGGGCCGCGGACGCCCGACGAGCGCCACAGGCGCAGGCCCCGGCGAGGCATGCCGGATCCGCACCCGATCAGTCGGACGAACCCTGCGGGCCGGCGTCCAGCTTGACCTCGTTCAGCCGGCCCGTGGCGACGTCGTAGACGAACCCGCGGACGGAGTCCTTGTGCGGGATGAACGGGTCGGCCTGGATGCGCCTGGCCGACTGGCGCACGTCCGCCTCCAGGTCCTGGAACGCCTCGGCGGACCAGTCGGGCTTGACGCCGACCTCCTGGTAGATGTCGTGCTTGAAGCCGTCGTCGGTGAAGGTGAGCATGCCGCAGTCGGTGTGGTGGATGAGGATGATCTCGCGGGTGCCCAGAAGGCGCTGGCTGATGGCCAGGCTGCGACGTTCGCCGGCGGTGACGACGCCGCCGGCGTTGCGGATCACGTGCGCGTCGCCCTCGCGCAGGCCGAGCAGGCCGTAGACGTTGAGCCGGGCGTCCATGCAGGCAAGCACGGCCACACCCCGGGCGGGCGGCAGCGGCAGGTCGCCGGAGTCGAAGGCGGCGGCGTAGCGTTCGGAGTTGGCGATCAGCTGGTCGGTGACGCTCATGGGGGACGTCCTCCTGTCACGTGCCGCGGCCCGCGGTCATAGTCCACATTCCCTACTGACTGTACATGTTATTGCCCCGCTGTGTAGCCCCCCTGCGTCGACGGCGAACACGGCGGTCGGCGACGGCGGAGGCGGACAGGAGGGTCGCGGTGGAAAGGGTGCCCCAGAGGGTGGCCGGGCCGTGGGCGGCGAGGGCGGTGATGACCGCCGGGGAGACGGCGAGGCCGAAGCCCGTGGAGAGCTGGAAGCGGGCGAGGGCGCGTCCCAGAAGATGGGCCGGTGCGAGGGCGGTGACGAGCGCCGTCGCACTGCCGGCGTAGACGATCTCGCCGATGGTGCAGACCACGGACACCACGGCGACGGCCGGGACACCCCAGCCGGGCCCCAGGGAGGTGGCCGCGAGGAAGCCGAGGTAGGACGCGGCGAGCACCACGCCGGCGAACGCCAGCACGGTCCGCCGGGAGAAGCGGGACAGCAGGACGGTCACCGGCACCTGCAAGGTGACCACCAGCACCGTGTTGGCCACGAAGACGGCCGCCGGCCACACCGGGGACGCGTGCATCTGCGTCACCAGGACCAGGGGCACCGCGATCTCGGGGACGTTGAGGCAGAAGACGTAGACCACGTTGGCGGCCAGCAGCGCGCGCATCCGGGGCGCGGGCCCGCCGGTCACGTCCGTGGCCGCAGCGGCGGCCGGACGCGCACGCAGGCGCACCGACCACGCCAAGGCCGCCGCGGCGAGACAGGCGAGCCCGGTGACGGCCGCCAGCGCCTGCAACGCGGCGGCGCCGCCCGCCAGGCACGCGGTGGCGAGCAGGGCGCCCACGCCCAGAGCGGCGTTGCGCAGGGCGCGGCCCGCCGCGAGGGCGGCGTCGCGGTCGCGGCCGTGGGCGACCGTGGCCACGAGAGCCGCGTGGGCGGCCGGCCATGCCTGGTTGCCGATGCCGAGGAAGAGCGCCGCCGTCGCGAACAGCCAGACGTGCCCCGCCGGGGCGGCCAGCAGCAGCGCCACGCCCAGCACCCGCACCAGCATCGACGCGGCCACGACCGTGCTGCGTGCGCCCCGGTCCAGCCACCGGCCGACCGCGGGCATGCACACCAGGCCCACGACGACGCCGGCCGTCATGGCGATGCCGGTGACCGGCGCGGACAGCCTCAGCACCGTCACCCCGTAGAGCAGCAGGAAGGGCCGCAGCAGGCCGGTGCCGAGCGCGTCCACGGCCAGGGCGACGGCGTAGCGGGGGCCTCCGGAGGCGCGGACGAGGGCACGCGGCCGGATCGTGGTGGTGGATGCCATGGCGTCAACCATGCGTCCGGCCGCGGGGGACGGCTCCGCCAGTTGACGGACACCGTCAACCGACGCGGTCGTCGGCCGTCCGGCCAGGGATGATGTGGGGATGACGCTGAGGATCGACATCGGCGGCCTGCCGTCCGGGCGGCTGCGGTTCGCCGCCTCCCCGCTGGCCGAGCTGACCGCGATGCTGCACGTGCTGGCCGAACCCGGGCATCACCCGCAGCTCGCCGGCTGGGCCGGGGACGTCTGGGCCGGGCTGCGGCCGGAGCTGGCCGAGCGGCTCAGGGAGGCGGAGTTCCTCTGGCGTTCCTCACGAGCCGACTTCCTGGTCCCCGCGCGTCCCCGGCCGACCCTCGCCGAGGAGCTGGACGACGTCGACCGGATCGACGACGAGACCTACGTGACCGCCGCGCTCATCACCACGTGCGGCAGCAACCGGGTGCACTTCGCCGCGCCGTCGCCGCTCACCGACGCGACGGCGCGCGAGCGGGCGCTCGACCTGGCCCAGGCCCGCGGCGCGCTCCAGGAGGCCTTCGCCGAACGGCTGCTCGCGGACCCGGCCGCCGTGCGGGCGCGGGTGCGCGACACCCTCGAACAGTGCGCCGAGGCGTTCTTCGACGCCGCCTGGACGGGCGTCGCCGCACAACTCGCCACCGACCTGCGCCTGAAGAACGACCTGCTGAAGCGCCAGGGCCTCGGGGCGGCGCTCGCGTCCGTCTCCGGCGCCGTCACCCTGGCGCCGGACGGCACCCGCATCGTCGTGGACAAGCTGCAGGACAACGCCACCACCGCCAACGGCACGGGGGTCACCTTCCTCCCCAGCGTCTTCGGCCGCCCGCATCTGGTGGTGGTGCACGCGCCCGGATGGCAGCCGGTGGTGCAGTACCCCGTGGCCGAGGCGGGGCCGTCGGAGCCGGTGTCGCTGGAGACGGTCACGCTGCGGCTGGAGGCGCTGGCGCATCCGGTGCGGCTGCGGCTGCTGCGCACCCTGGCCCGCGGTCCGCACACCACCGGCGAGCTGGCCCACGCCTGGGAACTCTCACCTCCGGAGGTCTCCCGCCACCTCGCCGTCCTGCGCCGCGCGGGCCTGCTCACAGCCCGGCGGCACGGCCGTTACGTCCGTTACACCGTCAATGTCCCCGACCTGACGGCGTTGGGCGCCGACCTGCTGACGGCCGTACTGCGCTGAGCGGCTTCGGCTGTCAGGCTGAGGACGTTCGAGCCGATCCTTTCGTGGAGGTCAGATGCGCGCAGGCGTCGTGGTCGCCGCCCAGCCCGGTGTGGAGGATCTCGCCGTGCGGGCCGAGGAACTGGGCCTGCACAGTTTCTGGGTGAACGACAGCCCGATGCTCCACGGGGACCCCTTCGTCGCCCTGGGGCTGTGCGCGAAGGCCACCAGCCGCATCAGGCTGGGCGTCGGCGTGACCTCACCGGCGCTGCGCTCGGCCCCGGCCGCCGCGAGCGGGCTGGCCAGCCTCAACGCCCTGGCGCCGGGCCGGATCATCTGCGGGGTCGGCACCGGGAACACCGCCCGGCGCACGCTGGGCATGCGGCCGGCCTCGGTGGCGACGATGGAGGACTTCACCGCCGCGCTGCAGGACCTGTGCGCCGGGCGGAGCGTCGAGTACCGCGAGGGCGACCGGGCCCGCGACGTCCGGTTCCTGCACGCCGGGGCGCACGTGCACACGGACGACCCGATCGAGTTCGTCGTGGCCGCGCTTGCCGGGCCGAAGGCCGCCGCCGTCGCCGGCCGCCGCGGCACCGGCCTGATCTCCTTCGGCCTGCTCGACCCCGCCGCCTGGCGCGCCCTGCACGACGCCCGCCGCCACGCCGCCCACGGCGCACCCCGCGACCCCGCCTCCTACGTGGTCACCGCACTGCACGTACTGGGCGAGGACGAGGATCCCCGCGGCGACGCGGCCAGGGACGCGACCGGCCACCTCGTCCTGTCACTGCTGACCTTCGCCGCCGACACGGCGGCCGACACGGACGCCTTCGCCGGGCGTCTGGACCCCGGGGAACGCGAGGCCGTGCGGCGACTTCTCGACCGGCGCGGCACCACCGCCACCGCGCCCGACCGGCACACCAAGCTCTACCCCGGCTACCTCGGACGCATCGCGCCGGAGGATCGCGACCTGATCCTGCCCTCGCTGATGAACACCCTGGCCCTGGTCGGCACCCGCGACGACCTCCGCGCCCGCATCGCCACCCTCGAACGGGCCGGCGTCGACGAACTGCTCATCCAGCCGGTGATCGACCCACCCACCGAGATGGCCCGCCTGGCCGAACTCCTCACCTGACAGAACCCGCCGCGCACGGGATCAGGCACGGCGAGCAGCCCGACACCACCGTTCGCGCCGGGCCGCCGGGCGGCAACAGCAGGCCGCCCTTCCGCCTGCCGGCCGGCGGGATCTTCAGCTGCGCACCCGCCCTCCCCGGACGACGTGGGCGACCTCACCGATCGTCTCGATGTCGGCGAACGGATCTCCCGCGACGACGACGAGATCCCCGCGCGCACCGGGCCGCAGGACACCCAGGTCGGCCCGGCCGAGCAGCCGCGCGGCCTGCGAGGTGGCGGCCCGGAGCGCGGCGAGAGGGGTCATCCCCTCCGACACCAGCACCACGAACTCCCGCCAGCTGTCCTCGAACGGGACGGTCCCCGCGTCCGTGCCGAAGGCGACGGGGACCTGGCCCGACAGCAGGCGGCGGGCGTTGCGCAGGATGTCGTCGGCCACCGGCGCCACCTTGTCCCGCGCGCCCGCCGGCTGGCCCGCCCAGAACCGCGGGTCGTCGAGATGGTCGATGTAGAGGTGGCAGGCCCATCGGGTGGGCACGAGCGTCGTCCGGTGTTCCGCCATGAGGCGCAAGGTGTCGTCGGTGGCGAAGGTGCCGTGTTCCACGCTGCGGACGCCCGCGCGCACGGCCCGGCGGACGCCCTCGTCGAAGTGCGCGTGCGCGGCGCTGGGCAGGTTCAGGTCGCGGGCCGCCGCCACCAGGGCGGTCATCTCCTCCTGGGTGTAGGCCACGGTGTCCGCCGCGTCCGCGGGGCTGACGAAGCCGCCGGTCGCGGCGAACTTGATCCAGTGGGCGCCCAGCTGGCGTTCGATCCTGACCTGGCGGACGACCTCGTCCACGCCGTCGGCGACCGCCGCCGCGCGGCCTCCGTAGGGCGGCTGCAGGGTGGAACGGGGATCGCCGTGACCACCCCGAGGGGAGATGATGTGGGGGGCCACGAGCATGCGCGGCCCCTCGATCAGCCCGGCCTCCACGGCGCGGGCCAGTTCCACCGTCACCGGGTCCGCGGCGGGGCAGCCGAGGTCACGGACGGTGGTGAAGCCGTGGGACAGCAGGGTCCGTAACGCCGGCAGCGCGTCGAGGGCCTGACGGGAGGCGGGCCCGCCGCCCGTGCCGTCACCGGCCGCCACGTGGACGTGACAGTCGATGAGGCCGGGCAGCACCGTCCCGGACGCCTCCAGGACGCGTGTGCCGCGAGGACGCTCCACCCGCGTGCCGGTCTCGACGATCCGGTCACCGCGCATCAGCACCTGGAAGGGGCGCAGGCAGTCGTCGCGCAGGCCGTCCCAGCCCTGCGCGGCGGTGACGAGCAGATGCGGCTCGTCCGGGCCGGTCATCGGCCCGGCGCCCGGGGTGGGAGGCCGGGGCGGTGGGCAACGGACGGCTCCAGGGCGGGCGGCGGCCAGATCTCCTCGTAGGCGCATCCCATCTGGAGCAGATGGGCGTCGGCGCCGGCCGGCGCGCACAGTTCGAGCCCGACGGGAAGCCCGTCCGCGGTCAGGCCGGCGGGCAGGCTCAGCGCGGGCAGGCCGAGGACGCCGGCCCAGTCGGTGTTCCGGATGAAGGTGGGGAAGGTGGGATGCTCCCGGCCGTCGATCACCACGGAGTCCTCGCAGGCGAACGGCTGGGCCGGCAGCGGAGTGGTGGGATAGACGAGGGCGGACAGCCGGTGGGCGCGCTGGTGGTCCGACAGGGCGCCGGCCAGACGGGAGAGGTTCGCGCACGCAGCCCGGTAGTCGGCGGCCGGGGCGCGCGCCGGGCCCAGGGCGTCGTTCAATGCCGCCCGCACGCCGGGCGAGGCGATCTGGGCGAGCACCTGGTCGAGAGTGGGCGCGGGCGACGTCTGGGCCAGGTAGTAGGGGATCTCCCAGGCCGCCTCGTACAGGGCCACCGTCATGGCGTCGCGGGCGAGCGACGCGCCGGCGCCCGCCGGAAGGTCGGCCTCGACCAGCACGGCGCCGGCCGCGCTCAGCTCCTCCAGGCGTCGTTCGGCCACCGCGGCCAGCGACGGCTCCAGCCCCTCCCAGAACGGCCGGCGGGGCACGCCCAGCCGCAGCCCCGCCCAGCGCACCGGTTCGGGGGCCGGGCCGGGCGCGGCCACGACGGAGTCGAGCAGCACGATGTCGCGCATGGTGCGGGTCAGGAAGCCGGCGGTGTCCCTGGTGCGGGAGAGCAGGAGAAGGCCGCGCTGCGGATACCGGCCCGCGGACGGGCGGTAGCCGAACACGGCGCACAGGGCCGCCGGAATCCGCACGGAACCCCCGGTGTCGGTGCCGAGACCGGCCGGCGCCAGGAAGGCGGCCACGGCGGCGGCGCTGCCGCTGCTGCTGCCTCCGGCGAACCGATCGGCGGCCCACGGGTTGCGGACGGGGCCGAAGCCGGGATTGTTGCCGGTGATGCCGACGGCCAGCTCGTGCATGTTGGTCTTGCCGAGCGCCAGTGCGCCGGCGGCGCGCAGCCGCCGCCAGATCTCGGCGTCCCGCCCGGGACGATGGGCGCGCAGCGCCGGCGTGCCGGCGGTGGTGGGATGACCGGCGACGTCGACGTTGTCCTTGACCGCGACGAGGACGCCGTGCAGGGGGCCGCGCCGGTCCGCCCTGTCGGCCTGCGCGGCGGCGTCGAGGACGGCGCGCTCGTCGCACGAGACGAACGCGCCGAGCGACTCCTCCGCGCATCGCCCGAGCAGGCATCGCGCATATTCGGAAACGGATATGCGCCTGTCGCGAATCGCGTTGACGGCCGTCCATGAGCTCCAGGCGGCCACGTCGTCACACATGAGCGTTCACCTTTCAGGGGCGCCGCACGAGCCAACCCAACGTAACACCTCCCGGCGGGACGGAATGTCGGGCCCGTCATGGGGCTGGAACGAGAGTTCGCCTGACACTCAGGAGGCTTTTGCGGTCGGTGTGATAAAAGCCGCGATAAGTCTGTTGTTAAGGCGGGAGAATGCCGGGTAATCGTGCCGACCACCGGAAATAACCGGACGGCGGAGTAGACATGGGAACCGTTCTCGACGACGTGACCGAGGATTCCTGGCTGCGCGGTCATTTCAAGGACGCCGAATGGGTGGCGGAATACCTCGACGCCGGCGCGCCGTCCGGCGACCCGATCTACCTCAGCCTGGGGGAGACCTGGTCGGAGGCGCCCGAGGGGCTGGCCCGGCTGCTCGGCAGCGGGCTGCCGGCGTACGCGCACGGATACGTCATCTCCCAGTACGGCCTGCCCGCGCTGCAACGCCTGCTGCGCGATTACGTCGCCCGCACCCACGCCCTGCCCGCCGGCCTCACCGCGGGCGCCGACTTCGAGGTCGCCGTCACGTGCTCGGGGACCAGGAACGCCATGTTCGACTACGGACGGCTGATCCTGGCCGACGCGCCGCGCACCGCGTCCCCCACCGTCATCGCCCCCGCGCCCGGCTGGGACTACCGGGGGGTGTTCGCCGGGCTCGGTTTCCGGATGACCTACCTGCCGCTCGCGGCCTCGCAGGGCTTCCAGCCCGCGCCGGAGGCGCTGCGCGAGGCGCTGGCCCGGGCGGGCGATCCGCGCGGGGTCATCGTCGTCATCAACGCCCAGCACAATCCCACCGGCGTCAACTGGGACGAAGACCTCGTCGCCGACATGGTGCGCCTGACCGTCGAGGCGCGGGCGAACCTGCTCATCGACGACGCCTACTACGGGGTCACCGATCCGGGCACCGCGCCCACCAGCGCCCTGCGGCTGCTCGCCGAACGGCTCGCCCGTCCGGGCGCCGGGGACCGGTCCGTCCGCTGGCTGGCCGTGCGCTCCCTGGGCAAGCAGTTCAACTGCAACGGCTGGGGCATCGGGGTCAGCACCGCGCCGCCGCCCATCCTGGACAGGCTCGTCAACCACTTCCAGCTCCAGCGCTCCTTCACCGCCGCCGTGCCGTTGCAGAACGCCATGGCGAGGTGGCTGGACGGCGAGGAGTCCGAGCGGTACCTGCGGGCGTTCCGGCAAGGCTGCGCGGGCAAGCGGGCATGGGCGGCCGACTTTCTCCGGCAGGAGCTCGGCTGTCCCGCCGAGGCGCTCTGCCCGGGGAACTGCACCAGCTACTTCCTGTTCCGGGTGCCGCCGCCGTACGCGGCGGACGCGCGCGACGGCGTCACCCGGTTCCGCCGCGACTGCCTGCGCCGCGCCGGGGTGCTGCTGGGCGCCGGCACCATGACCCCGCAGGCGGCGCCCGAGGAGGGACAGGCCATGGCCGTCCCCTACGTGCGGATGTTCCTCGGCCCGCCGCTGAGCAGCGTCGAGACCGCGCTGCACCGCCTGGCGGAGGCCGGGATGGGCTGGGAGCGGTCATGCTGAGACGTCGCCGGCGCGCCACCGCCCCCTGCGAGCTGACCTACGAGAACTACCTCTGCCTGGACCGGCTGCTCGGCGCCCAGCGCCCGATCTCGGAGCCGCCGCACCACGACGAGCTGCTGTTCATCGTGCAGCACCAGACGACCGAGCTGTGGGTGAAGCTGATCCTGCACGAGCTCGACGACGCGATCCGCGAACTCCGGCACGACCGGCTGCGATCGGCGTTCCGCTCCCTCGACCGGATCTTCGTGATCCAGCGGCAGCTCATCGAGCAATGGTCGGTCATCGCCACCCTGAAACCCGACCGTTTCGCCGAGTTCCGCCCGGTGCTCGGGGGCGCCACCGGCTTCCAGTCCGTCCAGCTCCGGATGCTGGAGTTCCGGCTCGGCGACAAACGCCCCGAGCTGGTCGAGGAGTACGACGGGTCCGTCCGGCAGGACGCGCTGCGCGCGGCGATCGCGCAGCCGACGGTGTACGACGAGTTCATCCGGTTCCTGCACCGGGCAGGGCATCCTGTCCCCGCCCGCCACCTCGACCGCACCCACAGCTGTCACGAGGAACCCGACCAGGAGATCGTCGCCGTGCTCCGCCGCGTCTACGAGGACCAGCGGGCCCACGCCGCCGAGTACGAGATGGCCGAACGCCTGGTGGAGCTGGAGGAGCGGCATCAGCTGTGGCGGTTCCGCCACATGCGCACCGTGCGGCGCGTCATCGGCGACAAGCGGGGGACCGGCGGCTCCCGCGGCGTGCCGTACCTGGCCTCCCTGGTCGACCGGCCGCTCTTCCCCGAGATCTACGCCGCCCGCACCGTCCTCGACCCCTGACCGGCACCACCCTCACCCGCCCAGGAGCCCCGCCATGAGCGACCGATCTCAGGACCCGCGCCACCGGCGCGGCCTGGAGCTGATGAACGAGATCGACCCCGCCGACGGCGGACGCATGCTCGACGAGTTCGCCACCATCGCCCCCGATCTCGGACGGTTCCTGGTCGAGTTCGCCTTCGCCGACATCTACAGCAGATCCGTGCTGTCGCTGCGCGAACGGCAGTTCGTCCGGCTCGCCGCCCTGGCCGCGATGGGCGTCGGCGGCGCGCCGATGCGGGCGAACATCAACTCCGCGCTGAACGTCGGCCTCCCGGTCTCCGACATCGCCGAGACGTTCATCCAGTGCCTGCCCTACGCGGGCTTCCCCCGGGTCATCACCGCGATGGAACAGCTCAAGGCCATCGCGGAGGAGCGGCAGGACCAGGACTGACCCGACCGGCACACCGGCGCACGGAACGGCGCCACACCAGGACGGCCGCCGCGGGCGCAGTGACCTGCGCCTTGTCGCTCCAGGTGCCGGCGCGACGTCGCGGGTCCCCGTTCCGCCATCCTGACCTGCGCCTTACCCGGTCCTGACGTCCGGCCCACGTCGAGTCCGACCGGCGTTCGCGGCATGGGGCGACGGGTAGGAGGCGGCGCCTGCCGGAAGGAACCTTCCGGCGCGGCGTCCCGCACGTCGACTCCATGACCGAGGAGTTCCCATGAAGCTGGAGCGAGCCTCCGCGGCGGAGGCCGCCGCGATCCTGCCGTGGTTCGAGGACTATCTCACCCGTCCGCATCCGGAACTGGGCCGGGACAACGCGGTGTGTCCCTTCGTTCGCTCGGCCCTGGACGCCGGGACCGTCACGATCGAGGTGGCCGCGCTGGAGGAGGGGGAGGGCCTGGACGAGCTGTGCGCCGCGATGCGCGCCCAGGCCGGGCGGTTCGCCCGGCGGCGGCCGCCCGAGGGTAAGGAGGGCCTGGCCACGCTGGTCACCTTGGTGCGGGGCCTGCCCGAGCACCGTACGCCGCTGCTGGACGAAGCGCATCGGCGGGTCAAAGGGGACGTGGTGGCGGACGGGCTCATGATCGGCCAGTTCCATCCGGGCTGCCCGGAACCGGCCGCCCGCAACCCCGGGTTCGCGGTGTCGCGCGCGCCGCGCCCGCTGTTCGCGATCCGCCACATGGCCCTGCACGACATCCTGTTCCTGCACGCCGATCCGGCGACCTTCGCCGCGTACCAGGAGCGTTTCGCCGACCGGTACCGCGACGACGCCGCGCACGTCGATCCACGTTTCGCCGAGCTCTACCGGGCCGCGGCCCAAGGGCCGGGGACGACAGCGACCAGGACGCCGTACATCGATTACCAGAGCATCGACGTGCTGCTGTCGTTGCAGCACCCGCACACCCGCCAACCGGCCGAGATGTCGTTCTATCTGGTGGGCCAGGTCAAGGAACTGCTGTTCAAGCTGGTGTACGAGGAGGCCTGCGCCGCCCGGCTGGCCTTGGTCGAGGACCGCGTGGACGACGCGACCTGGGCCTTGCGGCGCGTGTGCCGGACCATCGACCTGCTGGCCTACGCCTGGTCGGTGCTGGAGACGATCTCACCGCCGGAGTTCGGCGCCTTCCGCGGCGAACTGGACGGCGCCTCCGGGATCGACTCCTACATGTACCGCATGGTGGAGTTCGTGCTCGGCCACAAGTCCGAGCAGATGGCGCGCCGGCACGCCGGGGTGCCGGGCGTGGCGGAGCAGGTCTACCGAGCTCTTCGCCAGACCAGCCTCTACGACGAGGCGACCGCCCTGCTGGCCAGGCGCGGGACGGGAATCGGCGTGCCCGGCCGTCCCGGCGAGCTCGGCGGCGAGGCGTTGCGAGCGGCATGGGCCGCCCTCTACCGCGACCGCGGGCCGGACGACGACCTGTTCCGGCTGGCCGAGGCGCTGACGGACGTGGCCGCCGCCTTCGGCAGATGGCGCTCGTGGCACCTGCTGACCGTCGAGCGCACCATCGGCGGCGTGCCCGGCACCGGTGGCACGGCAGGTGTGGGCTGGCTGCGCCGCAGCGTCCAGCACCGTTTCTTCCCCGAGCTGTGGCAGGCCAGGTCCGACCTCGGGCCGGACGGCGCCCGGCCGGCACCGAACCCCGAGCGCTGCCCCGCCGCCCGCGACAAGGGTTGACCCACGCCCCCGCGCACCGCATCCCGTCCTGCCGAGCCGCCATCGAACGGAGAAAAGTCCATGTCCGACGCCGACCATGTGGCCCAGGCCATCCTCGACGACTACGCCGCCCGCAGCCCCTCCTCACGGGCCGCCTTCCGAACGGCGGCGGAGGTGCTGCCCGGCGGCGACACGCGTACGATGATCACCTACACGCCGTACCCGCTGTACTTCGACGAGGGCGAAGGCGCCCACGTCAAGGACGTGGACGGCAACCGGTATCTCGACGTGCTGTCCAACTACGGCGCGCTGGTCCACGGGCACAACCATCCCGCCCTGGTGGCCGCCGTGCGGGAGCAGGTCGGCCGGGGCACCGCGCCCGGCGGCCCCAGTCTGCTGCAGATCCGGCACGCCGAGCGGCTGTGCGCCCGGGTCCCCGCGCTGGAACGCCTGCGTTACTGCAACTCCGGCACGGAGGCGACGATGTGGGCCATCCGCACGGCCCGCGCCTTCACCGGCCGCGACCTCATCGTCAAGATCGACGGCGGCTACCACGGCACCCACGACTGGGGCCATGTCAGCGCCTTCATCACCTCCGGTCCGCGGTTCCCGCAGCGGCTTCCCGGCCTGCCCGACGCCCGCCTGGCCCAAGGCGTGCCGCGCGCGGTGCTGGAGTGCGTGGTGACCGTTCCGTTCAACGACCTCGACGCCGTGCGCAGGGTGCTGCGCGCCTGCCGCGGCGAGGTGGCGGGCGTGCTGGTCGAGCCGATGCTCGGCGTGGGCGGCGGGGTGCCCGCCGAGCCCGGATACCTGGAGGGCCTGCGGACGGCCACCGAACAGGAGGGCGTGCTGCTCATCCTGGACGAGTGCGCCACCTTCCGCATCGGCCCCTGGCAGGTCCGCCACGACCTGCGGCCCGACCTCACCACCTTCAGCAAGATCATCGGCGGCGGGCTGCCCATCGGCGTGTTCGGCGGCCGGGCCGACGTCATGGCGATCTTCGACCCGTCCGGGCCGGACCCCGTCTATCATGCGAGCGCGTTCGGGGCCAACAACCTCTCGCTGGCCGCCGGCATCGCCGCGCTCGACCATTTCGGCCCCGACGACATCGACCGGCTCAACGCCATGGGCGGACGGCTGCGTGCCCTGCTGGACGATGCCGCCCGTGAACGCGGCATCGCGGGCCACGCCGTGGGAGCGGGCTCGCTCGGCTACTTCCACTTCGGCGCCGACCGGCCCCGTGACGCCGCCGCGACGGCCGCCCTGCGGCACGGACGGGAGGAGCTGCGTGCCCTGCTCCACCTGCACCTGCTCAACCAGGGATTCCTCACCGCCCGGCACGGCCTGTTGTGCCTGAGCCTGCCGATGGACGACGCGGACGTGACCGCCTTCGCCGCCGCCTTCGCCCACGCCCTCGACACGTTGCGCCCCTACCTGGCCGAGCGCCATCCGGATCTCCTGGCGCCTGCTCCGGCGACGCCATGAGCCGTCCCGCCCGCTCGCTCGCGCTGGCCGCGCGACTGCTGCGCGAGGGCCGTCTGAGCTGCGAGGAACACGCACGCGATGTTCTGGACCGGTGTGCCGAGCACGCCTCGTGCAACGCCTTCGTCACCCTGGACGCCGACCGCCTGCTGACCGCGGCGCGGGCCGCCGATCACGCGGGTCCCGCTCGCCGTCCCCTGCACGGCATCCCGCTCGCCGTCAAGGACAACATCGACGTCGCCCTCCTGCCCACCACCGCCGGGACTCCGGCCCTGAGGCATCATCGGCCCGGCCGTTCGGCGGAGGTGTGGCGGCGTCTGGCCGGTGCCGGTGCCCTGGCCCTGGGCAAGACCGGCATGCACGAGCTCGCCTACGGCGTCACCGGCCAGAACGCCGCCTTCGGCACCGTGGGCAACCCGGTCGTCCCCGGCTACATCTGCGGCGGCAGCAGCTCGGGAACGGCCGCGGCCGTCGCCGCCGGGCTCGCCCCGGCGGGACTCGGCACGGACACCGGCGGCTCGGTCCGCATCCCGGCGGCGCTCTGCGGCCTGGTCGGCATGCGTCCGACCACCGGTCGCTATCCGGCCGCCGGAGTCCTGCGCATCTCCCGGACCCGGGACACCGTCGGAGTCATCGCCACGGACCTGGCGGACGTCGCTTTCCTCGACGGCCTCCTGGCCGCGGACCCGGCAGAGCGGTACGCGTACCCGCGGGCACCGTCGCCCCGGCCTGACGGGCGGATCCGGCTCCTGCTGCCACGGCGGGCCTGGACGGGGCTGGACCCCCGGGTGGCCGCCGTGGCCGCCGGCTGCCTGCGGGAGCTGCGGTGCGCCGGAGCCGACCTCGTGCAGGTCGACCTGCCCGACCCGGCCGACCTGCTGGGCGAGGCCGCACTGCCGGTGCCGCTGCACGAGACCTGGCACGAGCTGGCCTTCTACCTGGCCCGGTGCGAGACCTGCGGCGACCCCGGCGAACTGATCCGCCGGATCGCCAGCCCGGACGTGGCCGACGTGCTCGCTCCACTGCTGCACGGCCCAGTGGTCCCCGACGAGCGCTACCGGCACGCCCTGCGCGTTCAGGACGACCTCGCCGGCGCAGCCGTTGGCCTGCTGCGCGAGCATCGGGCCGACGCCTTCCTGTCGCCCACGACCATCCTGCCCGCCGCGCCCGCGGACGTCGGCGCCGAGGTCAGCGTGCTCGGCCGGCCCGAGCCGGTCTTCCTCTCCTACATCCGCAACACCGCCTTCGCCGCGGTCATGGGCTGGCCGTCGATCAGCCTGCCCGCCGGTACGACCCCCGAAGGGCTGCCTGTCGGGCTGCTCCTCGACACCCCGCCCCATACCGACAGATTTCTGCTCGCACTGGCCGCGCGATGCGCCGGGATTTGGCGTTCCTCCGCCGAACCGCCGGCTGCCCCGCCCACCGCGACCCTTGAGGAGGAGCCGTGTCCGACTTGTGGGACACCGACACGCTCGACCTGCCCGCCTATCTGGCCCGCGTGACTCCCGGCACGCTGCCCGGCACCGCCGGACTGTCCCTGCTGACCCGATTGCACCGGGCCCATGCCACCACGCTGCCGTTCGACAACATCGACCTGCTCCTCGACCGCACGCCGAGCCTGTATGTCCCTGACATCGTGGACAAAATGTGCCGACGGCCGCGCGGCGGCTGCTGCCACGAGCACAACCTGCTCTTCGGCTGCGTCCTGGAACGCCTCGGCTTCCGCGTGGACCGCCTGGCGGCCCGGGTCATCCTCGGCGGCCGGGGCCCGCGTCCCCGCACGCACATGGCCCTGCGGGTCCTGGCCGACGGCGACGCCTGGCTGTGCGACGTGGGCTTCGGCGAGGAGGGCTTCCTCGACCCGCTGCCGCTGCGGCCGGGCGAGGTGACCACACAGGGCTCGCGCGCGTTCCGCGTCCGGACCCACCAGGACCACCAGTGTCGTGTGGAGGTGAACCGGAACGGGGAGTGGGAATGCCTGTACCTGCTGAGCCTGGAGGCCCGACCGCCCGTCGACTTCGCCGTCGCGCACCACTACCTCAGCACGCATCCCCGCTCGATGCTCAAGCGGGAGTTGTACCTCCAGCGGCTGTCCGGCACCACCCGGCTGAAGCTCCGCGGTCACACGCTGACGCGAGTGACCGCGGAGCACGCCGAGGAGAGCTCGGTGGATTCCGACGGCCTGCCCGACGTGCTGAACGCCTTCGGCATCGTCCTGCGCGAAGAGGAACTGGCGGCGCTGCGGCGACGGGTCGCGGCGACATCCGAGGCGTACGGTAGGAGACACGATGCACGCGTTACATGACGTCCTCGACAGCGGCCGGCTGGCCAACCCGCTGGGCGACGCCCGCCTCATCGAGCATTACCGGGGCTCGGGCGGCGATCCGGCCGGCCTCATCTATCTCAGCCTGGGGGAGACCTGGACGCAGGCGGCTCCCGGCCTCGTGGCCGCCCTGTCCCGGGGGCTGCCCGATCTGAGCCACGGTTACACGCTCTCGCCGTACGGGCTGCCCGACCTGCGACGCGCGCTCACCGAGTACATCGTCACCACGCACCGGTTGCCGCGCCCGTCAGGCCCGGCCGACTACGAGGTGGCGGTGAGCCAGGACGGCACTCGGGCGGCCATGTTCGACTTCGGCCGGCTGCTCGTACGCGACGGCGCGGCGCCGCCCACCGTGCTCGTCCCGGCGCCCGGATGGGACTACCCAGGGGTCTTCGCGCCTCTCGGGTGCCGTGTCCGGTACTACGCGGTCGATGCCGCGCAAGGCCACCAGCCCGTCCCCGACCAGGTGGCGGCGGAGCTGGAACGAGCGGCGGCGACCGGCCGCCCGCTGTTGGTGCTCAACGCCCAGCACAACCCCACCGCCGCGAACTGGGACGCGCGAACCGTCCGGGCCATGATCGCCACGGCCCTGGACCACCGTGCCGCCGTCCTCGTCGACGACGCCTACTACGCCGTCCACGACCCGGACGTCCGGCCCACCAACACGCTGAAGATCCTGCTGGCGGAGATGGGGCGGCATCCGCGGGGCGCGACGCCCTGGCTCGCCGTCCGCACGCTCGGCAAGCAGTTCCACTGCAACGGCTGGGGCGTCGGCGCTCTCACCGCTCATCCGGGAACGCTGGCGGCCCTGGCGGCGCAGCAGCACCATCACTCCTACGGCAGCGGCCTGCCCCTCCAGGCCGCCATGGCCCGCTGGCTGCGCGACCCCGCCTGCGAGATCTACCTGCAGGCCATGCGAGCCCACTACGCCGACGCCCGCCGGCACGCCGCCGCACGCCTGACCGCCGAGCTCGGCTTCCCCCGGCACGCCTGCCACGCGGGCGAATGCACGTCCTATCTGCGCCTGCGCGTCCCGCCCCGCTACGTGGACGAGACCGGCGGCGAAGAGGGCTATCGCCGACTCTGCCTCGACCGGGCAGGCGTCCTGCCGGGCACGGGCAGCATGGTCACCCCTGGCCCTCCCGGCGACGGCCACGCCCACGTGCGGCTGTTCCTCGGCCACCCGCGGCCGATCCTCGACGAGGCGATCGACCGCCTGGCCCGCCACGGACTCGGCTGGACATGACGCCGGCCGCCGCGGTTCGAACGGCCGCTCAGGGCCCGAGCCGCCCGGAGTTCGCCGGGGCGGGGACGATCGCCACCGGGCACGCCGAGCGCCGGATCAGCCGGGCCAGCCCCCACGGCCGCCGCCACGCCAGAACCCCCGCCGGACGCCGGGACTCCACCACGAGCAGGCGGGCCGCGACCGAGGCCGCCAGGAGGGCGGAGCGGGCGTCCCCGTCGCAGCGCTGCTCGTGCACCCGGACCTCAGGATGCAGCCGCCGCCACCCGCCGAGCGAAGGCCCGGCGGCCGAGTCGGCGCGCAGAACGCGCAGCCGGACGCCGTGCGCGGACGCGGTCCGGAAGGCGTAACCGAGGAGGGCGTCCGGCGCGGGCCCTGGTTCCAGGAACACGACGACGTCGTCGTACGGACGTGCCGTCGCGCCCTTGGCGACGACCACCGGCGCGTCGGCCCTGGCGGCCAGCGCGAGGGCGACCGAGCCGAACAGCAGATCGATCACCTCGTTGCGGGGACGGTGGCCGACCACGATCTCGACGGCGTCCCGCCCCGCGTCGCGCAGGACGGCCGCCGGCGCGCCGGGCGCGACGTGCGCCGTCACCGCCGGGTGCCGCCGCCTGCCGCGGACCCGGGCCAGCGCGTCGGCGGCGACCCCCACGGCGATCTCGTGCGCCGATTCGACGATCATCGGAGCGGCGAACGCCTTGGCCGCCGGAGGCCCCGCGAAATATCCGGCCAGATCCATGGCATGCACGATCCGCAACGGCCTTTTCCGCCGGATCGAGTCCTCCGCCGCCCATTCCAGGGCGACGGACGAAGGCGCGGACACGTCGGCGCCGACCACCACAGGAGCCCTGTTCGACGGCCCGTTCATAAAAATTCCTCCTTCATCGCGCAGGCATTGCCGGACAATGCGCTGCCACGCATTCCTGACATGGCCCTGAATTCGCGCTGACATCCGCCGCACGCCTTTCGATTCCGCCGCAAGTCGCCGTGCGATCTCCAGGGCGGCGGGTAATGGCGCGCTACCGGAGCACGTCCCCTCTAGCTTTCTCAAGGTGAAATGACATGCGCGTCGGAATCGTCGGAGCCGGTCTGTCGGGGCTCACCCTGGCCTGGCTCCTGGCCGACAGTTGCGAGACCGTGGTGCTCGAATCCCGTGACCGCGTCGGCGGCACGATGCGGTCGGTCCGCGTCCGCGCCGGCGGCGGCGAGGCGACCCTCGACCTCGGCGCCCAGGACATCTCGCCGGACCTGTTCCCCACGCATCGCAGGCTGCTGGAGCTGCTGGGGTACGGCGACGAGCAGTTCGTGGACCTGCCGGCCTCGCTCACCGTCCTGAAGGCGGGACGCCGGGAGCCGCTGCTGGTCAGCCCGCACACCCCGGAGGCGTCCTGGCCCCGGGACGAGCGGCTCGGGGCGGCGTGGCAGGCGGTCGGGACCTTCCTCCAGCGGGCCACCGAATGGGACAAGGAGGACGTCAGCTGGGAACGACCGCTGGCCGACCTGGTCGAGCCCCTGCCGGTGAGCCAGGAGATCAAGCGGGACGTGCTCTACGCCCGCCCGGCCTTCCTGTTCTGCTGCAGCCTCGAACAGGCCATGACACTCTCGGCCCGCGCCGCCGTCGCCTTCTACGTCAACACCGCGGGCGAGCCGAGATGGCAGCAGCTCCTCCCGGGGCTGGAGAGCACGGCCTGGGCCCTGGCGGCGCGGGCCCCCGCCGCCAGGATCAGGACCGCGGCCGGGGTGCGGCAGGTCCGCCGCGCGGAGGGGCGCTACGAGCTCCTCGACACCGCCGGCGAGCGGCACGTCGTGGACGAGCTGGTCCTCGCGGTGCCGCCGTGGGAGGCGGTGCGGCTGCTCGGGCCGCTGGCGGGCACCCAGGAGGTCCGTGACGTCCTGGCCTGCTTCGAGCCGGTGGACACGACGTACGCGCTGCACCTGGATCCCGCGTATCTGCCCGAGAGCCGTGCCCACTGGTCGACCAGCGCCTTCGAGGTGCACGACGGCTGGAGCGAGAGCACCGACTGGTTCGGCCCGTCCAGGGGCGTCGAGGTGTTCAAGAGCCAGCTCACCCACCGCGACCGGCTGCCGAGGCAGGTGGTCCTGCGGGAGGACTACCGGCACCTGCTCATCACGCCCGCGGTGGTCCGGGCCCAGCGCCGCCTCGACGCGCTGCAGGGGCGGGGCGGGCTGCACCTCGCAGGCCAGTACACCACGTGGGTCTCCAGCCAGGAGTCGGCCGTGCGGTCGGCGGTCGCCGTCGCCCGCAGGCTCGCGCCGCGCTCGCCGCGCCTGGCGCAGCTCCTGTCCGCCTGACCGGGACAGGTCCGAACCAGACACACCCGACCGAGACACATCCGACCCAGGCAAGGAGGTATGTCATGCGCGCCGTGCGGTTCCATCATCACGGTGACCCCGCCGCCGTCCTGTCCGTGGACGACGTGCCCGTCCCCGTCAAAGGGCCGGACGACCTGCTCGTACGGATGACCACCCGGCCGATCAACCCCTCCGACCTCATGTACGTGCGAGGGGAGTACGGACGCGAGGCGACGTTCCCCGCACCGGCGGGGTTCGAGGGCGTGGGCGTGGTGGAGCGGGCCGACCGGGCGGGCACGTACCGCGAGGGCGCGCGGGTCGCCGTGGCCGCCACCGGCACCTGGCAGGACTACGTCAGCGCCGCGCCCGCCGAGCTGATCGCGGTCCCGGACGCCATGCCCGACGAGGTCGCCTGCCAGCTCACGGTGAACCCGTTCGCGGCGCGCCTGCTGGTGGACCAGCTCGACGTGCCGCCCGGCGGGTGGCTGCTGCTGTCGGCGGGCGCGTCGGCCGTCTGCCGCATGGTCCTGGCCCATGCGGCAAGACGCCGGATCCGGTGCCTGCATCTGGTCAGGCGGCCGGAACAGGTGACGCCGCTGCGCCTGCTGGGGGCGGACGAGGTGATCGACGTCTCCGGCGGCCCGTGGGTGGACCGGGTGCTGGCCGTCACGTCGGGCGGGGCGGCCGCCGCGATCGACTCGGTCGGCGGCCAGGTGGGCCGGGGCCTGCTGGACTGCCTGCGTCCCGGTGGCCGGCTGGTCGTGTTCGGGGCGCTGTCCGGCGAGCCGATCCCGCTGCCGTCCCGCCAGGTCATCTTCTCCTCCCTCACCGTGAGCGGCTTCTGGCTGCCCGAACGGCTCGCCGCGCTGGACCCGCACGACCGGGCCCGCCTCACCGAGGAGGTGGTCGCGGACCTCGCGGGCGGCCGGCCCGGCGTGGACGTGGCCGGCCGGTACGCGCTGCCCGAGGTCCGGGCGGCGGTGCGGCACAGCGCCAGGACCGGCGGCGCCGGAAAGGTGCTGCTCACCGAACGACGACCGGACGCCCCCGCCCCGGGGCCGGCCGGCGACCCACAACCCGAATGACGGAAAGGGACATCATGAACGACCTCATCATCCCGTGCATCGACGTGGCCGGCGGCAGGGCGACGCCGCCCTCGGCGATCGCCGGCTTGGCCGACCCCGCCGACGCCGTCGAGATCGCCTCGGTCTACCTGCGCGACGGCGCCGGGCCGATCTTCGTGGACGTGCAGGAGCCGTGGACGGAGCACGAGACGTTCCTGCCCCTGATCCAGGCGCTGAGCGGGACGGGCGGCACGTTCTGGGTCACCGTGGACAACGGCTACATGCCCTCGATCGAGGCGGCCGAGGCCCTGCTGGCGGCGGGCGCGGCGGCGGTCGGCCTGAGCACCACCTCGGTGGAGCACCCCTCGGTCCTGCACACGCTCGTGCAGCGGCACGGATCCGCCCGCGTGGTGGGCGTCATGAACGTCGCCCGCGCCGGCGACGGCCGCTGGAACGTCGCCATCCGCGGCGGCGAGCAGGAGACCGACCTGGACGCCGTCGTCTGGGCGAAGATGCTGGCCGACCTGGGCGCCGGCCGCCTGCTGGCCAACAGCCTCGACCAGGAGGGCACCGGCAACGGCTACGACCTGGAGATGACGCCGGCCATCGCCTCGGCGGTGGGCGTCCCCGTCATCGCCTCGGGCGGCGCCGGCTCCGTCGAGCACCTGTACGAAGGGCTCACGACGGGTGGCGCCCGGCACGCCCTGGTCAACAACCTGTTCCACAGCGGCCAGGCCACGATGACCCAGGCGCATGAGTTCCTCGAAAAGGGCGGCCTCAGAAACCCGGCGGAAGGAGCCGCGGAATGACCGCCGAGACGCTGGTCAAGGAGCTGGCGCGGGCCCGGGCGGAGTCGCCGCCAGCCAACCCTCTGCTCGCCCTGGCGGCCGACGGCCGGGTCACCGCCGATCACCTGCGCCGCCTCGTCGCGATCGAGCGCGCCTACCACCATGCCGAGCTGGTGGCCTACGGCGAGCTGCTCACCCAGTTCCCGCACCCGCCGGCCGCCGGGTTCCTGCTCAAGGTGGCCGGGCTGGTGGACGGGGCGCGTGCCGCGCTCGCCGTCGTGGCCGAGCGTCTGGGCGAGCCGCCGGACCTCGGCGACGACCTGGCCGCGCACGCCTTCTGCGGGTACGTCTCCTGGCTGGCCCTGCACGGCAGCCAGGCGGCCATGGCCCTGTCGCTGTACTCGGCCCCGGACGGCGTCTACTACGGCGGCGCCATCGAGCTGGTGCGGCTGCTGGACGAGCACGGCGTGACGGTGCCCGAGGAGTTCACGGCGTACTACGGCAACACTCCCGACCCGCTGCTGACCGAGGAGGCCGCAGCCGTCGTGGACGACGGCCTGGCCCGGGGGGACGACCCCGGCGAGGCCCTGCGCGCGGCCCGGCTGTGCGACAGGTACATGGCCCTGCTCTGGACGGCGGCGGCCCGCACGTGAGGAGACGACTCGGACGCCACGGCAGGAGCCCGGGATGACCGCCCCGGTCCGGGCCGACGTGCACGTCCGCCTGGCCCCGGGGGTGACGACGCGCGACTACGAGCGAAGGTTGCGCGAGATGAGCGGCGTGGTCGCCGCGCACGTGGTCGTCGGCGACTTCGACCTCACCGTACGGGTGGCCTGCGAGGACGGCGCGCAGCTCCGGGGGACGCTGGCGCGCCTGCGCCGGGCCGGCGCGCAGGACCTCGCCGCCGAGCTGATCGTCCGCACGCTGCTCGGTTAGGGCCGCGCGGCACGGCAGCCGGATGTCAGGTCCGCGTCAGGCCCTTGTCATGACCCCGGGGAACGCAGACAGGTTCGCACAACAGAAAGGCTTCACCATGACCGCCACCGCAGACCTCACCCTGGCCACCTCCGCCGTCACCGAGCTCCAACGGCTGCGCGACCGCTCTCCGGTCGGCAACCGCCTGCTGGACCTGGCCGAGGTCGGCGGGCTCACCCTGGAGCACCTGCGCCGGCTCGTCGGGATCGAGCTGCAGTGCCACATCGCCGAGCTGGCCGCGTACGGCACCGTGATCGCCCGCTTCTCCGACAGCCCCCTCGTCGGCCTCTACCTGGACGTCGCCCGCCTGGTGTACGACGCGCACCCCAAGCTGCTGGCCTGCGTCCGCCCGCTGGGCATGGACCCGGACGCGGCGGGGCGGTGGCCGTCCGGGCCCGACGCGCAGGCGTTCAACGGCTGTGTCTCGTGGCTGGCCCTGCACGGCGGCCAGGCCGACAACGCGCTGGCCCTCCACACCGACATGACGGTCTACTTCCCCGGCTGCCAGGCCCTGCTCGAAGCGGTGCGCAAGCAGGGACTGGAGGTGCCCGCCGAGTTCGTCGACTACTACGAGGGCGGTCAGTCCGACGAGCTGGAACGGCGGGCCCTGGAGGTCGTCGAGCACGGCCTGCGGAACGGCGAGGACAAGGCCACCGCGATCGCCCGCGCCAGGCAGATGGAGGAGCACATCGGCCGCTTCTGGAAGGCAGCCGCGCACACCGGCTGAGCTGGAGAGGACCCCGCATGAGCCTGAAGGAATGGAACGACACCGCGCGCCCCTACCCGCGCGACGCCGTGCTGCCCGAGCTGTTCGACGCCCAGGCCGCCCGGACCCCGGACGCGCCCGCGCTGACCGGCGGCGGCCGGACGATGACCTACCGGGAGCTGGCCGGCCGCGCGGACGCGCTGGCCAGGGTGCTGCGGCGGCAGGGCGTGCGGGCGGGGACGCCGGTGGCCCTGCCCGTGGAACGGTCGGCCGAGGCCGTCGTGGGGATCTGGGCCGTGCTCAAGGCGGGCGGCGCGTACGTCCCGCTCAACCCCGAGGACCCGCCGGCCCGGCTGCGCGAGCTGACCCGGCGGCTGGGCGTCGAGCACGTCGTGACGCGCGCCGACCGGCGTCCGTCGCTTGACGCGCGGCACGTGCTGCCGCTGGACGGACCGGTGCCCGAGGCCGGGCCGCTGCCCCCGAAGGTGGCCTCGGCGACCGATCCGGCCTACGTCATCTTCACCTCCGGATCCACCGGCGTCCCGAAGGCGGTCGCCGAACCGCATCGCGGGCCCGTCCGGCTGGCGACGGGCACCGACTGCGCCGCGTTCGGCCCCGACGACGTCGTCCTGGCCACCACGAACCCGACGTTCGACGTGTCCTGCTTCGAGATCTTCGGGGCGCACCTGAACGGCTCCCACCTTGTCGTGCCCGAGCCCGAGGCGCTGTTGTCGCCGCCGGACCTGGCCCGCGAGCTGCGCGAGCGCGGCGCGACCGTGATGTGGCTCAGCGCGGGCCTGTTCCACCAGCTCGGCTTCGCCGACCCCGGCATGTTCTCCTCGCTGCGCTACCTGGTGGCGGGCGGGGACGTGCTGAACCCCGACTGCGTGCGCGGCGTCCTGGCCGCCGGCCCGCCCGAGCACCTGGTCAACGGCTACGGCCCCACGGAGAACGGCACGTTCTCCACCGCCCACGAGGTCACCGAACTGCCGCCGGACGCCGAACGCGTGCCCATCGGACGGCCGATCGCCAACTCCACGTGCTACGTGCTGCGCGAGGACGGCAGCCCGTGCGAGCCCGAGGAGGAGGGCGAGCTGTACGTCGGCGGCGACGGCGTGGCGCTCGGCTACGTGGGCGACGAGGAACGCACGGCCGAACGTTTCCTGCCCGACCCGTTCCTCGGCGGGGACGCGCGCATGTACCGGACCGGCGACCGGGCGGCCTGGCGGCCGGACGGCGTGCTGGACTTCCTGGGCCGGCTGGACCGGCAGGTCAAGATCAGCGGCCACCGGGTGGAGATCGGCGAGGTCGAGTCGGAGCTGGCGGCCCATCCGGAGGTGCGCGAGGCCGCCGTGGCCGTACGGGAGTCCGGGCGGGGCGACCGGGCGCTGGTGGCGTGGGCGGTGCCTCGGCGGCCGGCGGACCGGCGGTCCTTCGCGCTGCGGGTGCGGGCGTTCCTGCGGGACCGGCTGCCCGCGTTCATGGTCCCCGGCCGGGTGGCGGTCGCCGACGAGCTGCCGCTGAACAGCAGCGGCAAGGTCGACACGCGCGCCCTGGCCGGGACCGGCGACCAGCCGCCGGCCGGCCCCGCCGACCCGCCGCGGGGCGAGGTCGAGCGGTACTCGGCCGAGGTGTGGGCGGCCGTCCTCGGCACGCCGGTGGAGTCCCGCGCCGACGACTTCTACGAGCTCGGCGGCACGTCGTTGCAGGCCGTCCAGATCGTCACCGCGCTGCGCGCCCGTCCCGGCATGGGCGGCCTCCCCGGCCCCGCGCTGGTGCGCGCGCTGCTGGACTCGACGTCGCTGGAGGCGTTCGCCGCCCGGATCGCCGCCCTGCGCAGCGGCGCCGACGGCGGCGTGGAGAGCGAACCGACCGTGGACTTCGCCCGGGAAGCCCGGCTCGACCCCGGCCTCCGCTTCGGCCCGGCCGACCCGGCGCCCCCTCGGGAGATCCTGGTCACCGGCGCGACCGGCTTCCTGGGCGCCTTCCTGGTCCGGCGGCTGCTCGACGCCACGGACCTGCGCCTGTCGTGCCTCGTACGTGCGGCGGACGGAGAGGACGGGCTCCGCCGGGTCGGCGCGGCGCTGCGCAGGTACGGCCTGCCCGCGGCGGACCTCGGCACGAGGGTGACCGCGGTGCCCGGCGACCTCGCCCTGCCCGGCCTGGGACTCCCGCAGGCAGAGCTGGACGGACTGGCCGACCACACGGACGTGATCCTGCACGCCGCCGCCCAGGTGAACTTCGTCTACCCCTACTCCCGGCTCCAGGACGCCAACGTCGGCGGCGTGCGCTCGCTCATCCGCCTGGCCGCCCACGGCGGGCGCGCGCGCCCGTTCCACCACGTGTCCACGGTGGACGTGCTCGCCGCCGCGGACGGGCCGCCCACCGGCGGGCGCGTGCGCGAGGACGATCCGCTGCCGCGCCCGGAACGGCTGCGGCAGGGGTACGCGGAGACCAAATGGGTGGCCGAGGCCCTGCTGGGCGAGGCCGCGGGGCGCGGGCTGCCGGTCGCCCTCTACCGGCCGTACGAGATCACCGGCAGCCGGGACCGGGGCGTGTGGAACACCGGCACCATGATGGCCGCCGTGATCAAGGCGATCGCCGAGACCGGGCTCGCGCCGGACGTGCCGCTCCGGCTGGACTTCGTCCCCGTGGACTACGTGGCGCAGGCCGTCGTGGCGCTGCTGGCCGGGGCGCCCGCGCGCGGCCGGGTCTACCATCTGGCGAACCCGCGCCCCGCCGCCCTGCCCCTGCTGGTCGAGCGGCTGCGCCGGCAAGGCTACCCCGTCCGGGTCATCTCCAGGGAGGACTGGGTCCGGGAGATGGAACGTCTGTGCGCCGCCGACCCGGCCGCGCCGCTGGCCGGGTACCTCACACTGCTCACCGGTGAGGAGGCCGCGGACGGCTCCGTGACGGCCCGGCAGCTCACCGGCGCCCTACCCGAGCCGGATCTCGCCAACCTGGCCGAGGCGGTCCCGGACGTGCCGGCCGCCTGCCCGCCCGTGGACGCCGGGCTGCTCGACCTCTATATCGGCTGGCTGCGCGAAACCGGCTACCTGCATCAAAGCACAGCAGCACCCCGGGAAACACATTCTCCGCGCGGTTCACGTGGATAAGTTAATATTTACAGGAATGCCTGCGTGGCGGCGCGGCACAATCGATGCGGGCGATGATGATCTCATTTGACATTCTGGGCCCATTGGAAGTCAGGGTCGATGAAGACCGGATCCAGATAGCCGGCCCGAAAAAACGCTCGTTGTTCGCCGTGCTGCTGCTCCGGCACGGCGACGTCGTCCCGGTCGAGGACCTGGTCGCCGAGTTGTGGCGGGACGACCCGCCCAGGCAGGCGGCGAACGCGCTGCACGCGCACGCGTCCCGGTTGCGAATGTCCATCATGCGCTGGCGGGAACGCCACGGCCTGGAAATATCGCTGCAGACCCGCTATCCCGGATATTGTCTCCAGGTTCCGGCCGACGCGATCGACGCCGTGCGCTTCGAAAAGCTCGACGCGGCGGCGAACACGCTGAAGTCGGCCGAGCCGGACAAGGCCGTCGCCCTCCTGCGCGAGGCGCTGGCGCTGTGGCGCGGCCCGGCGCTGCAGGACGTGCCGCGCGGCCCGATCAGGGACCAGGCGGCGCAGCTCCTGGAGAGCCGGCGGATGCTGACCACCACCAGCCTCATAGAGATCAACCTCGAACTGGGCCGGCACGTCGAGATCATCCCCCAGCTGGAGGCGCTGGTGCTGCAGAACCCCCTGGAAGAACGGCTCTATTCCCAGCTGATGGTCGCGCTGCATCGCGCGGGCCGGCCCGCCGATGCGCTCGGGATCTACCAGCTCGCCCGCGTGTCCTTCGCGAAAGAGATCGGGCTGTCCCCCTCGCCCGCGTTGGAAAGGCAAATGCTGGCCATTCTCAATCGTTCCACCAAATAGCCGGACGAGAAAAGGAGAAACCGATATGAAGACCGACCGCAGGCTCGACGCCGTCTCCCTCGTGCAGGAGATCGACCGGCGGACGGCGGAAAATCCGATCGACAATCCGATCGTCGCGAAATTGCGTGAGGGGCGGTTCGCCCTGGCGGATCTGCGGCGGCTGCTGGAATTCGAGGTGCGACTGAACCGCACCGAGCTCGCCGCCTACGCGCTGGCCGCGTCCAGATTCACCGGCCGGCCGGAGGACGTGTACTGCCTGCAGCTCCAGGAAATGGCGTCGCGCGCCCGGACGAAACTGCTGGACTGCGCGCGCGTGCTGCCCATCGAGCCGCGCACCGGAGCCGACGGGCAGGCGGAGGGCTTCACCGCCTACGCCTACGGCTCCTATCTGAGCTGGCTCGCGCTCAACGCGAACCGGGCCGGTCTGGGCGCCGCCTCGCTGGTGGACGTCCGCTCGTACTTCTCCACCTCCGACGAGCTGGGCGCCTGGTTGCGCAGCTCCGGCATCGGCGCGCCCGAGGAGGCGGTGGCCTTCTACGGCAGTGAGCCGGAGGGGCTGAGCGCGTCGGCCGTCGCCTTCATCCAGGCCGGGCTCGACGCCGGCGACGACCCGGACGAGGCGCTGCGCCTCAGCGACGTGATGCGCGACGTCATGGGGTACTTCTGGCGAGCGGTGTCGACCGGCTGACGCTCCGGCGGCCCGCGGACCGGGCCCTGCCTGCATCCCTAACCCCGGCCCGTGCCCCGCGGACCGGCGACGAGGGCGGTCAGGGCCTCGGGCGTCGGATGGTCCTGGACGGCGGACACCGGAAGCCGGACGCCGCACACCTCCTCGACCCGCTGGACGATGCGGGTGGCCGCCAGCGAGTGGCCGCCGAGGTCGAAGAAGTCGGATCGGGGGCCGACGTCGTCCACCATGAGGACCTCACGCCAGATCTCCACCATGCCGGTCAGGGGGATGGTCATCGTCCGCTCCTGTTCTGCTCCTGCGCCAGCCGGCGCCGCACGCCGGGCCGGTCGATCTTGCCGTTGGGCGTCAGCGGGATCGCCGGGCCGGGCACGACCCGGGTGGGGATGGCGCTCTCCGGCAGCTCCGCCGACATGAAGCGCCGCAGTTCCCCCACGGTGGGGCACGGCCCGGACACCACGACGAGCGCGCCGAGGGCACGCGTGTCGCCGACGGTGGCGACGGCCGCCTGGCGGACGCGCGGATGGCGCAGCAGCGCGGCCTCGATCTCGGCGGCCTCGACGCGGACGCCGCGCACCTGGAGCTGGCCGTCGTCCATCCGCCCCTGGAACTCCAGCTCGCCGCGAGCGTTGACGGCAGCCAGGTCGCCCGTCCGGTACCAGCGGCCGGGAAGGCCGGGCAGGGTGACGAAGCGGCGGGCGGTCTCCTCGGGCCTGCGGTGGTAGCCGAGCGCGAGCACCGTACCGCCGATGTGGATCTCGCCGGTGCTCCCGGCCGGCACGGGCCGCCCCCGCGGGTCCACCAGGACGACGCGGGCGCCGTCGATCGGCCGGCCGATGGGCGGCAGGCCCGAGTCCGGCACCCGGCCGACGGTGTGCCAGGTGGCGCAGACGGTCGCCTCGGCGGGCCCGTAGTGGTTGACCAGGTCCCAGCCCCGGGGGAGCCGGCGCAGGCGCAGCGCGTCACCGCCGGTGAGCATCGTGCGCCAGGGGATGTCGTCGTCGGCGTCCAGCTCGACGATCATCTCGGCGAGCGGGGTGGGGGCGAACAGGATGTCGATCGCCCGCTCGCGGCCGAACTCGACCAGCTCCACGGGCGAGACCCGCACCTCGTCGGGTGCCACCACGAGCGTGCCCCCGGCGCACAGACAAGGCCAGATCTCCCAGATGGCCGCGTCGAACCCCAGGCCCGCGGTGTGCAGCTGACGGGTGCGCGGGCCTGTCCGGTAGGTGCGGTGATGCCAGGCGACCAGGTTGGCCAGGCTCTCGTGGCCGACCAGGACCCCCTTGGGCGTCCCGGTGGTCCCCGAGGTGTGCACGATGTAGGCGGCCCGGGCTCGGGCCGGCCGGTACTCCGTCCCGCCCCGGTCGAGCTCACGGGGCGTGCGGCCGGAGCGGCCGGACACCAGGATCGTGTCCGGCCCCAGTTGGTCGAGGAGGGCCCGTTGCCGCCGCCGGGGGAGCGCCACGTCCACGGGCGCGTACGGGCGGCCGGACAACATGGCCGCCAGCGCGGCGACCACGAAGTCGCGCCCCCGCGGCAGGCGCACGCAGACCGGCGCGCCCGGCGGGCCCGCCCGGTCCAGGGCGGCGGCGCCGCTGACGGCGCGCCGTAGCAGCTCGCCGTACGTGAGGCCGCCTCGGTCGTCCTCGATCGCGACGCGGCCGGGATGGGCGGCGGCGATCCGCGCCACCATGTCGGGCACGGTCACGTTCATGGGCGGCTCACCTCTCGCGTGGTCGGGGGCAGGACGTCCTGCACGGCGCGGGCGATCGCGGCGGCCCCCTCGCCGGTCAGCACGCTCCAGTGGTCCCCGGGGATCGGCCGCACCCGTACGCCTGCCGGGTACAGGGACGACAGCCACCGTTCCAACCACCGGCAGCGGCGCGGCGAGGCGCCGGCCCGCAGGACGACCGCCGGGCAGGGCGCCGGGCGCGGGCGGTGGCGCAGGAGCGCGCGCAGGTTGCGGCGGTAGACCCCGGCGAGGTCGAATCCGTCGCCGGACGCCTCGACGAGCCCGGCGATGCGCCGCCCGGTCTCGGTGGCGGCTCCGGTGGCGGTCCCGGGGGTGGATCCGCCGGGGCGACGGCGGGCACGGCGCAGGTGGCGCAGATGGGTCAGCGCGTCGGCCAGGTGGCGGGGGTGGGCGCCCACGGGGATGCCGGGCCCTGGCGGCGGATGCCCGTCCACGCAGATCAGGAGGGCGACCGGGTCGCCGTCACGGGTCAGTTGCCTGGCCATCTCGTGGGCCACGACCGCCCCCATCGACCAGCCGAGCAGGACGACGGGCAGCCCCTCCGGCCGTACCCGCCGGAGCTGTCGTACGTGGCCGGCGGCCAGGGCCTCGACCGTGCCGGGGTGGCGGGTCCCGGGGACGAGCCCGGGGGTGTCGAAGGCGTGGCAGGTCCGGCCGGTCAGGGCGGCGGCCAGCGGCCGGTAGGCGAGCGAGCTGCCCGACGCGGGCGGCACCAGGAAGATCGGGGCGGGCGACGTGCCCCGGGCGAGGAGCGCGGGCCCGTCGTCCGGCCCGTCGTCCTGCTCGTCGTCCTGCTCGTCGTCGGCGGAGTGCCGGTCGGCGAGGTCGATCAGCTCGCCGACGGTGGGGCGTCCGGCGAGGTCGAGCAAGTGGCCGAAGGTGGGGCGTTCGGCGAGGACGCCGACCGGGATCTCGGCCCCCAGCCGCTCCCGCACGGCGGCGGCCAGCCGGACCAGGCCCAGGGACTCGCCGCCCAGCCGGTAGAAGTCGTCGTCGGGGGAGACCGCGTCCACGCCGAGCGCGTCCCGCCACAGGTCCTCCAAGGAGGTGCGGGCGGCGTCCGGACGGTCGCGGGTGGTCGCGGGCGGCGGGAGCGGGGCGGTGTCGTCCGGCGTGACCGGGTCGAACGGCGGGGCCGGGAGCGGGCGCCGCCAGGCCCCGGCGTCGTCCCGGTCGGGGTGGTCTTGGTCGGGGTGGTCTTGGTCGGGGTCGTCCACGTCCGCCCAGTTCACGGGGGCGCCGTGGGCCCACAGGGAGCCCAGCGCGTCGAGCACGCCGGTCCTGTCCGTGCCGTGGCGGCCGGGGAGGGCGACGGCCGCGAGATCGGCGTTCCAGAACGGATGGCGCCGCACGGAGGCCGTCGTCGCGGTCCCCGCGCCCAGCTCGGCGAACAGCTCGGCCGGGCCGGACAGCAGGTTGCCCACGCAGGCGCGCATCCGGACGGTGCCGCACAGCTGCGCCACCCAATAGCCGGGATCGGCCGCGGTCCCGGCGTCCAGGGGCTCGCCGGTGAGGCCGGACAGCACGGTGAAGTCGAGGCCGCCGCGCACGGGCGTCCTGGCGACGGCCCGCGACAGCGCGTCGGCGGCGGCGCGCATGGACGGGGAATGGAAGGCGTGGCCCGTGCGCAGCGGCGTGTGGGCCACTCCGGCCGCCGCCAGCTCCGCGCGCAGCCGCTCGACGCGTTCGCGCGGGCCGGCCAGGACCGTACGGCCGACGTCCTCGACCGCCACCGACAGGCCGGTGTCCCGCCCGAACCCGGGCACCGCCTCCGCCACCCGGTCGAGCGGCAGATCGACGGCCAGCATCCGGCCGGGCGGGCAGCCGCGCATCGCGGTCGCGCGCTCCGCCACCAGGACCAGGGCGTCCTCGAACGTCCACAGCCCGGCGGCGGCCACCGCGGTGTACTCGCCCAGGCTGGAGCCCAGCGCGGCGACCGGCCGCAGGCCCCAGTCCATGAGCTGGCGCGCGATCCCGTAGCCGAGCACGAACAGGTTCACCTGCTGGACGAGCGTGTCGCCGCCGTCCCGGCCCAGGACGTCCGGGTCGAGCCCGAGCCGCTTCGCGAGGACGGTCCGGGCGCGCGCGTCGGCCTCCCGCACGGCCGGCAGGCAGGCGCGCAGCGCCTCGGCGGCGCCGCCGAGGCGCGGACCGCCCTGGCCGGGGAACAGCAGCGCGACCCGCCCGGCGTCCCGCGCCCGCAGCGGAGTGGTCTCCCTGGCCAGCTCGCGGACGGCCGCCTCCGGCGTCTGCGCCACCACCGCCCGCCGCAGGGGCAGTTCGCGGCGGCCGCGGCTCAGCGTGCGGGCGGCGTCCGGCAACGAGGGAGCGTCCGCGGCGCCGAGCCGGTCGGCGAGGTCCTTGCGGTAGGCGGACAGGGAGGGCCCGCTGTGCGCCGACAGGCACAGGACCCGCGGCCCGGGGCGGGGCGTGCTCGCCGCCGGCGTCGGCGGCGAGGCGAGCACGACGTGGACGTTGGTCCCGCCCATGCCGAGCGAGCTCACCCCGGCCAGCGCGGGGCCGGGCCACGGCCGCCGCTCGGTCGCGACGTGGAAGGGGCCGCCGTCCAGGCCGAGGTCCGGGTTGGGGCGCTCGAAGTGCGCGCTCGGGACGATCTCCTCGTGCCGGAGCATCAGCGCGGTCTTGATGAGGCCCGCGACGCCGCTCGCCGCGCCCGCGTGCCCGATGTTGCCCTTGACCGAGCCGAGGCCGCAGAACCCGGTCCGCCCGGTGTGCGCCTGGAACGCCTGGGTCAGGGCGGCCACCTCGACGGGGTCGCCGAGCCGGGTCCCGGTGCCGTGCGCCTCGACGTAGGACACCTCGGCCGGATCGACGCCCGCCGCGTCGAGGGCGCGCGACGTCACGTCCCGCTGCCCCTGCACGGACGGAGCGGTGAAGCCCACCTTGCGGGCGCCGTCGTTGTTGGCCGCCGACCCGCGGACGACGGCGACGATCTCGTGCCGCTCGCGCAGGGCGTCCTCCAGCCGCCTCAGCACCACGACGCCCACGCCGTCGGCGGGCACGGTGCCGCGGGCCCCGGCGTCGAAGGGCCGGCAGTAGCCGTCCGGCGAGAGCACGTCGCCCTCGGCGTGCCGGTAGCCGCCCTCCGGATGGACGCCGATGCGCACGCCCCCGGCCAGCGCCACGTCGCACTCGCCGTCGCGCAGGCTGCGGCAGGCCAGGTGCACGGCCAGCAGCGAGGTCGAGCACGCCGACTGCACCGTGATCGCGGGCCCGCGCAGGCCGAGCTTGTAGGCGACCCGGGTGGCCAGCATGTCCTTGTCCCAGGAGGTCTCCGGAGCGCCCTCCTTGATCAGCGGAGGGTCGCAGCCGCCGAAGACGCCGATCGCGCCGTCGAAGCGGGCCGGGTCGAGGGCGGCGTCGTCGAGCGCGAGCGAGGCCGTCTCCAGGAACACCCGCTGCTGCGGATCGATGGACGCCGCCTCGGCCCGGCTGTAGCCGAAGAAGCGCCAGTCGAACAGGGCCGCCCCCGGCATGACGCCGTACGCCGCGACGAACCCCTCGCCGGACGGGTCCGCGCCGCCGCGCGGGCTCGGGCGGCGCTCGATCGTGTCGGCGCCGGCGCGCAGGTTGTGCCAGAACCGCCGCACGTTCGCCGCGCCGGGGAAGCGGCAGGCCATGCCCACGATGGCGATCAGTTCAGACATGCCCGCCTCCTTCCACGGCCGCCGCCACGCCGTCCGCGGCCAGGCGGGCGGCCAGGGAACGCACGGTCGGGCAGGCGAAGAGCACCGTCACGGGCACCTCGGCGCCGAGCTCGTCCTCCAGCCGCGCCTGGACGCGGGTGAGCAGGCCGGAGTCGCCGCCGGCCTCGAAGAAGTTGTCGTCCACGCCGATCCCCGGCCGGCGCAGCACCTCGCGCCACACGCTCAGGACGTGCTCCTCCAGCGCCGCCGCCCGCCCGGCCGGGCGGACGGGGCCTTCCCCGTCCTCCCGGGGCGGGGCGGCCGCCGGCGGGCCGCCGGATCTCAGCGGCGTGGTCCGGCCCCGGGCGAGGTCGTCCAGGGCCGCGGCGACCAGCCGGGCGAGGCGGGCCGCCTCGCCTTCGTCCAGCAGGCCGCCCCGGCAGGTGACCGTCCCTTCCAGGCCGCCGTCCGCGGTCGTCCAGACCGTGATCATGACGGGGTGGGCGGCGTGCGGCCGGATCTCCGGGAAACGCATCCTGGTCAACGGGCGCCCGCCCAGCTCGGTCGGCTCGCCGGCGTCGCCGGTCTCGAAGGCGAGCAGGACTTCGCAGTACGGCGCCGCGTCCAGCCGCCGGGCCGGACGCAGCCGGGCCACGACCCGCTCGTAGGGCACGTGCTGGTCGTCGAGCGCTTCGGCGAGCTGGCCACGCAGGATGGCGACCAGCTCGTCCGGCGTGCCGGCCGGCTCGGCGCGGGAACGCAGGACCACCAGGTTGACGCACGGCCCGACGGCCTGGGCGAGCGCGGGATCGGCCCGGTTCTCGGCGGGCACGCCGAAGGTGACGTCGTCGCGTCCGGTCCAGCGGTGCAGAGCGGCGGCCACGGCCCCGGCCACCACCGTGAACGGGGTCGCCCGCAACCGCCGCCCGGCGGCGCGCAGCTCCTCACGCCGCACCGGCGGCAGCGGGACCGTGACGGGCTCCTCGCCGGGATGTGCGGACGGCCGCAGGATCGTGCCCGGCGCGCCGGCCAGACGCCGTTCGGCACGGGCGAGCGCGGCCTCGTCGTCCCCGGCGAGTTCGGCCGCCGCGACGTCGCGGAACTGGGGCCCCTCCCACGGCGGCGGCGCGCCACCCGCCAGCGCGGCGGCGTAGCAGCGGCCGAGGTCGCGCACGAGGACGCGCACCGAGCCCCCGTCGGTGACCAGGTGATGCTGGCGCAGCACCAGCACGTCGTCCCCGGCGGCAGGGCGCAGGACGGCCAGGTGCAGCAGCCGTCCCGCGGCCGGGTCCAGCGCGGGAGCCCCGGCCGCCCATCGCGCGACGTCGTCCTCGGACACCTCCCGCGCCCGGATCTCCCGCACGTCCACGTCCGGCTGCCAGGGTTCGCCGACGAGCCGGCGCAGCCCGTGCTCGCCGACGCGGAAGCGGGTGCGCAGGATCTCGTGCCGCCCGGTCAGCTCGGCCGCGGCCCGGCGCAGCGCGCCGTCGTCCAGCCGCCCGGCCGCCCGCCAGGCGACGGTCTCCTGGTAGGAACCGGGCAGCAGGCGGTCGGCCAGGTGGATCTGCCGCTGGGTGGCCGAGGCCGGCGCCTCGTCCGCGCCCGCCTTGCGCAGGTCGGCGGCGGTCTCGGCGAGCGCCTGGACGTCGAGCTTGCCGTTGACGGTCAAGGGCAGGCCGGGCACGGTGGCGTAGGCGTGCGGGATCATGTAGGGCGGCAGCCGTTCGGCCAGGTGGCCGCTCAGCTCGTCGGGCGCCGGCGGCGCGCCCGAGAGCACCAGGTAGGCCACGATCCTGCCCTCGGAGCCGCCCTCCAGCAGCACGGCCGCGTCGCCGACGCCGGGGTGCTCGCGGAGCCGGGCGGCGATCTCGCCCGGTTCGATCCGGTAACCGTGCCACTGGAACTGGTCGTCCATGCGGCGCAGGTAGAGCAGGCCGCCGTCGGGGCCGAGGCGGGCCAGGTCACCGGTCCGCAGGAGCACGTCCTCGCCGAACGCGTCCCGCACGAACCGTTCCCGGTCGAGCTCCGGCCGGCGCAGGTACCCGGCGGCGACGCCCGCTCCGCCGAGCCACATCTCGCCGGTCGCGCCCTCCGGGACGAGCCGCCGCCCCGAACGCGGGTCCACCAGGTGCACGCTGGTGTGCGGGAGGGGGCGGCCGATCGGGCTGACGTCCCGCTCGCAGTCCTCGGCGGTCACCTCGTGGACCGTGGCGTGGACGGTGGCCTCGGTGATCCCGTACAGGTTGACCAGCCGGACGCCCTGATGGCGGCGGCGCCAGTCGCGTAGGCGGGGCGGGTCCAGCCGCTCGCCGCCGAACAGCACGTACCTCAGGTCCGGCAGCGGCTTGGGGTCGGCGTCGTCCACGGCGACGAGCCGGGCGAAGGCCGACGGCGTCTGGTTGAGGACGGTGACGCGCTCGCGCAGCAGCGTCTCGCGCAGCGCCCAGGGGTTCTGGACGTCCCCGTCCGGCAGGACGACCAGCCGGCCGCCGGTGGCCAGGCAGCAGAAGATCTCCCAGACCGACATGTCGAAGGCGCAGGAGTGGAACTGCGCCCACACGTCGTGCGGCGAGAAGCCGAAGGGGAAGTGCGGGCCCGAGATCCGGGCCACCACGTTGGCGTGGGTGACCAGGACGCCCTTCGGCTGCCCCGTCGTGCCCGAGGTGTACAGGCAGTAGGCGGGCGACGATCCCGGGAGCTCCGGAAGCGGGCCGTTCCCGGCGCCGGACGGCCCGGCCGCCGCCCGGACGGCGTCCAGCGTGACGGCGCTGTCCTCCCCTGACGGGGTCTCCTCGACCAGGAGCCGGCTACGGCTGTCCTGGAGGATGAACGAGGCCCGCGAGCCGGGATGGCGGGGATCGATCGGGACGTACCAGGCGCCCGCCAGGAGCGTGCCGAGGATGGCCTCCACAGTGGCGGGGGCGGGCGGCAGCCTGAGCGCGACGGGATCTCCCGGCCGTACCCCCATCGCGGCCAGACCGCCCGCGATCCGGGTGGCCCGTCGCCACAGCTCGCCGTACGTGACGCGCTCGCCGCCCCCGACGACCGCCACCGCGTCCGGCTGCGCCTCCGCCCGTGCCCGGACGAGACCGTGGAGGGTCCCCCCGGATGCCTGCCGCCCCGCCGGTTGCGGATCCGGGGGTGTCACGAGGTCGAGGTCGCCCAGCCGCCGGTCCGGCGATCCCGCCACCGTGTCCAGCAGCGCGCCCAGGTAGCCGGCCAGCTGTCCGACGCGTTCCGCGGCCGGGCGGGGGCCGGACACGCCCAGCCATGCCCGTGGCCGGCCGTCCTCCAGGGCCAGGCGCACGTGCAGCGGGCCCGGTGCGTCCCGGCCGGGACCGGCCGTCCGTACCGTGAGGGCGTCCGGCGGCGGGGAGAGCGCGGGGGACTGCGCCACCTCCCGGCACAGCAGGGAGAACGGGACGTCCACCCCCACCCGCACCTCGACCGGCCGGGCCGAGCCGTCGCCGGGGCGGTGCAGGGCGAGCCGCACGCCGCCGTCCGCGCCGTACAGGGACAGCAGCGCGCCCAGGCCTGCCACGAGAAGGACCGCCGGCTCCCGCGCCGCGTCCGGCGGAACGGGGACCGGCCGTTCCACGGTCGTCCCGGGCAGTCCCGGAGAGGCGTCGCCGCCCACCTCGGCCAGGAACGCCTCGATCCCTTCCTGCGGTCGTCGTGTCACTGGGAGCTCCCGTTCGACTGGTCAGGTGGTCGCGTGAGCGGCTGCTCGCGTGATCGTGTGCCCGCTGGATTCCGCGGGCCGGGCGCCCGCCCCTACCCGGCCCTCCGTGGGGGCACACGGCGACCGCCGCGCACGTCAGAGCCCTGTCACAGCACGATCAGCCGCACGTCAGGCCGGGTTGGCAGAAGGGGGGGCGGATGCACGTCCCATCGACGACGGGAGAACCATGTACACCGACTTCGAGCCGACCCCCCTGGCGGGCCAGGCCGTACGGCGGCTGCGGCAGATGCGGGACGACAACCCCGTACGCAACCGGTTCCTCGAACGCATGGACGCCGGGACGCTCACGATGGACCACGTCAGGCAGCTCGTGGGCGTGACCCACAAGTGCCACCAGGCCGAGATCACGGCGTTCGCCACGCTGATCGCCCGCGACCCGCACCCGCTCGCGGTCGAGTTCTTCGACGGCATGCTCGGCCTGATCCACCGGGCCCGGCCCAAGCTGCGCAGCGTGATGGCCGTCCTGGGCCTCGACGAGGAACGCCTGCACCGCTGGCCGGCCGACCCCGCCGCCTACCAGGTCGCCGGGACGTGGGGCTGGCTCGGCTTCCTCGGCACCCAGGCCGACGCCGCGCTCGCCCTGTACTGGGACATGGTCCGCTACTTCCCCGACAGCGACGAGATGCTCGCCCGCCTGCCCAAGACCGGGCTCGACGTGCCGGAGGAGTTCGTCGTCTACTACGGCGGCGGGCAGTCCGACGAGCTCGAACGGCAGGCGCTGGCGGTGGCCGAGCACGGCCTGCGGCGCGGACAGAGCGCGGACGACGCCGTCTTCGCCGCCCGCCTGATGGAGGAGAGCATCGGCCAGTACTGGGCCGCCGCGGCCGCCGACCCGCACGAGCCCCGGCCCTGACCCCGGCGGTCCCTTCCCGGAGGCGCGGCTCTTCGCCCCGCGACCTGGATCTCCGTGCGCGACGCCCGGCGGCGCGCTCCGCCCGTGCCGGCGCACGTCGTCACCGTCTTGTGCGGCGACGACTAATGCGGTGGACTCGCTTGATCACGACAAACCGCGGGTGTGTGCCGGCGGCGGGCCAGATCCGAGAAGGGACACGCAAGAATGAAGTTATCGCGGAGCGGCCAGAAGATGTCTGACATGTCGGGCCTGCGGAGCATCATGGAGGACGTCGCGACCTCCACCGCCTCGGGCGCGTCCGACTGGCTGAACCTGAGCATCGGCAACCCCGCCCAGATCAAAGAGGTCATCGACGCCTGGAGGGACCTGACCGCGACCGTCGTGGCAGAGGACTTCGCCGCGACCAGCAGCCGCTACGGGCCCTCGCGCGGCATGCCCACCCTGGTCGAGGAGATCGTCACCTCCTTCAACGCCCGGTACGGCTGGGGCATCACGGCCGACAACGTCGTGGTGGGACCTGGCAGCCAGATGCTCTTCTTCATCGCCACCGCGCTGTTCTCCGGCCAGACCGCCGACGGCTCGTTCCAGCGCGTGGTCCTGCCCATGACCCCCGACTACGCCGGCTACCTGGGCCTGTCCACGGACCCCGACGGCGTGACCGGCATCGCCCCCGAGATCGAGCTGACCGGCGACAGGTCCTTCCGCTACGCCTTCGACTTCGAGGCGGTGGAACGATGCCCCGAGGTCGGCATGCTCCTGCTGTCCAGCCCCAGCAACCCGACCGGCCGCAGCATCGACGGCGACGAACTCGCCCGGCTGGTCGGCCTGGCCCGGCGCCACGACGTGCCGCTGATCGTCGACCACGCCTACGGCGCCCCCTTCCCCCGCGTCGCCGCCTCCCGGGTGGCGCCGCAGTGGGACGACCACCTGATCAACTGCTTCACCCTGTCCAAGGCGGGCATGCCCGCCGAACGCGTCGGATTCGCGATCGGGCCGTCCCGGTACATCCGGGCGATGGTGTCGTTCATGGCCAACTCCGTCCTGCACGCGCCGCAGCTCATGCAGCGGGTGGCGGCCAGGGCGCTGTCCTCGGGGCTGCTGGACCGGCTCGCCGCCACGGTGATCAACCCGTTCTACCGAGCCCGCCGCCTGTACGCCGAGCGCCTGCTGGCCGACCTCCTGCCCGAGTCCGTCACCTGGCGGCTGCACGCCGGAGAGGGCGGCATGTTCTGCTGGTTGTGGATCGATCACGACTGGTTCGACGACATGGCCCTGTACCGGCTGATGAAGACCAAGAAGGTCTTCGTCGTTCCCGGCCGCCACTTCTTCGCGACCCCGGCGTCGGACGCCACGGCCGCGTCCCACGCCAGGCGGTGCTTCCGGATCAGCCTCACCGCCGACGAACACGTGATCGCCGAGGGCGTCGGAAGGATCGCCGAAGGCCTCCTGGAGCTGCGCCGCGGCTCCTGAAGGCCCGCGCCGCCCGGACCTGCCGCCTCCCATGAGCCCAGGCCCGGCGCGGCCCCGCCGCCATGACGCCGCTACGGCAAGGCGGGCACGGCCGGCGGGTTGTTGGTCCAGCCGGTCTCGATCATGGTGTCGGTCGTGGCCTCGTTGAGGGACAGCTTGCCGCTGATCGCGGTCGTCCGGGTCTTGGACAGCAGAAGCATCGTGCCGGTGTCCACGATCAGGCCGGTCTGCTCCTCGATCATCAGTCCGTTCTTCTGCACGACCTTCGGGTGGTCGATCGACAGCGCCGCGCCGGCTCTGCCCATGCCGTCCTTGGACTGTCCCTGCGCACGGACGGCGGGCATCGTCAGCAGGACCTGGTAGGCCGCGGCACGGACGTTCTTGGGCGCCGGAAGCTGATGGAGCATCTCCGGCAGCACCCCGGTGACGAACCGGTCCGTGTCGTTCTGCTTGACCCGTGAGACCCGCGCGGCCTCGGAGAGCCAGGACTTCAAGCCGTTCGGGTCCGCGGGCAGTCGCTGGACCTCGTCGTACGTCAGCCACTGCCCGGCCAGGAAGAACTTGTCGTTCTTGCTGTGTACGGGCCCGACGTGCCCCTTGTCCGGCTCGGTCGACAGCTTCACGACCTGGCCGTCGGCCGTGCGGGTCCACTTGGCCGGCGAACCGTCGCGACGCCACGCCTTCCGGTCCGCCGCGCTCTTCGGGTACGCCCCCGCGTTCCGGTATCCGAGCCACGCCTTGCCGTCGGGCGCCGTCCATTCCTCGGTGAGCGCCTGCTCCACCACCCAGTAGCGATTCGCGCCGCTGCCCATCTGGCGGGGACCGGTGCGCTGGGTCAGCACCCGCGTGTGCCAGTAGGCGCCTTCCGCCGGAGCCGACGCGGCGGCCGCGAGCTGTGTCTGCGATGCCTCCGCCACGCTCGGCAGGCCCAGCAGGGCGGCGACGCCCACGGCGGCCAGGCCGGTGCCGACGGCGATCAGCGGCCGGACCCGTGCGGTCGCGAGCTTCATGTCTTTCCTCCAGAGGTCGGGAAGTGCTGTCCCCACCCCATACGCGTGAGCGCCGCACAAGGTTGCCTGCGACACCCGCGCCGGATTCCGGTCGGCTTCGACCCGGCCCTCAGTTCCCGGGGTCGCGCAGGCCGACGCAGTCGAAGGCCCAGAAGGGCTCCGAGTAGACGAATGTGCCCGTCATCCACGGCTCGTGCGCGGACAACCGGGCGACCTGGAACGCGGCTTCAGGGATGCGCAGCGACGGCGAACGGAAGCCCGCTGCGCAGGCACCCTCGAAGCCGCGCGTGCCGTAGTAGCGCGGCGAGCCCTCCAGGAACACCAACGGCACCCCCTGGCTGTCGGCCGCGTCGAGGGCGTACGCGATGAGCCGGGTGCCGATCCCCTGACGCTGGAACTCCGGGGCCACGCCCAGCGGTGACAGGGACAGGACGTCCACGATCCGGCGTGGAGCGTCCAACCGGGTCGCGCTCAGCAGGACATGCCCGACAACCCGGTCGTCAACGGTGGCGACGAAGGACATCGGCGCCAGCGCGGCCTCCGCCACGCGAAGGGCCTCCACGAGCCCGGGAACCCGCTCGCCGTCACCGAAGGCGCGCGTATGAACCTCCCGCACATTCTGGTGATCGTCGGCGGTCTCTCGCCGGATCACCAGCCCGGCACCATCGGAAGCGATCGGGAAGCCTTCGGACGCATCGCATGACGTCATGGCCGCGACGGTAGGGCACGGTACGGCTCCTGCGCGAGGCGATTACGCCCCAGGTCGTCACTGCCGGGCCGGCCCGGCCCGACCAGCCGCATTCACCCTACTTGGCGAGGCCGAGCCCGCGGACCAGCACGGTGGCCGCCTTGGCGATCACGCTGTTGTCCATGGTCGCGGCCGGGTCCGTGCGATTGGTGTAGATCGCGATGATCACCGGCGCGCCGGTGGGCGGCCAGGCGACGGCGATGTCGTTGCCCGGCGCGTACGCGCCGATGCCGCCCCCGGTCTTGTCACCGACGATCCAGTCCCGCGGCACCCCGGCCCGGATGCGCTCGGCGCCGGTGACGCTGGCCCGCAGCCAGTCGTTCAGCCGCTGCCGGTCCTCGGGGACGAGCGCGCCGCCCAGGCTGAGCTTCTGCAGGTTGCGGGCCATGAACGCGGGCTTGACGGTGTCGCGCTTCTCGCCCGGCTTCCAGTCGTTGAGCTCCGGCTCCCAGCGGTCGAGCCGCCCGATCGGGTCCCCGAGCGAGCGGTAGTAGCGGGTCAGCCCCGCGGGTCCGCCGATCTGCTTGAGGAGCACGTTCGCCGCGGTGTTGTCGCTGGCGGTGACGGCCGCGTGGCACAGCCGGTCCGCGGTCATGCCGTTCTTGACGTTCTCCGGCAGTCCGCTGATCGGCGAGTTCGCGACCACGTCCTTGGCCGTCCAGTGCAGCGTGCGGTCCAGCAGGCCGGGATCGGTCGTGCGGGCCTTGTTCAGGATGGCGCCGCACAGGATGGCCTTGAAGGTGGAGGCGCCGGCGAATCGTTCGCCGCCCCGGTAGGAGACGGTCTTCCCGGTGCCGGTGTCGATCGCGTAGGCCCCGATGCGTCCCTGGTAGGAGTCCTCCAGCGCGCGCAGTTGCCTCCTGACGCCGGCCGTGCCGCTCTCCGGCTGCGCGGCGGCGACGGCGGACGCCGAGCGCGTGTCGGCCCCTGCCGAGCCCGCCAGTCCGGCGACGGCCGCCATCGCCGTGGAGGTCGCCAGCACGGAGGCGCCGAGCCTGGTACGCAGCCCTCCGTAAGGAACGTCTCTCATCCCGACTCCCCGATCTCGATCCGGATCTTCCTGAGCGCGACCAGGAGACCAGAGGCGACGGCGGGATGTCCA
Organism: Nonomuraea sp. NPDC049655; assembly: GCF_044465465.1. Lineage (NCBI taxonomy): Bacteria > Bacillati > Actinomycetota > Actinomycetes > Streptosporangiales > Streptosporangiaceae > Nonomuraea > Nonomuraea sp. NPDC049655. The sequence goes on from NZ_JBITLS010000001.1 coordinate 392,941, forward strand.
ATAGCGATATGAGACCCCGAATCATAGGGATCCGGATATCTCCCCAGGTAATCGCTTCGCGCACCTCGACGCTCAGGCGACGATCGCGGCCAACTCCGCCCGCGACGAGATCCCCAGCTTCGGGAAGGCCTTGTAGAGGTGGTAGCCGACGGTGCGCGGGCTGAGGTACAGCTGGGCCGCGATGTCACGGTTGGACGCGCCCGTGGCCGCCAGCCGTACCACCTGCCTCTCCTGCGCCGTGAGGACGCTGAGCGGGTCGTCCGGCCGGCGCGGGGCCGCGGGCACGTCGCCGGTGGCGCGCAGCTCCGCGCGGGCCCGCTCGGCCCAGAGCGCCATGCCGAGCCGGTCGAAGGTCTCCAGCGCGGCGCGCAACTGGGCGCGGGCGGCGGCGCGCCTGCGCGCCCGCCGCAGCCACTCGCCGTAGAGCAGCCGCGTGCGGGCCTGCTCGTGCGGCTGCTCGCCCTGTTCGTGCGCCCGGACGGCCTGCTCGTACAGATCCTCGTCGTCCTCGACGAGGGCACGGCAGCGCAGCGCGATCGCATCGGCGGACGGCACGCCGACGCCGGCCGCCCAGTCCAGGTAGTACGCCAGCGGCTCGCCCGCCGGCTCCGGCTCCTTCGCCCTGACCGCGGCCTCGATCCGGTCAGGGGCGGAGAAGACGGACACCGGCGCGTTGGCGGGCGAGATCCTCTCCAGCATCCTCAGCGACGCCTCCGGACGGCCCAGCGCCAGCTCCAGCCGCCCGAGCCCGGCCAGGGCCATCGCCTCGGCCGTACGGAGCCCGCGCGCTCTGGCCTGTTCCAGCGCGGTCGTGGCCGCCGTCCGGCAACCGAGCTCGTCGCCCAGTTCGCCGCGCGTCACCGCGAGCAGCGCGGCGAGCACGACGGCTCCGTTCCGCTGCCCCAGGTCGCCGACCACCGCGATGCTCTCCTCCAGCCTGGACGCCGCCTCGCGATACCTGCCGAGCAACATCTGCGCCTCCGTCCGGATCTCCACCGCGACGGTCAGCCAGCCGCCCATGTCGTGGGCCCTGCACTCGGCCTCGACGCGCGCCGCCATGGCCTCGGCCAGGCCGTAGCGCCCGATCGGCGCACACAGCTGGGCCAGGAAGGTCAGCCCCGGCACCTGAAGCCCGGACAGGTCGGGAGCGAGCACCAGCCCCCGCATGAGCGGGACGGCGTCCGACAACTCGCCGTTGGCCAGCGCGGACAGCCCGAGCGCGCCGCCCACCAGCGGAGACCCCACCTCGGGCAGCGCCCTGAGCAGCTTCGCCGCCTGCGCCGCCAGGCCCGGGTCACCGGCGTACCACGCGCACCGCATCGCCTCCACGAGCAGGTAAGCCGCCCGTTCCGCGTCGAGCGGGGCGACCCGCTCCGCGCCGGCGATGATGAGGTCACCGGCCGTGGCGGGGCTGCCCTGCTCGAACTCCCGATGGGCGCGCACCTGGATCAGATGGGCGAGGGCCAGCGGGTTCCTGATCTCCTCACTGGCCCGGCCGGCCAGCGCGCCCGCACGGGCCAGTTGTCCCGCGTCGCTGGCCGCCACGGCCGCGGCGGCCAGCCGTACCGACCGCCTGGCGGTGTCGGGGGTGAGCTCGGCGGCCCGTTCGTAGGCCGCGGCCATGGCCGCATAGCCCGAGCGCGTGCGCGCCCGCTCCGCGGCCGACTCCAGCTCGCCCGCCACGTCCTCGTCGGGCGTGGTCGTCGCCGCGGCCAGATGCCAGGCCCGGCGGTCGGCGTGCCCGCCGCCGCCGAGCACCTCGGCGAGCGCGCGATGCACGGCCAGCCGGGACGTCAACGGCGCGTTCCGGTAGGCGGCGGCCCTGATGAGCGGGTGCCTGAAGGTCACGGTGGCCCCGTTCACCGCGACCAGCTTGGCCTGCTCCGCCGCCTCCAGGTCCGCCAGCCGGGCGGAGAAGGACTGCGCGGCGCGCAGCACGATCCCGAGGTCGCCCGTGTCGTCGGCGGCGAGCACCGCGAGCAGCGTCTGCGCCGTGCCGGGCAGCGCCCTGATCTGCTGCCGGAACGCCTCCTGCACCCGTCCGGCGACGGGGATCGCGGTGAACGGGTTCGGCTGCCCGGCCTGCTGCTCCGCGGTGAACGCGGACGGCAGTTCGAGGAGCGCGAGCGGATTGCCGCCCGCCTCCGCCAGGACGCGGTCACGCACCTTCGGGGCCAGATCCCCGGCCGACTCGGTCAGCAGCGCGACGGCCGCCTCACGGTCCACGCCGTCCAGCCACAACTCGGGCAGCCCTTGCGGGTCGAACTCCTCCCGGCCCGCGAACACCAGCGCGACGCCCTCCGCGTCCAGCCGCCGCGCCACGTAACACCAGGGCGTCGGCGGAAGCCCGGTCGAACCACTGCGCGTCGTCGACCAGGCAGAGCAGCGGCCCGTCGCCGGCGATCTCGGCCAGCAGGCTGAGCAGGGCGAGCCCGACGAGGAACCGGCTCACCGGAGCGGTCGCGCCCATCCCCAGCGCGCCGCGCAGCGCCGCCGCCTGCGGTTCGGGCAGCGCGTCGATCCGGTCGAGCTCGGAGCGCAGGAGCAGGTGCAGGGCGGCGTACGGCAGCTCCGCCTCTGACTCGATGCCGACCCCGTGCAGCACCCGAACCCCCGCGGCGCGCTCGGCCAGGTGGCTGAGCAAGGCGGACTTCCCGATGCCCGGCTGCCCGCGCACCACCAGCACGCCACTGCGTCCGGACCGGGCGTCCGTCAGCAGCCGGTCCACCTGCGCCTGCTCCGCAGCCCGCCCAAACAACATGGCCGAAAATTTAGCGGAACGGACATTTGCCCCTTCCGGGTGGGAGCGGTGAGCAATGACCGTGACCTGGCACTACCGTCACAATGACGGATTCGGCGCGCCACCGGCCTGCAGTTCGCCGGCCTCCGCGGGGCCTGAGTCGCGCCCCTGTCTCGACGTACAGGCCTCGGCTGCGGGGATGATGGGATCGGTGCCATGCCCACAGTGATCACTGGCCTCGACCGGTGCATGCAGGCGGGGTCCCTGCTGGCGGCGGTATCGGCGATGACCGAGTTCGGCTCGGCGCTGCACGTCCTGCGCGACCCTGCTCACCACGGCCTGGAGGACTGGGCGGCGGAGATCTTCGCGGCGATGAGCCCTGACCTGGCGGCCTGGACCCGATCGTGGTGGTGGACGGCGCAGGCCATCAGAGCGACGCCGTTCGTCACCCCCGAGCCCCCGGCGGAGAGCTTCGACGACCGGCTCGAACAGCTGCGTGCCATGCCCGCCCAGGAGCTGGCAGGTCAGTTGCTGCGGCCGATCGCTCCCTCGGGCGACCGGCAGGTCGCGCTCCGATGGTCGCGCGCGCGAGATCCGGCGGTGGCGGCCCGCGTCGAAGCGCTCGTCAGGCGTCCGCAGGACGCGGCCGCGGATTTCCTCTCGTTCCTGCGTCGCAGCCGGCAGGAGTGGTTCGAGGCCGAGTGGACCCGGATCCGGCCCGTGCTGGCGGGGCGGGCGCGACGCTTCGCCGACCTGGCCTCCCGGCAAGGGCCCGGGCCCGCGCTCGCCGCTCTCGACCCCGCGATGGAGCTCGCACCGGCCGGGGTGGCCGTCCGCATCGCCAAGATCCAGGCCGCCCGTCATGACGTGTCCCGGCGCGGGCTGGTCGTCGTGCCCAGCACCTTCATCCGTCCCCACCTGTACGTGGCCGACGTTCCCGGCCGGCCGCTCCTTCTCCTCCATCCCGTCGACGCCGGCCTCCCGGTGCCCTCCGCCACCGTGGTGCGGCGACGGCTGGAGGCCCTCGCCCACCAGGGCCGCCTGGAGGTCGCCCGGGCGATCGCCACCGAACCGCGGACGGCCGGCGAGATCGCGATGTTGTGGAACGTCGACCCGACCCAGGTGAACCGGCACCTGCGCGCCCTGGCCGCGGCGGGACTGGCCACCACGGCCCGTCAGGGACGGTTCGTGCGGTACCGGCTCGCCGCCGACGTCCTGGAGGAGCTCGGCAAGGACGTGCTGTCGCTGCTGCTGCGCTGAGCACGATTGATCGCATTCGTCAGTCCGCTGGCCGGACGGCCGCGGTGGTGCTGAAGTCCCTCCCAACCACTTCATCCAGGGAGAACCACCATGACGATCCTGTCTCCGGAAGAGGCGATCGGCCGCCTGCGTGCCGATCGGGACATCCTCCTCGCTCGCGTCACCGGACTCACCGAGCAGCAGCTCGACGCCGACCATCTGGTGGATTCCGGCCCGCTCGGCGACTTCTGCCGTTCCTTGCACGACCTCATCGCGCACGTCCTGATGTGGGACGAGATCAACCTGGCGGTGCTGACGGAAGCCGCCGCCGGCCGGCCGCACTGGAGCCTCGACCCACGCTGGGAGGACCCCGCCGTCGGGCAGGCGCTGAACATCGGCGGCGTGGAGGCGGGCCGGCACCTCCCGGCCCCGCTGCTCCTGCACCGGTTCGGGGCCGTGCATGACGCGATCCTGACGGACCTGAGCCGGTACGGCGAGGAGTCCTGGGACGTGCCCGGGCTCGGCGCGGTGGTACAGAGGGCGTGGACCGTGCCCGGGAACCCGGCGTACTGGCACGCCGCCATCCACCTCGGCCGGCTGCCGTCCACCCCGCCTGCCGCTTCCCGCAGGTCAGGGCGCGCGGCGGCGGAGCGGTGGTGAGCTGGCCGCGGCGGCCTTCACTGAGCGCCCGCGACGGGCGTGCACGGCTTCACGGGGGTGCCCGCCTCGGCCAGCCAGGCGCCGAGCTGCCAGGGCGCCTCCGGGTTCCCGTTGTCGCGGAACTCCACCACGAGCGTCTCGTCCGGTTTGATGTACTGCGGGAAGATCTGGATCGTCCGGACGGACTTCACCCGGGTCGCCTTGTACGATCGCGACTCTTCCACCAGCGAACGCAGCTCGCTCGCGTCGGAGGCGGGTTCCCCGCCGTAGGCGCGGTCCACGCCGGTGAATCGCGGGCCCGCGCACCGCGTGGCCGGAGCCAGGAAGGTCACGTCGGCCTTGATGCCCACCGCGTCGAGCTTGGCCTCCAGGCCGGCGGGATCACGCAGCTCGTTGACGGTGACCTCGACCGTGCCGTCCGGGCCTCTGGTCACCGCGTGGGCGGCGGTCCCGGTTCCGGCGATCAACGGTGTGATGCTGATCGCCGCCGCGACTCCGGCCGCGACCAGCAGCCGAGGGCCGGTGACGGCGCGTCGCCGGGGGCGCATCCCGCGGAGCAGTCGCTGCCGTGCGCCGGCGAGTTCGTCCGGGGTGGCGGGGGGAACGGTCTGCCACATGGCTTTCAGGGCGTCCATTGGCGTTCTCCTTCGTTGCTCAGGGCTTGCCGGATCTGAAGACGGGCCCGGTTGAGTCGCGAGGCGACGGTTCCCGGCGGGATGGCCAGCGCGTCGGCCACCTCCTGGTAGCTCAGTTCGGCCCAGGCGACGAGCAGCAGCACGTCGCGATCGGCCGGCGCGAGCTCCATCAGGGCCAGCGCCAGCGGGCGGTTGACGGCCAGGGTGTTGACCTCGTCCTCGACCCGAGAGCCGGACAGCTCCGCCGGATGCACGCCGCTGCGCACGTACGCGCGGTAGAGACTCATCTCGGTACGCCGCCGACGGCCGATCAGGTTGGAGGCGATGCCGTACAGCCACGGTCGGGCATCGGGGCGATTCCTGTCATAGCCGCCGCGATGCTGGAAGGCGGCCAGAAAGGTGTCGGCCACCACGTCCTCCGCCTCGCTGGGGCCCAGGCGTCTGGTCACGTAACGGTGCAGGAGCGGCGCGTGCCGGTCGAACAACGTGGCGAAGATCTCGGGTTCGTTCAGCGATCTCTCGATGAGGAGCGCATCGTCGACCTCGACTGCTTCGCGAGGGATTGTCATGCATACCGACCTTTCCTGGCGTATGCGGTCACCTGTACTTACCGCGCCAGCCCGAAATCCTTCACGGGGGAACGCGGGCAGTACGGGCGCAAAGTGGTCCGGCGAAGAGTCCGGGGGCCAGGCACTTCCGGAGCATGTGCCGAACGTCCGACGCATACCCGGTGACCAGCGAAAACGCCGATACAAGCCGGGGCGTGGCGGATGGGCAGGTACGACTGCTAGCGATCTCGGCCAACCGCCGGCGGACGCCTGCGCCACGTCGCGGACGGTGACGGGGGAGGAGCGCCCCTCCTCGTCCTCGGTGATGACGAGCCGGGCGGCGATGTCGCACAGACCAAGGCCCTGCGCGCGCAGGGCCTTGGTCTGTGCGACATGTTCACGTCGGTGACGTCAGCAGCTTCAGCGGTGGTGACGGCGATGGTGAGGTCAGTAGGGTCTGTGGTGGTGGCGGCGATGGTGACGTCAGCAGGTTCAGTGGCGGCGACGGCGACGGCGACGGCGGCGGCGGTGGCGGGCCGCCGTCGGCTTGTTGGCGAACGGGCGAACGGGCGAACGGGCGAACGGGCGAACGGGCGAACGGGCGAACGGGCGAACGGGCGAACGGGCGAATGGGCGAGCGGGCGAGCGGGCGAGCGGGCGAGATCGCGTCGCTCGGTCCAGCGAAGGTCACCGTCACAGGCCGCGACGTGCGACTGTGCGCCTCCCCGAGGGGACGGGGCTCCGTCTGGACGTTCAAGGTGGGGCAGGCGCGCGTGTGCCGACTTCTCCCCGCCCTCTCAACTCGGCGTTCTCCAGTTCCCGTACGCCGTGAGGTCGGAGCGGGGTACGACGAGGCCGCTCTCGTAGGCGAAGACGATCGCCTGGGCGCGGTCGCGGAGATCGAGCTTGGCCAGGATGCGGCCGATGTGCGTCTTGACCGTCTGCTCGGCGACGATCAGGGCCGCGGCGATCTCGGCGTTGGACAGGCCGCGGGCCACGTGCACAAGCACCTCGGACTCCCGCTCGGTCAGCGACTGCACCCGGGGTGCGGCGTCAGGCAACGCGGGCCGGCACCGGGCGATCTCCTCGATGAGACGCCGGGTCACCGAGGGGGCGAGCAGGGCGTCGCCGGCCGCCACCACCCGCACGGCCGAGACCAGGTCCGCGGGCGGCGCCTCCTTCAGCAGGAACCCGCTGGCGCCTGCGCGCAGCGCCTCGTAGACGTAGTCGTCCAGGTCGAAGGTGGTCAGCATCACCACACGCGGCCTGTACTGGCCGCCGGGCGGCGCCAGGAGCAGCCGGGCCGCCCGCAGGCCGTCCATGCCGGGCATGCGGACGTCCATGAGGACGACGTCGGGCCGCAGCCGCCTTGTCCGGTCCACCGCCTGCTCGCCGTCGGCCGCGTCACCGACGACTTCGATGTCCGGTTCGGCGGCCAGCAGGGCGCCGAAGCCCGCCCGGACCATTGCGTGGTCGTCGGCGACGAGCACCCGGATCGTCATGGGTGCTCCTTCCCGTGTCCCGCCTGCACCAGGGGTAACGTCAGCTCGACCCGGAACCCGCCCCGTGGCGTCGGCCCGGTCAGCAGGACGCCGCCCACCATGGCGGCCCGTTCTCGCATCCCGGCCAGCCCGTGACCGGTGCCCGCGGGCTCGGCGAGCGCGAGCCCCGCGCCCGCGGGCGGCGCGTTCTCGACCACGACCCGCAGCCCGGACCCGTTCCCGGTGACCGCCACGGCCGTGGCGGCGCCCGGCGCGTGCCGGATCACGTTGCTGAGCGCCTCCTGCACGATCCGGTAGACCGGCAGCTCCATGCCCGGGGGTATGTGCCTGGGCAGGCCACTCACCGTCAGCTCGACGGGTGTGCCGGCCCGCCTGGCGCTCTCCACCAGCACGCCCAGCTGGTCGAGGCCCGGCAGCGGGGCGCGCGGCGGCAGCGCGTCGTCGCTGCGCAGCACGCCCAGCAGACGCCGCATCTCGGCCAGTGACTGCCGGGCCGCCGCCCCGATGGAGTCGAACTCCCGCTCGGCGCCGGCGGGCACCCCGCCGAGCCTGCGCGCCGCGCTGGCGGCCTGTACGGCGATCACCGACATGTGGTGCGCCACCACGTCGTGCATCTCCCTGGCGATCCTGGTCCGTTCCTCCAGCAGCTCGCGCCGGGCCCGTTCGGCCGCGCTGACCTGTTCCTGCTCGGCGACCCGCGCCCGGGCCCGGCGGCGCCAGCGCACGTTGTCGCCGACGATCAACGGCACCGGCACGACGGCCGCCACGAGCTGCAGCGCCACGGCCCGGTCCGTGGCCGACATGGGCACCAGTGACACGTCCGCCAGCGCGCCGAGGAGGGACAGCGCCCACACGGCCGCCAGCATCCATCGCGGCCGGTGCTGCGCCAGCACGAACAGCACGATCAGATAGGCGACCACGGGCATCGGCAGCCACGGCCACGGATTGTTCGCCGGCGGCGGCGCGACCAGCAGCGGCGTGACCAGCATCCCGGTGTAGAGCAGCAGCCAGGCGGTCACCGGCCGGCGCCGGCAGAACGTCACCGGAGCCGCGCAGGCCGCCGCGAGCGCCACCGTCAGCTCGACCGGAGCGTCGTAGACGGTGGCGAGCATCCCCACGTTCATGGCGAACATGAAGCAGGCGATCCCCCAGGGCGCTCCGGCCCGCACCCTCGCGAACCGGAGCGCGGATGGGGCCGCCGGTCCGGCCGGGGCCGGGGCCGTGGTGAAGGCGCGCGACATGCCATCACCGTAGCCGCCGGCCTTCGCGGACGGATCAGCCTCAGAGCCGACTTCGGGCCTCCCACCTGGGTATGACGCGCCGGCCGGATGGCCAGAAGGTATGACCGGTATGGACGGCTCCGTGGTGTGACGCGCCCGGCCGGGCACGCTGCCTAGCGTCGGACCCCATGAACGACAACAACGATCTCGGCACCGACAGCAGAAAGAGGGGCCGCGGACGGACGCTCCGGCGACTGGCCGCCGTACTGGCCGCGCTGGGCGTCGCCGTGGCGGGACAGGTCGCCACACCGCCCGCGGAGGCCGCCGTCGGGCGGCAGCCGCTGGACGGCCTCTGGCGGGCCGACGGTTACGGCACCGTCTTCGGCATCGGCCAGGGGCGGCTCATCACCTACGACACGACGGCGATCAGCTGCCTGCGTGGGGTGCTCTCGGCGGAACAGACGGCGCGCACGCGCGACTCGGCGTCCTTCACGGCCCAGGAGGGCGGCCGGCGGATCGTCGTCCAGACGCGGGGGCCAGGCCGGGCGCGGCTACGATATCCGGGCAGCGTCGGCGCCATCGACCTGCGGAGGCTGCCCCGCCTGCCCCGGGCCTGTGCCACCCCCACGCCCGCTGATCCGGTGAAGGTGTTCGACGTCTTCTGGACGACCTTCGCCGAGAACTACCCGTTCTTCGCCACCAAGGGCGTCGACTGGCGAGCCGTACGGGACCGGTACCGGTCCAGGATCGGTCCGGACAGCGGGAACGAGGAGCTGTTCGCCGTCCTGCGCGACATCCTCAAGGAGCTCGGCGACGCGCACACCGCGCTCATCGCGGGCGGCAGGCAGTTCGCCAGACCGTTGCGTCCGGGCACCAGGCAATTGGACGGGGTGCCGGCCTTCATCGCCTTCAACGAACGCGTCCGGGAGTTCGTCGAGAAGAACGACACCCACGAACCTCTGCAACAGTGGGGACGAGGCGTGATCGGGTACGCCGACCTCCCGGACGGCCTGGGCTACCTGCGGCTGGGCGCGTTCGACGGCTACGCCGACGGCGGCTACGAGCCCAACGCGGCCGAGCTGGACCGGGCGCTCGACGAGATCTTCACCGTGTCCCGCACCTCGGGGCCCGGCCGGCTGCGCGGTCTCATCATCGACGTCCGCGTCAATCTGGGCGGCTACGACGCACTCGGCCTGCGGCTCGCCTCCAGGCTCACCGGCAGGCCGTACGAGGCGTACGCCAAGCAGGCCCGCAACACCCCCGGCGATCCGCCCGGGTTCACCCGCCCCAGGCCGGTGCCCGTACGGCCGGCGACCGCCCCGGTGTACACGGGCCCCATCGCCATGCTCACCAGCAGCCTGACCATCAGCGCGGGCGAGACCTTCACCCAGGCCATGACGGGACGGACGCCCCGGCCCGAGCGCATCGGGGAGAACACGCAGGGAGCGTTCTCCGACTTCCTGTGGCGGAAGCTGCCCAACGGGTGGAGCTTCGCGCTGCCCAACGAACGTTTCCTGACCCGCGACGGGACCACCTTCGACGTCACGGGCATCCCGCCGCACCTGTCCGTTCCCGGCGTCCTCAGCGACGAGGAACTGAACGGCGGCCACGACGCCGCCTTCGCCAAGGCCCTCTCCTACCTGACGAGCCGGCGGCGGTAGCGCCTCCGCGCCCGGAACAGGCCGGCCGCGGGCGGCGGCCGGCCATGGGAATCGGGGTGAACCGCCCGCCGCCAGTGCCTCGAAGATGCCTTCTGCGTGACGAAACCTCTTGTCATCAACCACACGGCGAAGACGAAGCTCTGCAGGGCCAGTGGCGCATTCATCGCCAGGTAGAGCGGCGTTACGACGTCAGTTGCACCAAGCAGCACCAGGAAACTCGCCGACACGGCTGCCGCTATTGCCAGGAATCCCCACCCGGACAACCATCGAGGGACAGATCTCGACCGCCACAGAATGCGGAACAACAGGAGATCTCCAAGACTGAGCGAGATGATCAAGGCGACATGATTGACCAGGTCGCGCGCCGTCCGCAGTAATTCACCGACGACCTCGATACTGGATGCGGCCACGGCATCGGCTTGGGCGAGTTCCCGGCCCAGCACGAGAAACAAGGGCAGCATGATGACGCCGATGAAGTGGAACGTCGCCGCGATCAGCCTGAACCCGAGGAAACCGGAGCTGAGTCCTTCGTTCTCCGCCCGCAACATCGGATACAGGCACAGCGCGAATCCGACATAGGCGGGGATCATGATGGACTGAGCGACTGCGCCGAGGATGACCTGGCTCTCGTGTGCGGAAACGAGAGCGAGACGGCGTGGTTCATCGACGGCGGGAACGACGCTCAGCGCGCCGGCGATCATACCCAGGATGACCAGGGCGCCGGCAATTGTGGTCGCCCGCCTGTTCGTGTGCACGATTCTTGTCCCCGAAATTGTCGTGGTGGTCAGCCGGTGAGCAGGTCCATGCGCAGGAACTCGGTGATGCGGAGCAGCTTCGGCGGGCGTGCCACTTTCTCGGGAAGGGCCTGGAAAGCCTCGTCCTCACCGATGAGGCGCGGGGCGGTGAGTTCCACGTCCCGCCCGTCGACCCGGAGCCGCGCATTTCTGGCCGCCAGGACGTTCTGCACCCAGTCCGAACGCGATCCGTACACCAGAACGAACAGGTAACCGCCGTCGACGGGATGCGCGTCGAGCGGCGTGCGGTACGTGGCGCCGGAAATGCGGCCGACGTGAATCAGCACCGGCCATCTTCCGCCGGTTATCGCGCGGGGGTTGAACACCTTCTTGTTCACGTGCCCCCACCACCTCGGCATCGGCATGGAAGTCTCCTTCGCTACGTTCCAGAACAGCCTTACGCTCGTAAGGTCACTTACAGGTGTAAGGTTGGCTTACGCTCGTAAGGCTGTCAACCCGCACACGTCCCCGGAGCCGTCATGCCGCCGCAACCGCTCAGCAGAGTCCTCGTCCTGGAAGCCGCGATCCGGGTCGCGGACCGCGGCGGCGCGGAGGCGATCACGATGCGCAGGGTGGCGCAGGAACTGGGCGTGGAGGCGATGTCGCTCTACCACCACGTGCCCAACAAGGACGCGATCCTCGACGGCGTGGTCGACATGGTCTTCGCGGCGATCAAGTTGCCGGGTGCCGAATGCGACGATTGGCGCGATGCGATCCGTACGCGAGCCGTCTCCGCCCGCGCGGTCCTGTCGCAGCACAGCTGGGCCCTCGGCCTGATGGACTCCCGCCGCGATCCGGGGCCGGCGACGCTACGCCACCATGATGCCGTCCTGGGCGTCCTGCGGGAGGCGGGGTTCACGCTGCCGATGGCCGCGCACGCCGTGTCGCTGATCGACAGCTACGTCTCCGGGTTCGTCCTGCAGGAGGCGAACCTGCCGATGGCGACGCCGGACGACGTCGAGAACGTGGCCGGCGACATCCTCCGGCAACTGCCGGAGAAGGAGTTGCCGTACCTCACCGAGATGATCCGCGACCACGCCCTGCGACCGGGCTACGACTACACCAGCGAATTCGGCTACGGCCTCGACCTGATCCTGGACGCCCTCGAAGCGCGCCGAAGCGTCCAGTGACGGGGCGAATCCGGGTGAGCTTCTCGGTACGGGTGGCGAACGGGCGAGGGGCTTGGACGGGCCGGTCCGGCTGGGTTGATGGTGGTGTCAGTGGCGGTGGTGGTTGTCGGGTTGTGCGGGGTCGCCGGGGTGTTCGAGGCCCGGCACCAGGCGTAGCCGGTGGGCGCGGGCGTGGTCGAGCCAGCGTACGAACGCCACCCTGCGTGCGGAGTCGAGGAGGCCGTCGGCGGGTGCGTCTCGGTCCGGGACGGGGTCGTGGCGGGTGACGAGGGTGGCGGTCCAAGGACCGGCCGTCACCGTCTGGCCCGGTACGGCGGCGGCCAGAGCTTCGGCCAGGGCGACGGGCAGCGAACCCGGTTCGGCGTCGAACTCGCCGTCCGGGGTGCGTAGCCGCCATGTCGGTCCGGTGGGCGGTCGCGTGGTGGCCTCCCGATACGCGGCCGCCTCCGACGCGGAGACCGTGACGTCGGCGGTGACGGCCTCGTAGACGGCTCGAACGGCGGCGCTGCCCTCGTAGGCCGCCGCAGCGATCGAACCCAGCTCAACAGCCGCCCGCTGGTCGAGCCGTACCGCGATGGCGTCGGTGGCTCGTTGGTCCGGCCGTACTGCAGGGGCGTCGGTGGGGGGTTGGTTGGGGCGGGGTGGTGGGGGCTTCTCCAGGGGGAGTCCGCGGGCTGTCGCCTCGGCGGCGCACAGTTGCTCGGTCAGCACCACCTGGGCCACCCAGCGCGTGAGCTGCCGGTCCTCGGCCGTGCCCGGCGCCGGAAGCGCCGAGGACCTCGGGCCGGCCCGGAGGGCTGCGAGCCGTCGGTCCAGCTCGAAGCGGGGGAGCGGGCAGCCGTCGAGCCAGCCGAGCACCGGCCCCACGCCGGGCGCGACCGGCTCGCCGGTGACGGGCGCGTGGGCGGAGTCCGGATGGCTGACCTGAGGTGTTGGGACGCAGGTCGGATGGTGGGCGCGGGGAGGTTGGGCGGGGGCCGGATGGTCGGCCTGATGCGCGGAGGCGGAGGTCGGATGGTCCGCTGCGGGCACGGGGGCGGAGGTCGGATGGTTCGCCTTGGGAGTGGGGGTCATGGGGTCACCACCAGTTCGACGGTCGGGGCGTACTGGCAGCGGCCGAACCACATGACCTTGCCCAGGGCCCAGGCGGAGCCCGGGACCGCGTCGCGGGGTGCGGACACCTCGAACTCGGCGACCGTGCTCTCGCCGGCCGCCAGGACGAACCCGCGGACCGGGGCGGCGATCAGGTCCCACGTGCCCCAGGGCGAGACGACCTGCAGCTCGCCCCGGATCTCACCGTTCGTGCGGTTGTGCAGCGCCAGCCCCAGCACGGCACGCCCGCCGGGAGCGACGCGCACCGACGGCGTCGTCACCTCCACCGACAGGCCGGTGTCGCGGCCGGGACGGTCCTTGCTGCCCTGCGCGGCCACCCAGTCCTCGGGGACGTCACCGGGCACGGGCAGCACGCCGGGCAGGTCACCGGGGAGGTCGCCGACGGCGACGGTGACCACGTCCTCGACGGTCTGGCCGTCGTGCCGGATCCGGGCGGCGACGAAGTACAGGCCCGGCTCGACGCCCCGGGGCGGGGTCACCGTCACCGGGAACCGTACGTGCCCGCCCGCCGCCAGCCGGTACGGGCGCCGCGTCAGACCGGCCGTCCAGCCCTCGGGGACGAGGATCTCCACGGTTCCTTCCACGTCGGCGTCGAGCAGGTGCGAGGAGAGCACCACCGACAGTTCGGCGGGCTCGCCCTCGGTCCGCACCAGGCCCGGCGACGCCGTGACGCTCACCGGCAGGTAGCCCATCGGCGCCGGCCCCCGGTTGTGCAGCCAGTACCGCGCATGCACCGGCTGCGCCACCTCGGCCGCCGGCCCCAGCACCGCACCGCCGCGGGCCGACCCACCCAGCGGCAGGGCGGGGACGGCGATCACGGTGGCGACCTCGGCGCCGGTCAGCGTGACGGCTGCCCCCTGGACGGGTTCGCGCCGCCGTTCGAGCAGGTCGGCGCGGTGCGGCTCGGTGAGGGCGAGCGCACCGGAAAGGACGGCGTCGCGGCCGAGTCCGGTGGACTCCATCAGGCGCACGGTCACCCCGGAAGCCGGGTCCGCCGCGGCGGCCGACCCGTGCGCGGTCGGGTTGCCGGCCGGCTTGACGGTGCCGACCAGCACCTCCCGGGCCGGCTCGACCTTCAGGTACGACCGGGTCGGCGGCAACGGGCCCCCGTGCGGCTCGGCGAGCACGGCGTACAGCGGATGGTTGAACTCCTGCCCCCGGGCGGGCAGCGTCAGCGTGCGCCAGTCGCCCTCGCCGGAGACCAGCGCGTAACGGAACTCGTGGGTCCAGTGCATGAGCTGGAAGCCCGCTCCGTCGGGCAGCGTACGGCGGGGCGGGTCGATCCACACCCCGGACGGCCACCCGGTGCACGAGCGCATCAGCGACAGGTGCAACGTGCCGGCCGGATCGACGGCGAAGCCCGGCAGGCCGTAGGTGAGCAGCGCGACGGTGTGGCCGGTGAGCAGCTCGGACTCCGGGACCTCGCCGGGGCAGGCGGAGCTCACGCGGGCGTCGGCGAGGTCGGCGGTCAGCGCGGCGGGATCGGTGGTGATCAGGGCCGGCAGCGCCCGCAGGTCACGCAGGTCGGCGTTGGGCCGCCAGACCTCGCGCAGCGGCCGGGCGGCGGGCACCCAGACGCGCCCGTCCCGCTCCAGGACCTCGGCATAGGCCGGGCCCGCGCGTTCCAGCAGCTCGCGCACCGCGTCGTTCTCCCGCGGCCCGCCGATCATGATGCGGAAGTCGGGGAGGTTGGAGTCGACGTCGAGCCAGCCGTACCTGGACCAGTCCGCCCCGGCCGTGGTCGCGGTGACCCCGGCCCTGACCAGCGCGACCAGCAGGTCGCGCACGCCGGCGCCGTCGTCCGGGCCGGAGACGATCACCTGGGCCGCGCCGAGCGCCTGCTCGCCCGGAGAGTGGCGGTCGGGGCCGGGCACGACCACCTCCGCCACGCCGAGCGCCCGCTCGCCCAGCGGCCGGCCGCCGGGGCCGGTGAGCGCGACGCGGGCGGTGGAGCCCAGGCCGAACCAGGTGTTGGCGGGGTTGTCGAGGGTCCACGGCGCCTCGGCGGCGTCCACGTCGGGCAGGGCGAACCCGCGCCCGACCACGGCCCCGGCCACCTCGCTCACCGGCAGCGCGCCGGGCAGGTCGGCGGGGAAGCTCAGCCGCAGCAGCCGGTCGGCCCCGCGGTAGTCCAGGACGCGGGTGGTCAGGTCCACGTGGTCCACGCCGTCCCAGAGCGTGACGGTCTGCTCGTAGCCGATGCCGTCCACCGTCCCGGTGATCACCAGGCGCTCGCCGAGCGGGCAGGTCTCGCGCCGCACCTGGGCCGCGCCCTCCGCCGCGCCGACGACCGGGCCCTTGGGCACCAGGTGCCAGGGGCCCTCGCCGAAGTCGGGGTGGGCGGGGTACTCCTCGTAGACGCGCAGCTCGTTGCCGACGCAGCCGGGCCGTAGCAGCTCGCGTCCCGCCTTCTTGTCCAGGACGGCGGACAGGCAGCCGCCGCGGCCGGGGTCGGCGGTGACGCGGTAGCGGGCGTTCTCGACGGTGACGCCGGGCGCGGGCGTCCATGCGGCCGCACCGGGCCGGGACGATCCGGGGAGAAGGCGCCAGGTGCGCCAGCCGGTGGCGGGCACGTCCTCGGCCAGGAACCGCAGGGTCCCCCGGTCCACGACGCACGGCACCTCCGCGCCGGTGTCGTCGAGCACCCGTCCGCCGTCGAGCCCGGCGGGCAGCCGTACGGCCACCGGCGCCGACCGGTCGAACGACAGCGTGTTCGCGACGACCACCGCGACGCCTTCGCCGCCGGTGTCCACGCGGGCGACCAGCGAGGCGAGCGAGACGTCGCGCACCGCGCCCGCCAGGTCGTACGCCTCGCGCCAGCCGGACAACAGGTCCAGGTAGACCTGGTCGGACTCGCTGCCGGTGATCGCGTCGTGGTGTGCCCCGTAGGCGAGCTGCCGCCACACCTTGTCCAGCGCGGCCTCGGGGTAGGTCCCGAGCCCTTCGAGCGCGGCGAGGGTGGCCAGCTTCTCCGCGTCCACGGCGGCCACCTCGCCCGCCCGCTGCGCCTGCTTGGTGTCGATGTAGGAGACGTCCTTGCCGGTGTAGACCGGGTTCATGTCACGGGTCTGCGGGCTCGGGCGGCGTCCGGTGGCCGCCAGCTCGGCCCGGACCGCGTCGAGGAAGTCGCGCGGGGTGGCGCAGACGAAGCGCGGCCAGACGTAGCGGGCGTTCCAGGAGCGGTGGATCTCGGTGACCCACTTGTTGGGCGGGGTGTAGTCGGTGCCCACGGGCAGCAGCAGGTTCCGCGTCGCCCCGACCGGCTTGAGCTTGCGGTACAGCTCGTACACGGCGTGCTCGGCGCTCGCCAGGTCGGCGGCGGAGTCCATCCACCAGCCGGCCGAGTAGTGGTGGGGCATGAAGTGCGTCAGCACGCCGAGCCCCGAGGGGGCGATCCACTCGAACTCGCTCGGGAACTGCATCACCCGGGCGTCGTCCTTGGCCTCGCGGAAGTTCTTCTGGATCGGCCCCCACTGGTGGAACGGCCCGCGCGCCCACGCGCTGCCGGTCAGCCCCGCCGCGGCGAGGTATCCGGGGAACTGCGGGTCGTGCCCGAACGCGTCGAGCTGCCACGCCGTCGCCGGATCCCCGCCGAGGATGTCGCGCTGGTAGCCGATGCCGTACACGATGTTCCTGATCGTGACCTCGGCGCCGGTGAGGTTGGTGTTGGGCTCGTTGTACGTCCCCCCGACCAGCTCGACCTGCCCGCGCTCCATCAGCAGCCGCAGGTCGGCCCGGCGCTCGGGATGGACGTCGAAGTACGGCTTGAGATAGTCGATCTCGGCCAGCACGAACTTGTAGACCGGGTCGCGCAGCGCCAGGTCCAGGTGCGCCTCCACCAGCGCGAACCCGTTGCGCTCCCACAGCGGGCGGGTGGTGGCGTCCCCGGACAGCAGCTCCCACGGCGAGGTGTAGGCCGCCTGCGTGTTCCACCACACCGGGTCGTAGTGGAAGTGGGAGACCAGGAACATCGTCCAGCCGGGCTCGGCCACGACCACCACGGCCTCGGCCCGCGCGCCGCCCGCCGTCACCACGACCGGCAGCTCGGCCCCCGGGACCGGGCCGGCGATCTCCAGCGGGACCTCGACCACGCCCGCGCCCTCCGCCTCCCCGGACACGCCCGGGCCGGTGACGGCGACCCGGGCCGGCGGGCCGTCGAGTGTCACGCGCAGCACCTGGCGCGGGGCGTCCTCGGTGCCCGTGAACAGGTCCGTGGACTCCACGGAGACGATGGCGACTGACACGGTCTTCCTCTCTGGAAATCGATGATCTTGCGGTCGGCCCGCCGCTCACTCCGGGGTGAGGACGCTGCCGATCCCTCGGGCAGTGAGGTGGCCGGGGTCGTCGGCGCGGTCGCCGGCGACGATGGCCACGGGCCCGGACTGGCGCAGCCGGACCCATGCGGCGTGGAAGGCGCTGCCCGGCGCGACCTCGGCCCGGCGTCCGGGCTCGGTCCGCAGGTCCACGTCGCACCGCAGGGCCGGACGCCGCGCCTCGGTACGGCCGCGGCGCTCGTCGATGATCGCGGCGAGCTCCTTGGCCGCCGGCTTGGGACGGTGGTCCACGGTGAACAGGCCCAGCTCGTACTCCCGCTCGGGGAAGTCGGAGAGGGAACGGTCCAGGTCGTGGGAGCACCACCAGGTGACGCCCCACAGGGCGGGGTTGGCGGTCACCGCGTCGAGCGTGCGGCGGACGAACTCGGCGGTCCTGGCCTCGGGCACGTCGGGCCTGGGCACCCCGATCTCCTGCAGCCAGACGGGCCTGGCCGGGTCGAGCGAGGTGGCGGCGGCCAGCTCGACCAGGTAGTCGGCGTGCGAGACGGTGGCCGGACCGAGCGGGCCGTCGATCGCGGAGACGCCGTTGAACACCCAGGAGTGCACCGTGGTCAGGTCGCCCAGGTCCACGTTGTCGGCGGGACGGAACGGGTGCTCCGGGTCGTACCAGGTGGCGTCGTACAGGGAGTGGAGGGCGAGCAGGCCGGGCGCGGCCGCACGCACGACGTCGATCAGCTCGGCGGCCCACGCCGTGGACGCCTCGGGGGTGGTGGCGTTGCTGGGGTAGAGGTTGTTGACCTCGTTGCCGAGCGTGACGGCGAACACGTTGCCGCGGGTGGCGACGGCCCGGGTGAGCCGGTCGGCGTAGGCGGCTATGGCGTCGCGCGCGCCGCGGTCGGTGAACAGGCTGCGACGGTGCCAGGTGAGCACCCAGGAGGGCAGGAAGTCGAAGCTGGACAGGTGCCCCTGGAGCAGGTCCACGGCGACGGACAGGCCGAACTCGGCCGCGACGTCGATCACGGCCAGCAGGTCCTCCACGCCGCGCTGCCGGACCAGCCCCGGGTTGGGCTGGATCCACGGCCAGATCGGGAACACGCGCACGTGGTCCAGGCCGATCGAGGCCAGGTCCTCGAAGTCGCGGCGGACCGCGTCGAGCGACAGGTCGAGCCAGCTGTGGAACCAGCCGGCGGAGGGCACGTAGTTGGCGCCGTGGCGGATGGGGTCGAGCAGGGGCACGCGTCCTCCGGGGGTCGTACGATCTCCCGGCGGAGCCTAAAGCGATTTAGTCGCCCTGCCAAGCCCCCGGAGCCGCCGTGCTCTCCCGGACCGTCAGCCGGGGGGTCTCGGTCTTGACGTCCTTGCGCTGCTCAGGGTCGGCGATGACCTCCAGCATCACCTCGGCCAGCCGCTTGCCGAAGGCGAAGGTGTCGCGGGAGAGCGCGGTGATCGCGGGGTGGGTGATCCGCGTGAGCACCGAGTCGTCGAAGGCCACGATGGACAGGTCGTCGGGCACCTTCACCCCCATCTCGCCGGCCACCCCCAACCCGGCCAGGGCCATCACGTCGCTGTCGTAGACGATGGCGGTGGGCCGGCGCGGCCGCGACAGCAGCGCACGCGTCGCGGCGGCGCCCTCGGAGTCGCTGAAGTCGGTGTGCACCGACACCGCCTCCTCCAGGGCCAGCCGCCCCGCGCGATCGCGCAGCGCGCGGGCGCGCCGCTGGGTGTGCCGGAACGCCGGCAGGCCCGCGACGTGCGCGATCCTGCGGTGGCCGAGCGCGGCCAGGTAGTCCACGATCGACAGCATGGCCTCCCGGTCGTCGGCCCAGACGCTCGACAGCGACCCGTGCCTGCCCGGCCCGCCCAGGACCACGGCGGGCACGCCCAGCTCCTCCAGCACCGCGACGCGCGGGTCGCGGACCATGAGGTCCACCATGACGAAGCCGTCGACCCGGTGGGCGGAGGTCCACTCGCGGTAGATCTCCATCTCGGCCTCGGCGTCCTCCACGATCAGCAGTTGCAGCGCGACGGCCTGGGCCGACAGCCCCGACTGCAGGCCGGACAGTAACTGGGCGAAGAACGGCTCCACGCCGAGGGCGCTGGCGGGCCGGGCGATGACCAGGCCCACCGCCTCCGCGCGCGCCCCGCCGAGGGCCCGGGCGGCGCTGTGCGGACGCCAGTTCATCTCCTTCGCCACCTGCAGGATTCGCGCGCGGGTGGCCTCTCCGACCCCCGGGCGGCCGTTGAGCGCGAAGGACACCGCGCCCTTGGAAACCCCGACCCGCTCGGCGATGTCGGTGATCGTCGGTCGGCGCACCACTGCTCCTTCACGAATTCGTCTCAGCTATTGACACACGAGTCTAGCCAGGTGAATAGTCCCGCAACTAGAGCGATTTAGTAACCAAGGAGAGCGCCATGCGTAGGTACTGGACGGGACCGGCGGTGGCAGCCGTCATGGTCGTCTCGGGCTGCGGCCTCGGCGGGTCCGGCGAGTCGGGAGCCGCCGCCCCGACCGCGGCGGCCACGGGAGAGGTGAAGGGCACTGTCAGCCTCCAGACGTGGGCCCTGAAGCCCAAGTTCACGGCGTACGTCGAGGGCGTCGTCGCCGCCTTCGAGAAGAAGTACCCCGGCACGAAGGTCGAATGGCTCGACCAGCCGGCGGACGCCTACTCCGAGAAGGTACTCAACCAGGCCGCCTCCGGAACACTCCCGGACGTCACCAACCTGCCCCCCGACTTCGCCAGGCCCCTGGTCCAGCAGGGCATGCTGCTCGACGTCGCCGCCGCCGACCCCAAGCTCGCCGACGAGTACGTCGCGGGCGGCATCGACGCCTACACCTTCCGCGGCTACCCCGGCACGTACGGCTATCCCTGGTACCTCAACACCGACGTCAACTACTGGAACTCCGAGTTGATGAAGAAGAACGGCCTCGACGCGGCCAAGCCGCCGACGACGTTCGACGAGCTGGTCGAGCAGGCCCGGACCTACAAGGAGAAGTCCGGCGGCAAGACGTACCTGATGAGCCGCCGCCCCGAGCTGGGCGACCTGGCCCAGGCGGGCGTGAAGCTGCTGTCCGACGACGGCAAGAGCTTCGTCTTCAACACCCCCGAGGCCGTCGCGGTGATCGAGAAGTACCGGGCCGCCTTCAAGGAGGGCTTACTGCCGCGCGACGTGCTGACCGACACCTACGCGGGCAACGCCAAGCTGTTCAACGAGGGCACCGTGGCCTGGACGACGGCCGGCGCCAACCACATCATCGCCGTCAAGACCGACAACCCCTCCCTCGCGCCCAAGGTCGTGCCCTCGACCGCGATGGGCACCCCGCCGCTGTACGTGCAGGGCCTGTCGGTGTCGAAGAAGAGCAAGAACCCGGCCGCGGCGATCGCGCTGGCCCGCTGGGTGACCAGCGCCGAGAACCAGGCGGCGTTCGCGCACGAGGTCAGCGTCTTCCCCAGCACCAAGGCCTCGGCCGGCGACCCGTTCTTCACCCAGAGCGACGGCACCAACGCCGGCGACGCCAAGGTCATCGCCTTCAAGTCGCTGGCCACGGCCAAGATGCTGCAGCCGGTCGAGGTGACCGACGCGATGAGCAAGTTCATCCGCCAGCAGATCGCCCTCGCGCTCAACGGCGAGGTCTCCGCCAAGGAGGCGCTGGACGCCGCGGTCGCCAAGTGCAACGAGCTGCTCAACCAGTGATCACCCCCGCTCTTCCCGCACAGGGCGCCCTCCGCCGCCGGCTCACCCCCTGGCTGCTGGTGGCGCCCGCCGCGCTGTGGCTGCTCGTCTTCAACGTCTGGCCCTCGCTGAACACGCTGGTGCTGGCCTTCACCAACGCCAAACCGCTCAGCGGGGGGCACTTCACCGGGCTGGCCAACTTCGGCCGCATGCTCGACGACGACCAGCTCGGCAACGCGCTGCTCAACAGCGTCGTCTTCATGCTGGTCTGCCTGCCGGTGCTCACCCTGCTGCCGCTGCTGCTGGCGATCCTGGTGGAGAAGAAGATCCCCGGCATCACGTTCTTCCGCACCGCCTTCTACACCCCGGTCGTCGCCTCCGCCGTCGTGGTCGCGCTGATCTGGAGCTGGCTGCTGAGCGACCGGGGCCTGATCAACGGGCTCATGCAGGCGCTGGGCGTGCTGCAGGGGCCGCTGCCGTTCCTGACCGACCGGTGGCTGCTGGTCCTCAGCGCCATCACCCTGACGGTGTGGAAGGGGCTGGGCTACTACATGATCATCTACCTGTCGGCGCTCGGGAACGTGCGGCGCGAACTGCACGAGGCCGCGGCCGTGGACGGGGCGGGTGCCGTCCGCCGGTTCTGGAGCGTGACGGTGCCCGGCGTGCGCAACACGATGTTGCTGGTGTCGGTGCTGGTCTCGGTGTCGGCCCTGCGCGTGTTCTCCGAGCTGTTCGTGCTGTCCAACGGCACGGGCGGGCCCGGCGGGCGGGCGATGTCGCTGGTCATGCTGATCCAGATGTACAGCCGCGGCTTCTACGGCCACTTCGGCTACGCCTCGGCGCTGAGCATCCTGCTCTTCGTCATCACGATCGGCCCGATGCTCCTGCTGACCCGGCTCAACAGGAAGGCGGACTGACATGGCGGCGATGAAGGCGAGCGCGCGACCCGCCGCCGCGGCGGCCCGCCCGGGGCGGCACGGCCGCCGCCGGGGCCGGGGCGGGTTCGGCGCCACCACGCCAGGAGAGCTGGTCCTGCGGTACGCGCTGCTGCTGCTCGTCCTGGCGATCACGATCCTGCCGTTCCTGTGGCAGTTGTCCACCTCGCTGAAGGGCCCGTTCGAGGACGTCTTCGCGCAGACCCCGAGCTTCGTCCCGCGCCAGCCGACGCTGGCGAACTACGCGCGCGTCGCGGACACCATCCCCGTGTGGACGTACGCGCTCAACTCGGTGATCGTGGCGGTCATCGTGGTGGGCGGCAACGCGGTCGGCGCGACGCTGGCCGGGTTCGCGCTGGCCCGGCTGGAGTTCCGGGGCGCCAAGCTGCTCCTGGTGCTGTTCCTGTCCACGCTCGTGCTGCCGGGCGAGGTGACGATCGTCTCCCAGTACGTCACCGTCCGCGGCATGGGCCTGGCCGACACGCTGCTGGGCGTGGCCCTGCCCGGCGCGATCGGCATGCTGAACGTGCTGCTGATGCGCACCGCCTTCCAGGCCATCCCCAAGGAGATGGACGAGGCTGCGGTCATCGACGGGGCGACCCCCTGGCAGCGGCTCGTCCGGCTCGGGCTGCCGAACGTGCGCGGCATGCTGAGCGTGATCACGATCTTCGCGTTCATCGGCGCCTGGGACGACTTCCTGTGGCCGCTCATCGTGCTCAACGACCCGAAGAACTTCACGCTGACCGTCGGACTGCAGTACCTCAACGGCACGTTCAGCGCCAACCCCCGTCTCATCGCCGCTGGGACAATGATCTCCTTCCTGCCCATCGTGCTCCTGTTCGCCTCGCTGCAGCGCTTCTTCTTCCGCGGCGTCGCCGAGGGCGCGATCAAGGGCTGAGCCGGTTCCGAGAACGAGGAGTCTCTCTCCATGCATGACGACCGCACACTGGTCGAAGCCCGTCTCAAGCGCGTGCTGGACGAACGTCTGCGCCCGGCCGTCCACCCCGAGTCCGTGCCGATGGACGTGCGCGTCTGGACCGCGCCGGGCGAGCCCGTCCCCGTCGCCGAAGGGCTCGCGGCCCCGACCGAGCCGATCGCGGTCGGCGCGGCGTGGGGCGCGCCGTGGGCGACGAGCTGGTTCACGGTGACCGGCACCGTCCCGGACGCCTGGACGGGCCGGACCGTCGAGGCGGTGCTCGACCTCGGCTTCGACGAGAACATGCCGGGCTTCCAGTGCGAGGGCCTGGTCTACCTGCCCGACGGCACGCCCGTGAAGGGGCTCAACCCGCGTAACCAGTGGGTGCGCGTCGGCGCGCCGGCGACCGGCGGCGAGCGGGTCGAGCTGCGGATCGAGGCGGCCTCGAACCCGGTCGTGCTCGACTACAAGCCGTTCGTGCCCACCCTGCTCGGCGACAAGGAGACGGCGGGCAGCGAGCCGCAGTACCGGCTGGCGCGCATGGACCTGGCCGTGTTCGACGAGACGGTGTGGAACCTGATCCTCGACCTGGAGGTGGTGGGGGAGCTGATGCACGAGCTGCCCGCCGACAGCGGCCGCCGCGCGGAGCTGACCCGGGCCGTCGACCGCGCCCTGGACGCGATCGACCTCCAGGACGTCAACGCCACCGCCGAGGCGGCCCGCGCCGAGCTGGCCGGCGTGCTGTCCGCGCCCGCCGTGCCCTCGGCGCACCGGATCAGCGCGGTCGGGCACGCCCACATCGACTCGGCCTGGCTGTGGCCGCTGCGCGAGACCGTCCGCAAGGTCGCCCGTACGGCCTCCAACATGACGGCGCTGCTGGCCGACGAGCCGGAGTTCGTGTTCGCGATGTCGCAGGCCCAGCAGTGGGCGTGGATCAAGGAGCACCGGCCCGAGGTGTGGGCCAAGGTGACCAAGGCCGTGGCGGCCGGGCGGTTCGTCCCGACCGGCGGCATGTGGGTGGAGTCCGACACGAACATGCCCGGCTCCGAGGCCATGGCCCGCCAGTTCGTGCACGGCAAGCGGTTCTTCATCGACGAGTTCGGCGTCGACAACGAGGAGGTGTGGCTGCCGGACACGTTCGGGTTCGCGGCCGGGCTGCCGCAGATCATCAAGGCGGCGGGCTCGAAGCGGCTGCTCACCCAGAAGATCTCGTGGAGCCGGACGAACACGTTCCCGCACCACACGTTCCTGTGGGAGGGCATCGACGGGTCGCGGGTGTTCACGCACTTCCCGCCGGTCGACACCTACAACTGCTCGATGAACGGCCGGGAGATCGCGCACGCGGCCCGCAACTTCAAGGACAAGGGCGTCGCCCGGCACTCGCTGGCCCCCACCGGCTGGGGCGACGGCGGCGGCGGCACCACCCGCGAGATGGTGGCCAAGGCCGCCCGGCTGCGCGACCTGGAGGGCTCGGCCACCGTCACCTGGGAGACCCCCGCCGGCTTCTTCGCCAAGGCCGAGGCCGAGTACCCCGACCCGCCGGTCTGGGTGGGCGAGCTCTACCTGGAGCTGCACCGGGCCACGCTGACCAGCCAGGCCAAGACCAAGCAGGGCAACCGGCGCAGCGAGTCGCTGCTGCGCGAGGCCGAGCTGTGGGCCGCCACGGCCGCCGTGCGGACCGGCGCGCCCTACCCGTACGAGCAGCTGGACCGCATCTGGAAGACGGTGCTGCTGCACCAGTTCCACGACATCCTGCCCGGCTCGTCGATCGCCTGGGTGCACCGCGAGGCCAGGGCCACCTACGCGGCGCTGGCCGAGGAGCTGACCGGCCTGATCGACGACGCCCAGCGGGCCCTGGCCGGAGACGGCCCCCACGAGCTGGTCTTCAACGCGGCCCCGCACGCCCGCGACGGCGTCCCGGCCGGCGGCGCGGCCCCGGCCGCACCGGGGACCCCGACGGCCGTGGAACCCCGCGAGGACGGCGGCTTCGTGCTGGACAACGGCCTGCTCCGGGTCGAGGTGGACGGGCGCGGCCTGATCGTCTCCGCCTACGACCTGCGGGCCCGGCGCGAGACCCTGCCCCCCGGCCAGGCCGCCAACCTGCTCCAGCTGCACCAGGACTTCCCCAACATGTGGGACGCCTGGGACGTGGACGAGTTCTACCGCAACACGGTCACCGACCTCACCGCGGCCGACGAGGTGACGGCCGGCGAGCGGCCCGGCTCGGTCCGCGTCACCCGCTCGTTCGGCGGCTCGTCCGTCACGCAGGTGATCTCGCTGGACGGGCGGCGGGTCGACATCGCCACCGACGTCGACTGGCACGAGACGGAGAAGTTCCTCAAACTGGCCTTCCCCCTCGACGTGCGCGCCGAGCGCTACGCCGCCGAGAGCCAGTACGGCCACGCCTACCGCGCCACCCACACCAACACGAGCTGGGAGGCGGCCAAGTTCGAGGCGTGCAACCACAAGTTCGTGCACCTGGAGGAGCCCGGCTGGGGCGTGGCCGTGGTCAACGACTCCACCTACGGCCACGACGTGACCCGGACCGTGCGCGAGGACGGCGGCACCACCACGACCCTGCGGGTGTCGCTGCTGCGCGCCCCCCGCTTCCCCGACCCCGAGACCGACCAGGGCAGGCACACCTTCCGGCACGCGCTGCTGCCCGGCGCGACGATCGGCGACGCGGTGCGCGAGGGCTGGTTCCTCAACCTGCCCGAGCGGGTCCTGTCCGGCGCAGCCGAGGTGGCGCCGCTGGTCACGGTGGACGACGACGCGGTCGTGATCACCGCGGTCAAGCTGGCCGACGACGGCAGCGGCGACGTCGTGGTGCGCTTCCACGAGTCGCGCGGCGGCCGGGCGGCGGCCACGCTCACGGCCGGCTTCCCCGTCACCTCGGTGACCGTGACCGACCTGCTGGAGCGCCCGCTGGCCGAGCCCGAGCGGCCCGGCCGGTCGATCCCGGTGACGTTGCGGCCGTTCGAGCTGGTCACCCTGCGGCTCGGCCGCTGACCGCACGTTCCCGGTGAGGGGCGCCCGTCCGGGCGCCCCTCACCTGCGTTCACGGCGGAGTCGTCAGGGGGTGTAGACGGCCGAGCTCCCGTACAGCTTGTTGGTGAACGCCGAGATGTAGGAGGCGGTGTTCGCCGAGGTGAGGTTGTAGGTGAGGAAGACGCCGTACCCCTCGGTGACCGTACGGCGGGCGAGGGAGGCGGCGGTGGACGAGCTGGTGCCGGTGAAGGACACGGCGGCCGGCGACAGGCGGGACCTGGAGGTCGGGCCGTTCGGCACGGACCAGGTGCCGTACCAGGGGTTCCAGGCGTAGTCGAAGGTGTTGTTGATGCTGACGCCGTTGTAGGACAGGCGGTCGGCGGCCGGGCCGATGTCGTACAGCGTGATGAGCTTGTTCGGCAGCTTCTGGCGCAGGGCCTGGACCAGGTAGACGAAGGAGAAGGCGTTCGGCTGGCCGGTGCCGTTCCTGCCGTACTCGACGTACTCGTCGTCGAAGTCGATGCCGTCGAGCCCGTACGTCGTCACCACGTCGGCCAGCTCCTGGGCGAACGCGTCGGCGGCCTGCTGGGAGGGGAAGTTCGCGAAGCCGGCGCCCTGGTGGTTGCCGAGGATGGACAGCAGGACCTTGATGCCCCTCTGCTGCAGCGGGCGGACCTCGGTCGCCACGTTGTCGAGCACCCGCTGCACGTTCTCGTTGCAGTGGAGGTAGGCCTTCGTGCCGTCGTAGTTGATGTTGGCGGCGAAGATGACCGCGATGTCGAACACCTGCGCACCGCCTCGGGCGAGCGTGTACTTCGCGACGTTCGTCATGCTCTCGCTGTTGACCTCGATGTAGACCACCGAGAGCGGGCCGGTCTTGCCGGCCGCGCGGCGCTCGGCGTGTGCCGCGGTGGGTAACGCGGCACCCACGGTGGTCGCGGCCAGCGCTGCCAGCAGGGTCCTTCTGCGCATGAGCGGTGAACTCACGATCGGCTCCTCAGGGCATGGGGGGATGATTTGCTATATCGGTTAAGTCCAGTCCACTCGTCTTCGTGAGGCTGCGTGGGGGCTGGAGATAAATCGGTATAGCGCCTCGATCATCGGCAGCCCGGGGCCCGCTGTCAAGGTGTCGCCGGCGCGGAAAAGACGCCGCGGGCGCCGGAGATCTCTCCGGTGGTAATGTTCCGTATATCCAAATATTTAGATGTATGGAGCAGTGATGACAAAGGTGCTGATTGTCGGTGCCGGCGCCCTGGGGCAGGTCTTCGGGGCGTGGCTGGCCGCGGGCGGGGCCCGGGTCAGCTATCTCGTGCGGCCGGGCCGGGAGGGCTGGGAAGGGGCTTCGCTGTACCGGCTCAGGCGGGGGCGGGCGCCGGTCGCCGAGCGCGTCACGCCGTACGAGGTGCGCAGCGAGCCGCCCCGCGAACGGTGGGACATGGTGTGGCTCTGCGTGGACTCGCCGGCCCTGCGCGGCGACTGGACGGGCGCGCTGCGCGCGGCGACCGGTGAGGCGACGGTGGTCACCATCGGCCAGGATCCGGGCGATCTGCGCACCCTCGCCGGCGTCTGGCCGCGGGAGCAGATCGTCCAGGTGACGCCGACGCTGCTGGCCTACCAGGCGCCGCTGGAGCGCGAGGTCCCCGCGCCGGGGGTGGCGTACTGGGTGCCGCCCGGCACGGCGACGGGCGTCACCGGAGCGCGCGCCCCGCAGGTCGTCGCCGCGCTGCGGGCCGGCGGCGTGCGGGCCAGGCGGGTGACCCGGGCCGGCGCGGGGGAGCTCACCGCCGCCCGGATGATCCCCTACATCGCCGCGCTGGAGTCCGCCGGCTGGCGGCTGCCCGCGTCGGGCCCGCGGTTGCGGGGCGCCGCCGCGGCCGTCCGGGAGGCCGTCGCGGTGGTCTGCGCCCAGCACGGGCTGCGCGCTCCCGTCCCCGTTCCGTCCTGGGCCGTGGGGCTGGCGTTGCGCGTGCTGCCCCGGCTGCTCCCCTTCGACCTGCGCCGCTACCTGGAGACGCACTTCACGAAGGTGAGCGCGCAGACACGCCTGATGCTGGACGGCTGGATCGCCGAAGGGTCCGCCAGGGCGCTGCCGGTCGGCCGCCTGTCCGCCGTGCGCGACTCGTTGCCCGCATGAGCGGCTCGATCGAGGCCCGGGACGTCCTCGCGCTGTTCGCGCGGACCCGGCCACTGTTCACCGCCCTGGGGGACGAGCGCAGGCAGGAGATCGTCGTCCACCTGCTGGAGTCCGCGGAGGCCCGCAGCGTCGGCGACATCGCCGCGCACCTGGAGCTGTCCCAGCCCGCCACCTCCCACCACCTCAAGATCCTGCGCGACGCGGATCTGCTGACGGTACGGCGCAAGGGCACCCTGCGCCTGTACGACCTCAACGCCGACGCCTATCCGGAGCTCCTGACGCCCCTGCGCGACCTCATCACGATGATCATCTCGTGCGCCTCCGGCCTCGGCGAACAGCCGGGCGGCCACTAGAGATCGACGACCGCCCGCGCGCCTTCCCGTCCCGGTCTGTCACATCGGGGCCGGCTGTCCCGTCCTCGCAGTGCTGTCCATCCAGCTGAGGAGATCTCCGTGACACACCCCCACGGGCGACGGGCGAAGGAGCAGAGGCGATGAAGGTGGTGCTGGCCGGGGCGACCGGCGCGATCGGGGTTCCGCTGCTGTCGGCGCTGGCCGCGTCGGGGCACGACGTGGTCGCCGTCGTCCGCGATCCCGCCAAGCGCCGGCTCGTCACCGAACGCGGCGCGGACGCCGTCGTCGCCGACGTGCTCGACCGCGACGCGCTGCTGCGCGCGCTCGACGGGCAGGCCGCCGACGTCGTCATGCACCAGGCCACGGCGCTGCGCGGCGCCTCGCGCAGGCTGCGCCCCGACGACCCCACCCTCGCCCTGCGCGACCGGGGGACCGCGCACCTGCTCGACGCCGCGCGGGCCGTCGGCGCGCGCCGGTTCGTCACCCAGTCGCTGATCACCGGGTACGGCTACCGCGACCACGGCGACCGCGTGCTGACCGAGGACGACGAGTTCGGCGTGCACGTCGGCACCGTCGCCGACCTGGTTACCGACTCCAGCCTGGCGACCGAGAGCCAGGTGTTCGCCGCCGAAGGAATCGAGGGCGTCGCCCTGCGCTACGGCATGTTCTACGGCAGGAACGCCTTCAGCGACCTGTTCGCCGACCTGATGCGCAAACGGGCGCCGGTGCTGCCCCGCGGCCGGACGGGCACCACGTCCTTCGTCCACGTGGACGACGCCGCGGCGGCCGCGGTCGCGGCCATGGAACGCGGCGGCGCGGGCCAGGCGTACAACATCGTGGACGACCGGCCGATGAGCTGGCGCGACTTCCTGACCGCGGTCGCCCGCGCGCACGGCACACCGCGTCCCGTCGTGATTCCGAGATGGCTGGTCCGGCTGGCCGTGCCGTACCTCGGCTGCCTGCTGATGGACACCACGATGCGGGTCTCGCACGTTAAGGCCACCCGCGACCTGGGCTGGACCCCGGTGCACCCGAGCGTTCCCGACGGACTGAAGGACATGAGATGACGAACGGTTACAGCAGTCCGGCCAGGATCTTCGTCCAGGTGGCCGTGGCGGTCGGTGCGCTGACGATGCTGGGCTTCGGCGTGTGGATGCGCCTCGACCCGGCCGGTTTCGCGGTCTTCGCCCGCTTCCCCAATCACGTGCACTTCCTGCACGACGCCGGGGTCTTCCAGATCGGCATCGGGCTGATGATGCTGAGCGCGCTGGTGTGGCGCGACGTGCTGACGGTCGTGCTGGTCGGGTTCCTCGTCGCCAACACGCTGCACGTGGTGAACCACGCGGCCGACCTGGACCTCGGCGGCAACCCGGACAACTGGTGGCAGCTCGCCCTCCTCTCCCTGCTGACGCTGGCCGGCCTCGTGGTGCACCGCAGGCAACTCGGCCGCCGGTCACGGGCGCAGGGGTAGGTCAAGGGCGGCGCGGCTCGGCGTCCGTGCCCGGGTCGCCCTGGGGGGCCGGACGGTCGGCCTGATCGGCGGCTGCCGGGCGTCCGATCCGGACGGTGAACACCCCTTCTCCCCTTGGGCCTGGCGGTTCGACCTGGGCGGGTCGCTGTTCTGGTTCGACCCCGATCTGCTGGCGGGAACAGTGGCATGGGGCGAGGGCGGGCACAAGGGCCCCCGGCCGTTCGGCGACGCCTTCGTCGCCGACCTGCGGGCCGTGTCCGCGGCCGACGAAGCGGACGAAGCCGGCGAGGTGTTGGTGCACGGCGCACAGCTGGGGCCGCTCCTGGGCCGCCACGGCGTCGATCTGACCGGCGAGGAGTGCGAGAGACTGAACGGCTGGCTGACCGTGCTGCTGCGCGTCGCCACCGACGGCACCCTCACCGACGCGATGCGGGCCGCCACGTTCACCGAACGTGGCCCCGGCCACCTGTGTGTCCGTCTCCGACATGCGGCACGCCGCTCCGCCGTCGAGCCCTGGGAGGCGCGGCTGGGCGCGGTCGCGCATCCCGCGCTCCGCGACCATCTGCGCATGCTCTGTCTCGCCGAGGACGACGCGCGCAGCGAGGGCGGCTTCTACGGCGGCGACGGCCCCTGGCCGTGGACCGGCGTCCTGGAGGCGGTCGGCTGCTCGCTGGTCGCGGGCTGGGGGTTCGGCGAGTCCCAGGCCGGCACCGCCGTCGTGCGCCTGCCGGACCAGCCGGAAGCACGCTGACGACCCAAGCAAGTCATATCACCTGACTCGCATAAAAATGACAACTAGGCATTGCTGATATCTCAACCCACTCGTACTGTGATCCCAGTCGCTCCGTTGAACGAAGGAGATCCAGTGCCCCCCCGTCACGATCCTCGACCGGCCGGCTGGCGAGTCGGCGCCGACATCGGCGGCACCTTCACCGACGTCATCGCGCTGGGGCCGGACGGCCAGGTCGTCCCCATGAAGGTGTTGTCCACCCCGCCCGACTACGGCGCCGGCGTGGTGGCGGCGACCACCGGCGTGCTCTCCCTGGCCGGTGCCCGGCCCGAGGCCGTGGTCGCGATGCTGCACGGCACGACCGTCGCCACCAACGCGATCCTGTCGATGAACGGCGTCCGCACCGCGGTGGTCACCACCCGCGGCTTCCGCGACGTGCTGGAGATCGGGCGGCTGCGCCGGCCGGTGCTCTACGACCTGTCATGGTCCAAGCCCGAACCCCTCGCCCGGCGACGCGACCGGCACGAACTCGACCAGCGGATCAGCGCCGACGGCCGGCTCGGCCCACCGGCGAGCGAGGACGAGATCCGCGCGCTGGCCGGACGCCTGCGCGCGGACGGCATCGAAGCGGTGGCCGTGTGCCTGATCAACTCCTACGTCCGCCCTGACGAGGAACGGCGGGTCGCCGCACTGCTGCAAGCAGAACTGCCCGGCGTGTACGTCACGGCGTCGGTCGACGTCTCCCCGCAGCCCCACGAGTTCGAGCGCATGAGCACCGCCACGGTCAACGCCTACGTCGGCCCCACCGTGCACGGTTACCTCACCCGGCTGGAAGCGGGGCTGCGCTCGGCGAAGGTGCGCGCGCCCCTGCTCGTCATGCAGTCCAGCGGCGGACTGCTCGACGCGGCCTCCGTCGCCCGGCGGCCGGTGCAGATCATCGAGTCCGGTCCGGCGGCCGGCGTCACCGCCGTGCAGAAGCTCGCCCAGCTGATCGGCCTGTCCACGGTGGTCGCGTTCGACATGGGCGGGACCACGGCGAAGGCGTCCCTGATCGAGCACGGTGAACCGTTCGTCTCGGCCGACTACGAGGTCGGCGGCGGCATGAACGGCGCCCGCGGGCTCAGCTCCGGCGCCGGGTACCCGGTGCGGGCGCCGTCGATCGACATCGCCGAGGTCGGATCCGGCGGCGGCAGCATCATCTCCGTCGACGCGGCGGGCGCCCTGCACGTGGGGCCCGTCAGCGCCGGCTCGCGTCCCGGCCCTGCCTGCTACGGCCAGGGCGGCGAGCTGCCGACCCTGACCGACGCCAACGTGACGCTCGGCTACCTCAGCCCCGACGCGCTGGCCGGCGGCCGGGTGGCGATCCACCCGGAGCTGGCCGTGAAGGCGTTGTCACCGGTGGCCGAGCAGCTCGGCGACGACGTGGCGGGCGCCGCGCGCGGCGCGTACCAGGTGGCGGTGTCGAGCATGACGACCGCGGTCAAGGCGGTGACCAGCGAACGAGGGCGTGACCCGCGGGAGGCCACCATGGTCGCCTTCGGCGGCGCGGGCCCTCTCTACGCCGCCGCGCTGGCCCGCGAACTCGGGATCTCGACCGTGATCGTGCCCGTGCATCCGGGACTGTTCAGCAGCCTGGGCCTGCTCGTGGCCGACACCGAACGCCAGGAGCTCACCCCGTACCGGGCCGGCTTCGCCGACGTGGGCGCGCTCGCCGCGGAGTTCGCGCGGCTGTCCGCCCACGTACGCGACCAGCTCGGCGCCGACGCCGTCGTGGACCGGCTCCTGGACATGCGCTACCGCGGCCAGCGGTTCGAACTGCGGATCCGGGTGCCCGACGGCGACCTCACCGAGGACCTGCTCGCCGAGACGCGGTCCCGCTTCCACGCCGAGCACCGGCGCACCTACGGCCGGGCCGGCACGGACGAGCTGGTGGAGCTGGTCAACCTCCGGGTGCGCGGCCGGCTCCCCACCCAGGTGTCCATCGCGGACGTGCTGAGCCTGCCCCTCGCCCCCGGCGGCGAGCCCGCCGTCCGCGAATGCCGGTTCGACCGGACCGTGCCCACGCCCGTCGTGGGCCGGTCGGATCTCGGCCCGGAACCGGTCGAGGGGCCGATGGTCATCGAGGACATGGACGCCACCACCCTCGTCCCGCCCGGCGCCCGGGTGCACCGCGACCGGCTCAACAACATCGTCATCACCTGGAGCGCCTCATGATCCGCGACGCCGTGACCTTCGAGGTCTTCCGCAACGCCGTCACCGGGATCGCCGACGAGATGGCGATCACGATCCTGCGCACGGCTCACTCGCAGCTCGTGGCGTCCAGCATGGACTTCTCCGCCGCCCTGTGCGACGCGCGGGGCCGGGTGATCGCCCAGGCCAACACCCTGCCGGTGCACCTCGGGTCCATCCCGGACGCGATGGAGGCGATCCTCGACGAGTTCGGCGACCGGATCCGTCCGGGAGACGTCTACCTGCTCAACGACCCGTCCCTGGGCGGCATGCACCTGCCCGACATCTTCGCGGTCGCCCCGGTGTTCGCCGGAGAGGACCTCCTGGGCTTCGCGGTCACGGTCGTCAACCACACCGACGTCGGCGGGTGGGCCGCCGGTTCGATGGCCGTGCAGTCGACCAGCATCTTCGCCGAAGGGGTGCAGATCCCGCCGTCGTGCCTGGTCGAGGCCGGCACGGTGAACGAGACGTTCCTGCGGCTGATCCTGCGCAACGTCCGCGAGCCCGAGCTGCTGCGCGGCGACCTCGAATCCCAGCTCGCGGCCTGCCACACCGGAGCCGAGGGGCTGCGCGCCCTCGCGGCGCGGCACGGCGTCCACGGGCTCGCCGCCCTCGTCGACGAGCTGCTCGACTACTCCGAGACCCTGCTGCGCGCCGCGCTCGCCGAGGCCGTCCCGGGCGCCTAC
The DNA here is from genome assembly GCF_044465465.1 of Nonomuraea sp. NPDC049655. Lineage (NCBI taxonomy): Bacteria > Bacillati > Actinomycetota > Actinomycetes > Streptosporangiales > Streptosporangiaceae > Nonomuraea > Nonomuraea sp. NPDC049655. Next base: position 426,571 of record NZ_JBITLS010000001.1, read on the forward strand.
GAGTTCCTCGACCACATCGACGACGACGGTCTGGGGTCCGGGCCGATCCCGATCCGCGTCAAGGTCACGCTGTCCGGGTCGGGGATCGAGCTCGACTTCACCGGCTCCTCGCCGCAGGTGGACTCCGCGCTCAACGCGACGGCCTCCTTCACCCGCTCGGCCGCCTACGCCGCCCTGCAGGGCGTGCTCGCCTCCGACATCCCGGCCAACAGCGGCTTCTACCGGCCGTTCAGTTTCGTCATCCCGGAAGCCTCCATCCTCAACGGCCGGCGGCCGGCCGCGCGCGGCGCCCGCGGGCTCGTCGGCTTCCGGATCATCGACGCCGTGCTCGGGGCGCTCGCCCCGGTGTTCCCCGCACGGGTGCCGGCCGCCGGGGAAGGCGGACCCGACGGGATCGCGATCGGCCTCGTCGGGCCGGACGGGGAGTCCATGGTGTTGTGGGACCCGCTGGCGGGCGCGTGGGGCGCGCGTCCCGACCGCGACGGCGTGGACGGGATCAGCTCTCTGGGCGCGAACCTGACCAACACGCCGGTCGAGGAGCTGGAACGCTCCGGTCACCTCCGCATCGACGGTTACGGCTACCTCCCCGACAGCGGCGGAGCGGGCCGCTGGCGTGGCGGCCTGGCGACCTTCCGCGACATGACGCTGCTGGCGGCCGAGGCCAAGGTGCAGATCAGGTCCGACCGGCGCACGTTCCTGCCGTACGGACTGGCCGGCGGCGCGCCGGGAACCCCCTCGCTCAACATGCTCGACCCCGGCGGTCCCGGTGAACGGGTGCTGGAGTCCAAACCGCACTTCGAGATGACCGCGGGGACCCGCCACCGGCACGTGACCGCCGGCGGCGGCGGGCACGGCGTCCCCTTCGAACGCGTCCCCGAACTGGTCCTCGAAGACGTCCTCGACGGCAAGGTGACCCACGAGGGAGCCGAACGGGACTACGGCGTCGTGATCACCGCGGACGGCGTGATCGACCGGGACGCCACCGCCAGGCTGCGAGGCCAGGCGCGCTGAAGCCGCCGCACACCCCCCACACCGATTGGAACCCCCCATGAGTTCACCCGTCGCGACTCCATCCAGCACCGTCTCACCGCGCACCTGGCGCAAGGTGGGCGTCCGGATCATGCCGCTGGTCGGCCTCGCCTACGTGGCGAGTTACATCGACCGCGCCAACGTCGGTTACATCGCCGCGCCCATGTCCCGTGACCTGGGCCTCGGCAGCGGCCAGATCGGCCTGGCCGCCGGACTGTTCTTCATCGGCTACGTCCTGTTCGAAGTGCCGAGCAACATGATGCTGAGCCGGTTCGGCGCGCGGAAGTGGATCGCCCGCATCATGATCACGTGGGGGCTGGTCACGGCGGCGACCGCGGCCGTGAACTCCCCGGCCACACTGTTCGCCGCGCGGCTCCTCCTCGGGTTCGCCGAAGCCGGTCTGGCCGCCGGGATCCTGCTCTACCTGACGTTCTGGTTCCCGCGCCGCCAGCGGTCCTGGGCGCTGTCGACCTTCATCGTGATGATCCCGCTGTCCTCGATCATCGGCTCTCCGCTGGCCGCCGCGCTGCTGGAGTGGGGCCAGAGCCTGTTCGGCATCGCGGGCTGGCGGGCGCTGTTCCTCGTCGAGGGCATCCTGACGGTCGTCGTCAGCGTCCTGATCTTCGTCTTCCTGCCGAACCGCCCGGCCGACGCGCGCTGGCTCGACGACGAGGAGAAGGCCGCCATCGAGAACGTCCTGGCCGCCGAAGCCGCCGAACAGCGCGCCCGCGGGGCGCTCACCGGGCTGCGCCAGGCGCTGACCAGCGGCCGGGTGTGGGCGATGGCCGTGACGTGGTTCGCGATCGCGTTCGGGCTCTATCCGCTGCAGTTCTTCCTGCCCACGATGATCAGGTCCATCACGCAGAGCGTCGGTGACTCCGCCGACGTCAGCAGCGTGCTGCTGTCCGCGATCCCCTACGTGGTGGCCGCGGTCGCCCTGCTGACCTGGGCTCGCCTGGCCGCGCGCTGGACGGCGGTCACGGCCACGGCCGTCCCGATGGCGCTCGGCGCGGCGGGGCTGCTGCTGGCGACCTTCACCAGCAGCGGCACGCTGTTCGTGCTCGCCGTCTGCCTGAGCGTCGCCGGGATCATCACCGCGATGCCGCAGTTCTGGCGGATCCCGGCGATCGGCCTGACCGAGGCGGCGGCCGCCTCCGGCATCGCTCTGATCAACTCCGTCAGCAACGTCAGCGGATTCATCGGTCCCTACTTCACCGGGACGATCGCGTCCGCGACCGGCAGCTTCACGTACGCGCTGCTGGCCATCGCGATCATCATGGCAGCCGGGCTGGCCGTCCTGCTCACCGCGGGACGCCGGATGGAGCGGCTGGACGGGAGCCTGTCATGACCGCCGCCGACCGGCAGGGAGGCAGGGCGTGAACGCCGCGCTGCTGCACCGGCTCCGGGCCGAGCTCGACGAACGCCGGGCGGCCACCGGGCTGCGCCGCGACCTCGTGGTCTCGGGCGCCCAGGGGCCGGCGCTCGGCGTGGGAGGGGAATGGCTGGTGAACTTCGCCTCCAACGACTACCTCGGGCTGGCCGGCGATCCGGAGGTCCTCGACGCGGCCCGGCGGGCGCTGCGCGAGACGGGGCTCGGGGTGGCGGCGGGCCGGGTGCTCTGCGGCACCCGGGCCGTCCACGGCGAGCTGGAGGCGTGCATCGCCGAGCTGGTCGGCGCCGAGGACGCCGTGCTCCACAACTCCTGCTTCGACGCGAACCTCGGCCTCTTCGACGCCCTGCTCGGCCCGCAGGACGTCGTCCTCAGCGACGCGCTCAACCACGCCAGCCTGATCGACGGCATCCGCCTCACGAGGGCCCGGCGGCGCGTCTTCGCCCATGCCGACCTCGACGAGCTCGAACGCCACCTCACCGAGTTCGCCGGCGCGCGCCACCGCCTCATCGTCACCGACGGCGTCTTCAGCATGGACGGCGACGTCGCCGCGCTGCCCCGGCTCTGCGAACTGGCCGAACGCCACGACGCGGTGCTCGTGGTCGACGACTCGCACGCCACGGGGGTGCTGGGCGCGACCGGCGGGGGCACCGCCGAGCACTTCGGACTGAAGGGACGCGTCGACGTGCTGACGGGGACGCTCGGCAAGGCACTGGGCGGCGCAGCCGGCGGCTTCGTCGCGGGCGACCGCGCGCTGGTCGAGACGCTGCGCCAGGTCTCGCGGCCCTACATCTTCACCAACGCCATGGCCCCCGTGCTGGCCGGGGCGGCGCTGGCGGCGATCCGCATCGCACGACGGCGTCCCGATCTGCGGGAACGCCTGGCCGCCAACACCGCCTGGCTCCGCCGGGCGTTGCGCGACCTCGGCTACGAGGTGCCGCCGGGGGAGCATCCGATCATCCCCGTGATGCTGCGCGGCGGCACGCTGGCCCGCGACGTGGCGGCGGCGCTGCGCCGCGAGGGCGTGCTCGCCTTCGCGCTCTCCCATCCGGTCGTCCCGGCCGGCGAGGAGCGGATCAGGGTGCAGGTCTCGGCCGCGCACACCGCCGGCCAGCTCGAACGGGCGGCGGCCGCCTTCGGCCGGGCGCGTGCCGTCCTGGCCGGCTCATGAGCACCGCCGAGGGGCTGCGGGCGCCGACCAGCGCCGACGGCCGCGAGCTGGCGGGCCGGGTCGCGATCGTGACCGGCGGGGCCCGCGGCATGGGCCTGGCCGCGGCACACGCGCTGGCCCGCCGCGGCGCGACCGTCGCGGTGTTCGACCTGGCCGCGCCCGGCCCGGGAGAGCTGGCGGCGACGCTGGCCGTGCCGGCGGACCGCGTCCGGTCGCTCGCGGTGGACGTCACGGACGGCGACCAGGTCGAGCGGGCGTTCACCGCCCTGCTGGCGGAGCGGTCGCGGCTCGACATCCTGGTCAACGCCGCGGGCGTCGCACCGCCGACCCCGTTCGAGGAGATCACCCGGGCCGAGTGGAACCAGGTGCTGGCGGTCAACGTGCTCGGGACGGTCCTGTGCTGCCAGCAGGCACTTCCCGTGATGCGCGCCCGGAGCTGGGGCCGCATCGTCAACTTCTCCTCCACCGCCGGCAAGACCATCAGCACCGCGGGCGGCGCCCACTACACGACGGCGAAGCACGGCGTCCTCGGGCTCACCCGGCACCTGGCGAAGGACTACGGGCCCGACGGGATCACGGTGAACGCCGTCTGCCCGGGACTCATCGACACCCCGATGGCCCGCGCGCTGCTGCCCGGAGAGGCGCTCGAACGCGCCACCCGGTCGTTCCCGGTGCCCCGCGTCGGGCAGCCCTGGGAGGTCGCCGAGCTCGTCGCCTTCCTCGCCTCGGACCGCGCGGCGTACATCACCGGGGCGGCCATCGACATCAACGGCGGCGACCTGATCGTCTGACGCGGCGCCGCCGAACACCCGCAACCAGCACCCCACGAGAAGGTGAGCTTTCTGTGAGCACAGGGACAGTCAGGATGATCCGGCACCGGATCGACGGCCGCGAGACCGCCGGCCGGTCGAGCCGCACCGCCCCGGTATGGGACCCCGCGACCGGCGCGCATCAGGCCGACGTGCTGCTGGCCGAGCCCGCCGACGTCGACGCCGCGGTACGGGCCGCGCGTGCCGCGCTGCCGGGCTGGGCCGACACCTCGGTCATGCGGCGCTCGCGCTTGATGTTCGCCTTCCGCGAGCTGGTCGACAAGCACCTCGACGACCTCGCGCGGCTGGTCTCCGCCGAGCACGGCAAGGTCCTCGACGACGCCAGAGGCGAGCTCGTCCGCGGCCTGGAGGTGATCGACTTCGCCTGCGGGATCCCGCACCTGCTCAAGGGCGAGTACTCCGACCAGGTCTCGACCGACGTCGACCTGTTCTCGTTCCGGCAGCCGCTCGGCGTCTGCGCCGGGATCACGCCGTTCAACTTTCCCGCCATGGTCCCGCTGTGGATGCATCCGATCGCGATCGCGACCGGCAACACGTTCGTGCTCAAGCCCTCCGAGCGCGACCCGTCGGCGGCCAACCTCATCGCCGATCTCTACGCCGAAGCCGGTCTGCCCGACGGCGTCTTCAACGTCGTCCACGGCGACAAGGTCGCGGTCGACGCGATCCTCGACCATCCGGACATCGACGGCGTGTCGTTCGTCGGCTCGACGCCGGTCGCGCGGTACGTGTACGAGCGCGCGACCGCGGGGGGCAAGCGCGTCCAGGCGCTCGGCGGCGCCAAGAACCACGCCGTCGTGCTGCCCGACGCCGACCTCGACCACGCCGCCGAGCATCTGGTCGCGGCCGGGTACGGCTCGGCGGGCCAGCGCTGCATGGCGATCTCGGTCGCCGTCGCGGTCGGCGACGTGGCCGAGCCGCTCGTCGAGCTGATGCGCGAGAAGGCGCAGGCGATCAAGGTCGGACCGGGGCTGGAGGCCGGGTCCGAGATGGGGCCGGTCGTGTCGGCGGAGGCGCTGGAACGGATCAGAAGCTCCATAGACTCCGGCGTCGCCGCGGGCGCCGACCTCGTCGTCGACGGGCGCGAGCTCGACCTCGGGGGCGACGGCTTCTTCGTCGGGCCGACGCTGTTCGATCACGTCACGCCCGAGATGGACGTCTACCGCGACGAGATCTTCGGCCCGGTGCTCGTCGTCGTGCGGGTCGGCTCGCTCGAAGAGGCGATCGACCTGATCAACGGCAACAACCTGGCCAACGGCACGGCGATCTTCACCAGGGGCGGCCACGCTGCGCGCCTCTTCCAGCGCTCCGTGCAGGTCGGGATGATCGGCGTCAACGTGCCCATCCCGGTGCCCATGGCGTTCCACTCGTTCGGCGGCTGGAAGCAGTCGCTGTTCGGCGCGCACCACATGCACGGTCCGGAGGGCGTCGCGTTCTACACGCGCGCGAAGGCCGTCACCAGCCGGTGGCCGGCGGAGCGGGAGGAGGGCCCGCGCCACCGCGGCGACCTCTCCTTCCCGACGGCGGTCTGACCGGACGGCCCGGCCTCCGCCCGGCCTCGCGCCGTACCCCGGAGGCCCGGCCCCGCCCGGCGTGGCCCCCGCCCGGCGCGGGCTACGCCCGCGGGCGTGACCCGGGCAGCTCGATGTGCGCCCGGCTCACCGACGTGCTCTTCGCCAGCACCTGCAGCAGGTCGCGGCGCACGCGCTCGCACCGCGCGCGCATCGCGTCCCGGGCGGCGTCCGCGTCACGCGCGCGCAGCCCCTCGTAGACGGCCCCCAGCTCGCCGGGCGGGCTCGCGATGCCGGGATCGATCAACGCGGCCATGCGCAGAACCCGTTCCAGCTCGTCGAGCACGTCGACGATGGCCTTGCCGAGGCGAGGGTTGCCGCTGAAGTTGGCGATGATGCCCTCGAACTCGATGCCGGCCTGGAGCGACTCCTCCTGTTCCACTTCGCCCGCCGCGAGCGCGATGGGCACCTTGGACAGCGCTTCGAGCCGTTCGAGCGCCGGCGCCGTGACTCCGAGACGCGCCGCGGCGGCGGCCGCCTCGCCGGACAGCAGCGTCCGCAGGGCGCACAGGGCGTCGGTGTCCTGCAGCGTGATCGGGCTGACGACGTAGCCCGCGCGCGGAAGCGCGGTCACGAGCCCGTCGCGCCGCAACCGGGCCAGCGCCTCGCGCACCGGCGTCTTGCTGATCCGCCATTGCTCGGCGAGCGACGTCTCGGTGAAACTGCTGCCGGGCGGCAGCGTCAGATCGATGATCTGGCGCCTGATCGCCCGGTAGGCCTGGCTCGTGCGGTCGAGGCCGGTCTCGTCGGTGCCGACCAGCAGCAGCGCGGGGATGTGCGGCGTTCCGCTGACCACGCCATGGATGTCGGACATCGCGCCAGAATACCAACTCACAGCGTTGATACAGCAGCTCGGCCGCCGTGCATCGGGTAGAGATATTTATTCTTGTTGTTGATATCTCAATGTGCGATGCTTCGTTCCATGCAGCGAAACTCCTGGTCCCTTCCCGTCGCGAGCGACTTCCCGGCGCTGGGGGCGATGAGCACCCGCGCCCGCGCGGAGCGCGGCGCACGCGACGGTGTGCGGATGCTCCCGCTCGTCGGCGCCCCGATCCTGCCCATGCCCGAGCACGTACGGCGGGCGGTGGCGGGCGCGATGGACCTCCCCGACCCGCGCGACACCCGCGGCCTGCCGGAACTGCGCGCCGCGATCGCCGCCGAACTGGAGCGCGAGCACGGCCTGCGCGTCGATCCCGAGCGCCGCCTGCTGATGACCCACGGAGCGATGCAGGGGCTCTCCCTCGTGCTGCGCACGGTGCTCGCGCCGGGCGACGAGGTGATCGTGCCGACCCCCACCTACTTCTTCGACGGCGCCATCCGCGAGGCCGGCGCCACGCCCGTCGGCGTCCCGTCCCGCGAGAGCGACGGCTGGGCGCTCGACCTGGCCGGCCTGGAGGCCGCCGTCACCAGCCGCAGCCGTGCCGTGCTGCTGTGCAATCCGACCAATCCGACGGGTTATCTCCCCGACGCCGCGACCCTCGCGGCCGTGGTCGACCTCGCCGCCCGCCACGGGCTCCTCGTCATCTCCGACGACTCATGGCAGCACTTCACGTACGACGGCCACCGCTACCACCCGGTGGAGGCGTTCGCCGACCGCTGGCCGCACCTGGTCACCGTCACCAGCCTCAGCAAGTACTACGCGCTGGCGAGCTGGCGGCTCGGCTACGTCCTGGCGCCGCCACCCATCATCGACGCGCTCAACCGCCGCTTCGAGTGGGAGGCGGTGTGTTGCGGAGTGGTTCCGCAGCGGGCCGCGGTCGCCGCACTCACCGGCCCACGCGACTGGCTCGACCTGGCGCTGTCCACCTACCAGGCCAAGCGCGACCTCGTCTGCGACGGCCTCGCCGCGAGCGGCTTCCCCCAGCCCGTACGGCCTATGGGCGGCGCCTTCCTGCTCGCCGACTGCTCACGCCTCGGTGAGACCCCGGCCGCCATCGACCGCGCACTCCTGCGGAACGGCATCGCGACCGTGCGCGGCGCCGACATGCACGCTCCCGACACGCATGTCCGCATCACGTTCGGCTCCGACGAGGAAACGCTCGCCGAGCTGGTCCGCGGCCTCGGACAGGCCCGCCGAGCGTCCTGACGCGCCCGCCCGCCGGCACGGGCGGCGGGACGGTTCATGACTCCTGTCATGCGCAGCCGATGACAGCCGCGACTGACCGCGGAACCGCGTTTGGATCATGCTTACGCCATGAACATCCGGACGCTTGGAAAGAACGCCTCGGCCGTCGCCCTGACCGCCGGAATGGTGCTGGCGGCCAGCCCCGCCCAGGCCGCCCCCGCGCGGGAGACCGGGCTCGACCGGCAGGCGCTGCGGCAGTCGCTGGACGCCGTGCACAAGGCCGGCATGTACGGCATCTACTCGACCGTCCGCGACGGCGAGCGCAGCTGGCGGGGCGCCTCCGGCGTGGCCGACGTCGCCACGAAGCGCCCCGTGCGCCCCGGCATGGCGCACCGGGTCGGCAGCATCACCAAGACGTTCACCGCGGTGGCCCTGCTCCAGCAGGTGGCCCGCGGCGCCGTCGAACTGGACGCCCCCATCGCCCGCTATCTGCCCGACGTGGTGCCGGGCGAGCGCGGCCAGAAGATCACCGTGCGGATGTTGCTCAACCACACGAGCCACATCGCCGACCACGTGGGCCCGGCCTTCCCCTCGCTGCTCCAGGGCACGTTCGAGAGCCTCGACGACAACCGTTTCCGCACCTTCTCCCGCCGGGAGCTGGTCGAGCTGGGCCTGGCCGCCACGCCCACCGGCGAGCCGGGCGCCACGCCGGGGATCTACTCCAACACCAACTACCTGATCGCCGGCCTGCTCCTGGAGAAGGTGACGGGCGAGAACGCCGAGCAGTACATCACCCGCAACGTCATCCGCAAGGCGGGCCTGCGGCACACGTCCTTCCCGCGCACGCCGGTCATCCCCGGCCCGCACTCCAAGGCGTACGAGTCGATGTTCGGCTTCATCGACCCGCCCAAGGACTACAGCGTCTACAACATGTCGTGGATCACCACGGCGGGCGCCGTCGTGTCCACGATGGACGACCTCAACCAGTTCTACCGGGTGCTGCTGCGCGGCGGGCTGATCGGCCCGGCCGAGCTGGCCGAGATGCAGAAGACCGTGCCCGTGGCCGGCGTGTCGGGGGCCTACGGCCTCGGCATCTACGCCACCGACCTGCCGTGCGGACGGTTCTGGGGGCACAGCGGCGGCGTCTTCGGCATGGCCACCGACTCCTACACCAGCCCGGACGGCGCCCGCCAGCTCTCCATGGGCGTCAACCGCACGAAGTACCAGAGCCTGGACGAGAACGGCAACATCGTGATCAGCCCGATCGACTACGCCACCGTCGACTACCTGCTGCTGGGGCTCTGCGGTCAGAGCGCGGCGCGCACGACGGCGGCGCAGCCGCAGGTCGTCCCGTTCGCCGTGGACCGGCTGGTCTCCGTCAAGCGCTAGCGTCACACCGCTCAGCACGGCTCACGTCGATGCCGCCGGCTCACCCCGGCGGCATCGGCATGCCGGGGGAGTGAGGGCGTGTGGCCGCGCCGGAAATCGGCGTGAAGAAAATCCACCGAGCGGCGAACACTGGGAGACAGTCGCCTTCGGAAGGACGCCATGACGGCACCACCTGACGCCAACGATGTGATGGAAGACGTCACCGTGGTCGAGCGGTCGTTGGACGATCCCGAGCTCTTCGCCCTCCTGTACGACCGGTACTTCACCGAGCTCTACCGCTACCTGGCCGCCCGGCTCGGCGGCGAGCAGGCCGAGGATCTGGTCGCGGACGCCTTCCTGCTCGCCTTCCACGGCAGGCACGCCTTCGACCCGCGGCTGGGCACCGTGCGGTCGTGGCTGTTCGGCATCGCCACGAACGTCGTGGCCCGGCACCGCCGCAGGGAGGGCCGCCGCCTGAACGCGCTCAGCAAGGTGGCGGCCGAGGACACCGCCGACGGGCCCGAGGACCAGGTGACCTCGCGACTCGCGGCGCTGGCCAGCCGCCCGCGGCTCGTACGGGGGCTGAGGGGCCTGGCGAAGGGCGATCGCGACGTGGTGTTCCTGCTCGTGTTCGGCCGGCTGGGCTACGAGGAGATCGCCACGGCCCTGGACATCCCGGTGGGGACCGTCGGATCCCGGATCAACAGAGCGCGCAGGAAACTGCGCAAGGCCCTCGGCGACGTCAACCCGATCGGGGAGTGGTGATGGACGAGTTGCAACTGGTCGAGGCCGTGTTCGCGGAGCCCGAGCCGACGCCGGAGGCGGTGGCGAAGGGACGTGACCGCCTCCTCCGCCAGGCACGGGCGCCACGGCCGGAGCGCACGTGGCGCACCGCCCTGCCGATCCGGCGCGTCGCCCTGGCCGGCGCCATGGCGGTGCTGCTCACCGGCGGCATCATCGTCGGCCAGGTGGGCCTGGGCGGCTCCGGCCCGCACACCCCCGGGCATCTGCTGGCCGCCCCTCCGGCCGACGCCAAGGCGCTGCTCACCCTGGCCGCGCGGGCCGCCGCGGACCGTCCCGACCCGGAGCCCGCCCGCGGCCAGTACGTCCACACCAGGACGCTGGCCCAGCAAAGCCTGCACACCAAGGACAAGTCGGGCGCGACGCAGTACACCAAGGTGATGGTCAACGAGGAGCGCTGGGAGGCCGCCGACGTGGGCATGCCCTGGCTGAGCCGCACACAGGCCCTGTCAGCCACGGGACCGGCGCCCCGGAGTTTCTGGGACCACGGCGTCGAGGACGTCCTCTCGGAGTCGCCGGGCTGCCCCGGCCGGCCGCCCTACGCTCGGCTGGCCACCTGGCCGACGGACCCCGCCCAGGTGCGCGCGAAGATCGTGGCCGACACGGGCGAGCAGCCGCTGCGCGTCTGGCGCGCACTTCAGGCCCTGGTCCGCGAGTCCGTGGTGCGCCCCAGCCTGGGCGCCGCGCTGTACCAGGTCGCGGCCGGGCTGGACGGCATCATGCTCATCGGCGACGCCGTGGACGCCGCCGGCCGCACCGGCCTGGCCGCCGCCATGGACGAGGGCGACGGCACCCGGTCCGAGCTGATCTTCGATCGGGAGACCTACCGCTACCTGGGCGAGCGCACGGTGAACACCAGGGACCACAAGGTGAAGGTGTCCTCCGGAGCCGAGTACACCGCGAAGAAGGGCACCGCGACGGGCACCGCCCTGCTCGCCGTCGACCTCGCTTCCGGCCTGCCCGAGGTGTCGCCGAAGGCGTCCCGCATGAAGATCCCCTGCTGAGACCTCTTCCCGTCTGAATCCGGCCTTCCGGCCTTCCGGCCGGAGGTTCTGTTCCGCATGCCTTCCGATGGATCCGGCATGCAGTCAAAAGGAGAATATTGATGTTCATCGTCAAGGCGATCGCGGTCACCCTGCTCGCCGGCTCGTTCGGCAGTCCCGCTTCGCCGCCGTCCGGGGACACCGCGTACGACACGCAGACGAAGCTGGAGGCCAAGCGCGTCGCCTGCATGACGGAGCGGGGGCTGGACTACCTGGCCGCGCCGGAGCCGCGGCACGAGTGGCAGCCCGGGGAGCGGGAGCGGCTCGCGGGCGACCTGGACGCGCTGCGGGCGTACCGGGCCAAGTACGGCTTCGGCGTCTGGTCCCCGAACGTCTATCCGAAGGACAAGGTCGTCAACCCCGTCGGGCACGAGAACCCGAACAACAAGATGCTGATGTCGCTCTCGGCCGGCCAGTTGAAGAAGTGGCGCGCCGCCGACGACTCCTGCTTCTCCCAGGCGGTCAAGGAGGTGCTGGGCAAGACCGTCACCTCCCAGGACGACTACTACGACCAGCTCGAAGCGGCGACACAGAAGTCGTTGAGCGTGCTCGACCAGGACAAGGAGCTCGTCCGGCTGGGCAGCCAGTTCGCCGCGTGCCTGGGCGTCGAACCGGCCGAGCCGACCGCGCTGGACGGGCTGAGCCGCTCGAAGATCGTGCGGCAGGCGTCGGACGTCGCCAGGAAGGCATGGAAGGGCGAGCTGCCCAAGGCGCCCAAGGGCAGGACCATCACCTTCCGCCCGAACCTGAAGCCCGCGCAGGCCCGGCCGTACCTGGACAAGGAGATCAAGGCGGCGCTCAAGGACCTGGAATGCGGCAAGGACTTCTACCCGGCTTACTCTCCCGAGGCCATGGAGATCAGGTCGCGGGTCGACCAGGAGTTCGGCCGCTAGGCGCGGCCCGGGGACGCCGTCGCCGCCGACCGGGAACGGTCGCGTCAGCGGCGGCGTCAGTGCGGTGACGGCCCCGTGTCAGGGCTCTTCGCGAGGGTTGACCCATCGACGCCGGACCGGACGGATCCGGCGGATCGACCACCGCGACAAGGAGACACGATCATGGCAATCGGCGGGAACGGCTTCTCCGGGCAGGGGCTGCGCAGGCTGCGCGAGGTGCTGGCCCGACACGTCGACTCGGGGCGGATCCCGGGCCTGGTCGCCCTGGTGAGCCGCGGCGAGGAGACGCACGTCGAGGCGATCGGCACGATGCGGCACGACGGCGGCGCACCCATGCGCCGCGACACCGTCTTCCGGATGGCCTCCACGTCCAAGCCCGTCTCGATCGCGGCGGCCATGGTGCTGGTGGACGAGTGCCGGCTGCGGCTGGACGACGTGGTCGACCCGTGGCTGCCCGAGCTGGCCGACCGGCGCGTGCTCACCAGCCCCGGCGCGCCGCTGGACGACACCGTCCCGGCCCACCGGCCGATCACCGTGCGGGACGTGCTGACCTCCACCTTCGGGCTCGGCATGGACTTCACCGCGCTGGGCAAGCCGATCATGAACGCGATCTTCGAGCGGGGCCTCACCCCGAACCTGCCGGTCGAGATGCCCGAGCCGGACGAGTGGATGCGCCGCCTGGGCGAGCTGCCGCTGATGTACCAGCCGGGCGAGCAGTGGCAGTACCAGATCAGCAGCGACCTGGTCGGCGTGCTCGTCTCCCGGGTCACCGGCCGGCCGTTCGAGGAGTTCCTGCGCGAGCGCGTCTTCGAACCGCTCGGCATGACCGACACCGGCTTCCACGTGCCCGCCGACCAGATCGACCGGCTGCCCGCCCTGTACGCCCCCGACCCGGTCACCGGCGAGTTCGTCGTCTGGGACGAGCCCGAGGGCGGACGGTGGAGCAAGCCGCCGGCGTTCCAGGGAGGCGGCGGCGGCCTGGTCTCCACGGCCGACGACTACCACGCCTACTTCCGGATGTTGCTCAACGGCGGCACCCACCAGGGCACCCGCGTCCTGTCCCGGCCCGCCGTCGAGCTGATGACCACCAACCGGCTCACTCCGCAGCAGAACGACGCCCGTACCGCCCTGGCCAGGAACAACGTGCACATCTCCTTCGGCCAGGGACAGCAGGGCGGCTGGGGCATGGGCATGGCGGTGCGCACCTACCGCGGTGACTACGCCCCGGTCGGCCAGTTCGGCTGGGACGGCGGCAGCGGCACCTCGGCCTACGCCGACCCGGTCAACGGGCTCACCGGCATCCTGCTCTGCCAGCTCGGCTACTCCGTCCCGAACCCGGCCCACCTGATGAACGACTTCTGGACCACCCTCTACCAGGCCCTCGACGACTGACACCGACCGGCGGTGGGCACGACCGGCCTGCCCGAGCTCATCGCCCGCACCCACGACGACTACGCCTACAACGCCCGGGCCAGCGCCGAGGTCGCCGGGGTCACGAAGGACTCGGTCTACCTGGTCAGCCTGCCCGCCGGGCACAACTTCCCGCTCGCCTGCCCGGGGATCCTGGGCGTCCTGCTCGCCGGGGGCCGGGTGGTCATGCTGCCCTCGCCCGAGCCGGCACGGGCCTTCGCCACGATCGAGGCGGAAGGCGTCACGCACACCGCGGTGGTGCCCGCGGTCGCCGGCCGCTGGCTGGAGCGGGCCGCCCAGCACGGCGCCGGGCAGCTCGCCACCCTGCGGGTCGTCCAGGTCGGCGGCGCCCGCCTCGCGGACGAGCTGGCGTGCCAGGTCGAGCCGGTGCTCGGGGCGAGGTTGCAGCAGGTGTTCGGCATGGCGGAGGGGCTGCTGCTCACCCGTGGGCCGTACACCCCTCGCGGGTACTACCGGGCGGCGGAGCACAACGCCCGCTCCTTCACCGGCGACGGCTGGTTCCGCACGGGTGACATCTGCCTGCGCACCCCCGAGGGCAACCTCGTGGTGGCCGGCCGCGACAAGGACATGATCAACCGGGGCGGGGAGAAGATCTCCGCCGAGGAGATCGAGAACCTCGTGTACCGGCTGCCCTCCGTCAGCCAGGTCGCCGCCGTGGCCATGCCGGACCCCGTGCTCGGGGAGCGCGTGTGCGTGTACGTCGTGCCCCGGGCCGGGGCGACGGTCACGCTGGAGGAGATCCGGGCGCGGATGGAGGGCGCGGAGGTCGCCCGCTTCAAGCTGCCCGAACGGCTCGTCGTCGTCGAGGAGCTCGCCTGGACCAAGGTCGGGAAGATCGACAAGAAGGCCCTCAGGACCGACATCGCCGACCGCCTCAAGGCCGAGCTCCCCGGGGGCTGACGAAGCCGGCCGCCGCTCCGGCGCGTACGGTCGGCGAGCGTCCCTGCTCGGTGCGTGCTCGTCCGTCGCGTAGCGCCATGTCAGGCCCGGCGCGGCGGCTCCGCGGACTTTTTGCGTGACCGAAATCCCGATAAATACGGGCTTGTGGTGGATTACGGCGCTCGGGAAGGATGCTGGGAGGTGGACGGTGATCCCGTCCGATCGCAGGCGAGACGAAGGACGCCGGATGACCCAGGCCGACGCGGTTGCATCACTCGTGGAGCGCAGGTTAGGCCGCGCCCTCGATCCCGACCTCAACTTCTTCGAAGCCGGTTTCGACTCGCTCGCGCTGGTCGAGCTGCACGAGGAGATCACCGAGGCGCTGGGCCTGAAGCTGCCGGTCACCGCGATGTTCACCCACCCGAACCTGCGCGCGCTCTCGCAGCTGATCGCGAAGGGCCAGGCGCCCGCCCCCGCCAGGCAGGACGGCGTCCGCCGCCGTCCGCTGGGCGGCAGCCGCCGGGACGTGCGCGCCAGGATCCGCGAGGAAGGTCGGTGACCTCGCACGAACAGCCCGTCGCGGTGATCGCGGTGGGGCGCTTCCCGCTGGAGGCCGGGGCCGCCGAGGAGGCCGGGCACGATCCAGGAGCGCAGGTCGTCGGGCTGTACGGCGGGGTGGGCAAGGCCCGCGCGGCGCTGCTGGCCGGGGAGTGCGAGCTCGCCGTGACCGACGCCGGCGAGCTGCCGCCCGGAACGCTGCGCGGCACCCTGGTCCTGCGGCTGCTCGACCGGGCGTTGCTCGACGGCGACCTGGTGCACCGGGTGATCTGGCCCGACGACCTGGAGGTCGAGGAGGGCTATCCGCCGGTGCACGCGCCGGGCGACGGCCGTCCGCGGGTCGTGGTGTGGTCCGGCCGCACCCGCGAGGAGGCCGAGTCGGTACGGCGCGGCCTGGCCGGCTTCTTCGCCGGGCTGCCGGAGGACCGCTACGCCGACGTGGCGGGCACCCTGCAGCAGGGACGCGTCCACCACCCCGTGCGCGGCGCGGTGGTCTGCCGGAGCGCCGCGGAGGCCGCCCTCGCGCTGGGCCGGGAGCACGCCTACGAGCAGGAGCCGGTCCGCCTGACCCTCTCCGCCGAGGCGGCCGGCCTGTACGGCGTGGAGCCGGTGTTCACCCAGGCCGTGGACGTGTGCGAAGAGGTACTCGAAGCCCGCGGCGTCCAGGCGTCGCCCGCCCTCACCGCCGCCTACGGGCTGGCGGCCACCCTCGCCGCCTGGGGCGTCCTGCCGGACGTCCCGGACCCGGCGGCCCTCGCGGACGACCCCTCGCCGCACGACACGCTCGCCGCCCTCACGCGGGCGAACGCGGGGGCCGACGTCGAGGCGGGTCCCGACCGGGCGGGGCTGCTGGCCGCCGTGGCCAGGTTCTGGACGGGCGGCGGCCGGGTGGACTGGGCCGCGCTCGACCCCGATCATCCGCTGCAACGCGTCCCCGTCCCGAGGCCGCAACCGGAGCTGCCCGCCTCCGTGGAGGAGCCGCGCCCGCTGTCGGCGGTGCCGTACTCGTTCTGGGTGCTGGAGCAGCTCGCGCCGGACAGCGGCGTGTCGAACCTGGCGGTGGCCCTCAGGTTCGAGACGCCGCTGCGCCGGCTGCCGCTGCAGATCGCGGTGAACCGGCTGGTCAAGCGGCACCCGGCGCTGCGCCTGCGGTTCCCCGTGGTGGACGGGACGCCCGTCCGGCACCTGGTGGCCCCGCAGGACGCCCAGCTGAAGGTCGAGACCCGGGCCACGACGGAGGAAACGCTGGTCGCGGACCTGCGTGCCTTCCTGGACGAGCCCTTCGACCTGGGCCGCGACCTGCTCATCAGGGTGGGACACTTCACCCTGCCCGACGGCGCGGGAACCGTGGTGTGCCTGGCCGGCCACCACATCATCATCGACGGCACCTCCATGCAGCTCCTGGTGGAGGAGCTGGGCCGCTTCTACGACAGCCAGACCGGGCACGGCTCGCTGCCCCCGGAGCTGGCGGGGCCCGCGCCGATGCTGGAGCCGGGGGAGCCGTCGGAGGAGTCGATCGGCTACTGGCTGGACCGGCTCGACGGCGTCGACCCCGCCGCCATGGTGCTGCCGGGCAGCCGGCACTCGCCGGGCCGTCCGACGTTCGCCGGGCACACCTGCTCCTGGCAGGTGGACGCCGAGACGGTGGCGGCCCTGGACGAGCTGCGCGCCAGGCTGCGCACCACCGGCAACATCGTGCTGGCCACCGCCTTCCTGCTGACGCTGCGCGGGCACGGCGCCGGGCCGGACCTGGTGATCGGCATGCCGGTCAGCACCAAGACGGGCGAGCAGCACCGGCGCGTCGGCTACGCCGTGAGCACCCTGCCGCTGCGCGTCCACGTCGAGCTGGACGACGACTTCGAGCAGGTCGCCAGGCGCGTGGAGGAGGCGTTCGCGGAGGGCGTCGAGCACGCAGGGGCCTCGGTGGAGGCGGTGCTGACCCGCCGCGGGCACGGCACGGACGACTGGCGGGTCCCGCTGTTCCGGCACATGTTCAACTACCGGCCCTGGAGCGACGAGAAGGTGCACATCCAGGGCGAGGTGCCCGGATACGTCGACAACCTGATCGACCGCAGCCGCCTGGACCTGCAGTGCAACGTCATCCAGGAGCCGGACCGGCTCACCGTCCGCATGGTGCACAGCACCGAGGTGCACGACGAGGACGAGATCGCGGCGTTCACCGCCAGGCTGTGCGCGGTGGTGCGACAGGCGGCGCGCGGCGGCGTGCCGGACGTGTTCTCCCCGGCCGACCGGGCGCTGCTCGACCGGGTCAACGACACGGGCCGTGCCTGGCCGGGCACGCTGGCCGGGCGCATCGTGCCGGGCCCGGCCGTGGCGGTGCGCGAGGGCGGGCACGAGGTCACCTACGACGAGCTGCTGGGGCGCGCGGCCGCGGTCCGCGACCTGCTGCGCGAGCGAGGGGTGGGCGACGGCGACGTCGTCGCCCTGGGCCTGGGACGCTCGGCGGACCTGGTGGCGGCGGTCCTCGGCGTGTGGCAGGCGGGAGCCGCGTTCCTGCCGCTGGACGTGCGGCAACCGGAGTCGCGCCTGGCCTTCCAGGTGGCCGACTCGGGGGCGCGGCTGGTCGTCGCGGCGGGCGGTCCGCACTGGGCGGGCGGGACGCCGGTCGTGCCGATGCCCGGCACGCCGGGGGAGCCCGGACCCGCCGGGGCCGGGAACATCGCTTATGTCATCTACACCTCCGGCTCCACCGGGCAGCCCAAGGGCGTGCAGGTCACCCACGCGAACCTGACGAACCTCGTGCTCGACTTCGCCGACCGGCTGGGCGCGCCCACCAGCGTCCTGTGGTCCACCACCACCTCCTTCGACATCTCCTGGCTGGAGCTGCTGCTGCCGCTGGCCTCCGGCGGCACCGTGGTCGTGGCCTCCGACGAGGACCAGCTGCAGCCGGGCAGGTTCCTGGAGCTGATCGCCGCGAGCGACGTCCAGGTCGTGCAGGCCACCCCCACCGCGTGGCGGCTGATCGCGCCGGAGGCCGGGCGCGAGCTGGCCGGGCGCACGGTGCTGTGCGGCGGCGAGCCGATGCCCGCCGCCCTGGCCAGGGACCTGCTGGAGCTGGGCTGCCGGGTGTTCAACGTCTACGGGCCGACCGAGACGACCATCTGGTCCACCGCCGCCGAGCTGCGCGACCCGCCGCTCGACCCGGTCCCCGCCGGGGAGCCGCTGGCCAACACCCAGATCTTCGTCACCGACGCGGCGGGCCGCGAGCTGCCGCCGGGCGTGCCGGGCGAGCTGTGCGTCGCCGGCGCGGGGGTGAGCGCGGGCTACCTCGACCGGCCCGAGCTGACGGCGCAGCGCTTCGGCCACCACGACCGGTACGGCCGGTTCTACCGGACCGGCGACCGGGCGCGCATCCGCCACGACGGCGGGCTGGAGCTGCTCGGCCGCGACGACCGGCAGATCAAGCTGCGCGGCCACCGCATCGAGCTCGGCGAGGTCGAGGCCGCGCTGCACGAGCACGCGGCGGTGCGCACGGCCGCGGTGATCCTCGACGGCGACCCGCAGACCGACGGACGGCTCGCCGCCTTCCTGGAGGTCACCGGCGAGACCACCGAGGAAGAGCTGTGGCGCTTCGCCAGGACGCGGCTGCCCGACTACGCCGTCCCCACCCGGTACATCGTCACCGGCAGGCTGCCCACCACGGCCAACGGCAAGATCGCCTACCGCGACCTGAAGGTGCCCGACGAGGGCCGCGCCCCGGCCCGGGAGGCGGGCGACGGGCTGGTCCGGCAGGTGGTGGCGTTGTGGAGCGAGGCGCTGAACCGGCCCGGGCTCGGGCCGCACGACAACTTCTTCCTCAACGGCGGCCACTCCGTGCTGGCCGTCCGGCTGATCGGCCCGCTGGAGGAGCTGGCGGGCCGCGCCGTCTCGGTACGGGCCGTGTTCGACCATCCGACGCCGGCCGAACTGGCCCTGCACCTGGGGGAAGCCCGATGACGCCGTGGTACGTCCAGGTCAAGGAGGGGGAGCGGGCGCTGGTCGCCTTCCCGCACGCGGGCGGCGGTCCCGCCTCGCTCGGCGAGCTCGCCGGGCACTTCCCGCCCGAGGTGGGCCTGTGGTCGGTCAACCTGCCGGGACGCCAGGCCAGGCTCGCCGAAGAGCCGCGGACCGACCTCGACGGGCTGGTCGACGACCTGGCGCGCGACCTGGCCGGATGGCGGGAGCCGTACACGCTGTTCGGCTACTGCAGCGGGGCGTTGCTGGCCTTCCTCGTCTGCCGGCGCGTGGTCGAGCTGGGCGGGCGGCCGGAACGGCTGGTCGTGGGCTCGTTCGCCGCGCCGGACGTGACCCTGCTGCTGCGCCGCCTGCCGTCGTTGCCGTCGTGGCTGTTCTGGGAGCAGCTGATCGAGCTCGGCGGCGTCCCGCCGGAGCTGGCCGACCGGGAGGCGCTCTGGCCGGTGCTGGAGCCGGCGCTGCGCGCCGACTTCGGGCTGCTGGCCGGCTACCACCACCGGCCGGGGCCGCCGCTGCCGGTGCCGATCTCCGTCCTGTACGGAGCCAGGGACGCCTCGCTGACCCGGGGCGGCCTCCTGGGCTGGCGGCGGCAGAGCGTGCACAGGCCCGCGTTGAAGGAGCTCGACTCCACCCACTGGCTGGCCGAGGAGACCCCCGACGCCCTGGCCGCCGCGATCGTTGAGGAGATGGGATGCGCCTCGGTTACAGCATGAGCTACTGGGGCGGCGCGGGCCTCGGCCCCGCCGACCACCTGGCGCTGGTCCGCGAGGCGGAGGCCCTGGGCTATTCGTCCGTGTGGGCGGCCGAGACCTACGGGACCGACCCGGCGACACTGCTGGCCTGGATCGCCGGGCAGACCGAGCGCATCGCGCTCGGCACCGGCGTGCTGCAGATGTCGGGACGCAAGCCCGTGGTCGCCGCGATGACGGCGGCCACCCTCGACCAGGTCTCCGGCGGCCGCGCCCGGCTGGGCGTGGGCCCGTCCGGCCCGCAGGTGGTCGAGGGCTGGCACGGCGAGCGCTTCGACCGGCCGCTGGCCCGCGCCCGCGACTACCTCCAGGTGGTGCGCAAGGCGCTGGACGGCGAGCCGGTGCGGCACGAGGGCCCCACGATGACGCTGCCCCTGCCCGGCAGCGAGGGCAAGGAGCTGACGCTGGCCGTCGCGCCGGTGCAGGAGCGGCTGCCGGTCTACCTGGCCGCGATGGGCCCGAAGACGGTCGCGCTGGCCGGCGAGCTCGCCGACGGCTGGCTGGCCATCCACTTCCCGCCCGACCACCTGGCCCGCATGGCCAAGCACCTGAACGGCGCCGACCTGGACGTCGCGCCCATGGTGCTCACGCTCGTCGAGGAGGACCAGGAGCTGGCCTACGACATGATGCGGCCCATGCTCGCCCTCTACCTCGGCGGCATGGGCTCGCGCCGGACCAACTTCTACAACCGGCTGGCCGCCACGCTCGGCTTCGAGCAGGAGGCCGCCCGCATGCAGGAGGCCTTCCTCGACGGACGGCAGGGCGAGGCCATGGCGATGCTGCCCGACGCGCTCGTGGACGCGATGACCATGTGCGGCCCCGCGGGCAAGGTGCGCGAGCGGATGGCGGCCTACCAGGAGGCGGGCGCGACCACGCTGATCGTCGGCCTGGTCACGCCCACCCGGCGGCTGCGCAGCCGTCAGCTGCGGCTCATTGCGAGTCTGGCTCCGGCATCCCGATGAGCTTGGCCAGCGGCGACCAGGCCATCGCCGCGATCGGCACCAGAGCGCCGATGGCGATGACCACCCACAGCGTCGTACGCGTCCCCACGGCGCCGGCCAGCAGGCCGGCGCCGAGCGCGCCCAGCGGGGCGGGGATCAGGCCCAGCGAGTAGATCGAGGCCACCACCCGGCCCTGGAGGTGCGGCGGGGTGACCGTCTGCACCAGGCTGGTGTTGGTGACGAAGAAGATCTGCGAGCTGACGCCGCTGACCAGCTGCGCGACGACGAGCATCGCCACCGAGACCCAGACCGGCCCGACGGCCAGCGGGATGAGGAAGAGCGCCAGGTTGCCGTACACCATCGACCACACCAGCACCTTGCCGATCGCGTGGCGCCGCATCACCTTGACGGCGACCAGCGCCCCGATGATCGCGCCCACGCCGCCGCCGGCCAGGATGCTGCCGAACCAGCCCGCGGGCACGCCCAGGTCGCGGATCACGTACAGGGCGTAGATCGAGTTCATCGAGCCCAGGATGAACAGCGAGTACACGGCCGAGGAGACGGCCAGCGGCCGGATCAGCCGGTGCCGCATCACCCAGCCCATGCCCTGCCAGATCGCCTTGTGCACCTGCGCGGGGGTGGTGTCGTCCGGCTCCGGACGGGCCTCCGGCCGCTTGATCAGGGACACCGCGATCGCGGAGGCCAGGTACGACACCGCGTCGATGATCAGCAGCGCGGGCGCGGCGAGCACCTTCAGCAGCGCCGCGGCCAGGCCGGGCCCGAACGTCTGGGCGGCCGACTCGGTCAGCTGCAGCTTGGAGTTGCCCTCCATGAAGTTCTCCCGCGGCACCAGGAACGGGAAGTAACTCCGGTAGGCCGTCTGGAAGAGCGTGCTGAGCAGGCCGAGCGCGAAGATGACGCCGTAGAGCCAGGTCAGCGTGAGCAGGTCGGCGAACCACGCGACCGGGATCAGCATCAGCAGCACGAAACGCGCCACGTCCGTCCAGATCAGGATGGGCCGCTTGCGCACCCGGTCGGCCAGCACGCCGAACAGCAGGAAGAACACCATCGGCAGCCGTAGCAGGAAGCCGACGACGCCCATCTCCGCCTCGGAGGCGTTCAGGACGGTGACCGCGATGACGGGGAACGCGAAGAGACTGATCGCCGAGCCGAACTGCGACAGGCTCTGGCCCGCCCACAGCCGCAGGAAGTCGGGGTGCTTCCAGAGGCTCGTCTGCTCACTGGTCGGGGATGCCATGATCCATCCACCTTCTGATCTCGGTGGCCGCTCCGGCGACCAGGGGTTCGTACAGGATGGGGACGCGTTCCTCGGGGATCGCGACGTGGGCGAGCCGCCCCTTGGCGACGGAGGGCCAGTTGCCGTCCTCGCGCCTGGGCGCGAAGAGCGCGACGTCGCCGTCGTAGGGCTCGTGCCGGTAGCCGCCGACCGCGTGCGCGTTGGCCCGGAACACGGCCAGGTAGCGGCGCGCCTGCTCGACCTCGGCGGTGTCCGGCGCCAGCCGGTCGGCGGCGGAGGCGGCGCCCATGACCGTCAGGAGCTGCTCCTCCGGCGGCCGGGCGGCGAGTTCGGCCGGGTCCAGCCCGAGGGTCTCCTCGGGGCCGCCGGCCAGCGCGTGGAACAGCAGGACCGTGTCGTCCTCCAGCGACGCCTCGGCCACGGGCTCCTCGGCGTTGGCGTAGAGGAGCACGACGAGCGGCACCTGCTCGCCGCGCTCGCGCAGCCGCCTGGCCACCTCCAGGGCGATGTTCCCGCCGATGCAGAAGCCGCCCAGCACGTACGGCCCCGCCGGCCGCACCTCCAGCAGGTCGGCCACGTAGGCGTCGGCCATCTCGGCGAGCGTGGCGTGCGGCTCCTCGCCGGGCGCCAGCCCGCGCGCGGCGATGGCGTACACCGGCTGGTCGGGGCCGAGGCGGCGGGCCAGCGGGTGGTAGCGGAAGACCTGGCCGCCGAGCGCGTGGATGAAGAAGATCGGCGTGCGGTCGCCGTCCGGGTTGAGCGGCACGACGTGGCT
Organism: Nonomuraea sp. NPDC049655; assembly: GCF_044465465.1. Classification (NCBI taxonomy): domain Bacteria; kingdom Bacillati; phylum Actinomycetota; class Actinomycetes; order Streptosporangiales; family Streptosporangiaceae; genus Nonomuraea; species Nonomuraea sp. NPDC049655. The sequence continues at coordinate 449,295 of NZ_JBITLS010000001.1, forward strand.
CGGCGGCGCCAGGTCCTCGGGCTGGCGGAGCACCCTGGCCAGCTTGCTGATCGTCGGCGCGGTCAGCACGGTGCCCACGGGCAGGCTCCGGCCCAGCTCCTTGCGGATGCGGGCGGCCAGCCGCAGGGCGCTCAGCGAGTGGCCGCCGAGCTCGAAGAAGTCGTCCAGGATCCCGGCCGCGGGCACCTGCAGCACCTCTTCGTAGAGCGTGGCGAGGCGCGCCTCCACCTCGTCGCGTGGCGGCACGTACGGCCGGCCGCCCGCCGTCTCCGGCGCGGGCAGCGCGGCCCGGTCGAGCTTGCCGCTGCGGGTGAGGGGGAGGGCATCCAGGCTCACCCAGCGGCGCGGGATCAGGTGGTCGGGCAGGACGTCCTGGAGGTCGGGCACGTCGCCCACCACGTAGCCGACCAGGCTGTGCCCGTGCGCGGTGACGGCCGCGTCGCGGACCCCCGGCTGGGCGCGCAGGACGGCCTCGATCTCGCCTGGTTCGACGCGCATGCCGCGGATCTTGACTTGGTGGTCGGTGCGGCCGAGGTATTCGAGTTCGCCCGAAGGTAGCCAGCGGGCGAGGTCGCCGGTTTTGTAGAGGCGTCTGCCGTCGGGGGCGGGGAGGAAGCGTTCGGCGGTGAGTGCGGGTTTGCCGAGGTAGCCGCGGGCGAGTTGGATGCCGCCGATGTAGAGCTCGCCGGGGGTGCCGATGGGGACGTCCTGGAGGTGTGCGTCGAGGACGTGCAGGGTGGTGTTGTCGACGGGTCTGCCGATGGGGACGGTGGTTTCTCCGGGTTGGCAGGGGTGCCAGGAGACGTCCACGGCCGCTTCGGTGGGGCCGTAGAGGTTGTGCAGTCCTGGGAGGTCGTGGCCGGGTGGGAGGGCTTCGCCGGAGCAGATGATCCGGGGCGGAAGCCGAATCCCTTCCTCTTCCAGGAAGGCTTGGAGCATGGAGGGGACGAAGTGCGTCGTGGTGATGTTCTCGGTCTTGATGAGGTCGCGCAGGTAGGCGGTGTCGCGGTGGCCGCCGGGCCGGGCGATGACCATGGTGGCGCCGGTGATGAGGGGCCAGAACAGTTCCCAGACCGAGACGTCGAAGGTGGTGGGTGTCTTGTGCAGGACGCGGTCTTGGGGGGTGAGGTGGAAGGTGTCCTGCATCCAGCGCAGCCGGTTGACGATCGCGCGGTGGGAGACGCCCACGCCCTTGGGCCGCCCGGTGGAGCCGGAGGTGAAGATGACGTAGGCCAGGTTGTCCTCGCGCACTGACGGTGGCGTGAACTCGCCTCCGGAGCCCGCGGCGGTGAGCACGGTCGCGGCCCCCGCGTCGGCGAGCATGCCGCGCCGCCGTTCCTCGGGATCGGCCGGGTCGAGCGGCAGGTAGGCGCCGCCCGCGGCCATCACGCCGAGGAGCGCGACGGGCAGGTCCAGGCCGCGTTCCATGCAGACGCCCACCGGCTGGTCCACCCGCACGTCCAGCCCGGCGGCGACCGCGCGGGCCCGTTCGGCCAGCTCGCGGTAGGTCAGCCGGTCGCCCTCGAAGACCAGCGCCGTCGCGTCGGGGGTGCGCTCGGCCTGCGCGAAGACCAGCTCGTGCAGGGTGCCGCCCGGATGCTCCCGGTCGGTGGCGTTCCAGCGTGCGAGCTGAGCCGCGTCCTGCGGCGAGATGCCGAGTTCTCCGGACAGGGCGCGGAGGTAGTGGTCCCGGATCGCCGCGATCTGGTCGGCGGGGAACTGCGTGGTGTCGTAGGAGATGGTCAGCGTCAGCCCCTGGCCCGGCGTCCGGACGAAGGCCGTGCTGAAGGCGAAATCGGTCTGCTCGAAGAAGTCCTGGCCCTCGATGGGCGTGGCGGCGGCGCCGTTCACGTGGAAGTCGCGGAAGTCCACGTGCGTGTCCAGCAGCCGCGCGCGACCGCTGGCCCGCTGGATCTCGAAGAGCGGGAAGTGCCGGTACGGCAGCGCCGCCACCTCCGCCTGGAAGACCCGCCGGACCAGGTCGGGCGCGTCGGCCCGGACCCGCAGCGGGACGGTGTTGAGGAACAGGCCGAGCACCTCGTCCCCGGCCTCGCTCTCCGGACGGCTGTGCGTGAGCATCCCCGTCAGGACGTCGGGATCGCCGGTGACCAGCGCCATGACGCGCACGTGCGCCGCGAGCACCACCGACCGCAGGGGCACCCGGGCGGCGGCCGCCTGCTCGGCCAGCGCCTTGGCCAGCTCGCCGGGGAGCGCCGTGGCGAGCACCGCGACCTCGCGCGGCCCGCCGGTGGGGTAGCCGGGCATCCGGGGCAACCGGCCCTCCGGCGCCTCGGCGATCGCCTCCCGCCAGAACTCCGCCGCCTCCGGCCGGGCGAGCATCGCCTTCTCGGCCGCCACCAGGTCACGGAAGCGCGCCGCCGGCGGCTCCACCGGCAGCCCGGGGGTCGCATAGCGTTCCAGCAGCTCGCTGACCAGCCTCGCGACGCTCCACCCGTCGAGGATCGCGTGGTGGAAGTAGACGGTCAGCGCGAACCGGTCGGCTTCGGGCCGCACGTGGACGCGGAGCAGGGGAGCCCGCGTCCAGTCGAACGGCCCGTACTCCGGCTCGCCGCCGGAGACGGTCAGCGGGATCTCCGCCCGGTCGTGCACGAGCTGGACGGGCTCGCTGAACCCGGTCAGGTCGAAGGACGTCCGCAGCACCTCGTGCCGGGCCGACAGCTCGTCCAGCGCCCTGACCAGGGCCGCCTCGTCGAACGTGCCGCGCAGCGTGAGCGTGGTGTGGTCGTGGAAGGTCACGCCGTCCAGCTCGCTGTGGTACAGCATCCCGGCCTGGAGGGCGCTGAGCGGGTAGGCGTCGATGATCATCGCGTGAGCCTCTCTCTGTCCGCCACGCTGAGCAGGTCGAAGGCTCCCGCCGTGGTCTCCGGTACGGCCTGCCGCGGCCGCAGCACGGCGGCCAGTTCGGCGACCGCCTGATGGGTGAACAGCTGCTGCAGTTCCACGTCGTAGCCGGTGGCGCGCAGCCGGGCCACGACCTTGAGACTGCTGATGGAGTCGCCGCCCACGGCGAAGAAGGTGTCGTGCCGGCCGGGCCGGTCGAGGCCGAGCACCTCCTGCCAGACCTGCGCGACGGCGGTTTCCGCCGCCCCGCGCGGCGGCTCCCACGGCAGGTCGGCCGGGCGGTCGGGCGCGGGGAGGGCGGCGCGGTCGAGCTTGCCGTTGGCGGTGACGGGCAGGCGGTCCAGCCGCACCCACGCCGTCGGGATCATGAAATCCGGCAGCGCGTCGGACAGGTCGGGGACGTCGCCGACGACGTAGCCGACCAGGCGGCCGTTCACCAGCTTGGCCGCCGCCGCCGTCACGCCGGGTTGCTCGCGCAGCACGGCCTCGATCTCGCCTGGTTCGACGCGCATGCCGCGGATCTTGACTTGGTGGTCGGTGCGGCCGAGGTATTCGAGTTCGCCCGAAGGTAGCCAGCGGGCGAGGTCGCCGGTTTTGTAGAGGCGTCTGCCGTCGGGGGCGGGGAGGAAGCGTTCGGCGGTGAGTGCGGGTTTGCCGAGGTAGCCGCGGGCGAGTTGGATGCCGCCGATGTAGAGCTCGCCGGGGGTGCCGATGGGGACGTCCTGGAGGTGTGCGTCGAGGACGTGCAGGGTGGTGTTGTCGACGGGTCTGCCGATGGGGACGGTGGTTTCTCCGGGTTGGCAGGGGTGCCAGGAGACGTCCACGGCCGCTTCGGTGGGGCCGTAGAGGTTGTGCAGTCCTGGGAGGTCGTGGCCGGGTGGGAGGGCTTCGCCGGAGCAGATGATCCGGGGCGGAAGCCGAATCCCTTCCTCTTCCAGGAAGGCTTGGAGCATGGAGGGGACGAAGTGCGTCGTGGTGATGTTCTCGGTCTTGATGAGGTCGCGCAGGTAGGCGGTGTCGCGGTGGCCGCCGGGCCGGGCGATGACCATGGTGGCGCCGGTGATGAGGGGCCAGAACAGTTCCCAGACCGAGACGTCGAAGGTGGTGGGTGTCTTGTGCAGGACGCGGTCTTGGGGGGTGAGGTGGAAGGTGTCCTGCATCCAGCGCAGCCGGTTGACGATCGCGCGGTGGGAGACGCCCACGCCCTTGGGCCGCCCGGTGGAGCCGGAGGTGAAGATGACGTAGGCCAGGTTGTCCTCGCGCACTGACGGTGGCGTGAACTCGCCTCCGGAGCCCGCGGCGGTGAGCACGGTCGCGGCCCCCGCGTCGGCGAGCATGCCGCGCCGCCGTTCCTCGGGATCGGCCGGGTCGAGCGGCAGGTAGGCGCCGCCCGCGGCCATCACGCCGAGGAGCGCGACGGGCAGGTCCAGGCCGCGTTCCATGCAGACGCCCACCGGCTGGTCCACCCGCACGTCCAGCCCGGCGGCGACCGCGCGGGCCCGTTCGGCCAGCTCGCGGTAGGTCAGCCGGTCGCCCTCGAAGACCAGCGCCGTCGCGTCGGGGGTGCGCTCGGCCTGCGCGAAGACCAGCTCGTGCAGGGTGCCGCCCGGATGCTCCCGGTCGGTGGCGTTCCACCGCGCGAGCTGCTTCCGCTCCTCGTCCGGCAGGATGTCCAGACGCCCCACCGGCACGTCGGGCGACGCCACCACCGCATGCAACAGCGCGGCGAACCGCTGCGCCAGCCGCTCGATCGTCTCCGGCCGGAACAGCTCGGCGTTGTAGACGAAGCGGCCCTCCAGCTGCTCGCCCCGCTCGGCGGCGTAGAGCTCCAGGTCGAACCGGGTGGTCGTGCTGTCCGGCTCGAAGCCCTCGCCGTCGCCGCGGTAGCTCTGCAGCGCGAACAGCACCTGGACCAGCGGCGGGCGGCTGACGTCGCGTTCGGGGTCCAGCTCGGCGACCAGCTTCTCGAAGGGCAGCTCCTGGTGGCCGTAGACCTCGATCGCGCCGTCCCGCGTGCGGCGCAGCAGCTCGGCGAAGCCGGGGTCGCCCGCCAACCGCGCCCGCAGCGGCAGCAGGTTGACGAACAGCCCGACCATGTCCTCGAACTCCGGCCGGGTCCGTCCGGCCACCGGCGACCCCACCGCGAAGCCGGTCGTGCCGGACCAGCGGGCCAGCAGCACCTGGAAGGCGGCGAGCAGCCCCATGTAGAGCGTCGCCCCCTCGGCCCGGCACAATTCGCCGAACGCCGCCACGTCGATCTGGACGTCGTGCCAGCCGCCCCGGAAGCTCTGCCGGGGCGGGCGCGGCCGGTCCAGGGGCAGGTCGAGCACCTGCAACCCGTCCAGCTCGGCGCGCCAGAACGCCAGGTCGCCGGCCAGCCGGTCGCCGCTCAGCCGCTCCCGCTGCCACGACGCGTAGTCGCCGTAACCCAGCCGCGGCCCGCTCTGCGGCGGTGTCAGCAGCTCGCGGAGGATGAGATCGGCCGACCAGCCGTCGGCGACGATGTGATGGACCGCCACCAGCAGCGCGTGGTCGTCGGGCGCGAGCCGTACCAGGGTGGCGCGCAGCAGCGGGCCGTCCGCCAGCTCGAAGGGGAGCGCGGCGTCGGCGCTGAGCACCTGCCTGGCCGCCGCCTCGTCCGGCACGTCCACGACGCGCAGCGGCACCCGCACCCGGTCCGCCACCCGCACCTGCGGCCGCCCGTCGGGGCCGGCGGGGAAGGTCATGCGCAGGCTCTCGTGCCGGGCGACCACGGCGTCCAGCGACTCCCGCAGCCGTCCGGCGTCGAGCGGGCCGCGCAGCCTGGCCGACACGGGCAGCACGTACGCGCTCGTCCCGGGGGCGAACTGCTCCATGAACCACAGCCGCTCCTGCGCGAACGACAGCGGCGGATCGCTGCCCTCGGCGCGTCGCGGGATCTGCTCCGCGGCGCCCAGGCCCGCGATCGCCTTGCGGAAGCGGGCCTGCACGCGCGCCTGCCGTTCATCCACGCTCGTCGGCCTCCTCGGCCAGGTGTTCCAGGGCCGCGGCCAGCAGGCGTGGCGTCGGGTGGGTGAAGGCCAGCTTGAGCGGCACGTCCAGCTCGACGGCCGCGGCGATGCGGGCCGTGGTCCTGGTGGCCAGCAGCGAGTGGCCGCCGAGCTGGAAGAAGTCGTCCAGCGCGCCCACCCGCTCCAGCCCCAGCACCTCGGCCCAGACCAGGCAGACGAGCTCCTCGGCCGGGCCGGCCGGCGGCTCGTAGCCGGCGCCGCGCGGCCGGCCCGGCGCGGGCAGCGCGTCCCGGTCGACCTTGCCGCCGGGGGTCAGCGGGATGCGGTCGAGCGAGACGATCGCGCTGGGCACCATGTGCGGGGGCAGCTCGGCGGCGAGGTGCTCGCGTAACGCGTCGTCCCCGGCGTCGTGGACGGCGTAGGCGATCAGGCGGTCGTCGTGGACCACCACCGTGGCCTGCCGCACCGACGGGTGGGCGAGCAGCGCCGACTCCACCTCGCCCGGCTCGACGCGGTAACCGCGCACCTTCACCTGACGGTCCAGGCGGCCGAGGATCTCCAGGCCGCCGTCCAGGCGGAAGCGGGCCCGGTCGCCGGTGCGGTAGAGGCGCGAGCCGCCGGGGCCGGGCACGAAACGCTCGGCCGTGCGGGCGGGCGCCCCCCGGTAGCCGCGGGCCAGGCCGCTGCCGCCGATGTGCAGCTCGCCCGCGACGCCGGCCGGCACCGGGAGCCCGTCGGGGCCCAGCACCTGGAGCGTGGTGCCGGGCAGGGCGACGCCCACGGCCGGGCGGCGCAGCGCCTCCGAGGGGTCCATGTCGGCGGTGGCGGCGATGATCGTGGCCTCGGTGGGGCCGTAGCTGTTGACCAGCCGCACGCCCTGGGGGCCGGACGCGTACCAGGCGGCCAGCGCGGGGCCGGGCAGCGGGTCGGCGCCCAGGATGACCAGCCGCAGGCCGGGCGGCCATTCGACGCCCATGGCCACCAGCTCCTGCCAGTACGACGTGGGCAGGTCCAGCACGGTGAGCGCGGCGCCCTCCGGCGTCTTCAGGAAGTCCGGCAGCGGCTCGTCCGGGCACAGGACGAGCTCCGCGCCGGCGGCCAGCGCCGGGTAGATCTCCTCGGCGTGCGTGTCGAAGCTCGGCGAGGCGAACTGCAGGACGCGGTCGCCCGGCCCGAGCTCGTAGTGGCCGCGCATCCAGCCCACCCGCGACGCCAGCGCCTCGCGCGGCACCTCCACGCCCTTGGGACGCCCGGTCGAGCCCGAGGTGTAGATCACGTAGGCCAGCGAGCCCGGCCCCGCGACCTCGGCGTGCGGCGCCTGCGGCGACTCGCGGAGATCGTCCTCGTCCAGCACCAGGGCCGCGCCCGCGTCCGCCGCCATCCACCGCAGCCGCTCCGGCGGGTACGCCGGGTCGAGCGGCAGGTAGGCGCCGCCCGCCCGGCCGACGGCGAGCATCCCGGCGATCAGCTCCACCGAGCGCCCGGCGCGCAGGCCCACGACCGTGTCCGGGCCGACCCCGGCCGCGGCCAGGCGTCCGGCCAGCGCGGCGGCCATGGCGTCCAGCTCGGCGTAGGTGACCCGGCGGTCGCCGTGGCTCACCGCCGTCGCGCCGGGCGCCAGCCGGACGCGCTCCTGGAAGAGGTCGAGCACGTCGCGCGCGGGCGGCTGCGGGGTGTCGAGGACCGGCGGCCGGTCCTCGGGCAGCAGCATGGCCGCGCGCAGCGCGGACAGCGGCGTGCCCGGGTCGCGCACGACCGCCTCCAGCACCCGCTCCCACCGCCGCAGCAGCCGCGTCGCGGTCTCCTCCTCGAACAGGTCGCGGGCGTAGGACAACATCGCCCAGAGGGAGCCGTCGAACTGGGTGACGTCCAGCATCAGGTCGAACTTCGCCTGGGTCGCGCCCGGGTCGAACATCTCCGCCTCGATGCCGGGCAGCGGCAGGGCGCCGGCCTTCTTGTCCTGGATCACGAACATCGCCTGGAACAGCGGCGTCGTGCTCAGGTCGCGGCGGATGCCGAGGTCGTTGAGCAGGCGTTCGAAGGGGATGTCCTGGTGCGCGAACGCGTCCAGCACCGTCGCCCTGGTGCGCGCGAGCAGCGTGCGAAAGGAGGGGTCGCCGGACAGGTCGCCGCGCAGCACGAGCGTCTCGGGGAAGAAACCGACGACGTCCTGGAGTTCCGGACGGTCGCGGCCGGCGATGACCGAGCCGACCGTCAGGTCGTCGGCGCCGCAGTGGGCGCCCAGCAGGAGCTGGTAGGCGGCCAGCAGGACCATGAACAGCGTGCCGCGCTCGTCCCTGGCCAGCTGCTCCAGCCGGGCCGTCAGCTCGGGGCCGATGCGCCGCGCGCAGTAGTCGCCGTCGGCCACCCGTACGGCCGGCCGCGGCCGGTCCGTGGGCAGGTCGAGCGGCTGCACGCCGTCGAGCTTGGCGCGCCAGTAGTCCAGCGACTCCCGCGACGGCTCGCGGCCGCGCTGCCAGGCCGCGAAGTCGCGGTAGTCGATCGACGGGACGCCCAGCCCGGCCGCGTTCCCGGTGTAGCAGGCGGCCAGCTCGGAGAAGATGATCTTCAGTGACCAGCCGTCGGCCACCAGGTGGTGCAGGACCAGGCAGAGCACGTGATCGGTCGCCGACAGCGTGATCAGATGCACCCGTACCAGCGGCCCGGTGGCCAGGTCGAACGGCGTGTTGGTCAGCTCGGCCACGATCGCCGTGGCGCGGGCCTCGCGTTCGGCGGCGGGCAGGTCCGCGAGGTCCACCAGCACCGGATCGAGCTTCAGCGCCGGCTCCACGACCTGGACCGGGCCGCCCTCCACCGCGGGGAAGCGGGCCCGCAGCATCGGGTGCCGCGCCGCCACGGTGGCCAGCGCCCCGGCCAGGTCACGGATGGACAGCTCGCCGCGCAGCCGCTGCACCATGTACATGTTGTAGGAGGCGTCGGCGGGGTCGAGCCGCTGCAGGAACCAGAGCCGCTCCTGCCCGTAGGAGAGCGGCGCCGGCGCGTCCGGATCGCTGCGCGGGGGGATCCCGGCGGGCCGGGCCTTCGGCTGCCGCTGGAGCCTGCGCTCCAGCGCCGCGCGCTGCTCCGGGCTGAGGCGGGCCAGCCGCCCTCTCACCTCGCTCATCCGTCCGCGTCCTCCGCCAGGAGATCGTCCAGCTCGACGTCGCCGAGCTGGAGCTCCAGCACGGCCAGCGCGTGCTCGGCGACCGTGGTGAGCTCGAAGCAGACCCGCAGGTCCATCTCGATCCCGTACGCCTCCCGATACCGGGTGATCAGCAGGACGGCCAGCAGCGAGTGCCCGCCGAGCGCGAAGAAGTCGTCCTCGACGCCCACCCGGTCACGGCCGAGCAGCTCGCCCCACAGCGCGCACAGCTCCTCCTCCAGCGGCGTCTCCGGCGCGACGTAGGTGGTGCCCAGATCGCTGCGGCCGGGCCCGGTGGGCGGCGGCAGCGCGGCCCGGTCGAGCTTCCCGCTCGGGCCCAAGGGGAACTCGGTGACCTGCACGAACGCCTGCGGGACCAGCGCCGCGGGCAACGTGCGGGCCGGCCCGGTGCGCAGCTCGTGCGACAACCGGCTCGGCTCGCCCGTCCAGTCCACGTAGGCCACCAGCCCGCGGCCGCCCGGCGCGTCGTCGCGCAGCGCGACGACGACCCCGCGCACCCGCGGGTCCGCGGCCAGCGCCGCCTCGACCTCGCCCAGCTCGACCCGCCAGCCGTGCACCTTGACCTGGTCGTCGATGCGGCCGAGGAACTCCAGCTCCCCGTCGGCGCGCAGCCTGGCCAGGTCGCCGGTGGCGTACAGCCGCGCGCCCGGCGGGCCGTACGGGTCGGGGACGAAGCGCTCGGCCGTCAGCCCCGGCCGTCCCGCGTAGCCACGGGCCACCTGGACGCCGCCGATGTACAGCTGGCCGGGCACGCCGACCGGCATCGGCTCCAGGCGCTCGTCGAGCACGTGCAGGCGGCAGCCGGGCATCGGACGGCCGATGGGGATCACCGTCTCGCCCGGCCGGCAGGCGTGCCAGGAGACGTCGACGGCCGCCTCGGTGGGGCCGTACAGGTTGTGCAGCTCCACGCCGGGCAGGCGCTCGAAGAAGCGGGCCGCGGTCCTGGGCGGCAGCTCCTCGCCGCTGCACACCACGCGCCGCAGCGACGTGCACGACTCGATGTTCGCCTCCTCCAGGAAGAGGGCGAGCATCGACGGCACGAAGTGCATCGTGGTCACCGCGTGCCGCTTGACCAGGTCACGCTGGTGGGCGGGGTCGCGGTGGCCGCCCGGCCGCACCGGCACGAGGCAGGCGCCCCGCAGCAGCGGCCAGAAGAACTCCCACACCGACACGTCGAAGCTGGTCGGCGTCTTCTGCAGCACCACGTCGCCGGCCGTCAGGCCGAACGTCTCCTGCATCCAGGCCAGCCGGTTGACGATGCCGCGATGGGTGTTGACCACGGCCTTCGGCCGCCCGGTCGAGCCCGAGGTGTAGATCAGGTACGCGGCGTCGTCCGGCCCGGTCACCGGGTCGAGGTCGCCGGAGCCGAGATCGTGGTCGTCCTCCAGCAGCACCGTCCCGACCGGCCCGAAGGACGGCAGGTGGCGCTGGGTGAGCAGCACCTGCGCGCCGGAGTCGGACAGCATGAACTCCAGCCGGTCCCGCGGGTACTCCGGATCCAGCGGCACGTACGCCCCGCCCGCCTTGAGCACCGCGAGCAGCGCGACGACCAGCTCGGGCGAGCGTTCCGCGCAGACCGCGACGGGCCGGCCGCGCTCCACGCCGATCTGCCGCAACCGCCGGGCCAGCCGGTTGGCGCGGCCGTTGAGCTCGGCGTAGGTGAGCGTGACCTCGCCGAAGACCACGGCGGGGGCGTCGGGGGTCGCGGCGGCCCGGGCCTCGATCAACGTGTGCAGGGTGCCGGGCTCGGCCGGCGGCCCGCCGTCCCCGAGGGCCAGCACGCGCGCACGCTCGTCCGCGGCGAGCACGGGGAGCTCGGGGACCGCCCGGCCGGGGTCGGCGGCGGCCGCCTCGACCAGCGTGCGCAGGTTCGCCTCGAAGCGTTCGATCGTCTCCGGGTCGAACAGGTCGGTGGCGTACTCCAGCCGGGTGTGCAGCACCCCGTCGCGCATGTTGACGTCGAGCTGGAGGTCCACCTTGGCGGTGCCGTTGGCGATCTGCCCTTCGTTGGTGCGGATCGCCAGGTTGAACATCACCTGGTAGAGCGGCGGCACGCTCAGGTCCCGGGCCGGCTGCAGGTCCTCCACGAGCCGCTCGAACGGCAGCTCCTGGTGGTCCAGCGCCTCGGCGACCGTCGCCCGCACGCGCCCGGCCGCCTCGCGGAAGCTGGGCGCGCCCGACAGGTCCATGCGCAGCGGCACCGCGTTGACGAACATGCCGATGACCGGCTCGGTCTCGGGCAGCAGCCGGCCCGCGACCGGCGTGCCCACCACGATGTCGTCGATCCCCGACCAGCGCGACAGCACGGCGGCGTACGCGGTGAGCATCACCGTGAACAACGTCGTGTTGAGCTCCTTGGCCAGCCGCTCCACGCCCGCCGACAGCTCGGGGGAGTAGGCGCCGAGCCGGATCCCGCCCCGGTAGCTCCGGCGGGCCGGCCGCGGCCGGTCGCCCGGCAGGGCGAGGTCGGCGGGCACCCCGGCCAGCCGTTCGCGCCAGTGCACCAGCTCGGTCTCCAGGAACTCGCCGGACAACCTGCCGCGCTGCCACACGGCGAAGTCGGCGAACTGGATCGGCAGCTCGGGCAGCTTCGGCGGCCGGTCCTCGCCGAGCGCGTCGTAGCACTCCTCCACCTCGTCCATGAAGACCATGGAGGAGACGCCGTCGAAGATCGTGTGGTCGAAGACGACGGCCAGCCGCAGGTCGTCCTCGGCCAGCTTGACGTGCCTGCCCCGGTACAGCGGCGCCCGTTCCATGTCGAACGGCAGCACCGCGTCCGCCCTGGCCAGGCGGGCCAGCTCCGCCTCGGCGGCGGCCCGCGGAAGGTGGCTCAGGTCCGTTTCGGTCAGCGCCGTGGGCGGCGCGCCGGGGTGGACGATCTGCACGACCTGCCCGTCCCGGAAGTCGAACGTGGTGCGCAGCGCCTCATGACGCCGCACGACCAGATCGATCGCCCGCTCCAGCCGGCGGGGGTCCACCGGCTGCCTGGCCGCCATCGGCATGACCATGCCGATGTTGTAGACGGCCAGATCGGGCTCGAAGCGCGAAAGGAACCACATCCGCTCCTGGCCGGAGGATGCGGGGAAGGCATCACTCACTGTCCATGGCCTCTCGCAGACTCTTCGGCCGCATGTCGGTCCACACCTGCTCGATGTGCGCCAGACAGGCGTCCTTGGTGCCGGAGAAACCGGCGTCGTACCAGCCGGAGGGGTTGTCCCGGCCGGCGGGCCAGATGGAGTACTGCTCCTCGTCGTTGCGTACGACCTTGGTGTCCGTGCTGGTCTCTGTGCTGGTCTCTGTGCTCATGCGGAACTCCGGGGGAGGCGGGGGATGGTCTGGGCGGCGGGCCCGGCGGGGGCGGGCTCGGGGGCGGCGGCCGTGGCGGCGTCGATCAGGGCCGCGACCCCGGCCACGGTCGGCTCCTCGAAGAGGTTGCGCATCGGCAGCCGGACCCCGAGCTCCTTGCGGATCAGGGCGATCAGCTGCACCGCGATGAGCGAGTTGCCGCCCAGCTCGAAGAAGTCGTCGTCGACGCCGATGTGGTCGCCGCCGAGCACCTCGCCCCACAGGCGGGCGATCGTGGCCTCGGCGTCGTTGCGCGGCGCGACGTAGCCCTCGGCGGGCGCCTTGTCCTGCCGGTCGGCGACCGCCGCCGGATCGAGCTCGCTCTCGACGGTCTCCTGGGTCAGCGAGCCGACGCCGGCGACGAGCTCGGCCACCGTGCTGGCCGCCACCACGACCTGGGGGCCGAGCGGGGCGGCGAGCAGCCTGCGCAGGGACAGGGCCCCGTCGGCCGGCCTGATGCCGGCCGCGTCGTCGGCACCGGCCGGCGACGCGGCCGCGGTCGCGGCCGGGGCGGCGACCTGGGATCCGGCGCTGGAGCGGACCCCGGAGACCACGGCCTCGGTGTCGATCCTGCGCAGGACGTAGTCGGAGATCTGCACCAGCACCGTGCCGTCGGGCGCGATCAACGTGACGTCGACGACCAGCACCTCGTCGGTGTCGGTGCTGGTGATGCGCAGATGGCTCCAGAACGCCTCGGGCAGGCTGCCGAACACGGTGATGCGGCCGTAGCCGAGCGGCAGGTAGTGGCCCTCGACCGCGACCCAGCTGAAGGTGGTGGCGGCGTCGAGCAGGGCCGGGTGCAGCCCCCACCGGTCGAGGTCGGCCATCAGCGCGTCGTTGGCCTCGAACAAGCCGAGCGCCTCCTGCTGCCCGACATGCGTGGCGGTCAGCGTCCGGTGCCAGTGCGCGCCCAGCGTGAGCAGGCCCGACAGCGGGACGCCGCCCTGCTCGTCCGCCGAGGACACGCAGCGGTCCATGACGGCGCGCAGGTCCACCCGGTCGGCGGGCGGCGGGCTCACCTTGGCCGCCGTGCCCCTGGCGTGGGTGCGGTGCGAGCCGCCGATGATGCTCTGCACCTGGAACTCGGCGCCGTCCGCCTCCGGGGTGAAGAGCACCCGTACCTCGGCGGTCGCGCCGTCGGCCACCGACAGCGGCTCGACGAACACCACGTCCCGCAGCTCGACGAGCCCGCCGTCGGGCAGCACCGCCTCGGCGGCCGTCCTGGCCAGCTCGACGTGGCCGGTGCCGGGCAGCACCGGCACGTCGGCGATGCGGTGCTCGTCCAGCACCCAGTGCGTGCCGGGTGAGAGCGTGCCGCTGCACCAGTCGAGCCCGCCGATCTCGCCGGCGTGCCGCGCGTCGAGGACCGGGTGGTCGAGCGCCTTGATCCGGTCGCCGCGCTGCAACGCGACGAATCCGGCGGGCGCCGCGGTCTCCACCGCCATGCCGACTTCCAGCCATCTGCCCCAGTTGACGCTGACGATCTGGGCGGCGTTCCAGCCTCGTCCGGCGCGGGCGTGCGCGTCGAGGAAGTTGTTGGCCGCGCAGTAGTCGATCTGCCCGAACCCGCCGGCCACCGCGGTGATCGACGAGCAGAGCACCACGGCCTCCAGCTCCAGGTCGCCGAACGCCTCCTGCAGCGCCAGCGTGCCGAGCAGCTTGGGCCGGAGCACGGCCTCGGCCGCCTCCCGCTCCTTGATCTGGGCCATGCCGCCGCCGGGCAGGCCGGCCGCGTGCACGAGCACGTCCACCCGGCCGAAGGCGGCGAGCGTCTCGTCCCTGACACGGCGCATGTCCGCCGGATCGGTCACGTCGGCGGCCAGGGTCAGCACCCGCGCCCCGGCGGCCTCCATCCGGCCGATCGCCTCGGCGGCGCGCGCCTCGCGGGCCGACCGCGGCGGGCCTTCGGGCAGCCCGCTCCTGGACAGCAGGACGATGCCGACGCGGGCCCGCGCCGCCAGGTCCTCGGCCAGCGAGACGCCGATGCCGCCCAGACCGCCGGTGATCACGTACACCTGGCCGTCGCGCGGCTCGCCCGGCTCGCTGGTCACCTCCACCTGCTCGTACCCGAGCAGCCACCGCTTCCCGCCGCGCAGGGCGACCGGGGCCAGCAACCCGGCCTCGCCGGGCTCGGCCGCGCGGCCCAGCTCGGCGGCGACGCCCCGCACCGCCGCCGGCCGGTTCGCGTCCCCGTCCGGCGCGTCGATGTGGCGGACGCGCAGCCACGGCGTCTCCAGCGGGACGACCCGGGCGAAGGCCGCCAGCGTGGCGTGCTCCGGCCTGGTCAGGTCGCCGCCGACGACGTCCATCGTGCCCGCGGTCACCAGGTCGAGCTGCACCCCGCCCGGCGGCTGGGCCGCCGACAGCGCCTGCACGAGACCCAGGACGCCGAAGAAGCCGCGGTCCTGCGCCGCCCACGTCTGCTCGCCGCCGGTGAGCGCCCAGGCGTGCACGACCCGCTCGGGGATCTCGCCGACCGCCTCCAGCAGCGCGTCGTAGTCCTCCCGTACGGCCGGCCGCACCGTGAAGTGCCCGTCGAAGGCGCCGAACGCGGCGCCCGGCCGCACCTCCAGCACCTCGGCCCCGGAGGCGCGCAGCGCGTCGGCCAGCGCGGCGGAGTCCTCGTCCACGAAGGCCAGGCAGCGCGTGACCGGCGACGGCGTCCCCGGACGGGCCGGCGCCTGGTGCCAGACGGGCACGCCGTACCACCGCTCGGGCGGCAGGGGGCCGTCGGCCTGCTGCGGGTGGGCGACGCCGCCGGCGAAGGCGCCCTGCGGGTCGGGGTCGATCCAGGCGCGCTGCCGCTCCCACGGGTAACCCGGCAGCGAGACGCGGAAGCCGGGGGCGCCGAAGTCGTTCAGCTCGATGCCGTGCACCCACAGCGCGCCCACGGCCTGCGAGAAGACCGCGACGTCACCGGCCCGGTCGCGCGGGCCGGGCAGCGACGGCAGCGGGGCGATCGCGCCGGCGGCCAGCTGGGTGCCGGCCAGGCCGCACAGCTGCCGGCCCGGCCCGCACTCGATCATGATCCATTCGCCGTCGGCCAGCAGCGTCGAGACGCAGTCGCCGAAGCGGACCGGTTCGCGCACGTGCCTGGCCCAGTAGGACGGGTCGGTGGCCTCCGCGGCGGTGATCCAGGTGCCGGTCACGTTGGACAGGAACGGCAGGCTCGGCGCGGCCGGCCGGGCCGCCGCGACCAGCTCGCGGAACTCGCGCAGCATCGGCTCCATCATCGCCGAGTGGAAGGCGTGCGAGGTGCGCAGCCGGGTGCAGCCGATGCCCTCCTCCTCCAGCATCTCGGCCAGCTCCGCGATCGACTCCGACGGGCCGGACACGACGCACGTGCCGGGGCCGTTGACGGTGGCCACGGAGACGTCGTCGGGCAGCATCGGCGCGATCTCGTCGGGCATGAGCTGCACGGCCAGCATGGAGCCCGGCGGCAGCGCCTGGATCAGCCGGCCGCGCGCCGCGACCAGCCGCATCGCGTCGGGCAGGGTGAAGACGCCGGCGATGGTGGCCGCCGCGTACTCGCCGATGCTGTGGCCGATCATCGCGGCGGGCTCGACGCCCAGCGAGAGCCAGAGCCTGGCCAGCGCGTACTCCACCGTGAACAGGGCGGGCTGGGTGAGCGACGTCTGCCGCAACGCCTCGTCGGCCTCCTCGCCGGTGGCGAAGATCTGGTCGCGCACGTCCAGGACGGCCGCGCACTCGTCGACCGCCTCGCGGAAGATCGGCTCGTTGCGGTACAGCTCCGCGGCCATGCCGCCGTACTGGGCGCCCTGGCCGGAGAAGAGGAAGGCCACCTGCGCCGGTCGCTTCGGCTTGGCGCCGGTGACGGTCCGCCTGGGATCGGACAGCGCGGCCACCGCGTCGCCCGGTGAGGTGGCGACGACGACGGCCCGGTGCTTGAGCTCCCGGCGGCCCACGCGCAGCGTGAACGCGGCGTCGGCCAGGTCCGTCTCGGGGTGCGCGGCCAGGTGCGCGGCCAGTCGTTCGCGCGCGGCGGCCAGCGCCGACTCCGTCCTGGCCGACAGCTTCAGCAGGTGCGCGGGCCGCTCGCGGGGCAGCGACGGGCGCGGCGGGGCCTCCTCCAGCACGGCGTGCGCGTTCGTGCCGCCGATGCCGAACGAGCTGACCCCCGCGCGGCGCGGGAACTCCTCGCGCTCCCACTTCGTCGGCGAGGAGACGACGTAGAACGGGCTCGCCGGGAAGTCGATCTTGGGGTTGGGGCTCTTGAAGTGCAACGTCGGCGGGATCAGCTTGTTCTCCAGCGCCAGCACCGTCTTGACCAGGCTGGGGATGCCGGCCGACTGGCCGAGGTGGCCGATGTTGCTCTTGACCGAGCCGATGCCGCACCACTGGGTGTCGCTCGTGTGCTGGGCGAACACGCTGGACAGCGCGGCCACCTCGATCGGGTCGCCGAGCGCCGTGCCGGTGCCGTGCGCCTCGACGTAGGTGACCGTACGGGGATCCACGCCGCCGACGCCCAGCGCCTGCGCGATCACCGCGGCCTGGCCGTCCAGGCTGGGCGCGGAGAAGCCGACCTTGCCCGCGCCGTCGTTGTTGATCGCGTTGCCCAGGACCACCGCGCGGATGTTGTCGCGGTCCTCGATCGCCTCCGACAGCCGCTTCAGCACCAGGACGCCGCCGCCGCTGCCCCAGGTCGTGCCGCCGGCGTCGGCGTCGAAGGAGCGGGTGTGCCCGTCGGGGGAGACGATGCCGTCCTGGTCGTAGATGTAGCCCTCGCCCTGCGGCAGGTCCAGCATGGCCGCGCCGGCCAGCGCCATGTCGCATTCGCCGTTGCGCAGCGCCTCGCACGCGATGTGGAAGGCCACCAGCGCGGTCGAGCACGCGGTGTGCACGGTGTAGCTGGGGCCGCGCAGGTCGAGCTTGTAGGAGGTGAGCGTGGCGCAGTAGTCGACGTGGTTGCCCACCATGACCGCCAGCCAGCCGGCGTTCTTGTGGGCCTGGGCGTTGCTGCGGATGTTGCGCCACTGGTAGGTGTCCGTCCCGGTCCCGGCGTAGACGCCGATCTCGCCCGGGTAGCGGAAGGGGTCGTAGCCCGCGTCCTCCAGCGCCGTGTGGGACAGCTCCAGGAACAGCCGGTGTTGCGGGTCGCGGACCTCGGCCTCCCTGATCGACATGCCGAAGAACGCCGCGTCGAAACCCTCGTAGTCGTCCAGCGTCATGGCGGCCGGCACGAAGTTCGGGTCGGCCAGCAGGCTCTCCGCCGTGCCCAGCGCCCGTTGCTCCTCCAGGGTGTACGTGGTCAGCGACTCGACGCCGTCGGCGAGGTTGCGCCAGAACTGCTGCGCGTCACCCGCTCCCGGGACTCGGCACGACAAGCCGATGATCGCGATCGGCTCGGCCGTGGGCTCGTCCGTCATGGGGCAATCCCCTTCTCGTTGCGGTTCCTCAACCTGTCTCGCCGTGAGGCCAGGCGGCGCGCCGCCCGGTCCAGCCCCGGACTGCCGCCCGCGCCATCGAGATGAGCGGCCAGCGTCCGGATCGTGGGATGCCTGAACAGCTCCGTGATCGGGATCTCGCGGCCGGTCGCCGCCCGCAGCCGGGCCTGGACCGCCGCCACGGCCAGCGAGTGGCCGCCGATCTCGAAGAAGTTGTCGTCGGGGCCGAGCCGCGGCACGCCCAGCACGGCGCGCCACACCTGGGCGACCGTCTTCTGGGTGGGGCCGTCGAGGCCGCCGCCGGCCTTCGGCTGCTCGACCGGCCGGCCGCGCAGCGCGGCGCGGTCCACCTTGCCGTTGGGCGTCAGCGGCAGCGCGGGCAGCGCCACCACCTCGCTGGGGACGGCGTGCTCGGGCAGCGCGCCGCGCAGCTCGTCCAGGAGGCGGTGCGCCGCCAGGCCGGGCCGGGCGGGCACCACGTAGCCGACGAGCGTGCCGTCCTCGACCCTGGCCGCGGCGGCGCGCACGTCCCGGCAGGCGGCGAGCGCGGCCTCCACCTCGCCCAGCTCGACCCGGAAGCCGCGCACCTTCACCTGGTCGTCGGCGCGCCCCGCCGGGGTGATCGTGCCGTCGGGGTTGCGCCGGCCGAGGTCGCCGGTGCGGAACCGGTCGCCGGCGAAGCGCCGGCCGGTCAGCGCCGGATCCAGGTAGCCGTCGGCCAGGTGGCGGCTGCGGACGACCACCTCGCCGAGCTCGCCCACACCGGCCCGCCTGCCGTCCGGCGTCACCACGATGATCTCGCTGCCCTCGACGGGCCGCCCGATCGGCACGACCTCCGGGTACGGCTCCGCGAGCTCGTGCCACGCGTGCGCCTGCGGCGTCTCGGTCGTGCCGTAGAAGGCGACGATCCGGGCATCGGGCACGAGCGCGCGCAGCCGGGCCGCCTGGACGCCGGTGAACAGGTCGCCGCCCACGCCGACCAGCCGCACGTCGGGCAGCGTGCCGCCGGTGCCCGCCAGCATCGCCGCGAGCTGCGGCGTCAGGTGCAGGACGGTGATCGCGTGCTCGCGCAGCCAGGTGACGAGCTTGCCGGGATCGCGGACCAGCTCGTGCTCGGGCACGAACAGCTCGGCGCCCGCCACGGCCGGCACGAACATGTCGCGCAGCGCCGGATCGTGGGCCGGCCCGTGCAGCAGCGCGAACCGGTCGTGCGGCCCGACGGCGAAGGTGCGGACGTACCAGGACAGGAAATGGGCCAGCGGCCGCTCGCCGGTGACCACCGCCTTGGGGTCGCCCGTGGTGCCCGAGGTCATCGAGAGGTAGCCGGGACCCGGCAGCAGGGCGCCGCCCTCGCGCAGCTCGACCGCGTCGTCCCGCAGGACCGCCCGCGCTCCGGCGGCGGCGATCTGCCGCTCCTGGACGGCGGCGGGATAGGCCGAGTCGATCACCACCCACCGTGCCCCCGCCGCCAGCACGCCGAGCAGCACCCCCGGCAGCTCGGGCACCCGGGAGGCGACGACGGCCACCACGGCCCCCGGCTCGACCCCCGCGCCGCGCAGCGCCGCCTCGGTCCGCCGCCGCGCCCCGGCGTGCGCGTCGCCGGCCAGCTCCAGCAGGCCGGGCCCGTCCCAGGCCGGCAGCGCGGCCTCGGGGGGCTCGGGTCGCACCTGCCCGGTCAGCGACTCGCCGAGCAGCTCGACATAGCCGTCGACCAGCGCCGTCATGCGCTCGGCGGAGAACAGGTCGGGGTTGTAGACCAGCTCCAGCGCGTAGCCGCCGTGCTGCTCGCCCACGTACATCGTCAGGTCGAACAGCGCCCCGGGCAGCCCCGGCCGCAGCGTCTCACTGGCGCAGCCGTCCAGGTCCAGATGGGCCTGCGCGAAGTTGTACATGTTGAACATGACCTGCGTGATCGGGTTGCGGCTCAGGTCGCGCGGCAGGCGCAGCGACTCCAGCAGCTGCCCGAGCGGCACGTCCCGGTGCCTGATCGCGGCGTTCAGCTCGGCCGCGCACGCCGTCACCTGCCCGGCGAAGTCGCCCCGGGGGCGCAGCCGCAGCGGCAGGACCTGCACGCACATCCCCACCAGCGACTCGAACGCCACGTGCGGCCGGTCGGCGTAGGCGGCCCCCACCACCAGGTCGTCCCGTCCCGCCAGGGTGGCCAGGCGGCGTCCGAAGGCGGCCAGCAGCACCGCGTACGGGGTGGTGCCGAGCTCCGCCGCCAGCTCGGCCACCCGGCCGGCCAGTTCCGCGTCCACCTCGCCCCGGACGGCGGCGCCGCGGAAGGTCTGCGCGGGCGGCCTGGCCGCGTCCCTGGGCAGGTCCAGCACCAGCGGGGCGTCGTGCAGGCGCTCGCGCCACCAGCCCAGCGCCTGGCCGTCGCCGTTCGCGCGCAGCCAGCGCACGTAGTCGGCGAACGTGTGCTCGCCCGCCTCGACCGGCTCCCCGCGGTAGGCGGCCGACAGGCCGCGGAAGAGCACGTCCTGTGACCAGCCGTCGAACACCAGGTGGTGCGCGGTCAGGCAGAGCACGTGCTCGTCAGGGGCCAGCCGGAGCAGCCGCGCCCGGAACAGCGGCCCGGCGGCCAGGTCGAACCGTTCCCGCGCCTCCTTCTGCAGGGCCGCGTCCAGCTCGGCGGGGGAGAGGTCGTCGATCGGCAGCGGCACCTCGCGCGGCGGCGCGACCGTCACGTCGGGGATCCCGTCGCGCGAGGCCACCCGCCAGCGCAGCGCCTCGTGGGCCGCCACCACGGCGGTGAGCGCCCGGCGGAGCGCGGCGACGTCGAGCGGGCCCCGGATCCGCTCGGCCATCGCGATGTTGTGCGCGGCCGACTCGGGCGCCAGCTGCTCGACGAACCACATCCGGCGCTGGGCGGGGGAGAACGCGGCCGGGCTGCCGGTGGGCGGCGCGGCGGCGGACGCCCGCTCCGCGCCCGCCACCAGCGCGCGCAGCGCGCCATAGGTCCGGCCCTCGTACACGTCCTGGACCGAGACCACCCGGCCCAGCTCCGCGCGCACCGCGGCCACCAGCCGCATCGCCCGCAGCGAGTGGCCGCCGCGCTGGAAGAAGTCGTCCTCGTCGTCCGGGACGGGCGCCTCCAGCACCCGCGCCCAGATCCCGGCCAGCCCGCTCGCCGTTCCCCGCTCCCGCTGCGACTGCGCCCGCAGGGCAGCCAGGTCCACCTTGCCCGAGGCGTTCAGCGGGAGGAGCGGCAGCCGGACCAGCCTGGTCGGCAGCATGTACGGCGGCAGCCGCACCGCCAGGTCCTCGCGCAGGGCGGCCAGGTCGGGCGCGTCCTCGGGCGTCACGTAGGCGACCAGCTCGCCCGCGAAGTCCACCACCGCCTGCCGCACCCCGGGATGGGCGCGCAGCGTCGTCTCCACCTCGCCGATCTCCACGCGCTGCCCCTGGACCTTGACCTGGCGGTCGAGGCGGCCCATGAACGCGATCTGGCCGTCCTCCTGCCAAGCCACGTGGTCGCCGGTCCGGTACAGCCGCGCGCCGGGCTCGTCCGAGAACGGGTCGGGCACGAACCGCTCGGCCGTCAGCGCGGGCCGGTCCAGGTACCCGCGGCTGACCTGCGGGCCGCCGATCAGCAGCTCGCCGGGGACGCCCGGCGGGCACTCGTTCATGTCCTCGTCCACGATGTACGCCCGGCAGCCGGTCAACGGCCGGCCGATCGGCAGCGGACGTTCCCACACGCCGTGGAACTCGCCGCCCACCACGACGACGGTCAGCTCGGTCGGGCCGTACAGGTTGTGGAAACGGGTGTGCGCCGACCAGCGCGCCACCTGCTCGGGCGGGGGCGGCTCGCCCGCCGTCACCACGTCCCGCAGGTGCGGCAGCCGGCTCGGGTCCACCAGCGGCAGCAGCGCGGGCGGGAGGTAGCCCCAGGTGACGTCGTGCCCTTCCAGGAAGTGCTGCAACCGGGCCGGGTCCACGCGGTCCTCGTCCGGCACGAGCTGCACGCAGCCGCCGACGGTCAGCGGGAGCACCATGTCCATGATCGAGGCGTCGAAGCCCAGCGCGGAGAAGGCCATCGAGCTGCAGCTCGCGTCCAGGCCGAAGCGCGCGACGGTCGCGGTGACGAAGAAGACCGCGTTGGCGTGGCTCACCACCACGCCCTTCGGCCGTCCGGTGGAGCCGGAGGTGTAGATCACCCACGCCGCGTTGCCCGCGACGGCGCCGCTCTCCCGGGGTTCGGCCGGGCCCGGCTGGAAGGCGTCGACGAGCGTGGCGGCGCAGCCGTCCAGGAGCTCGTGGCCGCGCTCGTCCACGACGACCACCGCGATCCCGGCGTCCGCCAGCACCTCATCCAGCCGCCGGCGCGGATGCCCCGGGTCCAGCGGCACGTACGCCCCGCCCGCCAGATGCACGGCCAGCACCGCCACCGGCATCAGCGGCGTGCGGCGGGTGCACAACCCCACCCGCGCCTCCGGCCCGACGCCGAGCTCGCGCAGCCGGGCCGCCAGCGCCCACGCCCGCTCGACCAGCTCGGCGTAGGTGAGCACGTTCTCCCACTGCCGGACCGCCGGGGCGTCCGGGGTCCGCGCGGCCTGAGCCGTGATCAGACTGCTGAGGAGTGTCATCCTGCGGCCTCCACACCCGGCCGTACCAGCCGGCCTCGCCGTACCGTCTCGAAACGCAGCAGGAAGCTCGGCGCGCGCAGGGCGATCGCGGCCATCGCCCGGCCCAGCGGCAGGTGCGTCACCCGCCACCCCGCCAGCCACTCCGCCTCAGCGTCCACTTCCGGGCCCACTTCAAGGGACGCCTCGGGCACCCACGTCCGGCCCGGAAGCTGCCCGGCGAACCCGAACCGCGCCGGATCCACCCGCAGCCCGTCACCGGACGCCTTCAGCAGCGCCTCCTTGGCCGTCCACGTGCGCAACGCGCTGTGCAACCGCAGTTCCTCGGGCAGCGCGGCGAACTCGTCGCGCTCCCGCTCGTCCAGCATCCGCTCGAAGAACGTCTGCTCGTCCGCCGGCGGGCGGAAGCGCTCCAGGTCGGCGCCCACCTCCCGGCCGGTCGTCAGCGCGACCAGCACGAGCCCGCCCGACTGGGCGACGCTGTAGGTCAGCTCGGTCCCGCCGTACGGCAGGCCGCCGGACCGGCCGTACGGCTCGGCGAGGCCCGGCTCGACCCCATACTCCCTGAGCAGCCGCCGCAGCAGCACCGACCTGCCGACGAAGCCGCGCCGGCCGTCCTCCTGCCGGAACCTGGCCGCGCGCGCCGCCTCCCGCGGCGACAGCTCGTCGAGGGACGCGCACACCTCGGGCAGTTCGTCGAGGTCGGCCAGCCACACGTGCACCTCGTCCGCGGCCAGGCTCCGCTCCGGGCCGGCCGCGATCGTCCGCGCCACCTCCTCACCGTGCGTGGCGAGGAAGAGGTGCGCGGCGTCGAGCGTGTGCAGGCGGAAGGTCGAGGAGGTGTGGCGGGCCCAGGCGAGCATGGTCGGGTGGGTGACCTCCCGGTCGTGCGCGCCGGCGAAGGCGACGATGGGCACGTCCAGGGGCTCCTGGCGGGTGAAGCGGTAGCGGCGCAGCCACTCCATGTCCGTCCGCAGCGCGGGGATGAGCAGGGCCTTCACCTCGGGCTGCGTGCGTAACTCCGCGGGCGCGCCGAGCCGGAGGATGATCTCGTCGACCAGGTCCTCGTCGCCCAGGCCCGTCCACCGTCCCAGCGTCTCCTGGCGCTCCGGCGGGTGCGCGGCGCCGACGTAGAGGCATTCGGGCGCCCGCACGCCGAGCCGCCGCAGCTCGCGGACCACCTCGAAGGCGACCCGGCCGCCCATGCTGTGCCCGTAGATCGAGTACGGCGTGCGCTGCCGGGCGACGGCGGCGGCGATGGACCGGGCGATCAGCTCGGGAGAGAGGGCTCCGGGCTCGGCCATCCGGCCCTCCCGGCCGGGCAGCATGGCCACCCGCACGTCCAGGACGCCGTCGAACGCCTGCCGCCACGCCCAGAAGGCGGTGACGTCCCCACCGGCGTAGGGGAGGCAGAAGAGGGTCCGAGCGCCGGGCGGGTATCGCGTCAGCGAGGCGAACGGTGTCTCGGACAGCGGCTGTTCTTCTGGCATCGCGACGCGAAGTCACCCTCCGGCAGGTCTGCCGCGCCGGGCGAGGTCGTCGCGCGGGCAGCAGGAAAGATGGGCCGCTCGTCAGGGTTCGACCTGGCGAGGGGCGGCTCACGGCTGAAGCCACGCCATTCCTATTATTTTGTCCGAAAGTCAGTCAAGGGATGAAATTTAAACCAATGATGGAATGCTGGTTTCGGCCATCGACAAAACCCGCTTCCGGTGGGTGTGTCTACGGGCGGTGGACCTCCCCGGCTGGGCGGATGATCTCTGCCCGCCCTCGCGTTCTGGGGTTCTGCCACCCTGCGTGATGATCTTGTCCCTCTATGGAATGCCCGTAATTAGGGTTTCGGTCCTGTCGTTTGAAGGGGTCTCTGTCCCTATTGACTGATTGAGTCGGGTCCGATTCTCCATATCGGTCAGATCGGCGGTCATCCCGCTGGCAGCGGCCTCGCGGGGTGCTGACAGCCGTCGGCCCCCGTCCTGTCAGGGCCGGGATCAGGAAGACCTCCCCGTGCGCGACGAGCACGGGGAGGTCTCGAGATCACTGCGATTCCGGTCTCAGCGGCGGGCGGGCGGGTCGCCCGGCCTCACCGCTTCGGCCGGAAGTAGTGCCTCACCATGTAGGCGGTGACCTGGGCGCCGATCTTCGCGCCCTGCACGTCCGCCGTGCGCGTGTGGATGCCGCCCCACACGCGGGCCTCGATGACCTCGGCCAGGGCGTGGGAGAAGCCGCGGAAGCTCCTGGTGGTGCCCGAGTCGGAGCTGTAGCCGCTGAAGGGGATGTCGTCCCTGCCGAAGAAGTGGGTCAGCGCCGACATGCTGGCCGCCGTGAAGCACGTGTGCCCGGAGGTGTAGTCGGGGTGCGGCGGGGTGACGAGCAGCGGCGTCCAGTCGGGGTCGGCCGTGGTGCGGGGGTTGCCGTCGGTGTCGGCCAGGCGGATCGCCGTCACCGGCCGCCAGAAGGCCCACGCCGCCTTCTCGTTGTAACAGGCGGTCGTGGCGTCGGCCTCGGCCAGGTCGACCATGGCGAACATGCGGGCCGCCTGGAGCGGGTTCAGCTGCCGGGTCGTGGCGAGCCGGCGTTTGATCTCCCATTCGGCCAGGTGCCGGTCGTGCCACCAGATCGCGGCCTGCGTCTGGTCCTGCGTCCTGACCGTGCTGTCCGCACCGCCGATCCGCTTCAGCTCGTTGACGTCCTTGGCGTAGCGGGAGCTGGTCAGCGCGGGCGGGCCCGAGGTGCGGAACATCGACGCGCTGGGGATGAGGAACGGCTTGAGGTCGCCGACCCAGGCTCCGTCCGAGGCGTTCGTGGGCGGCGTCGGCCGCCACTGGCCGGGGTGGGTGCCGATCGGCCAGGTCTGGTCGCCGAACGCGCCGTCGTTCTCCCTGGCGGCGATCATCGCGGCCGCCGCCTGCTCGCCCACGGCGACGCCGCGTCGTTTCGCGCCGCCGTCGGCGATCGTGGCGAGGTACTCGTCGTACTGGGTCGTCAGCCGGGCCTGCTGGGCGGGGAAGAGCTTGTTCAGCACGCGGAAGGCCGCGGTGGCGACGGCGGCCTCCGTCGACTCCCCGCCGTCGGCCCGCGGCGCGGTCAGGTACGGCTGGTAAGGGGTGCCGGCGATCGCGTTCACCGCGTCGTAGACGGCTCCGTGCACCATGGCGAAGCTGCGCGCCTGGACCTGCGGCTGCTGGCCGGCGACGTCCCAGATGGCGGTCTGGGCGTTGCGGTCCCAGACGACGACGGCGTTCTCGGGCGGTTGCGAGCCCGACGCGTACGCGGTCGATGCGCCCGGTCCCGCCGGGATGACGGCGGCGATGACGAGGACGGCCAGCCATCGTGCGATGACCGGCCGTCGCCTACCACGTGATTGAGGCATTTGAGAAAATTACTATGCCGCCTCAAGGCCGTTAAGCGGCCAAATAAGCGAAAACCCGATAACGACACGTCCGAAATCGGGCCCGCCGGAACGGCAGCGAGGCATCGCGCCCTCTCAGGGGGTCTGACGTCGGGTGATGCCGCCGGGACGATCATGGCCGCCGCGCACGGCACGCCGGTCGCGCCTTTCCCGCACCGCGATGACGTTCGCCGCGATGAGCAGCCCGGAAGGCACGATCGCGGTAATGAAACCGCTCATTCCGATCAGGCCGACGCCTATGGCCCCCCAGGCGAGGAGCGCCCAGCCGACATATCCGGGAACCTGCTGTCCCTGCCGTCCCGCCCGCGCCACCAGCAGACCCAGCAGCGCCAGCACCACGACGAACCCGCCGGGCAGCGCCCAGAAGACCGCCTGCGAGTCGCCGTCCGCGAGGCCGTCGCGCAGGTCTCCGGCGAGCCAGCTCGCCCACGGGGCGAGGGGGGCGAACACGGCGGTGTGCGCCAGGGCGATGAAGACCATGGCTCGCCCGGCCCAGATGGTGAGCCGGTCCGGCGGTGTGGCCGTCGCGAGCGGGGAGGAGGTGCTCATGCCTGCCAGCCTTTCCCGGGAGCCGTCCGGTGTGCTCCCCCGCGAGGGGGATGCCGCTCCCTCTCCCGGGGCGGTCTCCGGCGGCCTCATGCGAGCGCCCTCTCGGCCTCGGGGAAGGACAGGCCGCGGGCGTGGGCGGCGTGCCGCTGCACTCCGGCGGCGTCAGCCCCGTGCCCGGCCTGACGTGCGTCGGCCTGCCCTTCCAGCGCAACCGCGGTTCCGCCCTGCTCGGCCGGGTGGGAACGACGCGGCCCTGGTGGCACGGAGCTACCCGGGCGCGGCGCCGCCGCGGTCGTCCACGGCGGGCCCGGTCAGCCCTGCGGCCACGCGGTGAGGACGGCGGCCAGCAGCGTGCCGTCGTGGCCGGACGGCACCGCGCGCAGGTCGAGCAGGCAGCGGCCGTTCTCCACCCGGGCGAGCACGGGCGGCTGCGCCCGGCGCAGGGCCGCGGCCGCCCGCCGGTCCAGCGCGACGGCGGCGCTCGGCAGGGACAGCCCGGGCGCGCCCCCGCCGCCGACCACGCTCCGGCTGTCGACGGCCTCGGCGTCGATCCCCTTGTCGCGCAGCCGGGCCGCCAGGTCCTCGGCGCGGGAGCGCAGCGTGGCCTGATCGGCGTGCAGGCTCTCCCAGGTCGGCGTCGGCGGGCCCGCGACCGTGGCCTCCAGCGCCGCCAGCGTGATCTTGTCCACCCGCAGCGCGCGGGCGAGGGGATGGCGGCGCAGCCGGTCCACGAGGTCGGCGCGGCCGAACAGCAGCCCGCATTGAGGGCCGCCGAGCAGTTTGTCCCCGCTGGTGGTGACGAGGTCCGCGCCCTCGGTCAACCAGCTCGTGACGTCGGGCTCGCGGGGCAGCAGCGGCTCGTGGGCCAGCAGCCCCGAGCCGGCGTCGGCGACGAGGGGGACACCCCGCTCCCGGCACAACGCCGCCAGCCGCGACACCGGGACGTCGGCCGTGAACCCCTCGATCCGGTAGTTGGACGGGTGCACCTTCAGCACCAGGCCCGTCCGCGGCCCGATCGCGTCGGCGTAGTCCGCCAGGGCGGTGCGGTTGGTCATGCCGACCTCGCGCAGCCGGGCCCCCGTGGAGACGAGCAGGTCGGGAAGGCGGAAGCCGTCCCCGATCTCGATCAGCTCCCCCCGGCTGACCACGATCTCGCCGCCCGCCGCCAGCGCGGTGGCCGCCAGCACGAGCGCCGCCGCGTTGTTGTTCACGACGTGGACCGCCCCGGCCGCGGGCACGGCGGCGGACAGGGCGGCCAGCGCCGTACGTCCCCGTCTGCCCCGGTCGCCCGTGTCGAGGTCGAGTTCGACGTCGGTGACCCCGGCGGCCAGCTGCACCGCCTGGCGGGCGGCGTCCGACAGCGGGGCGCGGCCCAGGTTGGTGTGCAGCAGCACGCCGGTGGCGTTGATCACCGGCCGCAGGCCGGCGGCGGAGGCGGGCAGGGCCGCCAGCGCCGCGGTCAGGACGTCCTCCGGCGCGAGCTGGCCCTCTCTGGCCCGCCGCTGCGCCGCGACGATCACGGCCTTGACCTGGGCGTGGCCGAACCGCCGCCGGGCCTCGACCAGCCGGGGGTCGGCGAGCAGCGTGTCCGTCCGCGGGATGGATCGACGATGGTCGGTCATGCTAGGGACGTCCGTTCGGCGTGAGAAGCACGGTGTCTCCAGGTCTCGTACCGGGGCCGATCAGGCATCATATGATCAACCGCCAGAAAAGCGATCATGGCGGCCGTGATCGCCCTAAGGTGTGATCATGAAGAGGCTCACGCAGTACGCCCAAGGCGGCGGCTGCGCCTGCAAGATCCCCGCGGCGGACCTGGAATCGCTGCTCGGCGACGCACGCATGCCGTTCCCCCGAGATCCCGAGGCGGAGCTCGTGGTGGGGCTGGAATCCGGCGACGACGCCGCCGTGGTCCGCACCCAGGACGGATCCGTGCTCATCAGCACGGCCGACTTCTTCACCCCGGTGGTCGACGACCCCTACGACTGGGGCCGCATCGCCGCGGCGAACGCCCTCTCCGACGTCTACGCCATGGGCGGGCGGCCCGTGGTCGCGCTCAACCTCCTGTGCTGGCCCCCCGACCTCCTGCCCTACGACCTGGCCGCCGAGGTGCTGCGGGGCGGCGCGGAGGTGGCCGCCCAGGCGGGTTGCCACCTGGCCGGCGGGCACAGCGTCGTGGACGCCGAACCCAAGTACGGCCTGGCCGTCACCGGCGTCGCCGAACCCGACCGGCTGCTGCGCAACGACGCCGGGCGCCCCGGCCTGCCGCTGTCCCTGACCAAGCCGCTCGGCCTGGGCGTGCTCAACAACCGGCACAAGAACACCGGCGAGGTGTTCCCGCACGCCGTGGAGACCATGACCCGGCTGAACGCGGACGCCTCGCGCCAGGCCGTGGCCGCCGGGATCCGCTGCGCCACCGACGTCACCGGCTTCGGCCTGCTGGGCCACCTCCACAAGCTGGCCCGCGCCTCCGGCGTCACCGCCGTGCTGCACGCCTCGGCCGTGCCGATGCTGGACGGCGCGGCGCAGGCCGTGAAGGAGGGGTTCGTCCCCGGCGGCTCGCGGCGCAACCTCGACTGGGTGGCCCCGCATCTCGACCCCGGCGACGTCCCGGAGGAGACCCTGCTGCTGCTCGCCGACGCGCAGACCTCAGGGGGGCTGCTGGTAGCCGGGGAGATCCCCGGCGCCCCGGTGGTCGGCGAGCTGATCGAGCACACCGGGCACACCGTCGTCATCCGTCCCTGAACGCCGACGCCGGGCGCAGCCCCGCGGCCGCCTAGTGCCGGGCCCCGCCCGGCAGGACGACGGCCGCCAGGCCGGGCACGTCGAACAGCGGCCGGCCGCCCGACGGGGAGAGCACCGCCAGCTCCTGCCGCCCACGGACCTGGTCCTGGGGCACCTGGACGACGGCGAAGCCGCCGTCCACCGGTCCGACCGGGAACCGGCCGACCGGCAGCGGCAGGCGGGCCACCTGCCGTCCCGTGACGTCGAACTCCAGGACCGTGATCCGGTCGCCGGAGTACTCCAGGGTGAAGATCCGCTCACCGCTCACCTGCACGGACAGCCCGTGGTCGGTGTCGCTGAGGACGCCCGCGCCGGACGTCAGGGTGAGGGCGCGGCCGGTGCCGGCGTGCTCCAGCGTGACCCGGTCGAGCGGCGGCCTGTCGTGCCGTCCGGTGTCGAGGAGGAGCGGCTCGCCCGACGGCGGCAGGCCGACCGGCTCCCGTCCGGGCGGCAGGTCGAGTTCGCGGGCGTGGCCGCTCGGGAGCTCCAGCGTCCGGTAGGAGCGCACGTCCCCGCTGGCGTGGTAGCCGACGATCAGCCGCCGGGAGTCCGCCGACCACGCCCATGGACTGTACGCGCTGTCCGCGCCGCCGCCGGCCGGCGGTTCGAGCCGGTGGACCGCGACGCCCAGCAGGTCTCTGACCTCGTACCCGCCTCTGACGGGTCGCCCGAGCCAGCGCCCGTCGGGGGAGAGCGTGATGTTGCCCGGCGGGCTGACGGTCCGCGCGCCCAGCAGGAACTGCCGGCCGTCGGCGAGCAGCAGGAAGGTGGGGCACTGCGACTGGCAGGCGGTGTACACCAGGACGCCCCGCCCGGCCGGGCCGGTGACGGGCAGCGCCGGCGCCTGGGCGGGCGGCCGGACGACGTGCGGCGGCGAGGCCACCGTCACGCCGGTGTCCGGACCGGCGGGCGAACGCGCATGGAAGACGGCGAGACCGCC
Source organism: Nonomuraea sp. NPDC049655 (assembly GCF_044465465.1). Taxonomy (NCBI): domain Bacteria; kingdom Bacillati; phylum Actinomycetota; class Actinomycetes; order Streptosporangiales; family Streptosporangiaceae; genus Nonomuraea; species Nonomuraea sp. NPDC049655. The sequence goes on from NZ_JBITLS010000001.1 coordinate 479,322, forward strand.
GACGACCACCATGACGGCGGCCGACCCGGCGACCAGCGCCCTGCGCGGGACGAACGCCGGCCCGCGGAGCCGTCGCCACGTGCGCAGCCGATCGCTCATGACCTTCTCGCCGAACCCGTCGTCGGTCACCGGCCCAACCCTCCGTCGTGGACGCCTCACTTGCAACACCCGACGAGGCCGGCGGAGGGTCGGGCCGGTTCTCAGACCGCGGCGCCCCACAGCGCCAGCCCCATCAGCAGGACCAGCGCCGCCCGGCCGAACGTGCGGGCCGAGGCCCGCTCCGCGGCGCCGAAGCACAGGCAGGGAGCCGCCTGCTCGCCCATGACCAGAAGATACGTCTGCGCCACCGTGAACGACAGGCCCAGACACGTCCCGGCCACACCCACCAGCACGTCGCCGGCGACGGGGGAGAAGGCGGCGAGAGCGACGAGCGCCTCCACGGTCACCACCGTGAAGGCGCCCGCCCGGGCCACCCGTCCATGGAGCCCGAAGGCCGCCAGGCCGCTCCGGAAGGCGCCGAGGTCGCGCGCCTTCCCGAGCACCGCCAGCACCAGGACGAGACCCAGCCCGTAGCGGGCGACGAGGGCGATCATCCGATCACCAGCATCGCCACCACGGGCGCCGCGAGCACGACGAACAGGACCTTCATCTTCGGCAGTGTGAAGGAGAACGCCGTGTCCGCCTCCATCCGGTCCCGCGCGAGGGCGAAGGTCAGGAGCATCATCGCCCGCGCCGCCGCGAAGCCGGCGCCCGCCAGGAGCGCCTCCTGCCAGGACGCCAGGAACAGGATCGCCACCGCCATGATGTGCGGCAGCCCTGTCGGCGAGTACGTGCGCATCCCCGTGCCCATCTCGGCGCCGAACTGCACGGCGCCCCAGAAGGGGATCCTGGTGACGAACTGCGGCACGAGCCGCGCGTTCTGGAGCAACGGGAAGGACAACACGTCCAGCTCGCGCAGCAGGAAGATCACCGCAGCCGCGGCGACCATGATCTGCAGAACCACTGCGGGGAACGGAGCCCGCAGCACGGAGCCGACGACCACCAGCACGAACGTGACGGCGCCCGCTCCCACGAACAATCCGGCGATGAAGCCGGCGACATCAGCACCCCGCCGGACCGACGAGGACAGCACCCAGGCGCTGTTCAGGCTTCAAACGGAGCCCGAGAGGGAGAAGCCGGCGACGAGGGCGGCCACCAGCCAGGTGAAGCCCTTCGTGTCCGCGCCCGCAACCCTCGAACACAGCACCAGGGCCTCCGCCGCCGCGATCAGTGCCAGTCCGGGCACCAGCAGGCGGACGGATTTTCTGGTGGTGGAGTCGCTCATGAACTCAGGTCAGATCGCCGTACGGCAGATGGAGAAGCGGGAGACGTTGCCGCCGCCGCAGTCGTGGTACTCGTACCAGCCGTCGGAGCACATGCGGCGGGTGCTGGTGGTGCCGCCGCCGTACCACTTCCAGGCGTTGTTGCCGTCACAGCTGGAGGGGTTGTGGGTGTAGCGGAGGTTGTAGCAGGTGCCGGACGCGCCGTCGTTGCGGTGCCAGGAGCCGGAGCAGTTGCCCGAGTAGAGCGCGGAGGACGGCACGCAGACGGAACCGGCGTCGGCGAAGCCGTGGCAGGTCTCCCACGCGGTGTAGGCGGCGGCCGTCGCGCCGCGCGGCTTCGACCAGGGCAGGAGGTCGAGGACGCCCAGCCCGGTCGCCACGGCGGCGCCGGTGGCGATGCCGAGCACGCGCCGCCTGCTCCAGCCCTCGCGCGTGGCGCCCACCCGCGTCGGCAACGCCTGCTCGGGCATCTCCTCGGCGCTGGGTATCTGGTCGAGTATCGAGGTCCGCTTCTCGGCCTTCACAGCTTCACTCCCTTTCTGTTCGCGACCGCTCGGTCGACGATCTCCGTGAGCGCCTCTCCCGACCCCACCGGAGCCGTGAACACCACGACGCCGTTCTCGTCCACGACGAGCAGGGCCGGGCTGTAGGGCACGCTCGCCGCGCGCCAGATCGCCGGGTCCTTGATCACCCGGATGGAATCGGGCAGGGACTTGTCGAACCCGGGGTCGTCCGACAACACGGTGAACGACAGGTCCGAGGGCAGGCCGGCCGCCATCCCGGCGGCGGCGAGCAGGACGTCGTCGCAGATGGGGCAGCGACGGTTGACCTTGATCACCATGGTCGTGGCGCCGGGCACGCCCAGCCCGTTCGCCTGGGCCTCGGACCCGGCCGCGGCGAAGCGCACGCCGACCCCGTTGTAGGTGGCCAGTTCCAGTTCGCGTACCCGCCGGTAGAGTCCGGCCCCCGCCGCGAACAGCAGAGCGACCAGGACGGCCAGGATGATGACCACCGCGGTCAGCGGTTCCACGTCAGGCCCGCCACTCGACGCGCTTGACCTTGTTCAGGAAGTCGGCCGCGGTCTCCGGGGTGCCCGCGCCCGCGCGTGCCGCCACGCCCGCCTTGTTGTAGCTCGGGGCGTTCCAGGGATGCAGCGTGACGATGGCGGTGTCGGTGACCAGCAGGAAGGGGGCCACCGAGTCGGACGGGGGCGCGGGCAGCCGCCACAGCTCGCCCGAGGGCGCCCCGTAGCCCCGCCACTTGGGAATGCGGTTGATCCCCGCCTGCTTCGGCTCGACCGTCATGGTGCCCACACCCGCGATCGAGATCGCGTAGAGCTCCATGGAGACGTCGAACCGCTTGCCGCCGTCGGCCATCATGCCCTCGGGGGTGTCCTGCCACGTCACGCGGCTGAACATGTCGACGATGTCGGCCGACTCCCACTCGGGGGAGTAGAAGAGCCCGTGCGCCATGTGCCAGGGGCCGAGCCAGGCGGCCCACCTGGCGTCGGACGGGTCCTCGCAGTCGTAGACGACGACCTCGCCGCCCGCCAGGGAGAAGCGCTCTCGTTCGCGTCCGCGGACCGAGTTGACGCCTGCCGTGAGGGAGGACAGGGGAGCGAGTTCGAGCCCCCAGGTTTCCGCGGTGGTCTTCCGCGACCCGTATTTCGGGGTGTAGCGGACGTGACCGGTCCAGGAGGCCAGCGAGGCGGCCTCGGCGTCCTCGACCTCCAGTTGGAGGAGAGAATTCTTGACGGTACGAAGAGAGGATAAATGCGCCATTAAGCCCCAGCCTTTCGTGGCAGATCGCGGGCGCTAGATCATTTGGCTCGAAGCCTTACACGCGCCATCACCCAGGTCAAGACACAAGATCCACACGTTTTTCCGTGGGAAAGTTCGGGAGAAAGGTGCCATTACGGCCCGGTCACTTCGGCGTCGGTAAATGGCCATATTTTCGTCATTTACCGGGTCACCGAAGACGGGGTCGCGGCCACCGCGGCGGCACGGCGGTGAGGACCAAGGTCCTTCGGCCGACGGTCGTAGGACACTGCCCGCGGCGCGCGGAAAACGGTGCGATGGAGGCGCGGAAGAGAACGACGAACCATCGCTGAAAGGGGATCGTCATGGCCGCCACGATCGACAGGCCCGTCACCTACTCGAGCATCACCGCCGCCGGCCGCCGTCCGGTCGACTACGTCTGGGCCGTCGCCCGGATCGCGATCGGCTGGATCTTCCTGTGGGCGTTCCTGGACAAGACGTTCGGGTGGGGGTTCGCGACCCCGGCGGGCAAGGCGTGGATCGCGGGCGGCAGCCCGACGACGGGCTTCCTCAAGGGCGCCGGTGAGAACGCGCTGGGCGGCCTGTTCTCGACCCTGGCGGGTCAGGCGTGGGTGGACTGGCTGTTCATGGCCGGCCTGGCCGGCATCGGCCTGGCGCTGGTGCTGGGCGTCGGCACCCGGATCGCGGCGGTCGCCGGCACGCTCATGCTGACCCTGATGTGGGCCGCCGAGCTCCCACTGGCCAACAACCCGTTCCTGGACGAGCACATCGTCTACGCCATCGTCCTGATCGGGCTGGCCCTGGCCGGCGCGGGCGCCACGCTCGGGCTGGGCAACCTGCCGATCGTCCGCCGCAACGCCTGGCTCAGGTAGTGCCCGGACGCGGACGCCCACCCCGCACCCCGGGGTGGGCGTTCCGCCGTCACCGTGGGCCGTGCCGGTTACGCAGGGACGAAAGCCCCGTCACGTGAGTGCCTTCGGCCCAGCCGCCCGGGACGTTCGCTCCTGCGTGGACCGGTCCGGACAGGAGCAGGATGGAGAGAGAGGGGCAAGGAGGTACACCATGTCGATCGAGGTCAAGGACGTCATGGGCCGGGTGGCCATCGCCGTGCTGGCGGACGCGTCGTTCGCCGACGTCCTCAACGCGATGAAACGGTACGCGGTGGGCGCGGTCACCGTGATAGACGCCGACCGGCGCCCGGTGGGCGTGGTCTCCGAGGACGACCTGCTGCTCAAGGAGATCGACCCGGTACGGCACAGCGTGTCGATGTACGAACCCCACCGCCGGCGGGACGAGCACCACCGGGCGACGGCCGTCACCGCGGGCCGGCTCATGTCCACCCCGGCGATCAGCGTCACGCCGGGCACGTCCGTGCGCGAGGCGGCCCGGATCATGCACGACCGGCGCATCAAGCAGCTCCCGGTGATCGACCCGGCGAGCGGGCGCATCGTCGGCACCCTGCACCAGCGCGACGTGCTGCGCGTCTTCGCCCGCCCGCGGGCGGAGCTGGAGGCCGAGGTCCGGGCCGTGCTCCCGGCGTCCGGGGCGATCTCCGTGGAGATCGAGCAGGGCGTGGTGAAGCTCGGCGGGCGCGTGGAACGCCGGTCACAGGCGATCGCGGCGATGGAGGCCGTGCGCGGTGTCGAGGGCGTCGTCGACGTCACCGGCGAGGTGACCGCCGACCACGACGACCTGGTCAGTGTTCCGCCGCCGCGGTAGACCGGGGGAGCGCTGCGCCGCCCGTGACCGGGCGCGCGATGGGGGCGCTCGGCGAGGAGCGGGCGTCCGTCCACGATGTCCTTGACTGATCGCCTTTGAGGTGGTCATGGCACAATGCCCGGCATGCGTATCCGGATCATGGCCCTGGCCGCCCTCGCCTTGACAGCTGCCGGATGCGGTCAACCACCACTCGCGCCCTCGGCGAGCGGGACCACCGCACCGCCTCCCGCGCCTTCGGCCGGCGCTCCTTCGCCCTCCGCGAGTGTGAGCGCGACGTCCGGCGGCGGCGACACCCGGCCCGCGCTGGCCGCCGTCCAGGGGACCGTCGAGCCGAACTACAAGGCCGAACTCGTCGGGCTCAACCGCGTCGGCGGCAGGCACCTGATCGTGCAGTTGCGCCTGTCCGCCGGCATCGGCAAGCCGCTGCACTGGCAGGCGCCGCTCGCCGACCCGATGCGGCCGCTCAAGTGGCGCGGGCCCGCCGGCATCGCGGTGCTCGACGCCCCGGCCCATCGATGGCTCATGCCGTACAAACCCGCCGACGGCGAATGCCTGTGCAGCGACCCCGACCGCGACGACCTCGAAGCGATCATCGACCCCGGCGAGTCGCTGACGGTCTACGCCGTGCTGCCCGCGCCGTCCGGCAACCCGGCGACCACGACGATCGTCACACCGATCGGGCCGCCGATGGTCGACGTCCCGGTCAGCGACGACCCGCCCGTGCCGCCGCCCGGTCAGCGACTGCCCGACCCTGACGCGTCCCAGGTCGAGACCGTCAGCCACCTCATCGAGACGCCGTCCCAGTCGCTCGACCGCACCGAGGAGACGACCGACGACGGCGCCGACCTCAAGGTCAGCCTCTCCTCCGACGTGCTGTTCGCGCTGAACAAGGCGACGCTCACGCCGCGCGCCCGCACGGTCCTGGCCAATGCGGCCGAGCTCATCGACACGTCCGCGGACACGACGATCGAGGTCGACGGCCACGCCGACTCCTCCGGCACCGACGCCGTCAACGAGCCGCTGTCCCGCCGCCGCGCGGAGGCGGTGCGCCGGGCCCTCGTGCCTCTGATCACGCGCGACCAGGTGACGTTCAGGGCCCGTGGATACGGCTCCCGCCGCCCGCTGTACAGCAACAGCTCCGACGAGGGACGGCGCCGCAACCGCCGGGTGACGATCACGTTCGCCAAGCCCGCGCCGGCTGACGTGCCGGCCGCCGGCACCACGGCGTCCCCGCTGCCCGAGGGCGAGGGGACGACGGCGACCGTGCGCGCGAAGGGGGTGCCCTTCGACCTGAAGGTGACGTCCTTCCGCCGGATGCCCGGTGACCTGGGCCTGCTCCGCTACACGATCACCAGCAGGGGTGACGGCGAGGCGTGGTACCACGACCTCAACTGGGCCGACGACTGGAACGCCTTCAAGCACCACGCCGCGACGAACATCCAGGTGACCGACCCCGCCGCGCGCCGCCTGTACCGCCCGGCCCGCGTGATCGTGGCCGAGGGCGAGGAGCCGGGCACGTACTGCGCGTGCACGAACACCTCCGGGGTGGCACTGTCGGCGACGAGCTTCGAGGCGGGGGAGACGAAGGAGTTCTGGTCGCTGTACGCCCTGCCCGCCCAGGCTGACGCGCTGACCGTCAAGGTGGCCACCTGGCGCCCCTTGCAGGTGCCCCTGTCCTGAGCCCGCTCCTTCATGAGGCGTCGGCCGCCGCTCGGGCGAAGGCGCGGATGAGCGGCGTCTCGGCCGCCGTACGCCAGGCGAACGTCCACCGGCACGGCGGAGCGTCGCGGATCGGGACGAAGGCGAGGCTGGGCCAGGGGTAGAAGGCCGCGGCCTCGGCGGTGACCCCGGCGGTGGCCTGACCCGTGGCGACGGCGCTGAGGGTCTCCTGCCAGGTGGTGACCTTGTGCCCGCGGCGGACGGGACGGCCGGAAGGAGTGTGGTAGGGGTTGAAGATCTCCTCCATGCAGGAGGGGATCGACTGGCCCTCGACCACGGTGCAGTCGCCGAGGTCCTCCAGGCAGATGGAGTCTCGTCCCGCGTAGGGGTGGTCGGCGGAGACCATCAACACCACGTCGGAGGCGTGCGAGGTCGGTCTGATGGTCAGGTCGGGCTCGCGGATCGGCAGCCACAGGTGCGCCACGTCCACCTCGCCCGACTTCAGCAGGTCCAGCGGAGAGGCGGGCTGGATCTCGCGGTGCTGGAGCCGGGCGTTCGGGTGACGGGCGAGGAACAGGTCGAGAACGTCCTTGATCTGCGTGGAGAGCGGGCCGACCGTGCCGAGGGTCAGTGTGCCCGCGGTGCCGTCGGCGGTGGCCTGAGCGGTCGCGATCCCCTGCGTGATCTGCCGGTGGCCGCTCTTGAGCGCCTGGTACAGCTGCTCACCGAGCGGGGAGAGGCGGACCGCTCGGGTGGTGCGGTCGAACAGGGGCGCGCCGATGCGCCGCTCCTGCTTCTTGATCGATTGGCTGACGCGGGCGGGGCTGATGCCCAGCCGCTCGGCCGTACGGCTGAAGTGCAGCTCCTCGGCCAGCGTCAGGAAGATCTCGATCTCCCGCATCTCCACGGGCGAGCCTCCGCATTCTTCATCTCAGGGTTAAAGGACGTTATCGGATCCGTCGTAGATGCGGGGCGGCCGGGTGGGAGAGGCTTGGCGCGTTCGAAGGACGTGCGGCTTTGGAGGTTCGGTGCCCGTCGGATATCTGATCCCTGTGGCACTCGTCGCGCTCGGGACGCTGTTCGCGCTGCGGCCGCTGCCGGGGTGGAGCGCGCTCGGCCGGGTGAGCTACTTCTTCGGGCTGGCCGCCAACGAACTGCCGTTCGCGGCCTTCTTCTGGCTGCTGCTGGCCCCGACGGCGCTGGCGTTCGCCGAGGGGGACATCCACACGGCGGGCGGCTGGGCGGTCGTCGCCCTGGCCGCCGTGACGACGATCGGGCTCACCGTCATCGCCTGCCGCGGTCTGGGGGAGCGGGCCAGGATCTGGCGGGCGATGGACGCCGGCCTGGGCGCGGGCTGGCGCGCCGCCATCGACGCCGACCTCGCCGCCGGACTGCGCCGTCGTCCGCCGTGGGGTCGCATCCTGTTCCTGCCCATCCTCAAGCGCCGCGCGGACGTCCGCCGGGTGGCCGATCTCTCCTACGGCGAAGCAGGCCGGCGCAACCTGCTCGACGTCTACCACCACCGCTCGCGTCCGCAGGGCGCGCCCGTCATGATCCACCTGCACGGCGGCCACTACGACAGCGGCCACAAGAACAGCCAGTCGCTGCCGTTGCTCTACCGGCTCGCCGGCCAGGGCTGGGTGACCGTCAGCGCCAACTACCGGCTGCGGCCCCAGTCCCAGCACCCCGACCACCTGATCGACCTCAAGAAGGTCATCGCCTGGGTGCGCGAGCACGCCCACGAGTACGGCGCCGACCCCTCGACGCTGTTCGTCGCGGGCAGCTCGGCGGGCGGGCACATGGCGGCGCTGGCCGCGCTCACCCCCAACGACCCCGCCTACCAGCCGGGCTTCGAGCACGCCGACACCTCCGTGACCGGCGCCATCTACCTGAACGGCTGGTACGGCGCCTACTTCGACGGGGACCCGCGGTCCGCGCCGCTGGCCCACGTCACCGCGGACGCGCCGCCGTTCTTCGTGGCCCACGGCGATCTGGACCCGCTGGTGCCGGTGGCCGAGGCCAGGCACTTCGCCGACCAGCTCCGCCGTACGTCGGCCGCCCCCGTCGTCTACGCCGAGTTGCGTGGCGGCAACCACGCCTTCGACCTGTACCACTCGGTCCGCTTCGAGGCGCTCGTGGACGCCATCGAGGCCTTCACCGCCCGGGTGAGATCGCAGCAGCGGACCCCGCAGCCTTAGCCCCGCCGCGCCGCCACCGGGCGGCCGTCGCAGGTCAGGCCGTCGTGCCGGCGTCGACGGTGATGGACGTGCCGGTGATGGTGCGGCCGGCGGGGCCCGCCAGATGGAGGACGGTGGCGGCGATGTCGTCCGGCGTGCCGTAGCGGCCGAGGGCGGTGTAGGAGCGTTCGGCGTCGGCGTCGGGGCCGTCGGCGGGGTTCATCTCGGTGTCGGTGGAGCCGGGGTGGACGAGGTTGGCCGTGATGTCACGGGGGCCGAGATCGCGGGCGAGGCCCTTGGTCAGGCCGATCAGCGCGGACTTGCTCATCGAGTACAGGGTCCAGCCGGGGTAGGGGACGCGTTCGGCCAGGCTGCTGCCGATGTTCACGATCCGCCCGCCGGCCCGCATGTGACGTGCGGCGGCCTGCGACGTGACGAAGGCGGCTCTGGCGTGGATGGCGAGGGTGCGGTCGAGTTCGTCCAGGGAGACGTCCTCCAGCGGGCCGAAGGGCGCGATTCCGGCGTTGTTCACCAGGATGTCGAGCCGGCCGAAGGCGGCGACGGTGCGGGCGACGGCCGCCTGGAGCGCCTCGGCGTCGGTCGCCTCGGCGGCCATGGCCAGGCTGCGCCGGCCGAGTGCCTCGATCTCCTTCGCCACGCCCTCCGCGCGGCTCGCCGCCGTCGCGTAGGTGATCGCCACATCGGCGCCCGCCGCGGCCAGGCGGCGGGCGATGGCCGCGCCGATGCCCCTGCTGCCGCCGGTGACGAGTACGCCCTTGCCGTCGAGCATGTGTCCTCCACTATACGGAACTGATTCCGATTGAGGATATACGGAACGTGTTCCGCTTTGCTGGCCGATAAGGTGAACCCGTGGCACAGGAACGGGCCGACGCCGCCAGGAACCGGTCGAAGATCCTCGCGGCGGCCGCGGAGATCGTCGCCACCGCGGGAATGAAGGGCCTGGCGATGGCCGACGTCGCGGCCGCCTCGGGCGTCGGCATCGGCACCCTGTACCGGCGGTTCGGCGACAGGTCGGGCCTGGCGTACGCGCTCATCGACGAGAAGGAACGCGAGTTCCAGCAGGCGTTCCTGACCGGCCCGCCGCCGCTGGGCCCCGGGGCGCCGGAGATCGAGCGGCTGCGCGCCTTCCTGCACGCGCTGACCGATCGCACCTTCGCCCAGCTCGACCTGCTGCTGATGGCCGAGACCGCGGGGGAGTTCACCCGCTTCGGCGGGGCCTATGAGGCGTACCACCAGCACCTGGTCATGCTGATCGGGCAGATCAAGCCGGAGGCGGACGCGGGCTTCCTCGCCGACGCCCTGCTCGCGCCGGTCGCGGCCAACCTGGTCGTCCACCGGGGCCGTACGGCCTCCGCGGTGAAGGCGGGCCTCGACGCGCTGCTCACGGGCCTGCGATAGCGGCGATCGCCCGCTCTTGCGGGCGAAGGCGTCTCAGGGCGTCTGGTCGCGTCTGCGCAGCCGTCCGAACCAGGCCGGGACGTCGTGCTCGTCGTCGAAGCCGCGGGCCACCACGATGTCGGTGGAGGAGTGGAGCAGGATCGAGGCCACGATGGTGACGGCGACGATCTGGAACACCTGCTGCGCGGCGGCGATCCCGGAGGCGAGCACGAGCAGCCCGTACACCACCGACGCGAACCCCTTCGGGCCGAACCACGCCACCGCCGCCTGCTCGCGCACCGTCAGCCCGGAACGCAGGAACGACAGCCAGATCGCCACCGGCCGCGCCACCACCAGCGCCAGGATCGCGAACAGCCACCCCTGCCAGCCCACCGAGCCCAGCAGCGACGGCGTGATGAGCGCCCCGAACACCAGCAGCGCCGCCAGCTTGAAGATCTCCGCGATGAGCTCGCCGAAGTGCTCGAACGATTCCCGCTGCCGCTGCCCGAAGGTCGCCACCGTGATCCCGGCGGAGAACGCGGCCAGGAACAGGTTGCCGTGCGTGGCCTTGCCCACGGCCAGCACCAGCAGGCCGATGGCCAGGGCGTTGAGCGGCTCGTAGGCGGTGGAGGCGGCGAACCAGCGGGTCTGCTCCAGCTTGATCGCCGTCCACGGGATCGCCACGCCGATGAGCACGCCCAGGCCGAGCTCCAGCCCCAGCTCGCCGAGGTGCAGGTCGGCCGAGCCCGCCGCGATCGCCAGGAACAGGATGACGAACGGCAGCGCGAGCCCGTCGTTGACGCCGGACTCGACGTTGAGCAGCTGCCGCAACCGCGGCGGCACCTTCTCGTTGCCGACCAGGGCGGCGGCGAACACCGGGTCGGTGGGCGCCAGGATCGCGCCGATCAGAAGCGACTCGACCCAGCCCAGCCCGAGCAGGTAGTGCGCGCCGGCGGCGGTGATGACCAGGGTGAGCGGCAGGCCCCAGCCGAGCGCCCGCCCCGGCAGCCGCCACGCGCTGCGCAGCTCGGCCCAGCCCACCCGCATGCCGTCGGTGAACAGCACCGCGAACAGCGCCAGCTCGGCCAGCGTGGCCACCAGGTCGTCGCCGGGCTTGAGCGAGACCACGCCGAGCACGCCGTCGCCGAGCACGAACCCGGCCACCAGGAACAGCGCCGCCGTGGACAGGACGGTGCGGTGGGCCAGGCTGGACAGCAGCACCGCCAGCAGCAGCAGGCCCGCGAACGCGGTCAGCAGGGCGCCCGTCACGCGGGCCGCGCAGAAGCGATCATGGAAAGGGGCTCCGGTCGTCGTCGTACACGTTGCCGACCAGACTTCCCGGCGCACCGGCGATCACCCTAACAGGTCCGCCGGGGAAGCTTCTCCGGCGACGTGGTCAGCGCAGGGATTCCAGGACCGTGACGGCGTGGCCGAGGCCGTTCTCGGCCCGTACGCGCCGCCCGAGCTCGGCGGCCGTGGCCGCCATCCGGGCGTCGGTGGCGGCCAGGCCGATGGCGGCGGCCAGGCCGTCCGGGGTCAGGCGGCGCTGCGGCTGGGGCGGCACGGCCACCCCCGCGGCGTGCGCCCGGGACGCCCAGAACGGCTGGTCGGCGACGAACGGGCAGATCACCTGCGGGCGCCCGGCCAGCAGGGCCGCGGCGGTGGTGCCGCTGCCGCCGTGATGCACGATCGCGGCCGTGCGCGGCAGCAGCCAGTCGTGCGGCGCCTGGTCGAGCAGGTGCACACCGTCGGGCAGGTCGGCGGCCTGGATGCCGCCCCACCCGGTGGCCAGCACGGCCCGCACCCCCGCCCGCCGGACGGCCTCGGCGACGATCCGGCCGAGCCGCCGCGGATCGGTGCCGGCCATGCTGCCGAACCCGACGTACACCGGGGGCGGGCCGTCGGCCAGGAAGGCGGCCAGCTCCGGCGAGGGCGTCCAGTCGGGCGGGGCGGGCAGGTACCAGAAGCCGGTGGTGTGCACCCATGCCGGATAGTCCAGACCGCCCGGCGCGTCGTGGGGCAGCAGGTGACGGCTGAAGGCGTGCAGGACGGTCGCCGGACGGCCGTCCGGGCGGCGCAGGATGTCGTGCCGGCCGCGCCGTCGCGGCAGCTCCAGCCGCGCGCGCAGGTCGTCGGCGATGCCCGCGAAGGAGCGCAGCATCAGCTTGATCGGCAGGTAGGAGGCCCGGTTCAGCGCCTTGGGCAACGGCAGCGGCAACATCGGGTTGCGGAAGGCGGCGGTGGGCACCCACACCGGTTGCAGCGCGGCGGGCACCGCCGGCACGCCGAGCCGCTCGGCGACGTGCCCGCCCGGCATGCCGGGCGCGTGCACGACCAGGTCGGCGTTCTGTCCGGGACCGTCCAGCACCACGCCCGCCATGTCGGTGAAGACCTCGGCCATGAGGGGCTTGCTGCGGCGCATCACCTGCAGGGCCACCTTCTTGCCGCGCAGGCCGCGGTAGTTGGTCTCGACCGCCTGGCGGATGCCGGGGTCGTCGATGAGCGTGTTCGGGCCGTCGTGCAGCGGCGCGAACGCGATGCCGTGCGGACCGGCCAGGCCGGCCATGGCGGCGGGGGCCGCCAGGACGGCCTCGTGCCCGGCCCGCTGCAGGGCGAGGGCCAGGGCGGCGTACGGCTGGACGTCGCCGCGGGTGCCGTGGGTGAGGATGAGGACCTTCATCGGCGTTCCTTGCTCGAAAGGACTGTTGCGCTCGCCGACCAGGCTTCCCGGCACACCACCGGCCGGATGAAGGGCCGAATAACCGCAATATAGCGAAATTTCAGAAATTTCTGAACTCTCCGGAGAACGGCTATGATCCGAGCCAGGAGGTGACGGGATGGGCGACCAGGAACGGTGGCAGGCCGCCGAACGGCTGGCGCTGGTGCTGGCCGAGGGCGGTCTGCAGCGCATGTCGGCCAGGGTCCTCGCGTTCTTCCTGTTCACCGATGCCGACACGGTCACCATGGGCGACATCGCCGACCGGCTCGGCGTCAGCGCGGGCTCGGTGTCCGGCGCGGTCAAGGCCCTGCTGACGACCGGCCTGATCGAGCGCCTGCCCGCGCCCGGCAGTCGCCGTGAGCACTACCGGCTGCGCGAGAACGCCTGGCCCACCCTGTTCTCCACCCAGAACACGATGGTGCGTGTCATGCTGCAGGCCGCCGAGACCGGCGTCGCCACCACCGCCTCCGGCGACCCGGCCCACACCAGGCTGGCCGAGATGCGTGACTTCTACCAGTTCCTGCTCGCCGAGCTGCCCGGCCTGCTGCACCGCTGGGAACAGACCCGCACGACCCGCTGACCGCCGTTCACGCGGCGGGGCGCACGTCCGCGAGGGAGACCGGGGAGAACGTCCGGTCGAGCCGGGTCACCTCCAGCAACCGCAGGACGGCCGGCGTCACCCCCGTCAGCCGGAGGCTGCCGTGGCGGGCGGCCGCCAGGTCGCGCGCGGCCACCAGCGCGGCCAGCCCGCGGGCGTCCATGAAGGTCACCCCGCTGAGGTCGAGGACGAGACGCGTGCCCTGCTCGGCGAGGGCGGCGGCGATCCGGGCGCGGAACCCCGCCTGCGTGGCCAGGTCCAGGTCGCCGGCGACCTTCAGCACCGCCCGCCTGCCCGTGCCAGGCCGCGCCTGAGAAGCCATGTCCGTCTCCTTACCTTCGGCGGGCGGCCGGTGGCCGGCGTTCGTCAGCGGAAGCACGATGCCCCCGAAGCGAAGCTACGAGAACGCCGGCCACCGGGATAGGGCCCAAAGTCCCACCTCCGGCAGCCGAAGGACCGGGCCCGGCCGGGCGGGCCCGGAACGGACGGCCCTGAGGACCAAGGTCCTTCCAGCGAGGGGCGTACGACACTGACCGGGAGCGGGCGCCCGCAGTGGAATAGGGGTGAGACAAGGACGTACACCCCCCACCGAAAGGGAGGCCCGCCATGGCCACCACCATCAACCGGCCCGTGATGGACGTCGCCCCCGTGCGGGCGGCGCGTACCCCGGTCGACTACGTCTGGGCCGTCGCCCGGATCGCGATCGGCTGGATCTTCCTGTGGGCGTTCCTGGACAAGACGTTCGGGTGGGGGTTCGCGACCCCGGCGGGCAAGGCGTGGATCGCGGGCGGCAGCCCGACGACGGGCTTCCTCAAGGGCACCGGCGAGAACGCGCTGGGCGGCCTGTTCTCGACCCTGGCCGGACAGGCGTGGGTGGACTGGCTGTTCATGGCCGGCCTGGCCGGCATCGGCCTGGCGCTGGTGCTGGGCGTGGGCACCCGGATCGCGGCGGTCGCCGGCACGCTCATGCTGACCCTGATGTGGGCCGCCGAGCTCCCGCTGGCCAACAACCCCTTCATGGACGAGCACATCGTCTACGCCATCGTCCTGATCGGCCTGGCCATGACCGGCGCGGGCGCCACGCTCGGGCTGGGCAACCTGCCGATCGTCCGCCGCAACGCCTGGCTCAGGTAGCTCGGACCCGTCACGGGCCCACCCCTCGGCGGAGGGGGGGCCCGTGGCATTTCAGGTGGGAGCCGCGAGGGTCACCGGCTCACGGCGTCAGCGCTGCAGTGTCAGCACCCCCGGCCGGTAGGGCAGGAGGCCGTAGTCGCCGCCCGAGCTGGGGCTGCGGCCCTGGTAGAGAAGTTGCAGGTTGCACGGGTCGACGGTCATGGTCTGGTCGGCGCCGGTGCGGACCAGCTCGCCGTGGCTGATGTCGTTCGTCCAGGTGGCGCCGCTGTTGGCCTTGCCGGCGAACGGGTTGCCCTCGGTCGCGGCCTGGGGCGTCCAGGAACCGTTCAGGCTGGTGGCGGTGAACGAGCGGAAGTAGCGGCCCTGCGCGCCGATCGCCTCGACGAGCATCAGGTACCGGCTCTGACCCTGGAGCTTGTAGACCTGGACGGCTTCGAACAGGTTGTTCGTCGTGTCGCTCATGACCACGGTCGAGGCCGTGCCGAAGCTGCCGGGGAAGTTCCCGATGGGCATGCTCGCCCGGTAGATCTTGCCGTTGTCCCCGGCGAAGAACAGGTACATGTTGGTGCTGTCGCCGATGACCGTCTGGTCGATGGGGCCCGTCCCGGACCCCGAGATGCTGCCGGAGAAGAGCGTCTGCGGCGCCGACCAGCTGTTGGGGTTGGCGGGGTCGGTGGAGGTCCGGTACGAGAAGGCGGGCCCGCCCCACTGGTAGGCGAGCACCCAGATGTTCTTGGAGGCGAAGAAGAAGAGCGTGGGGGCGACGGCGGAGAAGGACATCGTGTTCTGTGTGGCCGAGGCCATGTCGGACCAGTTGGCGAGCGGGCTGAAGTTCATCGACCCCCACTTCGTCCCCGTGTCGTGGGTCGTGGCGTAGACCAGATGCCGCCCGTTGTAGGGGGCGACGGTGAAGTCCTTGAGCGAGACCCAGCCCGCCTTCGGGGTCGCCAGCGGGCCGGTCGAGGTCCAGCGGTAGGTCGAGGGGAGGTCACACATGCCGGGGTTGCCACCGTCCGTCCGTACGAGCTGCCATTGCTGGTTGGCGCCGCCCCAGTCGTCGTACTGGACGATGTTGGCGCCGTCGGCGGTGGAGGCTCCTTGGACCTCCAGGGCCTTGTTGCTGTGGCGGGAGATGAGTCTGACGTAGCCGTCGGGGCTGTCGGTGAGTTTCCATTGCTGGTTGGCGCCGTTGAGGTCGGTCCATTGGACGATGGGGCCGCCGTTGGCGGTGGAGAAGTTGTGGACGTCCAGGACCTTGCCGGAGTGGCGGGATTTGATGCGGTAGTAGCCGCCGCCTGAGTCGACGAACTGCCATTGCTGCTGGTTCTGGTTGTTCCTGGTCCATTGGGTGATGCGGCCGCCGTCGGCGGTGGACAGGTTGTAGACGTCCAGGGCCTTGCCGCTGTTGCGGTTGACCAGGACGTACCAGGCGTTGGTGTCGACGGTGGCCGCGTCGGCGGGCGGGCTCGCGACGAACAGGCTCGCCAGGAGGACGGCCAGCGTCGCGAGGACGGTCAGGGGACTGTGTCTCTTCACCATGAGCTCCGATGCCGTGTCAGGGGGTGGTCAGGTCGAAGCGGCGCACGGTGACCGCGCCGCCGAGGGACTTGGTGGCGTAGTTGAAGATGCCGAAGCGGTAACCCATGAAGAACTGCCAGGCGTTGTTCAGCGTGAAGGCCGGGCCGAGGCCCACAAAGGTGCTGCCGTCGGTGCTGTAGGAGAAGCGGGCCTGACGGCCGGACCCGGGCCGGATGTCGGCGGTGACCCGCAACCAGATCCGGCCGCCCGGGACGTTCGCGCTCGCCGCCTCGACGCCGGTGCCGGTGGTCTGCCACGAGCCGTTCATGGTCAGGCCGTTGGTCATCACGACCCGGCTGACGCCGTTGTCGCGTTTGACGCCGATCCAGGCCGACTGGTCGCGCAGCATCGCCAGCCCGGCGCGGTCGCCGTCGGCCATCTGTGAGGGGTCGAGCTCGATCGTCGCCGTCGAGGACGGGCCCTGGATGCGGTGGGTCAGCGTGTTCCGGGCGGCGTAGAGGTCGCCGGTGACGGTCGCGGTCTGCAGGCGCAGGCCGTCGCCGGTGGAGAAGCGGCTGGTGTCGGGGTTGTGGTTCCACTCCCAGCGGGGGCCGAGCGTGGCCGAGGTGAAGGCGTCCGGGCCGATCATGGACGTCACGGTCCGGCTGGTCTGGATGTTCGGCTTCGGGTAGTTCACGCCCCAGCCGCCGTTGACGGTCTGCACGACCGGCCAGTCGCCGGTCCAGGTGATCGGCGCCAGAGCCGGGACGCGTCCGCCGGGGTAGGCGTCGACGAACGCCATGTAGTACCAGTCGCCGTTCTGCGTCTGGACGAGCCCGCCCTGGTGCGGGACGCCGCCGCCGGCGACGGGGCCGGGCAGGTCGAGCAGGACCTGGCGCATCTCGTACGGGCCCCATGGCGAGGTCGAGCGGAGCACGTACTGGCCGTTGGCGGGGCGGGTCAGCCAGATGTAGTAGTAGCCGTTCCGCTTGTAGAAGCGGGACCCTTCCAGGGTGCCGACGTTGCTCGGCGTCTGGAACACCTGCTGCGCGCGCACCTGGCTGAGACCGTCGGCCGAGAGCTGGGCCACGCTGATGGTGCTGTTGCCGTAGGCGACGTACATGGTGTCGTCGGAGTCGACCAGCAGGCCGGCGTCGTAGTAGCAGTTGTTGATCTGTGAGCGCTTGGTCCACGTGCCGTCCACGGCGGAGGCGGTGTAGACGTAGGTCCGGTTGAACTCGACGCAGCCGAGCCAGTAGAAGGTGCCGTTGCCGGGCCGGTAGTTGAAGGCCGAGGCCCAGATGCCCTTCACGTACGCCCGGCCGCCGTTGAGGTCGTAGGCGCCGGAGCCGAAGTCGAGCCTCGGCACGGAATGCCCGGCGTACTCCCAGTCGACCAGGTTGTACGAACGCAGGATCGGCGCGCCCGGCGAGTAGTGCATGGTCGAGGCCGAGTAGTAGTAGGCGTCGCCCACCCGGACGATGTCGCCGTCGGCGAAGTCCTGCCACACGACCGGGTTGGCGTAGTTGCCGCCGCCGTTGCCGTTGACCGGGACGAGCTGCCATTGCTGGTTGGCGCCGCCCCAGTCGTCGTACTGGACGATGTTGGCGCCGTCGGCGGTGGAGGCTCCTTGGACCTCCAGGGCCTTGTTGCTGTGGCGGGAGATGAGTCTGACGTAGCCGTCGGGGCTGTCGGTGAGTTTCCATTGCTGGTTGGCGCCGTTGAGGTCGGTCCATTGGACGATGGGGCCGCCGTTGGCGGTGGAGAAGTTGTGGACGTCCAGGACCTTGCCGGAGTGGCGGGACTTGATCCGGTAGTAGCCGCCGCCGGAGTCGACGAACTGCCATTGCTGCTGGTTCTGGTTGTTCCTGGTCCATTGGGTGATGCGGCCGCCGTCGGCGGTGGACAGGTTGTAGACGTCCAGGACCTTGCCGCTGTTGCGGTTGACCAGGACGTACCAGGCGTTGGTGTCGACCGTCGCGGCCGACGCCTCCTGGGCGGTGAGCAGCACGCCCACGAGAAGCAGGGCCGAGACAGCCGCGAGGACACGTCTCACAGGAACCTCCAGAGGTTGTCGTCCGAGCCGTCGTCGTCGGCGAGCACGACCTGCGCGCCCTGGGACGCGCCGGCGACGCCGAGGACCCGGCCGCCGCCCGCGCACTGGACGCGGAAGGCGGCGCCCGACCCGTGGCGCAGCCGCCAGCGATGATCGGCGGTGCCGTTGTCGGCCCACTGCACGACCCGCGACCCGGCGGCGGTGCCCATGTTCTCCACGCCCAGCACCTTCTGGCTGTGGGAGTTGCGCAGCCGCAGGTAGCCGCCGGTGTCGGCGATGGCGGTCCACAGGTGGTCGGCGGTGCCGTTGTCGCCCCACTGGACGACGAGCGCGCCGTCGGCCGTGGACATGCCGGTGACCCCGAGCACCATCCCGGTGCCCACGTTCTGCAGGCGCCGCGCGCCGTTCGGCAGGAACCGCCACTGGTTGTCCGGGCTGCCGTCGTCGGCGTCCTGGACCACCTGGGCGCCGTTCGCGGTCGAGCCGTTCAGGATGCCGAGCAGCTTGGAGCTGTGGACGTTGCGGATCTTGACGGAGCCGTCGCCGGCGTCGGTGACCGTCCAGCGGTGGTCGGCGGTGCCGGTGTCGCCCCACTGGAGCACCCGGGCGCCCGCGGCGGTCGACATGTTCTCGACGCCGAGCACCTTGCCGCTGTGCGCGTTGCGGAACCGCAGGGCGTTCCCGTCGACGATCAGGGCCCAGTCGTGGTCGGCGGTGCCGCTGTCGGTCCACTGCAGGGCCGCGCCGCCGTCGGCGGTGGACATGTCCCTGATGCCCAGGACGAGCCCGCTGGCCGCGTTGACCAGCCGGAAGCTCGCCGTGCCGGTCCCGCCCTGGACGTTCCAGTAGACGACGTAGTTGTGGCCGGTGGCGTCGTGGAAGGGGCCGAGCCGCACCGGCGCGCCGTCGGCCGTGGCCGTGAAGGCCAGGGAGGAGCCGCCGGTCCGGGTGATCGAGGAGGGGTTCAGGGCCGGGGCCGACGACAGGACGGTGTCGCCGTAGTCGCCCGACAACACGACCGGGCCGTAGGTCACGGCCTGCACGCCGGGGTTGTCCGCGGCGGCCTTCATGACCACCCGCATGGGCAGGCGCACGGTCACGGTGTCGCCGGACGTCCACGACCGGGTGAGGCCGGCGTAGCTGCCCGGCGCGGCCGCGATGTCCTGCCGGACCCCGTTGACGCTGATCGTCGCGCCCTGCGTCCAGGCCGGGATCCGGACGCGCATCGTCCACGATCCGCTCACGTTGCCGGTGACCTGCAGCGACGTGGTGTCGCTGACCGGATAGGAGGTGGTCTGGGTGACCGTGATGCCGCGCCGGCTCCAGTCGAGGACGGAGGGCACGAACAGGTTGACGAACAGGGTGGTGTCGTCGTGGAAGTAGATCGAGTCCATGAGCTTGGTGTTGGTCTCGATCCCGGTGCCCTGACAGCACCAGAACGTGCCGTAGTCCGTGCTCCAGGTGCCGCCGCCCCAGGCCGGTCCGACGCCCCGCCGTCCGCCGGGGTTGAGCGGGGTGAAGTAGGTGACGTGCCCATGCGCGTCGGCCGGGTTCTGCTGGCCGAGGAGGTGGTTGAGCAGGGCGTTCTCGTAGTAGTCGAAGTAATCGGCCCGGTCGGGGGACAGCAGCCACAGCTCCCGGGTCAGCTTGAGCATGTTGTAGGTGTTGCACGCCTCGCCGGTGTCCCTGGTCAGGTAGGAGGCGATCGCGCCGGGCGCGCGGAAGTGCTCGGCCTGGCTGTTGGAGCCGTTCACGTACGTGTGCGCGCCGACCGTGATGGCCCAGGCGTTGACGGCGATGTCCCGGTAGCGGGTGGCGCCCGTCGCCTTGTACTCGCGGGCCGCGCCGATCCACTTGGGCACCTGGGTGTTGGCGTGCAGGCCGTTGAGCCGGTCCTGGTTCGCGGCCAGCGGGTCGAACACGGCCGCGTGGTCGAACCGCTGGGCCGTGGCCAGCCAGCGGGGGTCGCCGGTCGCCTGGTACAGGTCCGTCAGCACGGCGTTCATGCCGCCGAACTCGGTGCCGAGCATGGCCTGCGCCTGGGCGGCGGACAGTCGCGACGTCCGGGCGTCCACCCAGCCCGCCAGGGCGAGCAGCACGGTCCTGGCCTGGGTGTCGCCGATCAGCCGCCAGACGTCCAGCAGCCCGGCCAGGGTCTTGTGGACGCAGTAGTAGGGCACGTTGCCGTTGGTCAGCGTGCGGTTCTCCAGGGCCGTGAAGTCCGACTCCGGGAAACCGGACAGGTAACCGCCGGTGAACCCGGCGGCCGGGTTGTTCGCCTGGCACTTGGCCAGTTCCGCCACCATGTAGCGCGCCTTGTCGCGGCAGGCGGTGTCACCGAGCACGGCGTACGCCTGCGCCCACGCCGTCAGGAAATGGCCCTGCGCGTGCGACCGGAACGGGAAGCCGGGCGCGTCCCAGCCGCCGTTGGGCGCGGCGCCGCCGGTGGACAGCCGGTGGTTGGCGCGGAAGACGTACAGCAGCCGGTCGACGTCGACGAAGCGCAGGTAGGCGAGGGCGCGGTTCTGGTTGTCCAGCAGGCGGCCGGAGGTCAGCCGGACCTGGCCGAGGTCGAACTCGTAGGCTGAGACGCCGAGATCGGGCCTGCTCCAGGGGACTGCGGCCAGGGCGGGGGACGCGCCGGCCATCTGACCGACGACGGAGAGCGCGGCGGTCGCGCCCGTGGCCTGGAAGAGCTGACGGCGGCTCAAGGACATGCGGAGCTCCTTGGGATGGGGGGCGGTGAGCGGCCGGGGCCGGTCACGGGGGTCAGCAGGTCAGGGCCTTCGAAGGGCCGTTGCCTGGTCTTTCGGCGGGTTCTGTTAGCGCTAACAACTGGCCGATCGGGTCACCGTCGTGTCCCGTGCCGGCGGTTGTGACATATCGGGGCTCCTTGGCTGGAGAGGGGTGTTAGCGTTAACATCGCCTTGCCGATGGGACTACTCCGTAGTGAGGGAGTACAACCGACGGTCCGTTCCGGTGTCAATGAGGGGATTGCCGGCCGAGCTGGGCTTCGTCCTGTGGGTGCCTGCCCGCCTGGAGTTCTCTCTCCGCGGAGACGGCCCGTCACCATGAAAGTTTCACGGGCGTCACCCGGGACCGCTCCCCCGGCCTCGCCGGGCCGGGGGAGGGGTGGTCAGCGGGCGAGGTCGCGCCGGGGCGCCGGGCCCCGGCGCGACGGGCCGGCGACGCTCACGCGGCGCCCGCGTTGTAGGTCCACTTCTGGTTGCTGCCGCCCCAGCAGGTGTACAGCTGCAGCCCCGTGCCGTTGCCGGTGCCGCCGCCCACGGCGTCCAGGCACAGTCCGGACTGCACGCCCACGATCGTGCCGTCGGTGTTGACGCGCCATTTCTGGTTGTCGCCGCCCCAGCAGGAGTAGATCTGGATCTTGGCGCCGTTGCCCGTTCCTCCGGCGTCCAGGCACTTGTTGCCGTACACCTTCAGCTCCCCTGCCGAGGTCCGCGTCCACTGCTGGTTGCTCTGACCGTTGCAGTCCCAGAGCTGGACGGCCGTGCCGTCGGTGGTGCTGGAGCCGGGCACGTCGACGCAGCGGCCGGCGGCCGTGCTCCTGATCTGCCCCGCGTCGCCGCCGCCGGGCGGCGGCGACGTGCCGCCGCCGTTCAGCGCGTTGAGCACGGCCGTGTAGGCGGCCTTCTTGTTGCCGTTGCCGTCGAAGAGCAGCGCGGTGGCGCCGGCGCCGAGCCAGGAGTCGGTGTCGCGAACGCCCCAGGTGGTGACGCCGGTGCACCGCGGCACCGCCAGGCAGTCGTTGACGACGCTGGCGTACGTGGTGGCCGAGCCGCCCTGGATGTCCAGCTCGGTGATCTGCACGTCCACGCCGAGCGCGGCGAAGCTCTGGATGGTCGTGCGGTAGTTGCTGTTGTACGGGCTGTTGCCGTTGAAGTGCGACTGCAGGCCGACGCAGTCGATCGGCACGCCCCGGGCCTTGAAGTCCTTGACCATGTTGTAGACGCCCTGCGTCTTGGCCCAGGTCCAGTTGTCGATGTTGTAGTCGTTGTAGCACAGCTTGGCGGCCGGGTCGGCGGCGCGCGCGGTGCGGAAGGCCACCTCGATCCAGTCGTTGCCGGTGCGCTGGAGGTTGGAGTCGCGCCGGCCGCCGCCGCTGTCGGCGTAGGCCTCGTTGACCACGTCCCAGGCGTAGATCTTGCCCTTGTAGTGGGACATGACGCCGTTGATGTGGTCGATCATCGCCTGGCGCAGCGAGCTGCCCGACAACGACTGCATCCAGCCGGGCTGCTGGGAGTGCCAGGCCAGGGTGTGGCCGCGTACCCGCTTGCCGTTCTGCACGGCCCAGTTGTAGACCCGGTCGCCGTTGGTGAAGGTGAACTGCCCCCGGTTGGGCTCGGTGGCGTCGATCTTCATCTCGTTCTCGGCCGTCACCATGGTGAACTCGCGGTTGGCGATCGTCGTGTAGGCGGAGTCGCCGAGTTTGCCCGCGGCGATGGCGGTGCCGAAGTAGCGGCCGCTCTGCGCGGCGGCCGCGCCGAGCGTGCTCGCCGCGGCATCGGCCGGAATCGCCGTCGCCAGGGCCGTGAGCAGGCCGAGCGCGCCGAGTGCGCCGGTGATCAGCGCCCGGCGGCGCGCGCCGGGCGGCCGTCCGGCGGTCGGTGGGGACATGGCGTTGACACGCATGCTGGAGCCTCCGTACGCGAATCATGGGGGGAAGGTCGTGCGGACGCACTTCGGAGGGGTGCGCCCAGGGCGTTCGGGAGCGGATGGGAGAGCCGGGCTCGGGCACTCAGTGTGTGGATCTCGCCGAAAGTTGTCAAGATTCGGGTAAAACTTTCGGAGCCGTCTTGCTTGTGCTGGCATGTCATCCAGGGCCGCTACCTGTCGAAAGTTTTCGGCCGACGGGTCGTGAAAGTTTCACGGGGACGGGCGGCGGCCGGTCCGAGGTGGGAGCGCGTTTCGGCCGCTTCGGGCTTCGGGGGCTCTTGACGGGGTCGCCCGGCTCGTATTTGCTCCGTCGCGCCGGCACCGCGACTTGTTAGCGTTAACACACGAACAGGCGGAACCATGAGCGAAACTCCGACTGCACCATCACGGGGACGCAGTCCGGGCTGTGCCTGGAAGCCGTCGGCCACGCGGCGCGGCCCGAGCCGTGCCGAGGGCCGTCGCTCAGGAGGGCGGCGCGAACGGGGCCGCGACGTCGGTGACGTGTTCCGCCGGGGCCGCCGTCTCCCGGTTCGGGTGGTAGATCTCGCGCATGGACAGCGCCGGGGCCAGCCC
Organism: Nonomuraea sp. NPDC049655; assembly: GCF_044465465.1. Taxonomy (NCBI): domain Bacteria; kingdom Bacillati; phylum Actinomycetota; class Actinomycetes; order Streptosporangiales; family Streptosporangiaceae; genus Nonomuraea; species Nonomuraea sp. NPDC049655. Next base: position 502,650 of record NZ_JBITLS010000001.1, read on the forward strand.
GTGGTCGTCCAGCCAGGCTTTGAGCGTGTCGTACGCCGGCAGGATCGCCGGGTAGTGCGACCGCTCCTTGCTGACCTCGACGTACGCGGTCCGGTGGGACGGCTCCAGCCGGACGCCGATCCGGCCGGCGGGCTCGATCGGGCTCCCGGTCGGCAGGCACACCTCCACCGGGCCGTTCGAGTCCTCGCCCACCGTGCCGTGGAAGACGGCGAACGGCGGCCCGGACAGGCAGCCGCCGGCCGCCCCCAGGTGGGCGAAGAGCGCGGCCGAGGCGTCCGTGATGAAGTCCGCCAGGCCGGAGGCGCGCGCATGGCCGTGGATGAAGATCACGCGCTGCTCTGGCACGTCCCGCAGGCGCACCTCGTACGCGGGGATCGCCTCCTCCAGGAAGACCTGCCGGATGTAGGCCAGCAGCGACTGACGTGCCCGCCACTGCTCCTCGCGGTGACTCCAGTGCTTCGCGATGGCCTCGACCGCCGCGGGGCCGTCCAGCCCCAGCACCCTGCCGACCTCGGCGAGCGGCATGTCGATGGCGCGCAGCAGCGTGATGCGCCGGGCCACGGCGAGCTGCGCCCGGCCGTAACGGCGGAAACCGGTGCGGGGATCGACCTCGGCGGGCGGCAGCAGCCCCTTGGCGTCGTAGAGCCGCAACGCCTTGAGCGTCAGGTTGGACCGCGCGGCGAACTGTCCAGTGGTCATCAGATCGGACACCGCCCGAGTATGGACCCTGCCCCTGGGGCGGACACAAACGACCCGGATCACAGCCCCGGGCGGCCCGCCGCGCCCTCCGCAGAAGCCGACCGCCGCTCGACTGGCGGCCGTACGACGGAGACCCCCATCCCGAGCAGGCCACCGAGTCCCTTGCAGGGGTGGCGTCCTGAACTGGCGGCGGCCGGGTGATCTTTCGGTTCTGTCTTCACGGTGACGGCCGGACATGTCTGACCCGGACGACGCCGGGCACCGTGCGGGCCAGCACGCCGGCGATGTGGTCGGCCTGCTGCCGGGACGGCCCGCGCAGCTCGGCCACGCCGTCGCGGACGGCGACGTCCCAGCTGGGGCCCGCCGGGTACTGCTCGCGCAGCGCGGCCTCGACCGCCTGGCGCAGGTCTTCGTCGGGGCGGGCGAGCATGGCCAGCAGGTCGCGGCGGCTGACCATCCCGGCGATCCGGCCGCCGGTCACGACGGGCAGGCTCTTGACCCGCTCGCGGACCATCAGATCGATGGCGACGGTGACGTCGGTGGTCTCGGTGACCGTGACGACGTCGCGGCTCATGACGTCCATGACCTGGCGGGGCGGCGGCTCGTCGGCCGGCGCGGCCGGGCGGACGGTCGCGCGGGGATCGGGCTCGAACTCCCCCCGCAGCAGGTCCAGTTCGCTGACCACGCCGACGAGCCGGCCGTCGTCGCCGACGACGGGCGCGGCGGTGATGTCGTGGCCGTGCAGGACCCGCACGGCCCGCCGCACCGGATCGGTGTCGCGGACGGTGACGGCCGGGCCGCTCATGACCTCGCGGACGAGCATCGCTGTCTGGCCTCCCACTCGCAGTCGTCGGTCTTCCAGGTCAGCTTGCCACGACGGTCGTCCCACGGCCCGCTCCGCCCGGGGTGGCGGCCTCGTGGCTCTCCCATCACAACGCGGGACGCGGCCGGGCCGGTAGGGCCGGAAGTCCCGAACGAGATCCGTGCCGCCACCCGACCCCCGGAACGGACTTAGGGTCATGGGCATGGCCGACCCCATTCTCGTGCTGAACACGGGATCCTCCTCCATCAAGTACGAGCTCGTCGATCCGCACACCCGCGAGCGCGCCGCCCGAGGGCTGGTCGAGCGCATCGGCGAGGACCGCGGGCGGATCACGCACCACGGCGGGGACGGGCCGCCGTACGTCCGGGAACGTCCCTTCCCCGGCCACGGGGACGGGCTGGAGGCGATGCTGGCGGCGTTCGCCGCCGCCGGGCCGGAGCCGGCGCCGGTCGCGGTCGGGCACCGGGTGGTGCACGGCGGCACCCGGTTCACCGACGCGGTGCTCATCGACGACGACGTCATCGCCGCGATCGAGGAGCTGGCCCCGCTCGCGCCCCTGCACAACCCGGTCAACCTGACCGGTATCCGGCTGGCGCTCAAGGTGTTCCCGGACGTGCCGCAGGTGGCCGTGTTCGACACCGCGTTCCACCGCACGCTGCCGCCCGAGGCGTACACGTACGCGGTGCCGCGCGAGTGGCGGGCGCAGGGCGTGCGGCGCTTCGGCTTCCACGGCACCTCGTGCGCGTACGTCTCCCGCCGCGCCGCCGCCGTCCTGGGCCGCGACCTGGCCGGGCTCAACCTGATCGTGCTCCACCTCGGCAACGGCGCCAGCGCCACCGCGATCTCCGGCGGGCGCAGCGTCGACACCTCCATGGGCATGACGCCGCTGGAAGGGCTGGTCATGGGCACCCGCTCGGGCGACGTCGACCCGGCGTTGGCCGCGTACCTGGCCCGCACCGGCGGCCTGGACGCCCAGCAGGTGGAGCACGAGCTCAGCCACCGCGGCGGCCTGCTCGCGCTCACCGGGTCCGGCGACATGCGCCAGGTACGCGCCCGCGACGACGACGAGGCCAGGCTGGCCCTGGAGATCTACACCCGGCGCATCCGCAAGTACGTCGGCGCCTACCACGCGCTGCTCGGCTGCCGGGTGGACGCGATCGTGCTCACCGGCGGCGTCGGCGAGCACGACGCCGCCACCCGCGCCGCCTGCCTGGCGGGGCTGGAGCGGCTCGGCATCGCGGTGGACCCCGTGCTCAACGCCGCGGGGGCGTCCGGCGAGCGCGCGGTGTCCGTGCCCGGCGCCGAGGTGCCCGTGCTCGTCATCCCCACCGACGAGGAGTGGGAGATCGCCCACCAGACGCTCGCGCGGCTGACGTCCTCCTGACGGGACCGGGCCGCGCTACGCGCCTTTGTCCGTGTTCCGGTTGAACGTCGGGAGCGTGGTCAGGTCACGGGCGGCGGCCAGGTGGGAGGCGAAGTTCGGGTCGAGGAACCCCAGGAGGAGCACGACGGCCCAGGCCACGACGGCGATCATGGCGCCGTCGTCGAAGGGGGCCGGGAGCCTGAGGCCCAGCCGGTCGGCGGCCACCAGGCCGGCCACCGGCAGCAGGGCGATGACCAGGGCCCGGACGGTCTCCAGGACGCGGGCGTGCCACGTCCGGCGGGTCTCCTCGGGGGTGGTGTCGCGGGTGGGGAGCCGGTCGTACTCGCCCGTGATGACCGTGCGGGTCAGCTCGGCGACGCGGGTGCGGAGGTCGTCGTAGGCGGTCGGGGACGGCAGCGCCACCCACAACTGGAGGTCGATGACGGCCCTGGACGCCTCGACCGCGCGGGCGCGGACCACGGCCCTGGTCAGCGGCGTCCCGCCCCGGGCGGCGGTCGGGTTCGGCGCGGTCCAGGATGGCCGCCAGCTGCTCGAAGAGCGGCTCGGTGGGCGAGGCGCGGGACTCGCGGTCCCACTGCCACATCACCACCTTGACCGGGATCATCCCGAGAACCAGGGCACAGCAGACGGTGCCGATGCTCTGGGGGATCGGCATCCATCCCCGGCTCGCCAGGTCGACCGCCCACGCCGGGCCGGTGGCGTGGCGGAGGTACAGGGCGGCCGGGAAGCAGCCGATTCCCAGCATGGTGATCAGCGGGTCGAGGAGGTAGCGGAAGAGCGGGCGATGCCGCCGGATCTCGATCCAGACGGAGACCCAGATGAAGACCGTGAGACCCACGACGGCCAAGAAGATCTTCTGCACGGAGGTGACGGAGAACACCGACCCCACGAAGACGACGGCCGCGCCGAGCATGGGCAGCAGGACCCAGGCGCTCACGCAGTCCTCGACGTGCTTGCGCCGCACCGACCAGCGGGCGGTGGACGCGGCCACCGCCCGGTAGCGGCCGCGCAGGAGCGCCGGGTCGTCGGCGGGATCCAGGCTCCGAGCGAAGACCGGCCAGGTGCCGTCCAGCTTCTTGGCCAGGGCGAACATCTCCGCCAGCTGGGGTTTTTCCAGCAGGTCGCCGGTGCGGGCGGGAGCGGCGGGCGCTGCGACGGGGGGAACCGCTTCTTCGGTCATGAGGACGTCCTCACGTTGAGCGGGCTACTGCGCGAGGAGGGGGCGCTCATCGACACTACAGAGCGTGGGGAGGGTGAGCCGATGGCGTGACCGGATGGTGCCAGATCTTCTCCCCGCGACGCCGATGAGGACCAACGGCCCTGCCGGGCGGGACTTCCTCCTCCGGCGCCGCGCCGCCGCCCGTAGGAGCCTGAGGGTGAGAGCTTCGACCGGTGAAGGAGATGCGCGATGAGCACTCACATCGTCGTCGGTGTGGACGGGTCCGTCCCGGCGACCGGAGCGGTGGAATGGGCGGCCGCCGACGCGCGGCGGCGGGGCCTGGACCTGCGTCTCGTGCACGTCGGCCCGCAGTGGCTGCACGAAGCGAACGCCGAGCACTGCGCCCGCCTGCTGGAGGAGGCCGCCGACCGGGCCCGCGCGCTGGCCGGCGACGTCAAGGTGACGACGGAGCTGCTGTCCGGGAACGTGGCCGGGGAGCTGATCCGCGAGTCGGCGACGGCCGGCGGAGTGGTGCTGGGCAGCCGGGGGCTCGGCGGGTTCGCCGGGATGACGGTCGGCTCGGTGAGCCTGGCGGTGGCCGGGCACGCGTCCGGGCCGGTCGTGGTCGTCCGCGCCCCCGCCGCCCCCGCCGAGCACGGCAGGGTGGTGGTGGGCTACGACGGGTCGCGGGACGCGCAGGCGGCCATGGAGTACGCCGTCGAGCAGGCCAGGGCCCGCGGCGCCCGGCTGCACGTGGTCTCGGCCTGGCAGATGCCCGTCTTCTCCCCTTACGCGGTCACGTACAACAGCCTGATCGAGGACCTGATGCGCGAGGAGACCGGCGCGGCGCGCGAGCGGGTCGTGCCCTGGCGGGAGGCCAACCCGGACCTGGTGATCACCGACGAGCAGCCGTGCGCCCACCCGGTCACCGCCCTGACGCAGGCGGCCGGATCGGCCGACCTGGTCGTCGTGGGCTCGCGCGGCCGGGGCGGGTTCGCCTCCGCCGTGCTCGGCTCGGTCAGCCACGGCGTGCTGCACCACGTGACCTGCCCGGTCGCCGTGGTCCGGCCGGACGCGGAGGAGCGGTCATGAACGGGTCACCGACGGCTGGGCAGGTCATGAACGGGTCGCCGACGGCGGGACAGGTCATGAGCCGGGTCCTGGTGGCCGTCAAGGCCGAGGAGTCGCCGCTGATGGCCTGGGAGCTGATGCGCCGGGCCGGCGTGCACCACCTGCCGGTCCTCGACGGAGGGCGGCTGCTGGGCATCCTGACCAGGGAGTGCCTGGCCGCGTCCTGGTCCGGCGGGCCGCAGGAGCAGGCCGGCCGCGAGGTGCGGGACCTGCTCGGCGGCGCGCGCACGCCCCGGGTGGGGCCGGACACCCCGCTGAGCAGGGTCGCCGCCGCCATGCTGGACGCCGACGTGGACGCCGTGCCCGTGCTGTCCGACGACGGCCTGGTGGGCCTGATCACCGCCCGGGACGTCCTGTCGGCGGTCGCCGGACGGATCGAGCCGCGGCCCGAGCCGAGCGAGGTGGTGACCGGGATGTTCCACCTCGAACCCATCCTGCCGGAACGGCGGGAGGCGTGAGATGAAGGCCCTGGTCGTCTACGAGTCCATGTACGGCAACACCGAGCGGATCGCCCAGGCCGTGGCCGAAGGGCTGGCCACCCGGATGCGGGCCGAGGTGGCGGAGGTCGGCTCGGCCCCCGCGCACGTGGGGGACGAGGTCACCCTCCTGGTGGTGGGCGGCCCGACGCACGCCTTCTCCATGAGCCGGGCCTCAACCCGCGAGTCGGCCGCCCAGCAGGCGGCCGGGCCGCTGGTGTCGCGCGGCAGGGGCGTGCGCGAGTGGCTGGCCACGCTCAGCACGTCGTCGGCCGGGCTCTGCTCGGCGGCGTTCGACACCCGCGTGGCCAAGCCCCGCCTGCCGGGCTCGGCGGGCCGGGCGGTCGCCAAGCGGCTGCGCCGCCTCGGCGTGCGGCTCGCCGTGCCGCCGTGCAGCTTCTACGTGACCGGGACGCAGGGGCCGCTGGTGCCGGGCGAACTGGAGCGGGCCAGGCAGTGGGGCGAGAGCCTGGCGGCGTCCTTCCCGGTCCCCGCGTCCTGACGGCCCGCTGAGAACGGCGCCCGGCGGTTTCCGCCGCGCGCCGTTCTCAGTCCTGCGCGGGCGTCGGGGACGGGTGCAGGATCCGGTCCAGGCGGGCGGCGGCGTAGCCCAGCGTGGACAGCGCGACGACGACCAGCAGATCCCCCGGCGACAGCGGCCGGGTGCCGAGCAGCTCGCGCAGCGGCGGCAGGTAGATCCCGGCCAGCTGCAGGACGAACGCGCCGCCCACGGCGAGCAGCAGCATCGGGTTGGCCAGGGTGCCGGGGCGGGTCCGGGTGCCCAGCGCCACGCCGAGCTGGGTGGCGCCGAGGGCGAAGAAGGCCATGCTCTGCCAGGGCCGCCCGGTCATCGACCCCCAGACGGCGACGCCCAGGGTGACGGCCGTGAGCACCACGGCGATGCGGACGACCCGCTGCCACAGGCCCGCCCCCATGATGCTCTGACCCGGCGGACGCGGCGGCTGCGACATGGTTCCCGGCACCGTCGGCTCCCCGCCCAGCGCCACGCCGGGCAGGCCGTGGGTGAGCAGGTTGATCCACAGGATCTGCGCGGGCAGCAGCGGCAGCGGCAACCCGAGGAACGGGCCCAGCACCATCACCGCGATCTCCGCCGCGCCGCCCGACAGGCCGTAGACCAGGAACCGGCGGATGTTGGCGTAGACCCGGCGGCCCTCCTCGACGGCCGCCACGACGGTGTCCAGGTTGTCGTCGGCGAGCACGAGGTCGGCGGCCTGCCGGGCGACCTCGGTGCCGCGCCTGCCCATGGCCACCCCGATGTCGGCGCGGCGCAGCGCCGGGCCGTCGTTGACGCCGTCGCCGGTCATCGCCAGGACCTCGCCCCGGCCGCGCAGGCCCTCGATGATGTCGAGCTTCTGCTCGGGGGTGGCCCGCGCGTAGACGCCGGCCGGGCCCGCGGCGAGCGCGCCGGGCTCCCGGCAGTCGACGACCCGGTCGGCGGCGCCGATGATGCCCAGGTCGGCGGCGACCGCGCGGGCGGTGCCCGGATGGTCGCCGGTGATGAGGACCGTCCTGATGCCGGCCCGCGCGCAGTCGGCCACGGCCGCGGCCGCCGCCGCGCGCGGCGGGTCGAGGATCGCGACGAGCCCGAGCAGCCTCAGCCCGTCCTCCCGCACGGGATGCGGGACGGCGTCGAGGTCGGCGGCCGCGACCGCCAGCACGCGGTAGCCGTCCCGGGCGAAGCGGTCGGCGCGTTCGGCGGCGCGGGCCGGCAGCTCCGGGTCGCCGGTCAGCACGTCCGGGCGCAGCAGCGCTTCCGGGGCGCCCTTGCAGATCAGGCGGACGCCGCCGCCCGGCAGCAGGTGCACCGTGCTCATCCGCTTGCGGTCGCTGTCGAAGGGCAGTTCGGCGATTCTGGGGAACCGTTCCTGGAGGTCCGCGCGGTCGAGGCCGAGCCGGGCGGCGGCGGCCAGCAGCGCGGCCTCGGTGGGGTCGCCCAGCGCCGTCCATTCCTCCCCGTTCTCCTGGGGCGGGCGCAGGCGGGCGTCGTTGCACAGCGCCGCGGCGGTCAGCAGCTCGGCGAACTCGTCCGGGTCCCGGCCGGTGGCGAGCCCGCCGTCGGGCGCGTAGCCGGAGCCGGCGACCGCGGCCTCGGCCGCCGGGGTCCACAGGTGCCGGGCGACCATCCGGCCCTCGGTGAGGGTGCCCGTCTTGTCGGTGGCGAGCACGGTCACCGAGCCCAGCGTCTCCACGGCGGGCAGGTTGCGGACGAGCGCGTCACGGGCCGCCATCCGGCGGGCGCCCAGGGCCAGGCTCAGGGTCACGACCGCGGGCAGCGACTCGGGCACGGCGGCGACCACCAGGCTGATCGCGGTCACCACCATCAGCTCGACCGGCTGGCCGCGGACCAGGCCCAGGACCAGCACCAGCGCCGACAGCAGCACCGCGACACCGGCCAGCAGCCGTCCGACCCCGACCAGGCGGCGCTGCAGCGGCGTGAGCCCGGCGCCCTTGACCATGAGCGAGGCGATGCGCCCGCTCGCGCTCGCCGCGCCGATCGCGGTGACCACCGCCCGGCCCCTGCCGCGCGCCACGACGGTGCCCGAGGAGACCGCCGCGCCCGCGTCCTTGTCCACCGGGACCGACTCGCCCGTCAGCGCCGACTCGTCGACCAGCAGCGCCGCCGACTCCACCAGCTCGGCGTCGGCCGGGACGATGTCGCCCTCGGCGAGCACCAGCAGATCTCCGACCACGACGTCACCGGCGGGGACCTGCCGCTGGTGGCCGTCGCGCACCACGCGGGCCTCCGGGGTGACCAGCTCGGCCAGGGCCGTGATGGCGCGGTCGGCGCGCACCTCCTGCGTCACGCCGACGGCCGTGTTGACCACGATGACCAGCGCGATCACCGCGGCGTCCGTCCAGTCGCCGGTGCCGACGGTCAGCGCCGCCGCGATCAGCAGCACGATGATCAGCGGATCGCGGAGCTGGGTGACGACGCGCCGCCACAGCGGGGTGGGCGGTTTGCGCGGGAGCAGGTTGGGGCCGTCGCGTTCCAGGCGGACGGCTGCCTCCGCCGACGACAGGCCAGCCGACGACAGGCCAGAGGACGAGGGCGTCACGTGGGTGTCCTTCCTGCCCGCCGTGGCCCTCGGGCCGGCGGAGTCGCTGCGAGGTGTCTTCAGGATCTAGTCTTCGCCCTGCTCAGGGCGGTAAACGTGCGGGTCTCCCCGCCCCTCCAGCCTCCGGAGACCGGCCGGACGGCGGCAGGGCCGAAAGTCATCGCAAGCGGGGCTTTCGGCACTGTTCCGCCCCGGTCGCGCGGGCGGATCGTGGAGATATGAGCATTCGCCTGATCGTGGCCGGGACCGACGGCACCGAGGACTGCGCGGCCGCGCTGCTGTGGGCCGCCGACGAGGCGGCCCGTCGCGGGGCGCGGCTGGTCGTGGTGCACGCCTGGGAGCCTTCGATCGAGCACAGGGCGCCGTACGCGCCCTGCCCGCCCCGGCCCGCCGGGTTCGAGGAGGCGCGCGCGAGCGCCGTGCTCGATCAGGCGGTGGCCCTGGTCGTGGACCGGTTCCCCGGCGTCGCCGTCGAGGCGCGGCTCGTGCGGGGCCGTCCGGAGACGGCGCTCGCGGACCAGGCGCGCGGGGCCGGCCTGCTGGTGCTCGGTTCGGCCGCGCGGCCCGCCGGGGACGGGCGGCTGGGCGCGGTGCTGCTGTCGTGCCTGCGGCTGCCGCCGTGTCCCGTGGTCGTGGTGCAGGCCGCGGCGACGGACGGGGGGACGCCGCCGCGGCCGCCCGCGTTCGCCGGACGGCATCGGGGAAGGCCCTTCGGCCCTGGCCCGGCCGACCTTCGGCTCTGCGAGGGACGGCGGGAGGCCGGGTCTCATGGGAGGTGACGAAGGAGGGAACGTCATGATCGTTGTTGGAGCCGACGGCTCGGTGGCCTCGCGCGCCGCCGTCGCATGGGCCGCGGACGACGCCTTCCGCATGCGGCTGCCGCTGCGGATCGTGCACGCCGTGGACCGCACGCCGTACCAGATCCACCGGTTCTCCCCGGGCTGGGCGCCCGACCTGCCGGCGGAGGAGGGCGAGCGGATCCTGCGGGAGGCCGAGGCGCTGGCCCGGGAACGGCAGCCGTCCGTCGAGGTCGCGACGCAGGACGTCGAGGGCCTGCCGGCCGTCGTACTGCGTGGGCAGGAGAAGGAGGCCGCCGAGATCGTGCTCGGCGGCCGCGGCCTCGGCGGGTTCGCCGGCGCGCTGCTGGGCTCGGTCAGCACGCACGTCGCCGGGCACGCCCGCTGCCCCGTCGTGGTGGTCCGCGGCGACCGGCGGCAGGTGCGCGGCGAGGTGGTGGCCGGGGTGGACGACTCGCCGGAGTGCGAGCCCGCCCTGGCCCACGCCTTCGAGCAGGCCCGGCTGCGGGCCGCCACGCTGCGGGTGCTGCACGCCTGGCAGCTGCCCGTGCACGCGTTCGCGCCGGAGGCCGCCTACGCCATGGACGAGGTCCGCGCCGCACAGCAGCAGGTCATCGACGATCGGGTGAACGTGTTCGCCGCCGACCACCCCGAGGTCGTCGTCGTGCGGGAGACGCCGTCGGCGCACCCCGTGGACGCGCTCAGCGCGGCCTCCGACCACGCCGACCTGCTGGTGGTGGGGTCGCACGGGCGCGGCGGGCTGGGGTCGGCGCTGCTCGGGTCGGTCAGCCGCGGCGTGCTGCACCACGCCCGCTGCCCGGTGGCGGTCGTCCGGCCGCGGGACTGACGGCACGTCGCCGCGTCGGCGCGGGCGTCGGGACGGGCGTTGGGACGGGCGTGGAGCGCCTTTGCCTTTGTCTTGGCGACGGGCCGGTTACCAGAACCAGGGGGAGGCCGGGCGGGACGGCTCGGACAGTGACATGACCGGAGAGGGCGCACTGGACGTCGCGGTCGCGGCCGCGCTGCCGGTCGACGACGTCATGGCCCGGCTGGGCGGCACCGGCGGCGGCCTGAGCCAGGCCGAGGCGGAGCGCCGCCTGGCCGCCGTCGGCCCCAACTCCCTGCGCACCCACCGGGCCCGGCGGATCGCGGTGCTGGCCCGCCAGCTGCGCTCGCCCCTGCTGATCCTGCTGGCGGTCACCGCCGCCGCGTCGTTCTTCCTCGGCGAGCCGACGGACGCGATCATCATCGGCGTGATCCTGACGGTGTCGGTCGGGCTGGGCTTCTTCAACGAGTACCGGGCGGAGAAGGCCGCCGAGGCGCTGCACTCCCAGATCCGGCACCGCTGCCTGGCCCTGCGGGACGGCGGTCCCCGGCTGGTGGACGTGGTCACGCTGGTCCCGGGCGACGTCGTCACGCTGCGGCTGGGCGACATCGTCCCGGCCGATCTGCGGCTGGTGTCGTCGGCGGGGCTGGAGTGCGAGGAGTCGGTGCTGACCGGCGAGTCGCTGCCCGTGGCCAAGGCCGTCGAGCCCGTCGGACCGGACCGCGCGCTGGCCGAGCTGGCCAGCTGCGCGCTGATGGGCACCGTCGTGCACGCCGGGTCCGGCGCCGGCGTGGTGGTGGCCACGGCCGGACGGACCGAGTTCGGGCGCATCGCGCTCCGGCTCGGCGACCGCCATCCGGACACCGAGTTCCAGATCGGGCTGCGCCGGTTCTCCATGCTGCTGGTGCGCGTCGCCGCCGCGCTCACCGCCGGGATCTTCGTCGTCAACCTCGTGCTGCACCGCCCGGTGCTGGACGCGCTGCTGTTCTCGCTGGCGATCGCCGTCGGCATCTCCCCGCAGCTCCTGCCCGCCGTGGTCTCGACCAGCCTGGCCGCCGGCACCCACCGGCTGGCCCGGCACCGGGTGCTGGTCAAGCGGCTGGTCTGCATCGAGGACCTGGGCGACATCGACGTGCTGTTCACCGACAAGACCGGAACCCTGACCGAGGGGCGGATCAGCTTCGCGCGCTCACTCGGGCCGGACGGCAGCCCCGACGACCGCGTTCTGGAGCTGGGCCTGCTCTGCAACGAGGCCGTCGTCAGCGGCCGGGACGGGGAACCGGGCCGCTCGGCGAGCGGCAACCCCCTGGACGTCGCCCTGTGGGACGCGCCCGCCGCCGCCGCGCTCCGGCCCGGGCCGCCCGGCCGGCGCCTGGCCGTCGTGCCCTTCGACCACGAACGCAGAACCGCCTCCGTCCTGGTCGAGGACGACGACGGCCGGATGATCGTCACCAAGGGCGCTCCGGAGGCCGTGCTGGCGCGCTGCACCCCGGTCGCCGACCGGGCCAGGGCCGTGCTGGAGGCCGAGTTCGCCGCCGGCAACCGGGTGGTGGCGGTGGCCACCCGGCGGCTGACCGGCGAGGCCGCCCGCCGGACGACCCTCAGCCAGGCCGACGAGCACGACCTCGCCTTCCGCGGCCTGCTGGTCTTCCTCGACCCGCCCAAGGCCGGCGCCGAGCAGGCGCTGCGCCGCCTGGCCGGCCTCGGCATCACCGTCAAGGTGCTCACCGGGGACAACCCCGCGGTCGCGGCCAAGCTGTGCGCCGATCTCGGCCTGCCCGGCGGGCGGGTGCTGACCGGCCAGGACGTCGAGGCCGCCGACGACTCCCGGCTGGCCGCGCTCATCGAGCAGGCCGTCGTGTTCGCCCGGGTCAGCCCCGAGCACAAGGCGCGCATCGTGCGGGCCCAGCGGCGCAACGGCCTGGACGTGGCCTTCCTCGGCGACGGCGTCAACGACGCGCTCGCGCTGCACGCCGCCGACGTGGGCATCTCCGTCGACGCGGCCACCGACGTCGCCAAGGACGCCGCCGACGTGCTGCTGCTGGAGAAGGACCTCGCCATCCTGGCCGACGGCGTCATCCAGGGCCGGCAGATCTTCGCCAACACCATGAAGTACGTGCTGATGGGGACGTCCAGCAACTTCGGCAACATGTTCTCCGCCGCCGCGGCCTCGGCGTTCCTGCCGTTCCTGCCGATGCTGCCGTCCCAGATCCTGCTCAACAACCTGCTCTACGACTCCAGCCAGCTCGCCATCCCGACCGACAACGTCGATCCCGAGCAACTGCGGCGCCCGTCCCGGTGGGACGTGGCGTCGATCCGGCGGTTCATGTTGTTCTTCGGGCCGGTCAGCTCGCTGTTCGACTTCGCCACCTTCGCCGTCATGCTCGGCGTCCTGCACGCCGGGCCGCCGCTGTTCCGCACCGGCTGGTTCGTCGAGTCCCTGGCCACGCAGGTACTGGTGGTCTTCGCGATCAGGACCAGGCGGGTGCCGTTCTTCCGCAGTCGTCCGAGCCTGCCCCTGACGGTCGCCGCCCTGAGCGTCGTGGTACTCGGCGCGGTCATCCCGGTCACCCCGCTCGCCGGCGCCCTGGGCTTCCAGCCGCTGCCCGGCCCGTTCTTCGCGGTGCTGGGCCTGATGGTGGTCGCCTACCTGGCCCTCGTCGAGCTGGCCAAGCGCCGTTTCTACCGGGCCGCCCCGGAGACCCTGGCCGGCGGCGGGCGCACCGCCGCCCACCCGACGCACCGCAGGGCCCACCGGTTCAGCACGGTGGCCGCCGCCCTCGCCGCCGGACGTCCGCCCTCCGCCCCCCGAGAAGGGGACCAAGGTCCCTAGGGCGCGGAAGCGCATCGGGAAATCATCGTCATCATGACGACGATGCAGCACATCGATGCCTACTGGCGCGCGGCGAACTACCTGTCCGTCGGGCAGATCTACCTGCTGGACAACCCGCTGCTCACCGAACCGCTGCGCCCCGAGCACGTCAAGCCGCGGCTGCTCGGCCACTGGGGCACCACCCCTGGGCTGAACTTCTGCTTCGCCCACCTCAACCGGATCATCGCCGAACGCCGGCAGGACATGATCTACATCGCCGGTCCCGGCCACGGCGGGCCCGCCGCCGTCGCGCACGCCTGGCTGGAGGGCTCCTACTCGGAGAAGTACCCCGAGGTCTCCCAGGACGCCGCCGGGATGCGGCGGCTGTTCCGGCAGTTCTCCTTCCCCGGCGGCATCCCCAGCCACGTCGCGCCCGAGACGCCCGGCTCCATCCACGAGGGCGGCGAGCTGGGTTACTCGCTCGCGCACGCGTTCGGCGCGGCCTTCGACAACCCGCGCCTGGTGGTCGCCTGCGTCGTCGGCGACGGCGAGGCCGAGACCGGCCCGCTGGCCGCGAGCTGGCACTCCAACAAGCTGCTGGACCCCTACCGCGACGGCGTCGTCCTGCCGATCCTGCACCTGAACGGCTACAAGATCGCCAACCCGACCGTGCTGGCCCGCATCCCGCAGGACGACCTGGTCAAGCTCATGGAAGGGTACGGGTACCGCCCGCACCTCGTCGGCCCCGACCACGAGGAGATGGCGCGCACGCTCGACACCGTCTTCGACGAGATCGCCGCCTACAAGGAGGGCCGTCTGGAGCGCCTCCCCATGATCGTCCTGCGCACGCCGAAGGGCTGGACCGGCCCGCGCGAGGTGGACGGCAAGCCGGTCGAGGGCACCTGGCGGGCCCACCAGGTGCCGCTGTCGGGCGTCCGCGACAACCCGGCGCACCTGGCCATGCTGGAGGAGTGGATGCGCTCGTACCGGCCGCAGGAGCTGTTCGACGCCGCGGGCCGCCCGGCGCCCGTCCTGCTGGGGACGGTCCCCGAGGGGCCGCTGCGGATGAGCGCGAACCCGCACGCCAACGGCGGCGAGCTGCTGCGCCCGCTGGCGCTGCCCGACTTCCGCGACCACGCGGTGGAGGTCAAGTCGCCCGCGGCGCAGTCGACCGAGCCGACCCGGGTGCTGGGCGCCTTCCTGCGGGACGTGATCGCCGCCAACCCGCACGACTTCCGGCTGATGGGCCCGGACGAGACCGCCTCCAACCGGCTGCAGGCCGTCTTCGAGACGACCACGCGGGCCTGGAACGCCGAGGTCGAGCCCACGGACGAGAACCTGGCCCCGGGCGGCCGGGTGATGGAGGTGCTCAGCGAGCACCTGTGCCAGGGCTGGCTGGAGGGCTACCTGCTGACCGGCCGGCACGGCCTGTTCAACTGCTACGAGGCGTTCATCCACATCATCGACGCCATGTTCAACCAGCACGCCAAGTGGCTGCAGTCGGCGAAGAGGATCCCGTGGCGGCGGCCCGTCGCCTCGCTCAACTACCTGCTGTCGTCGCACGTGTGGCGGCAGGACCACAACGGCTTCAGCCACCAGGACCCCGGCTTCCTCGACGTCGTGGTCAACAAGAAGGCCGAGGTCGTGCGGGTCTACCTGCCGCCGGACGCCAACACCCTGCTGTCGGTGGCCGACCACTGCCTGCGCTCGCGCGACTACGTCAACGTGATCGTGGCGGGCAAGCAGCCGGTGCTGGACCTGTTCACCATGGACGAGGCCGTCGCCCACTGCACCCGCGGCCTCGGCGTCCTGCCCTGGGCGTCCTCGGACGAGGGGGCCGAGCCGGACGTCGTGCTGGCCTGCGCGGGCGACGTGCCCACCCTGGAGACGCTGGCCGCCGCGGCCATCCTGCGCGAGCACCTGCCCGAGCTGAAGGTGCGCGTCGTCAACGTGGTGGACCTGATGCGGCTGCAACCGCCGTCGGAGCACCCGCACGGCCTGCCGGACGCCGAGTTCGACGCCCTGTTCACCACCGGCAGGCCGGTCGTCTTCAACTTTCACGGCTACCCCTCGCTCATCCACCGCCTGACCTACCGCCGCGCCGGGCACGCCAACATCCATGTGCGCGGCTACAAGGAGGAGGGCACCACGACCACGCCGTTCGACATGGCCATGCTCAACGACATCGACCGCTACCACCTGGTCATCGACGTCATCGACCGGGTGCCCGGCCTGGGCGCCACCCAGGCGCACCTGCGCCAGCGCATGGCCGACGCCCGGCTGGCGGCCCGCGCGTACACCCGCGAACACGGCGAGGACGCCCCCGCCGTCCGCGACTGGACCTGGTGACGCGCGAAGGACACCGGCCCCGCGCTGCCGGAAAAGGAGGGCCAAGGTCCCGTCAAGACGGGCCGCCGCACCACGGGCGGCCGGCCTCGCGGGACCGAGGCTGACTTTCAGCGACGTCTGAAGGGATCACGGACATGGATCGCATCGTGCTCGGCTACGACGGCTCGGACTTCTCCGTCCAGGCCCTGGACTGGGCGCTGGACGAGGCCGAGCTCAGGAACCTGCCGCTGACCGTCGTCCACGCCTGGCAATGGCCGTACGGCGAGGCGGAGGAGGAGGCCAAGGCCCACCTGCGCAAGGCGGCCGAGCACGTCCTGTGGCACGGCGCCGAGTGCGCCCGCTCCACCAGCTCGGGCGTCCGCGTGGAGACCGACCTGTACGAGGGCCCGGCCGCCCAGCGGCTGGTGGAGCTGTCCGGCGACGCCACGCTCGTCGTGGTCGGCTCGCGGGGGCTGAGCGCGCTGCCCAGGGTGGTGGTCGGTTCGGTGGCCGGGTACGCCGCCGCGCACGCCGAGTGCCCGGTGATCGTCGTACGCGGGCCGGGGCCGCTGCCGAAGGCCACCCGTCCCGGCCCGGTCGTCCTGGCCGAGCGGGAGCCGGACGCGGCGGTCGTCGAGTTCGCCTTCGCCGAGGCGGCCCTGCGCGGGCTGCCGCTCGCGGCCTCCGCCGACCTGGGGGAGTGGGCGGCTCGCCGTCCGGAGGTCCAGGTGGAGCAGGGTGAGCCCCACGAGCGGGCGACGCTGGTCGTGGTCGGCCGGCCGCGGGCCGCGCATCTCGGCACCGCGAGCTCCCTTCCGCAGCACGCGCCCTGCCCGGTCGCGGTGGTGCCGGGCGACCGCCCCTGAGCTCCCCGCGTCACCCGGACGCGGGCGGCAGCCGCGGGTTCAGCACGGCCGCGGGCGCCACCGCGACCGGGCACCTGGACTCCAGCAGGGCGGCCTGCGTCACCGCACCGAGCAGCAGGCAGGGAGGGGCCTCGTTACCCCGGTTGCCGAGCACGAGGAGCGTGGCGTCCTTGGAGGCCTCGATCAGCACGCGCTGGGGGCGTTCGGTCAGGAACTCGGTGACCACCGTCACCTCGGGGCGTCTGCGGGCCAGGTGGGAGACGACCTCGCGGAAGCGGTTCTCCGCGCCTTTGCGCAGCGCGTGCGAGTCCACGAAGGGCAGCGGCTCCTGCCAGGACGACGACCCGCAGTCGGCCCAGCAGCACAGGGCCGTCACGGTGCCCTCGCGCAGGGCGGCCTCGTCCAGGGCGAGGTCGAAGGCGGCCAGGCTGGCGGGTGAGCCGTCCAGGCCGGCCACGATCCTGACGTCCTGGCGGGTGGGCGGCTGGAGCGGCGGCCGGACGACCACGACCGGCGTGACGCTGTGCGCGGGCACCTGGACGGCGGCCGACCCCACCTGAAGCCCCTCGAACCCGCCCTGCCCGCGCGATCCGAGCACCGTCAGCTCCGCCTCGCGCGCGGCCTCCAGCAACACCGCCGAGGGGGTGCCCCGGCCCAGGAGCGGCTGCACGTCCAGCTCCGGGGCCAGCTCCCTGGCCCGCCGGACGCCCTCGTCCACGACGCCGAGCGCCACCGGCTCGACGTGCCGCATGATCTCCTGGGCGATGGGTCTGGGTGCGTAGGGCCAGTGCAGGGCGTGGCAGACCAGGACGGGCAGCCCGCGCAGGCGCGCGTCGGCGACCGCCCAGTGCAGCGCGTGGCGGCTCTCGGTCGAGTCGTCGTACCCGACGAGCACGGGCCGGCCGGCGTGGGCGTCGATCACTGCCGCCTCCGGGAGCGGATTCTGTCCGGTTACCTGCGCGGATGAGCCTTCCCTGGACCGGCGGGACGAGCCCCACAGGGGAGGAAACTCTTGGCCTAGCCTGCTTGCCCGTCGCGCGCCGGGTCCCGAAGTTGGAGGGGACAGCGGCGACTTTTGGTGTGTTTACGCCCCTTATATCCGTTATGGCGGGTATGGGGATGTCGAAGGCGCGAAGGAGGGAAGATGCGCGGACGGATCGTGGCCGCGGTGGACGGCTCCGCGTCATCGACCGCCGCGGTGGAATGGGCCGCCGGCGACGCCCAGCGCAGAGGGTTGCCGCTCCGGCTCGTGCACGTGTGCGAGCAGTGGGTGCTCGGCGTGGACGGCGCCCGGTACTGCGTGGGCGCGCTGGAGGCGGCCGCCGGCCGGGCCCGCGCGATCGGCGGGGGCGTCGAGGTCACCGCCGAGATGCTGGCGGGCAACGTGATCGACGCGCTGATCGTCGAATCGGCCACGGCCGACAGCCTGGTGCTGGGCAGCAGGGGCATGGGCGGCTTCGCCGGCATGGTGCTGGGGTCGGTGGGCCGGGCGGTGGCCGGGCACGCCGCCGGGACCGTCGTGGTCGTCCGCGGGGTGGTCGCCGTCCGGCACGACCTGGTGGTGGCCGGCGACGACGGCTCGGCGGGATCGCGCCAGGCCATGGCGTACGCCGTCGAGCAGGCCCGTGCGCGGCGCGCCCGGCTGCACGTGGTCTACGCCTGGCAGGCGCCGGCGGTCTCGCCGTACTGGGCGGCCTACAGCCACCTGCTGGCCGACTCCTTCCAGGAGGAGGCGAGGGCGGCCCAGGCGCGGGTGAACCCGTGCCGGAGCGAGAACCCCGACGTCGAGATCACCGACGAGCAGGTGCGCGGGCACCCCGTGGCCGCGCTCACCGAGGCGGCCGCCGCCGCGGACCTCGTCGTGGTCGGCTCGCGCGGACGGGGCGGCTTCTCCTCCGCGGTGCTCGGCTCGGTGAGCCACGGCGTGCTGCATCACGCGGCCTGCCCGGTGGCGGTGGTACGGCCGCGCGCGGAGAAGGGATGACGGGACCGGAGGTGTTCGGAGTGTCGGACGAGGGGGCGTCATGGCCGGTGTGATCGTGGTGGGAGCCGACGGCTCGGCCCCCGCCGCCGCGGCGGTCGGCTGGGCCGCCGACGACGCCGCGCGGACGGGCGCGCAGCTGCGGATCGTGCACGCCCTGGACCGGCAGCCGTACGCCGTCACCAGGTTCCCCGACTACGGCCAGGGCAACTACCTGCTGCTGGCGGCGGCCAAGGTGCTGGAGGCGGCCGAGACCGCCGCGCGCGCCCGGCAGCCGTCGGTGCGGCTGCACGCCGAGGCCGTCGAGGGGACGCCCGCGGCCGTCCTGCTGGATCAGGCGCGGCAGGCGGACGAGCTGGTCATCGGCAACCGGGGGCTGGGCGGTTTCGCCGGCGCGCTGCTGGGATCGGTGACCACGCACGTGGCCGGGCACGCCGCCTGTCCCGTGGTGGTGGTGCGCGCCGAGGGCGGCGGGCCGGTCGCCGAGATCGGCGTCGGGATCGACGACTCCGACGTCTGCGAGCCGGCCATCGGTTACGCCTTCGAGCAGGCCAGGCTGCGCGGCGCCCGGCTGCGCCTGATCCGCGCCTGGCAGATCCCCGTGCACGCCTTCGCCCCCGAGATCGCCTACGACCTGGACGAGGTGCGCGCCGCCCAGCACGAGGCGGTCCGCGCCCGGACGGCCGGATGGCGGGAGAGGTGCCCCGAGGTGACGATAGTGGAGGACGTCCAGAGCGCGCATCCGGTCGAGGCGCTCACCGGGGCCCCCTGCGACCTGGTCGTGGTCGGCTCCCACGGGCGGGGCACGTTCGGCTCGCTGGTGCTCGGCTCGGTCAGCAGGGGAGTGCTGCACCACGCCCGCTGCGCCGTCGCGGTGGTCCGCCCCTAGAGGTCGTCCCTGGTCAGGAGGGTCGAGAAGCATGCAAGCTGGAAGTATGAGGCAAACCCTGCGCTTCGGACGGGTGGCGGGCATCCCCGTCGGCGCTCACTGGTCCGCGCTGGCCATCGTCCTGCTCGTGGCGGTGGGATTGGGCTCCGGGGTCCTGGCCGTCGCCGCCCCGGGCGCGGGCAGGACGACGTACTGGGTCGCCGGCGCGCTCACGGGACTGTTGCTCATGGTGTCCCTGCTCGCGCACGAGCTGGCGCACGCGCTGGTGGCCAAGCGGTGCGGCATGGAGGTGGAGTCCGTCACCCTCTGGGCGCTGGGCGGCGTCACGCAGTTCCGCGACGAGGCGCGGACGCCCGGGGCCGAGGTGGTGACGGCGGCCGCCGGCCCCGCCGCGAGCCTGCTGCTGGGCGGTCTCGCCCTCGCCGTGACGGCCGTGCTGCCGCCGGGCGTGCCCAGGGCCGCCGCGGCGTGGCTGGCCATGATGAACCTCGTCCTGGGCGTGTTCAACCTGCTGCCCGGCAGCCCGCTCGACGGCGGGCGGGTGCTGCACGGCCTGATGTGGAGCCGCCACGGCGACCGCGCCCGCGCCGACGCCGGCGCCGCGCGGGCCGGTTACGCGATCGGCATGGCGCTGACCTTCACCGGGTTCGTCGTGATCTGGGTGTGGAACCCGCTGGGCGGGATGTGGGTGGTGATCACCGGCTGGTACATCGCGGGCGCCGCCCGCGGCGAGATCATGAGCAGGGCGGCCCGGCGCGGCCTCGGGGGAGTGCTGGTGCGGGACGTCATGACGGCCACGCCGGACCTGGCCCCCGCGTGGCTGACCGTGCAGGGGCTGGTCGACACGGTGGTGCTCGGCTCGCACCAGTCCGTCTTCCCCGTCGTGGGGCTCGACGGGGCGCCGCTCGGCGTGGTCTCGCTGGAGACCCTGCTCGCCGTGCCCGCCGAGCGCAGGGGGGACACCAGGGTGGAGACGCTGGTCGCCGCCCAGAAGCCGCCGCGCGTCCTGTCGCCGGACGACGACGCGGCCGCCCTGCTGGAACGTCCGTCCCGGGTGGGCGGTCTGTCGGCGGTGGTCGTCGAGGGCAGCGCGGTCACCGGCATGATCACCGACGCCGACCTCGGCAGGGCGCTGCAACAGGCGCTGCTGCGGCCCGCCGCCCCCGTGTGACGCGGGTCCACGGCGGCGGCCGGCTCACAGGCCGTGGATCCGGCGGCCGGTGACCTGGTGCGGCACGACCCGGATGTAGAGATGACGTTCCCCGCCCGCCCATGGCGTGACGCCCGCGTCGGCCAGCTTGGCGACCTCGTCCTCGGGCACGTGGTGGGCGGGCCCCTGGATCAGCACGCTCCAGCCCTCCTTGCGCACCTCGTCGATCCGGTCCACCTGGAAGCCGATCATGATGTCCACGCCCTCCAGGCCGGTGCGCAGGTCCTGGTCCATGGGCCCGCCGTGGGACGTGCGGAACAGCACGGCGCCCTCGTGCAGCCGGTAGTTGACGGGCAGCACCGTGGGCCCGTGCGAGCCGTTGAACGCGATCCGCCCGATCCCGCCCGGCGCGACCAGACGCAGGCACTCCTCGGGGTCGAGGACCTCCAGGACCGGCTCGTCCGGGCCGGCGCCGGGGCCCGGCGGGCGGTCGCGGCCACCGCCCAGCAGGTCCTGCGGGGTCGTCTCCAGGGCGGTGGCCAGGCGGGTCACCGTGTTCCTGTCCGGGATGCCGAGGTGGCCCTCCAGGTACGTGACGTACCCGGGGGACATGTCGGCGCGCTCGGCCAGCTGGTCGACGGTGAGGCCCAGCCGGTCGCGGTGGTGGGCCACCCGGCGTCCGAAGTCGCCACTGTTCGTCATGATCATCTCTCTCTCCGTGAGGACGAGGCCCGCGCCGCTCGGGACGGGGACGCCGTCGACCCGCGTGCCGTCGTGGCCGGCCTCGATGGTGATCCGGCGTCCGCGGAACAGGACCGGCAACGAGAGCGTGCCGAGCCGTCCGGGCAGCAGAGGGTCGAGGAACAGGCCCTCGGGCCTCGGCTCCAGGCCCAGGTAGCAGCGTTGCAGCATGTCCACCGTCCCGGCCATCGCGCCCAGGTGCACGCCCTCGGCGGTGGTGCCGCCCTGGACGTCGTGCACGTCCCCGACCAGCGCCTCGGCGAAGAACTGCCAGGAGCGCGCCCGGTCGCAGCGCGACAACACCCAGGCGTGCACGACCGCGCTCAGCGTGGAGCCGTGGCTGGTGCGGTCGAGGTAGTAGGCGGTCGTCCGCGGGATCAGGCCGGGGTCGGCCGGGTAGCCGAGCCCGTCGAGGATCGCCAGCAGCTCGTCGGCGCCCAGCAGGTAGAACAGCATCAGCGTGTCGGCCTGCTTGGACGCCTTGTAGCGGTTCACGTCGTCGCCGTCGGCCTCCAGGGCGCGGTCGAGGCGGCGGACGCCCGCGTACCGCTCCCAGTCCAGCTCGGCGAGCCCGGCGTAGCCGGTGAACTGGCTGATCACGCCGTCGTGGAAGTCGACCCGCATGCGGCGGGTGATGTCCTCCCACCGCGCCGCCTCCCGCGCGCCGGCCGCGCCGAGCCGGAGGGCGTGCCGCAGCAGCCACACGGTCATGACGTTGGTGTAGGCGTTGTTGGCCAGGCCCGGCTCGGCGGCGCCGGGGTAGGCGGTGTGGTACTCGTCCGGGCCCATGACGCCGCGGATCTCGTACCGGCCGGAGACGGGGTCGAGCACGGCCAGCGAGGCGAAGAACCGCGCGATGGCGATCAGCAGGTCGGCGCACCACGACGGCATGGAGCCGGTGGCCAGGCGGTACTGCCACACGTTGTAGGCGATGGCGAGGCCGACGTGGCGCTGCAGGTGGGAGACGTCCGGCAGCCAGCGTCCCGAGGCGGGGTTGAGGTGGTAGGTCTGGGTCTCCTCCTGGCCGTCGCTGCCGCTCTGCCAGGGGAACATCGCGCCCTCGTACCCGGCCGACCGGGCGGCCGCGCGGGCCTCGGGCAGGCGGCGCCACCGGTAGCGCAGCAGGCCGCGGGAGATCTCGGGGAAGCGCAGGTTGAGCCAGGGCAGGACGAACAGCTCGTCCCAGAACACGTGCCCCCGGTACGCCTCGCCGTGCAGGCCCCGCGCCGGCACCCCGGCGTCGAGGTCGGCGGTGTGCGGCGACAGGGTCTGGAGCAGGTGGAAGATGTGCAGGTGGACGATCTGCGACAGCTCCGGCCCGTCCACGTTCAGCTCGGCCCGCTCCCACAGCCGCTCCCAGGCCGCGGCGTGCGCCTCCAGCAGCTCGGCGAAGCCCGGGGCCGTGGCCGCGCGGCGCAGGGCGGCCGACAGCGGGTCGTGCACGGCGGGATCGCGCGAGGTCAGCAGGGCGACGACCTTCGTGAACGTCACCGGCGTGCCCTCGGTCACCGTCAGCACGTGCTCGCTGGCGACGTGGTCGGGCTCCATGGAGGGCGAGCCGGGGGAGGGGGCGTCGGCGCGGGCGGCGAGCGCGACGGTGACGCGGGAGGCGCGGGTGGTCGCGGTCAGCCAGGTCAGCCCGTCGCGGTGGCCCGTGGCGTGCTCCGTCAGGTGGTCGCCGCGCAGGTCGCGGTAACGTTCGACGCCGCTGTTGGTGACGCGCCCGTCCAGCCCGGCGCGGACGCGCAGCGGGCCCGACCAGTTCTCCGCGGTGAAGGTCGTCTCCAGGGCGGCCAGGGCGGGATCGGCCATGGAGACCAGGCGGCGTTGCCGCACCCGGGTGACCCGGCCCCGCGCGTCGCGCCAGCGCAGCTCCCGCCGCAGCACCCCGTGGCGCAGGTCGAGCTCCTGGGTGTAGCCGAGCAGGTCGGCCAGCTCCGGGCTGAACCAGTCCTGGCCGGGGGTGGCGAAGCCGAGCGGCAGCCAGTCGGGCAGGTTGACCAGGTCCTCGTTGACGACCGTCCGGCCGCCCACCTGCGAGGCCAGACGGTCGTAGCAGCCCGCGTGGTAGGTGCCGGGCGTGCGGATCCGGCCCTCGGGCGTGGCGCCGCGGGTGGCGAAGCGGCCGTTGCCGAGCGTGCACAGCGCCTCCCGCAGCCCGGCCGAGCCCGGGGCGAAGCCCTCGTACGTGAGCGTCCACGGGTTCATCGCGACCCCACGGACCGGGTCAAGGCGGCCATGACGATGACGCTACCCACCTGCCTCACCCCCAAGACAGGGACCTTGGTCCCTGCCACCTGGGGCGTACGGCACTGATCCGGGCCCGATGGCGTTCCGGACCCGGCGGGGGCGTCGAGAATGAGTGTCATGACACGAGCTGTGTACGTCGCCGCCGGCGAAGCGGGAAGCAACAAGGGGACCGTCGCCCTGGGCCTGGTCGAGCTGCTGTCCCGGCAGGTGGGAAGCGTGGGCGTGTTCCGCCCGGTGGTACGGGCCGGACGCGAGGACGGCCTGGTCAACACCATCCGCAGCCGGTTCCAGCTCGCCCTGCCCTACGAGGCGTGCGCGGGGGTCACCTATGACGAGGTGCACGCCGACGTCGAGCGGGCGGCCGGCGACATCGTGGCCCGCTTCCGCGCGCTGGCCCGGCGCTGCGACGCGGTCGTGGTGGTCGGCACCGACTACACCGACGTGGGCGCGCCGACGGAGTTCGGGTTCAACGCCCGGCTGGCCGCCGACCTGGGCACTCCGGTGATCAACGTGGTGAGCGGCAGGGGCCGGACGGCCGCCCGCACCGCCGCGGCGGTCGAGGTGTCCTCCAGGGAGCTGGCCCACCATCACGCCCAGGAGCTCGCGGTCGTGGTCACCCGCTCGACCGGCGGGCCGCTCGCGTTCAGCCATGCGACGCCCGTGTTCGTGCTGCCGGAGACCCCTTCGCTGCGGGCGCCGACGGTCGCCGACCTGCTCGACGCCTGCGACGGCTGGTTCTTCCTCGGCGAGCGCGACGGGCTCGGCCGGGAGGCGAGCGCGCTGATGGTGGGCGCGATGTCGCTGCCCGGCATCCTGGAGCGTCTCACCGAGGGCGCGGCGGTGATCATCCCGTCCGACCGGGCGGCCGCGCTGCTGCCCGGCCTGATCGCCGCGCACACCTCGCCGGGCTTCCCGGCCCTGTCGGCGGTGGTGCTCACCGGCGGCACCGAGCTGCCCGGCTCGGTGGAACGGCTGCTGCGCGGCATGGAGATCCCGCTGCCGGTGATCGCCACCGGTCACGACACGTTCGACACCGCGACCCGGCTGTCGGCCGTGGAGGGGCGGTTCACGCCCGAGGCGGGCGGCAAGATCGACGCGGCGCTGCGCCTGTTCGCCGAGCACGTGGACGGCCCGCTGCTGCTGGAACGGCTGGACATCGCCAAGACCGACGTCGTCACGCCGCTGATGTTCGAGTACGAGCTGCTGGACCGGGCCCGCGCCCGGCGCAGGCACATCGTGCTGCCCGAGGGCGAGGAGCCACGCATCCTGCGCGCGGCCGACATCCTGCTGCGCCGGGACGTGGCCGACCTCACCCTGCTCGGCGACGCCGAACGCATCAGGGTCCAGGCCGCCCAGCTCGGCCTCGACCTGGCCGCGGCCAGGGTGCTCAGCCCGTTCGACCCGGAGCTGCGCGAGCGGTTCGCGCACGCCTACGCCGAGGCGCGGGCGCACCGGGGGATGACCGTCGAGCTGGCCCGCGACACCGTCACCGACGTCTCCTACTTCGGCACGCTCATGGTCCACGCCGGCCTGGCCGACGGCATGGTCTCCGGCGCGACGCACACCACCGCGCACACGATCAGGCCGGCGTTCGAGATCCTGCGGCTCGGGCTGGTCTCCAGCGTGTTCTTCATGTGCCTGGCCGACCGGGTCCTGGTCTACGGCGACTGCGCGGTCAACCCCGACCCCACCGCCGAGCAGCTCGCCGACATCGCGATCGCCTCGGCCCGCACCGCGGCGATGTTCGGCGTCGAGCCCAGGATCGCGATGTTGTCGTACTCGACGGGCACCTCGGGCGCGGGCGCCGAGGTCGACAAGGTGCGCGCCGCCACCGAGCTGGTCCGTCAGCGCCGCCCGGACCTCCAGGTGGAAGGGCCGATCCAGTACGACGCCGCGGTGGACCCGGCCGTGGCGCGGGCCAAGATGCCCGGCAGCCAGGTGGCCGGGCACGCCACCGTCTTCGTGGTGCCCGACCTGAACACCGGCAACAACCTGTACAAGGCCGTCCAG
Organism: Nonomuraea sp. NPDC049655; assembly: GCF_044465465.1. NCBI lineage: Bacteria > Bacillati > Actinomycetota > Actinomycetes > Streptosporangiales > Streptosporangiaceae > Nonomuraea > Nonomuraea sp. NPDC049655. The sequence continues at coordinate 528,049 of NZ_JBITLS010000001.1, forward strand.
CGCAGCGCGGGGGCGGTCGCGGTGGGGCCGGTGCTGCAGGGGCTGCGCAGGCCGGTCAACGACCTGTCCAGGGGCGCCACCGTGGCCGACATCGTCACCACCGTGGCGGTCACGGCCGCCCAGGTGCGCGACGAACCGGCGTCCTCGGGCCCGTCAGCCGGCGCCTGAGGCGCGCCACCGGCGGGCGGCGAGGACGGCGGCCAGCACGGCCACGACCCCCGCCCACGTGGCCGGATGGCTCCAGACGGCGGCGCCGGCCTGCTGGACGAGCACGAACACGCCCATGACGACGACGAACCAGCCGAACGCCGTGCGCAGCGCGTCCTGCGGGATGCGGCCCGCGAGCCGGCCGCCGGCCAGGCTGCCGATCACCGCGGACGCCGTCACGATCAGGGCGAGACGCCAGTCGATCGCGACGCCCGCCAGGTGCCCGGCGAGGCCGGCGAACGACTTCATCGCGATGACGAGCAGCGAGGTGCCGACCGCGACGCCCATCGGCAGCCCGCCCAGCAGGGCGAGCGCCGGGACGACGAGGAAACCGCCGCCGGAGCCGACCAGCCCCGTCACCGCCCCGACGACCAGGCCCTCCGCCGCGATGTGCGGCAGCGGCAGGTCGCCGTGGGCGGGCCGCGCCCGCTTCCTGGGGTTGCGGGGCCGGCGCAGCATCGCGACCGCCGTGGCCAGCATCATCAGGGCGAAGGCGACGAGCAGCGCCGTGCCGGGGACGTACTCGGCGAGGCGTCCGCCGCCGTACGCGCCGGCCATGCTGAACGCGCCGAAGAGCAGCCCGGTCCGCCAGCGGATCCGCCGGGCCCGCGCGTGCGGGACCAGCGCGGCCAGGCTGGTGACGCCGACGACGAACAGCGAGGTGGCGATCGCCTCCTTGGTGTCCTGCCCGGCCAGGTAGACCAGGATCGGCACGGTCAGGATCGAGCCGCCGCCGCCCAGCACGCCGAGGCTGACCCCGACGAGCAGTGACGCCGCGACGATCAGCACGGTCACGGGGTGGTCCGCAGCTCCGCGAGCACCGTGCGGATGTCGGTGCGCGGCCCGCGGTTGTAGGGCAGCCGGGACAGCAGGACGCCCATGGCACAGGAGTTGCTGACGGCCGCGTACGTCAGGCCCGCGCCGATCGCGGTGCCGATCAGGTGCGCGCCGGGCAGGAAGATCCCGGCCAGACCGGTGACCAGGACGACGGAACCGGCCACGAGCCGCACCTGGCGCTCGATGTCCCACCGCTCGGGCCCCCGCTCCAGGGACGCGCCGGCCGTCTCCCACGCGACGATGCCGCCCTCCAGGACGCGCAGGTTCGGCAGCCCGGCCTCGGCGAGGGCCTGCCCGGCCTGCGCGGCCCGCGCCCCGGAGCGGCAGACGAGCACGACGTCCTCGTCCAGGTGGGTCAGCAGCTCGGCCCGGTGCTCGCGCAGGGTGTTCAGCGGCACGTTGTACGAGCCGGGGATGTGCGCCGTGCGGAACTCGCCGGGCGTGCGCACGTCGAGCAGCCGCGGCGCCCGCCCTTCCTGGACGAGCCGCTGCAGCACGGTGGGGGTGAGGACGGAGGAGGTGTTCATGGGTCTTTCCTTCGCCGATACCCCGGGGGGTATCTAGTAGACATATGTGTAGGACAGGGACGGGGAACGGTCCGGTCAGACGCCGGCCGGCTCGGCCGACAGGGCCCACGCGGCGTAGCCGCCGAGCACGTCGGAGACGTCCTGGAAGCCGCGGTGCCGCAGCAGGCTCGCCGCGACGGAGGAGCGGTGACCGCCCGCGCAGTGCAGGACGACGGGCCGGTCGGCGGGCAGCTCGCCGCTGCGGGCGGGCAGCTCGCTCAGCGGCATGTGCAGCGCGGCGTCGATGAAGCCGTTCGCCTCGCGCTCGCCCGCGGTGCGCACGTCCACGACGACGGGCGGGGCGTCGCCGGCGAGCGCGGCGCGCAGCTGCGCGGCGGTCAGGCGGCTGGCCGGGGCGACCTCGGCGGCCAGGGCCACCAGCGCGTCGTCGGGGTTGCGCAGGTAACCCGCGACGCGGTCGAAGCCGATCCGGGCCAGGCGGGTGACGACCTCCTCCTCGCGGTTCTGCGGCGCCATGACGACCAGCTCGGCGGCCGGGTCGAGCACGGTGCCCGCCTGCTCGGCGAAGCGCCCGTCGGCGGGCACGTTCACCGCGCCGCGCAGGTGCCCGGCGGCGAAGTCCTGCGGGTCGCGGGCGTCCACCACGACCGTGCCGGCGGCCCTCAGTTCGGTGAACCCGTCGAGGGTCAGCGGCACGGGCGCCGCCGAGGCGTCGTAGCGGGCGCGGTCCCTGCGGTTGAGGTCGGCGTCGTAGGCGAAGTAACCGGGGGCGGCGGGCTGCCCGGCGGTGACGAGCGCGACGAACGTCTCGCGGTCCATCGGCGCGCACGCGTAGTTGGTGGCCCGCTGCTCGCCGATGGTCGACTGCTTCTCGGCCGAGAGGTTCTTGCCGCAGGCCGAGCCGGCGCCGTGGGCGGGGAAGACCCGCACCGCGTCGGGCAGGCCCATGAGCCTGTTCTGCACGCTGTCGTACAACATCGCGCCCAGTTCCCCGGGGGTGACGCCGACGGAGGCGAGCAGGTCGGGGCGGCCGACGTCGCCGATGAACAGGGCGTCGCCGGTCAGCACCCCGTACGGGACGGGGTCCTCGGCGTGCTCGTGGACCAGGACGCTGATCGACTCCGGGGTGTGGCCGGGCGTCTCCATGATCTCCAGGGTGACGTCGCCGAGGGAGATGCGCTCGCCGTCGCCGAGCTTGCGGATGGGGTACTCGGTCTCGGCGCGGCGGCCGTAGCCGATCCAGGCGCCGGTGCTGTCGGCCAGCTCCAGGTGGCCGGCGACGAAGTCGGCGTGGAAGTGGGTGTTGACGACGCCGACGACGGTCAGGCCGTGCGCGCGGGCGTCGGCCAGGTACTCGGAGACGTCCCGCCGGGGGTCGACGACCACCGCGCGACCGGTCCCCTCGTCGGCGATCATGTACGACGCCTGCGAGAGGCAGTCCAGGTAGTACTGGGTGAAGAACACGGCAATCCCTTCGTGAGGAACGCGGCCAGTGGGTTGATACCCGGGGGGGTATCGACGACCCGACAGTAGGTTCTCCGCGGAGAGGATGTCAAATACCCCCCGTGGTATTGCCCAAGATACCTGGGGGGGTATGGTGACCTGGACATATCCATCCGGCAATCCAGGCGCGAAGGGACCTCCGTCGTGCAGAACACCTCCGCTCCCGCCCCGGCCGGCCGACCCCCCGTACGCCTAGGGCTCCGGGCGAACGCCCTGCAGTTCTCGCTGCTGGTCGTCGTCAACGTCGCCGTCGGCGGCCTGGTGGGCCTCGAACGCACCACCGTGCCGCTCATCGGCACCCACGCCTTCGGCCTGACCAGCGACCTCGCCGTCTTCTCCTTCATCGTCGCCTTCGGGCTCACCAAGGCGGTCACCAACCTGGCCGCCGGAGCGCTGACGGCCCGGTTCCGCCGCAAGCGGCTCCTGGTGGCCGGCTGGCTGATCGGGATCCCCGTCCCGTTCGCCCTGGCCTGGGCGCCCTCCTGGGGGTGGATCGTGGCCGCGAACGTCCTGCTCGGCCTCAACCAGGGCCTGACCTGGTCGATGACCGTCAACATGAAGATCGACCTGGTCGGGCCCGCCCGGCGGGGGCTGGCCACCGGCCTCAACGAGGCCGCGGGGTACACCGCCGTCGGCGCCACCGCCCTGCTCACCGGCTACCTCGCCACCCGTCACGGCCTGCGGCCCCTTCCCGAGCTCGTCGGCGTCGTCTTCGTCGCGGCCGGGCTGGCCCTGGCCCTGGCCGTCCGCGACACCGCCGCCCACGTGGCCCTCGAACTCGACCGGCACCCCCGGCCGGCCGGCGGGGACATCGGTCCGGCGGCCGCGTTCGCCCGCACGTCCTGGCGCGACCGCTCGCTGCGCGGCGTCAGCCAGGCCGGCCTGGTCAACAACCTCAACGACGGCCTCACCTGGGGCGTCTTCCCCCTCCTGTTCACCGACCACGGCCTGGGCCTGGCCGCCGTCGGCCTGATCAAGGGCCTGTACCCGCTGCTGTGGGGCGTCGGCCAGATCCCCGCCGGGCACCTCGCCGACCGCCTCGGCCGCAAACCCCTCATCGTCACCGGCATGCTCGTCCAGGCCGGCGGGCTCCTCCTGGCCGTCGCCCCGCTGGGCGACGCCCTGCTCGCCGGGGTCCTGTCCGCCGTCGTCCTCGGGCTCGGCACCGCCATGGTCTACCCCGCCCTCATCGCCTCGGTCTCCGACCGCGCCCACCCCTCCTGGCGGGCCAACGCCCTGGGCGCCTACCGCTTCTGGCGCGACGTCGGCTACGCGGCGGGAGCCCTGGTCGCCGGGGTGCTCGCCGACGTGCTCGGCCTCGGCGCCACGGTCGTCGCGGGGGCCGTCCTCACCGCCGTCTCCGGCCTGCTCGCCGCCCGCTGGATCACTGACCGTACGGCGGGCTGACGGGGCCTGTCCCAGGTCAAGCGCGTCCCAAGGTGCGGTCGGCATTGATCGCGCGGCCGGGGACGGCGGAAGCGCCCTTTGATCCACTCCTGGTTACAGTCCGTAGTGATCGGATCGCTCTGGGGGGAAGATGAAGAGTGTTCGCATAGTCGCCGGCAGGATGGCGAAAGTGTTGTGCGCGGGGCTGCTCGCGGTCCCGTCGTCCCCGCTGGTCGTGCCCGATCCGTCGCCGGACACCTCGGTCGTGACGGTGCGCACCGGCGGCGACCGCACCGGCGACACCACCGTGGGGCCGCTGGCCGGGGTCGAGCTCGGCCTGTTCGCCACGCCCGACGCGGCCGTCCCGGTCGAGGCCGACTGGGGCGTGTGCGTCTCGGACGACGACGGCGACTGCAGCTTCGTCGTCCCCGGCACCGAGCCGGGCGGCGACAACGCCGGCGCCCGCTTCTACGTCAAGCAGATCTCCGCCCCCGGCGGCTGGTACACCAACCCCGAGCTGCGCACCGGCCGCGGCAGCGGATCGAACTCCGTCGCCACGCCGTACGTCTTCCAGACCCCCGCACTGGAGAGCGGCACCACGTACTCCTCCACCAGCGACTTCATGATCAACGACACCCGCGCGGACGCCACCGCCTCGACCGGGATCTGGCAGCAGTCACGGGTCAACCCCCGGCCCGATCTCACCTGCGGCCTCGACGTCGCGCTGCTGCTCGACCTGTCGGCCTCGGTGGGCAGCGCGCTGCCCGACCTGAAGGCGGCCGCCGACACCTTCACCGACGCGCTCACCGGCACCCCGTCCCGGATGGCGCTGTTCACCTTCGACCGCAACTCGCCCAGCGCCGGCACCACGAACAACCCCGACCTCATGCCGGTCTCCACCGAGGCGGGCGCCGAGGCGTTCAAGAACCAGTACGCCGACTGGCAGCTCGGCAGCGGCACCAACTGGGACCGCGGCCTGTGGGCGGTCGCCGAGGCCGCGCCGCGCTACGACCTGCTGGTGGTGCTCACCGACGGCAACCCCACCTACTACGACACCCTGCTCGGCGACGGCAGCAACACCCGCATCGCCGAGGTGGAGGCCGGGATCTTCTCCGCCAACGCGGTCAAGGCCGAGGGCACCCGCGTCCTGGCCGTCGGCGTCGGCAACGGCGTGACCGGCCTGACCGCGCTCAACCTGCGCGCCATCTCCGGCACGACCGCCTTCGACGGCTCCAACGCGGTCGCCGCCGACTACTTCCAGACCAGCGACTACGCCGCCGCCGGGCAGGCGTTGCGGGAGATCGTCCGCGCCCAGTGCGAGGGGTCGCTGTCGGTGATCAAGCAGCTCGTCCCGTCCGGCAACACCGGTGAGGACGTCACCGGCGCCACCCCGGCCGGCCCCGGCTGGGACTTCACCGCCGAGACCACCACGCCGGGCATCGGCGGGCTGCCCGCCACCGAGTCGACGACCGGCGACGGCACGGGGTCGGTCAACTTCGACCTCACCTTCAGCCAGACCGCGTCGGCCGACGTCACCGTCACCGAGGCCCAGCACCCCGGTCACACCCTGGTCACCCAGGACGGGCGCAACGCCGTCTGCCGCCTGATCGACACCGGCGTCGAGGTGCCGGTGAGCAACAGCGGCGGCCTCGGCTTCACGGTCGAGGTGCCGAGCGACGCTGCCGTCAGCTGCACCGTCTACAACCGCCCGCCCGCGCCGACCCCGACCCCGACGCCCACGCCCACGCCCACTCCGACACCGACACCGACGCCCACTCCGACGGTGACCCCGACCCCGACGGTCACGCCGACGCCCACGGTCCCGCCGACCGTCACGCCCACGCCGACCCCGACGCCCACGCCCACGCCGAAGCCCACGCCGACCCGTCCGGAGCACTGCCACGGCGGGCATCCGTACTGGGACCACTGCGAGGAGCACCCGGGCTGGCACGACGTCTGCCACAAATCGGCCTTCGCCTGCCCGCACCCGCAGGAGTGGTCCGACCCTGACGAGGCTTGGAACGAGGAGTGGTAGCCCGCAGGTAGACGCGTTCCCGGCACAAGGATTACCCGCGCCTTCGCGTCGGACCGCCGGCCGACGGGCAGCACCTGGGAGGGGCGGCTCGGGAACGGGGGCGGACGATGCGGGACGAAGCAGGCGGCGGGCCGGCGAGCGTGCGCCGTCGCGAGATGCTGGCCATGCCCGTCGCCCTGGCCTGCGGCTCGGCGATGCTGACCGGCTGCGACACCGCGCGGCCGGCCCGCAGTGCCGCGACGGCCAGCCCCGCCCCCGGCCCGGAGCGGGCCGGGGAGGTGCCGGTCACGCCGCCGGAGGACCTCATGCGCGAGCACGGGGTCCTCAAGCGCGTCCTGCTGGTCTACCGGGAGGGCGTCCGGCGGATCGGCGCCGGGGAGCGGGTGCCGGTCGGCCCCCTGCACGCCGGGGCCGGGATCATCCGCACGTTCGTCGAGGACTACCACGAGCGGCTGGAAGAGCGTTATGTCTTCCCGCGCCTGGTCGGGGCGGGCAGGCTCACCGACGTCGTGCCCGTGCTGATCCGGCAGCACCGGCGCGGACGCGTCCTGACCGGCCGCATCCTGGACGCCACCGCGCGGCCCGTTCCCCAGAGCGTCCGCCGCGGCCTGACCGCCGACCTGGCCGCCTTCGTCCGCATGTACGAGCCGCACGAGGCGCGCGAGGACACCGTGGTCTTCCCCGCCATGCGGGCCGTCATCCCGCCCAAGGAGTTCGCCGAGCTGGCCGAGACGTTCGAGGACGAGGAGCACCGCCGATTCGGCGCGGCCGGCTTCACCGGCGTGGTCGCGCAGGTGGCCGACATCGAGAAGGCGCTCGGCATCTACGACCTCGACCAGTTCACCCCGCGCGGCTGACCCCGGCCGGTGCTCGCGGCGCGGGCCCGGTCAGGCGACCCGGGTGGCGGCGCGTTCGCCGAGCCTGCCGTCGTCCATGGACAGGACGGTGTCCACCTGGTCCAGGGCGGCCAGGTCGTGCGTGACCATGACGGTGGCCAGGTCGTTGCGCCTGGTGAGGTCGGCCAGCAGGGAGACGATGCGCTCGCCCCGGTGGTGGTCGAGCGCGCTGGTGGGCTCGTCCACCAGCAGCACCTCGGGGGAGTTCATCAGGGCGCGGGCGATGTTGACGCGCTGGCGCTCGCCGCCGGACAGCTGGTGCGGACGTTTGTGCTCCTTGCCGCCCAGGTCGACGGCGAGCAGCAGCTCCCGCGCCCGCGGGCCGGCCGCGCGCGGGGACTCGCCGGCCAGGTGCGCCATCACCAGGAGCTGGTCCAGCGCGGTGAGCGAGGGCAGCAGGTTGGCCTGCTGGAACACGATGCCGACGTGGTCGCGGCGAACCCTGGTGCGGGCCGCCTGGCCGGCTCTTGAGACGTCCTGCCCGGCGATGATCACGCTGCCCGCGGCGGGCGTGATCAGGGTGGCGGCGACGGCGAGCAGGCTCGACTTGCCGGAGCCGGACGGGCCGACCACCGCGGCGAACTCGCCCGCCGCGACGGCCAGGCTGACGTGGTCGAGCGCGGTCAGCGTACGGTCGCCGTCGGGATAGGTCAGGACGACGTCGGTCAGCTTGAGTGTCATCGGGAGGCTCCCAGGGCGGTCAGCGGGTCGACAGAGGTGATCTTGCGGATGGCCAGCGCGGCCCCGGCGGCGCCGAGGACGATCAGCACGGCCACCGGCGCCACGGTGGTGGCCGCCGACAACACGAACGGCACCGTGCCCTCGGCCAGCGCGCCGAGGCCCGCGCCGAGCAGGCCGCCGGCGCCCGCGCCGCCCAGCAGCACGATGACCGCCTGGGCGAGCGCGTCCCGCAGCAGGTAGCCGGAGCTCGCGCCCAGGGCCTTGAGCACGGCGACGTCGCCGCGCCGCTGGATCGTCCAGACGGTGAAGAAGGCCCCGATGACCAGGGCCGAGATCGCGAACAGGAACCCGCGCATGAGCTGGAGCGACCCGTTCTCGGAGGAGAAGGAGCCGATCGCGGCGGGCGCCTGCGACAGCGGGACCGTCGTGGTGCCGAGCCGCGCGTCGGCCGCGGCCAGACCGGCCGTGCCACCGGCAGGCAGCCCCGTGTCACCGGCGGGCAGCGCCAGGACGGTCGCCACGCTGTCGGCGCCGGTCTGGCGGCCCATCCGCTCCCAGTCGCCGATGCCGACCCAGACGACGGGCGTGTGGCTGTAGGACGCCTGGCCGCCGACGCCGGACACGGTGAAGTCCCGGCCCGCGATCCGCACCGTGTTCCCGGCGCCCACCCCGGTGTCGGCGGCGAGCGCGGCGGAGAGGACGACCTTCCCGTCGTCCACGGGCCGCCCCTCGGCGAGGGCGCCGCCCGGCTGGACGCCGAAGAGCGCCACCCCCGCGCTCCCGTCGCCGTCGTAGCCGAGCCGCGACATGGAGACGCCCAGCCGCTCGGCGGCGCCGCCGGTCGCCCGCCGCCACTCCTGCCAGGTCCGGTCGGTGACGCGGCTGTCGGCGAAGGACGGTTTCCCGCCGCCGGCGAAGACGAGGTGCCCGGCGGGCAGGCCCTCCACGGCCGAGATGTTCTCCCGCGCCAGCCCGGCGGTCAGGCCGGACAACATGGTCACCAGGAGGGTGATGAGGAAGACGACGGCGCCCATGAGAGCGAACCGTCCCTTCGCGAAGCGCAGGTCTCTGAGCGCCACGAACACGGCGCGTCCCCCGTTGCGGTTGAAGGTCACGTTGACGTGCTCCAGCGTGCGCGCCGCCGGATCGGCCGCGCATCGTGCATGCGGTCCGCCCGTAATACTTCTTTCGGACGATTTGTGGCGCAGGGCCGTCGCATACGCTTGGTGAGAGATGTCTGACTATCCGTTCCCGCCCGCCCTCCGCCTGCTCCGCTGGACCGTGCACGGCACGTTCGCGACCCTCCTGGCGATCGCGCTGGCCGGCGTCGCCGGGACCGGACGGCTCGCGCCGACGCTGGGCGGAGCGCTCCTCGGCGTCCTCTACGCGGCGGGCATCACCATCGAGGCGCGGCTGCCGCACTTCGGCGGGCCGACGCACCTGCTGCTGGGCCGGATCTGGCTGGTGCTGACCACGGCCGGGTGGGCGCTGCTCGCGCTGGCCGCGCCGCAGTTCGTCTGGCTGGCCTTCCCGCTCTTCTTCGCCTACCTGCACCTGCTGCCGCTGGCGGTCGCGCTGCCGGGCGTGGCGGCGCTGACCGTCGCGGCCGTCCTGGCCGCCGCCTGGCACGAGGGCCGGCTGACCGCCGCCCTGGTCATCGGCCCGACGATAGGCGCGGCGGTGGCCACCTTGATGGCGATGGTCTACAAGGCGCTGCACGCCGAGAGCGAGCAGCGCCGCCTGCTGATCGACGACCTGGTCCGCACGCGCGGGAAACTGCTCCAGGCGGAGGGCGACGCCGTACGGCTGGCCGAGCGGGAACGCCTGGCCAGAGAGATCCACGACACCCTGGCACAGGGCATGTCCAGCATCATCCTGCTGCTGCGGGCGGCCCGGCGGGACCTGGCCGACGACCTCCCGGCCGCCGAGCGCCGCATCACCGAGGCGGCGGACGCGGCCAAGGAGAACCTGGAGGAGGCCAGGAACTTCGTCCGCGGCCTGGCCCCCGCGGCGCTGCGGCACTCGTCGCTGGCCGCCGCGCTGCGCAGGGCCGGCGACTCCGCCGTGGCGGGCACGCCCATCCAGGCGCGCTTCGAGGTCTCCGGCACCCCGGCGCCGCTGCCCGCCGACTACGACGCGACGCTGCTGCGCGTCGCCCAGGGCGCCCTCGGCAACGTCAGCCGCCACTCCGGCGCCGGCCACGCCGGGGTGACCCTCACCTACCTGGACGACGTGGTCATGCTGGACGTGTACGACGACGGCCGGGGCTTCGACCCCGGGCGTTCGGCCGGCTACGGCCTGCGCGCGATGCGCGAACGGGTGAGCGCCCTGGGCGGCAGCCTCACCGTGGAGTCGGCCCCCGGCGAGGGCACGGCCGTCGTGGCGACCCTGCCGCTGCCGCCGCTGGAGGGGCCGTGATCCGGATCGTCCTGGTGGACGACCATCCCGTGGTCCGCTCCGGCCTGCGCGCCATGCTCGCCGGGCAGCCCGACTTCGACCTGGTCGGCGAGGCCGCCACCGGGCAGGAGGGCGTGCGTCTGGCCGCCACGCTCGCCCCCGACGTCGTGCTGATGGACCTGCAACTGGGGACGGGCATGCACGGCAGCGAGGCGACCCGCCGGATCGTCGCCCTGGACGGCCCCCGCGTCCTGGTGCTGACGACGTTCGACACCGACGCCGACATCGTGGCCGCCATCGAGTCCGGCGCGACCGGCTACCTGCTCAAGGACGCCCCGTCGGAGGACCTGCACGCCGCCATCCGGTCGGCCGCCGCGGGCGCCAGCGCCCTGGCGCCGAGCGTGGCCGCCCGCCTGCTGGGCCGGGTCCGCGCCCCCGACGCCACGCTCAGCCCGCGCGAGCTGGAGGTGCTCGGGCACGTCGCCGCCGGCCTGTCGAACCGGCAGATCAGCAAGGTGATGTTCCTCAGCGAGACCACCGTCAAGACCCACCTGGCGCACATCTACACCAAGCTGGACGTGGACTCCCGCACCGCGGCCGTCGCGGCGGCCTCGAAGCGGGGCCTCATCCGCCCGCCGTGAGCCGCGGCGCGGCGCTCGGGTCATCAGGGCGTGACGATGGCGAAGTCCGGCTGGGGCTGCTCCAGCAGGGAGGCCAGGTGTCGCAGTCGCCGGTCAGGAAGTCGTAGACGTCGTTGTCCCAGACGACCTCGCCCCCGGACGTCCTGACCACGCCGGGGGTCAGCCTGGCGACGAAGCCGCGATCGGCGTGCTCGAAGTCCGTCCGGTCCTGGACGGGAAGGTCTGCCATGTGAGCGTCCTGCCCTCGGCAGTCTGCGATGAGGGCAAGGAGAGCCCCAAGAAAGAGCATTCCGGGCGGTGCGGCCGCCGCTCCGAGGAACGTTCCTCTCATGTGTGCTTCTCCGGCCGGCGTGCTGGCATGGGTGCGGAGCGCGGTCGCCGCCGCCTTGATCACCGGCGTCTATTTCGTCGTGCCGCTGCCGACCGAGAAACTCCAGGACGGCTCGCCCGAGCTGCGCGCCCTGGCCTGCCTGGCCGGGGTGATCGTGCTGGCCTGGCTGCTGGCGCGGCAGGTGGCGCGGGCGTTGCGGCCCGGACGGTCCTTGGGGGAGCAACTGGCGATGTTGCTGACCGTCGTCACCGTCGTGGTGGTCTTCTTCGCGGCGCTGTACTTCCTGATGGCCGCGCAGTTCCACGGCCTGCGCACGCGGGTGGACGCGCTCTACTTCTCGGTGATCACCCTGGGCACGGTCGGCTACGGCGACGTCGTCCCCCTCGGGCAGGGGGCGAAGGCCCTGGTCATCGTGCAGGTGATCTTCGATCTGATCGTCGTGACGTCGGCGCTCGCGCTCATCGTGGGCGTGTGGCGCTCGCAGGAGTCGTCATGAGGGTTCTCCCTCCAGGCAGGGGACCGGGGCCGCCGTGGGAGCCTGGGGGTGCGTGGCCAGGTAGTCCTGGAGCTCGCGGTGCCGGAACTGGTAGGCGATCCCGGAGATCCGCAGCAGCCCGGCGTCGTAGCAGCGGTGCAGGAACCGTCCCAGCCGCCACGGCAGCCGGCCCCGCGTGGCCAGCAGCAGCCCCAGGTAGCGGCGCGCCAGCAGCGGCGACCAGGACGCCACCAGCGACATGCCGAACACCGCGGCCACCGCGACCGCCGCGACGACCGGGATCCCCGCCAGCAGCTTCACGAACCAGATGCCCAGCATGAACCCGAATCCGGGGCCGAAGGTGAGCGCGGCCACGAGCGTCGAGACGACGTCGTTGCGGATGACCGTCCTGGGGTCGACGCCGTCCCAGGAGCCGGCGTATCCCAGCTCCACGTTTCTGCCGCTCGCCATCCCCACGCCGACCAGGACGCCGAAGACGATCGGCACCCACAGCGGCAGGGCGGCGCCGAACTCCATGATGACCGCCGCGCTCGTCAGGCAGCCGTACAGGGCGGCCAGCACGCCGTCCACGACGCTCCGCCTGCGGCTCTGTCCGCCGCGGGACCGGAGCAGGCCGTCCTCGTCCGCCGCGGACCACGCCTGCCGATAGGCCGTGACCGGTTCGGTCAGCAGGCGCACCGCCACCGTGCCGGGCAGCAGGAGCAGGCCGACGGCCATCACCGTCGCGCCCGAGATCTTCCCGTCCACGATCTCGACCTGCGAGAACACCACGACGGCCGCGACGACGGCGGCGGCGACCCCGGGAAGGCAGGTCGCCAGCGCCACCAGCGCGCCGAAGAACCGCGCCCGGTCGCCCGCCAGCGGCCACAACCGGTGCAGCACGAGATCCGTGCCGGACAACACGCGCCCGTGCAACGGCGGCCGGCCCGTGTTGGCGTGCAGGTGAGCGGCCAGGACGGCCAGGTAGGCGTGCGTGCGCCGGGCGTCCGGCCCCTTGCCCGCCGGGTCCGCCGCGGCCAGGCGGGCGGGGATGAACAGACCGAGGAGATGCTCCCGTACGGCCTGCTGGTCGGCGAAGCGTGTGAGGACCTCGGGGGAGCGCACGTAGCGCCCGGTGACCGGGTCGCGCTGCTCGTGGACGCTGACCGCCAGGGTCAGCCGCCACGGCGTGTTCAGCGCCTCGGCCAGGACGTGGCCGTCGCGGGTCAGCGCATCGAGGACCGGCCGCCAGCGGTCGGGGTCCTCCTGGTCGGTGACGGCCTGGATGAACCGCCACGCCTTGTCGCCGCCCACCTTGCCCACGTCGACCCGGACGATCCCGCGGGGGACGGCCCGGTCGGCGACCAGGGCGTCGTACTGGTCGGTGCGGCAGGTCAGGACCATGCTGCAGCGGTCCAGCCCGTGCTCGTACTCCTCCAGCGCGCGCAGCGCCCGGGCGGCCCGCGACCCGTAGCCCGGCTCGTCGGTCTCGTCCATCTCGTCGAGCCCGTCCACGACGGGCAGGATCCGCTCCGCCGCCACGAGCGTGCGCGCGGTCACCGGCTTCAGGCCGTACGCGGCGGTCAGGTGCCGGGCGAGCATGTCCCGCACCGGCACGTCGGGATCCAGGCTCGCCGCGGAGATCCGCACCGGGACGCGGTCGTCGGGCCGCCGGCCGTCGAGCAGCCGGAGGATCAGCTCGATGGCCAGGACGGTCTTGCCCGAACCCGCCACCCCGGTGATCACCAGCCGCCCCGGTCCGCCCAGCTCGCGGAAGTAGGCGGCCACCTGCTTCAGGCTGCCGGCCGGCGGCGCGGAGACGGAGCCGCCGGTGGGATGGAAGGAGAAGTCGACGTCGATGACCGCGTCGCTGCCCTTGCGGCCCAGCAGCTGTGCCCGCTGGGCCCGCTCCTCGGCCAGCACCCGCCCCGCCAGCAGGATCGCGGCCGCCTGCACGTCGGTGTCGGCCAGCCGCTGCGCCTGCCACCAGGACAACGCGGCGATGCCCGTCCCGGCCAGCCCCAGCCCGGCGCCGACCGGGTCGACGTCGCCCGGGTAGAGCGTCCACAGCCGCAGCGCGGCGGCCACCAGCATGACCATCCCGGCCGCCACGCCCGCCCAGAACCACCATGTCCTCGTCCGCCGGCTCACGGTCCCAGCATTTCAAAGCGGGCACCCGTCGTGTGCGGGGAACGCGACAAAGATCCTCTTCGTCCCGTACCGGCTCGCGGCCCGTGCAACCCCGCGGGCGGCACGTGCGAAACACAGGTATGTGGAAGGCACACCAGGCCGGCAGCTGACGGGCGCGGCCCTGAGATCGGCGCTGCGGCCGGGCCGCGCGCTCGGCGTGCTGTCGGTGCTGGCCATGGTGGGCTGCCAGGTGGCGTCCGGGCTGGCCGCGCGGCCCGAACGGCTCACCGGGGTGATCGTCGTGCTGCTGGCGGCGTGCGCCCTGGCCTTCGCCGCGGACGCCTGGGGCGCGGCCAGGGCGGCGGCCGCCTTCGCCGGCGCGGCGCTGACCGGGTACGCGGCCGAGCTGGCGGGGCTGCTGACCGGGTTCCCGTTCGGCTCCTACAGCTACAGCGACGCGCTGTGGCCGCAGGTGGCCGGGGTTCCCGTGGTGGTGGTGCTGGCGTGGGGCGGCATGGGGCTGGCGGCCCACGCGGTGGCGGTCGCGGTCGTGCCGTCCGGCGGGGTGGCCAGGGTGTGCGCGGGCGCGGGCGCGCTGACGGCGTGGGACCTGTTCCTCGACCCCCAGATGGTCCGGCTCGGCCTGTGGACGTGGGCGCGGGAGGGCTTCTACCGCGGCGTGCCGCTGAGCAACTTCGCCGGCTGGCTCCTGGTGTCGGCGCTGGTCATGGTGGTCGTCGGGCGGATCGTCCGGGCCGGCGCCCCGGCGCGCGGGCTGCTGGCGCTGTACACGGTCATGGCGGTGATGGAGACGGTGGGCTTCGCGGCGGTGTTCCGGCCGCCGGACCTGCTGGTCGCCGCCGCCGGAGGGATCACGATGGGCGCGTTCGCCGCGCCGGCCTGGAGGCGGTCATGGCCGAGGTGACGGTGATCGGCGGCGGCATGGGCGGCATGGCGTGCGCGCTGCTGCTGGCCCGCCAGGGCCACGAGGTGCGGCTGTACGAGCAGCTGCCGCGGCTGGGCGGCAAGCTGGCCGAGCATCGCCGGGACGGTTTCACCTTCTCCCTCGGCCCTTCGCTGCTCACCATGCCGCGCGTGCTGCGCGAGCTCGGGCTGGAGCGCGGGCTGATCGAACCCGCCCTGCTGTGCCGGTATCGCTTCGCCGACGGCACGGTCCTGGACGCCCACCGCGACCCGGCGCGGATGGCCGCCGAGGTGGAGCGGCTGGCGCCGGGCGAGGGCCGGGCCTGGACGGCCTTCCACCAGTGGGCGCAGGGCTGCCTGCGGGCGGCCGAGCGGACCGTGTTCGCCGGGCCGCCGATCCGGCGGCAGGGGAGGCCGCGGCTGTCGGACCTGACCGCGGTGGCCCCCGCCCGCACCCTGGCCGGGCTGGCGCGGCGCCACTTCGGTGACCCCCGCCTGCGCCAGTACGTCGGCCGCTACGCCACGTACGCCGGGTCGAGCCCGTACCGGGCGCCGGCGGCGCTGGGCTGCGTCCCGGCGCTGGAGCACGGGGAGGGCGTCTGGTACGCGCCCGGCGGTCTGGCCCGCCTGGCCGACGACCTGGCGCTGCTGCTGAAGGCCGCCGGGGTGGAGATCTTCCTGTCCGAGCCCGTCGCCGCCGTCGAGGCTGACGCGTCCAAGGTCACCGGGGTACGGCTGGCGAGCGGACGCAGGGTGCGGGCCGACGTCGTGGTGGCCGGCACCGACGCCGCCGCCCTGTACGGCCGCCTGTCGCCGGACCGGCGGCGGCTGCGCCGGATCGCCCGGCTCGGCACCTCGTCCTCGGCCTTCCTGCTGCTGGCCGGGGTGGAGGGCCGCACGCCGGGGCTGCCGCACCATTCGGTGCTGTTCTCGGCCGACTATGAGCGCGAGTTCGCCGACATCTTCGACCGGGGACGTCCGCCCCTCGACCCGACGGTCTACGTCGGCTGCTCGGCGGTGGACGACGCCTCCCAGGCCCCGGGCGGGGCGGAGAACTGGACGATGCTGGTCAACGTGCCCGCCCGGGATCCGGCCCGGTGGGGGATCGGGGTCGAGGCGTACCGGGACCTGGTGCTGGAGCGGCTGGCCGGGCGCGGCTGCGACCTGGCCGGCCGGTTGCGCTTCGTCGACGTCTTCACCCCCGCCGACCTGCGGGACCGGTACGGCTCCTGGGGCGGCGCGATCTACGGCAGCGCCTACCGGGGCAGGCTGGCGTCCTTCGCCCGGCCGGGCAACCGGGGGCCGAGACGCGGGTTGTACCTGGTGGGCGGCTCGGCCCACCCCGGCGGGGGCCTGCCGATGGTGACGCTGGGCGCCCGCATCGTGGCCGGCCTGGTGGCGCAGGACCTCGCGGGCGGTTCGCGATGAGGGCGCTCACCGTCGCGCAGGGCGTGGCGGCGGCCGTCGTGGCGGCCCGGCTCGCGCGGGGACGGCGGCGGCTGCCCGCGCTGCGGCCGCGTCCGGTCGCGGGCGAGCCGGTCTCCGTGGTGATCCCCGCCCGCGACGAGGAGGCCAGGATCGGCCCGTGCCTGCGCGCCGCGCTGGCCGCCCCCGGCGTCCGCGAGGTGATCGTCGTGGACGACGGCTCCCGGGACGGCACGGCGAGGCTGGCGGCGTCGCTGGGCGCCACCGTCGTCACCGCCGATCCGCTGCCGCCCGGCTGGGTCGGCAAGCAGTGGGCGCTGCGGCAGGGGGTGGCCGCCGCCCGCGCCGGCGTCGTGGTCACGCTGGACGCCGACGTCCGGCCCGCGCCCGGCCTGTTCGGCGCGCTGGCCGCGACCCTGGACCGCTACGACCTGGTCAGCGCCGGCCCGCGCTTCGTCTGCGACGGCGCCCTGGAGCAGGCCCTGCACGCCTCGATGCTGGCGACGCTGGTCTACCGCTTCGGCCCCGTCGGCCCGCCGAGCCCGCCGCCGCCGCACCGGGTGATCGCCAACGGCCAGTGCATGGCCTTCCGGCGGTCCCGGATGACCGAGGCGGACGGCTTCGCGCTCGTGCGCGACCGGATGACCGACGACGTGGCGCTGGCCCGCCGCCTGGCCGCACAGGGCTGGTCGGTGGGCTTCCTGGACGCCGGCGGCCTGCTGGAGGTCGACATGCACGACTCGGCGGCCGAGTTGTGGCGGGAGTGGGGCCGTTCGCTGCCGCTGGCCGACGTGACCGGCCCCGGCCGGCAGGCGGCCGACCTGGCGGTCATCTGGCTGACGGCGGCGCTGCCCGTGCTGCGGCTGGCCGCGGCCCGCCCGACCGGCCTGGACCTGGCGCTGCTGGGACTGCGGGTGTCCCTGACGGCCGCGTTGCGGGGCAGCTACCGGCGGCCCGGAGTGGGGCTGCTGCTGTCGCCGCTGCTGGACCCGGCCACCGCGTTCCGCCTGACGCAGGCCACCGTACGGCCGGTGCGCAACTGGCGCGGCCGCACCTACGAGGTCGGCGGCGGCGTCAGCGGTGGGACGAGCGGCGTCCGGCCAGCGCGGCCTGCCCGAAACGCAGCCCGATGAGGCACATCAGCCCCCCGGTGGCCGCCACCAGCTCGGCCGGCATGAACAGCAGCTGCAGCAGCGGCATCCCGAACACCGCCAGGCGCGCGCCCGCCGCGAACGACCGCGTCGCCAGCGCCACCAGCGTCAGCGCCGCCACGGCCAGCCCGAACGCCGGCGGGCAGATGACCGCGACCCCGCCGGCGAAGGTGAGCACGCACCGGCCGCCCCGGAAGCCGGCGAACAGCGGCCACGCGTGCCCCGCCATGGCCGCCGCCACCGCCAGGTACACCGGCGCCACGCTCGCCCCCGACACCACGCCGAAGGCGGCGGTGTGGCCGCCGCCGATCACCAGCGCGACCAGGGCGGCCAGGGTGCCCTTCAGCGTGTCGCCGGCGAACACCGGCACGCCCGCCCACCGCCCGAGCTGCTCCTTGACGTTCCAGTACCCCGGGTTGCGGTCCCCGACGTCGCGCGGATCGACGCCGTGCGCCCGCGCCGTCAGGACCGCGACCGGCACCGACCCCAGCAGGTAGCCGATGACCACCGACACGAGCACCTCAACCATCGCGTCGTTCCACCTCGTCCGGTACGGCGGCAGGGGGGCGATGAAGCACATGGCCTTCGACCGGCCGCTGCTGCGCCGCCCCGGCGGCCCGATCTTCTGGCGGCTGCTCGGCACCGGCAGGGGACGTTCGATGTCGCTGGGCGCCGACCTGCGGCGCTGGGCGCTGTTCGCCGTCTGGCGGCGGGAGAGCGACCTGGCGGAGTTCCTGCGCGACTCGCCGATCGCCGCCCGCTGGCGGACGGAGTCCGCGGAGTACTGGCAGACCCGGCTGGCCCCGCTCGCCTCGCGCGGCGCGTGGGGCGGCCGCGACCCGTTCGGCGGCGCGCCGGCCCGCGACGACGGCGGGCCCGGCCCGGTGGCGGTGCTCACCAGGGCGTCCATCCGGCCCGGCCGGCTGGTCGCCTTCTACCGGTCGGTCCCGCCGGTCGAGGAGCTGCTGCGGCGGCAGGACGGCTGCCTGGCCTCGGTAGGCATGGGGGAGTGGCCGCTCGCCCGGCAGGCCACCTTCTCGCTGTGGCGCGACCGGCGGGCCGTACGGGACTTCGCCTACCGGGGCCAGGCCCACCGGCGGGTCGTCGAGCGGGTACGGGCCCGCGACTGGTACGCCGAAGAGCTGTTCGCCCGCTTCGTCCCCTATGCCAGCGAGGGCCGCTGGGACGGGCGCGACCCGTTGAGCTGACCCCCTCATCCCGCCGCCGTGACGGCGCTCGCCGCGATCCCGGCCGCCGGATCCCGTCCCGCCAGCGTGTGGGCCACCACGCAGGCGCGGGCGATCGTGGCCGCCCGCGAGGAGCCGTGCGCGACCACGACGGTGCCGCGCAGGCCGAGCAGGACGGCGCCGCCGTGCGTCTGCGGGTCGTAGCGGCGCGCCACCTCGGCGAGCCGGTCGGGTGGAGCGAGGCCGGCGTCGGCCACCATGGTCAGCGCCGTGCGCACGCAGCCTTCGACGTTCTTGAGCACGACGTTGCCGGTGAAGCCGTCGGTGACGATCACGTCCACCGTGCCGGCCAGGACGTCGTGCCCCTCGACCGGGCCGTGGAAGCGCACCGGCAGCTCGCCCAGCAGCTCTTCGGCCTGCCGGGCCAGCCGGTTGCCCTTGCCCGGCTCCGCCGCGATCGACAGCAGCCCCACCACCGGGTCGGCCACGCCCAGCACGGCCCGCGCGTACCCCGCGCCGAGCAGCGCGAACTGGGCCAGCATGGCGGGGCTCGGATCGGTGATCGCGCCGGCGTCCACCAGCACGCTCGCCCCGCCCGGCAGCGACGGGAGCGCCACGGCCAGCGCGGGCCGCAGCACGCCGGTCGCCCGGCCGATGCCGCGCACCGCGCAGGCGACCACCGCGCCGGTGGACCCGGCCGACACCAGCGCCCCGCCCTCGCCCCGTCCGACCAGGTCGCAGCCGATCGCCAGGCTGGAGGCGGCCAGCGCGGTCGCGCCCGCCCCGCGCTCGGTCATGGGCACGGCGTCCTCGGCGTGGGCCACCTCGATCTGGTCCGCGGCGCCGTGCCGCCGCAGCTCCTCGGCCAGCCGCGGCGCCGGGCCGGCCAGGACGACGGGCACGCCGTGCTCGCGGCAGGCCAGCACCGCCCCCGCGACCACCTCGGCGAGCCCGTGGTCGCCGCCCATCGCGTCCAGCACCACGGGGGCCGCGCCGGTCACGGCAGCTCCACGCGGACGCGCCGCTCGGCCCGGCCCGACCCGGCGGAGGCCAGCAGGTGCCGGGCGAAGACGGCGGCCTTGCGGCGGCGCGGCACCCGCACCCGCCCGGCCAGGACGTCGAAGCCGCGGCGCTCGATCTCGGCGAGGATGCCGCCGTACAGCTCGAAGGCGGCGCGCACGCACGGCCGCGAGGAGGCGACGAGCAGGCCGATGCCCTCGTCGGCGGCCCGGTAGTGCTCGCGGGCCCGCCCGGCCTCGAAGGCCAGCAGGTCGCGCACCGCCCGCCGGGTCCGCCGCTCGCCCAGCATGCCGGGCACGACGCCGAACTTGTCCAGGTCCTCCATCGGCAGGTAGACCCGGCCGCGGGCGAAGTCCTCGGCGACGTCGCGCAGGAAGTTGGTGAGCTGGAAGGCCAGGCCGAGCTGGCGGGCCGGCTCGCGGGCCGCCTCCTCGTGGCCGGGCGCCGGCTCCAGCACCGGCAGCATCATCGTGCCGATCGCGGCGGCCGATCCCGACATGTACCCCAGCAAGTCGTCGTAGGTCGCGTACCGCCGCACCGACAGGTCGGCGCGCATCGAGGCGAGGAAGGCGCGGACGTCGCCGTGGTCGATGCCGAAGGAGTGCACGGTGTGCAGGAACGCGGGCAACATCGGATCGCCGGTCGCCGCCCCGCCCAGCCCGGCCTCGACCTTGGCGGCCAGGTCGTCGAGCGCGCGGGCGCGGTCGCCGGTCATCGTGAAGGAGTCGACGATCTCGTCGGCGTAGCGGGCGAAGCCGTACAGGGCGTGCACGTGCCGGCGTTTCCACTGGGGCAGCAGGCGGGTGGCCAGGTAGTAGGAGCGGCCGTAGCGGGCGTGGAGTTGTCGGCAGCGTTCGTAGCTGGCGGTGAGCGTCAACGGGCCTCCTTCAAGATGCGTTCGGCGGCGAGCCGGCCGGAGATCAGCACCGGAGGGATCCCGACGCCGGGCGCGGTGTACATGCCGGCGAAGTGCAGTCCCGGCACTCGCCGGGCGACGGCCGAGGGCCGCAGCCACGCCGTCTGGGTGAAGCGGTGGTCCAGCGCGAACGGGGTGCCCGCGCTGTGCCCGCGCGCCGCCCAGGCGGGCGGGTCGAGCACCAGCCGGGGCGCGCCGGACAGGTCGCCGTGGCCGAGTGCGGCCAGGCGGCCGAGCAGCCGCGTCTCCAGCTCCGGCCGCAACCGGCCCCAGTCGGCGGTCCGCAGGTTGGGCGCGGGTTCCAGGACGCTGAGCGTGGCCTGTCCGGGCGGCGCGGCCTCGCCGTCCGGCTCGGGATGGGTGATCAGCAGGCTGGGATCGGGTTGCGGACGGCCGGCCGCCAGCGCCGTGAAGGTCTCCCGCCAGGCCCGTCCGAAATGCAGGGTGTGGTGGGCCTGGCCGTCCAGGGGACGGTCCAGTCCGACGTGCAGCACCAGGCAGGAGGGGGAGTGGTGGGGGCGGCGCAACCGCCAGTCGGCCGCCGGGCCGGGCAGCAGCCGCCGGGCGGCCAGGCGGTCGCAGGCCACGACCACCTGCCGCGCCGCGAGCCGCTCGCCGCCCGCCAGCAGCACCCCGGTGACGCCGTCGGAGTCCGTCTCGACCTTGTCGGCGCGGGCGCCGTAGCGGAGGTCGCCGCCTAGCTTCGCCAGCAGGGCCGCCATGGCCGAGGGGATGGCGTGCATGCCGCCGCGCCGCGGGAAGTACACGCCGCCGACGGTGTCCATGTGGGCGATGACGGCGTAGATGCCGAGCGCGCGCTGCGGCGCGAGCCCCACGTACAGGGACTGGAAGGTGTGGGCCTTGATCAGCCGGGGGTCGCGCAGGTGCCGGGCGGCCAGGCGGTCCAGCCGCCGGAAGCCGCCCAGCCGGGCCAGCCGGAGCAGCGCGGCCGGCCGGGCCAGGGCGCGCAGCCGGCTCACGTCCGCGTCGATGAACGCCGGCCACTCCACCCGGAACAGCTCGTCGAGCAGCGCCCGGTAGCGGTCGTAGCGCGCCGCCTCGGCGGGCCCGCACACCGTCCGCACCTGCTCGGCCATCGCCTCGCGCTCGGGCAGGACGTCCAGCCGCGACCCGTCGTCGAAGACCATCCGGTACGACGGGTCCAGGCGGCGCAACGGCAGCCAGTGCCGCAGCTCCTGCCCGGCCGCGCCGAACACCTCGGCCAGCACGCCGGGCATGGTCAGCACCGAGGGACCGGTGTCGAAGCGGAACGGCCCGAGGCGGGCGGTGCCGCAGCAGCCGCCGGGCTCGTCGAGCGCCTCCACCACGGTGACCTGACGACCGGCGGCCGCCAGGTGGACGGCCGCGGCCAGCCCGCCCAGCCCGGCCCCGACGACGACCACCGGGCTCATCGGTCGGCCGTCCCACGCACGTGCCCGGCCTGCGAGGTCACCGTGTCCATGCACGCAGCTCCTTCTGTCGCTATGAACAGAATTCGTGCCAGGAGCGCGCCCGGTTGCACGTCACCGGACAACGGGATCAAGCCGGACGCGCCCAGCCATGCGCCCAAGGACCCCGCAAGCGCGAAAAGATAGTCGGACACGTCGAGCGGCAGCGGGAACACCATGGACGAGGACACACCGGTCAGCGAGGAGGACGCGGGATTCGGCATCGGAGCCGTCTCCCGGCGCCTCGGCATCCCCGCGCCGACGCTGCGCACCTGGAACCTGCGCTACGGCCTGGGCCCCAGCCGCCGCAGTCCCGGGGGCCACCGCCGCTACGGCGCCGCCGACGTGCGGCGGCTGGCCGAGATGAAACGCCTGATCGCCACCGGCCTGGTGCCGGCCGAGGCGGCCAGGCTCGCCCTCGCGCTGCCCGACATCCCTGCCGCGTCGTCCTCCGGCGCGCGGACGGCGGCCGTCCCCTCCGGCGGCCGGCGGACGCCGCGGCCTCCCGGCGGGCCCCCCGCGCCGCGGCAGGTCGTCGCCGCGCTGGCCCGCGCCGCGGTCATGCTCGACGGCGGAGCCGTCGCCGCCCTGGTCGAGGAGACGCTGGCCGCGCAGGGCGTGGTGTGGACGTGGGAGCACCTCTTCCTGCCCGCGCTCGACGCCGTCTGCCGGGGCCAGGACGCGACCGGGTCCGGCATCGACGCCGAGCACCTGCTGTCCGGCCACCTCCAGGCGGCGCTGCACCGCCTCGCCGGCGACGTGCCGCCGCGGTCGGACCGGCCGGTGCTCCTGGCCTGCGCCGAGGAGGAGCAGCACAGCCTTCCGGTGCACGCCCTGGCCGCCGCGCTCGCCGAACGCGGCGTGCAGACCCGCGTGCTCGGCGCACGCACCCCCTACCCGGCGCTGGCGCACGCGATGCGGCGGCTCGGGCCCGCGGCCGTGTTCGTCTGGTCGCAGCGGGCGGAGACCGGCGACACCGCGCCTCTCGCCGCACTGCCCCAGGTGCGTCCCGCCTGCCGGATCGTCATCGGCGGGCGTGGCTGGCAGGGCCCGGCCCCCGAGGGCGTCGTGCGGGTGTCGACGTTGCCCGACGCCGTCGCATGCGTCATGTCGACCCTGATTTGAGCCGCCCTTTCCCCCGATGAGCTTGTGACCGCCTGCCGCGCCTCGATATGAATAAGTTTTGAATAGGTTTTTGCGGTGAGGGGCAGGCGCATGGACACCAGTGACGAGGAAGCGCTCGGCGAGTGCTACCGCACGCACGCTCCCTCCGTGCGCTCCTACCTGCGCCGGTTCGTACCCGCCGAGGAGGTGGAGGACCTGCTGCAGGTCGTCTTCGCCGACGTCTGGCGCTCGCGCGGGCGGTACGATCCCGGGCGCAGCCAGGCCGCGTGGGTCTTCGCCATCGCCCACCGCCGCGCCGTCGACCATCTGCGGGTGCGGCGGTTGCTGACCGTGCCGCTGCAGGAGGCGGGCGATCTGCCGGGACGCGCCCGGCCGGTGCCCGACGCGCTCGGCGACCGCGACCAGATCGACCGCGCGCTCGCCGAACTGTCGGACGCCCAGAGGCAGGCCATCGAGCTGGCCTACTTCGCCGACCTGACCCAGCGGGAGATCGCCGAGCACCTGCGGGTGCCCATCGGCACCGTCAAGGCCCGCATCTCGCGTGGGCTGCACCGGCTCTCGGACCTCCTGGCCGGAACGGCCTGAGCCGAGGATGTATACGCCGTAAACGTCCATAGTTTACTCTGTATACATGCGAGCACTGAAGAAGAGGCGGCTGTGGATCGCGGGTCTGGCGGTCGTCGTCGTCCTGGCCGGGGCGGCGGGGGCCGGGGCCTGGTTCGGCAGCGAGCAGTCGGTCGGCGTCGTCCGTCACGGCGCGGCCAACACCGAGGTCCTGGCCGTGCGGGGCGACCTGGTGACGCTCACGCGCACGCCGGAGACCGGCAAGCCGGGCACGTACTGGCTGGAGTGGACCGGCTCGTACGCCATGCTCGGCGACGTCGTCCCCGGCGCCGCCGACCGGGTGACGCGCAAGGTGCTGCGCGGCCACGTCCCGTCGGTCGGCACGCCCGGCTGGTTCGGCAACGTGCCGCCCGGCGATCCCGAGGTGGCCTGGGGGATCGGCTACACCGAGATCATGGTGCCCACCGAACTGGGACCCGCGCCGGCCTGGTACGTGCCGGGCGAGGGCGACACCTGGGTCGTCGCCGTCCACGGCCAGAACGGGCGGCGCAAGGCGGAGCTGAAGGTCCTGCCCGTCGTGCACGGGCTGCGGCTGCCCTTCCTGGACATCAGCTACCGCAACGACCAGGGCGCGCCCGCCTCGCCCGACGGGCTGCTGCACCTGGGCGACTCGGAGTGGCGCGACCTGGAGGCCGCCCTGCGCCACGCGCGAACCATGGGGGCGCGGCGGTTCGTCCTGTACGGCACCTCGATGGGCGGCCAGGTCGTCGGGCAGTTCCTGGACCGGTCGCCGCTGGCGGCCCTGGTCGACCGGATCGTCATGGACGCCCCCATGATCGACGTCGGCATGACCGCCGAACAGGGCGTCAGGAACCACCACCTGCCCGGCTTCCTGGCCGGGCTGTCGAACCAGGTCGTCCGGTGGCGTACCGGGGTCGATCCGGACCGGCTCAGCCTGATCCGGCGTCCGCCGCGGGTCCGGCCGCCGCTGCTGCTGATCCATACCGTGCCCGACGCCGAGCACCCGATCCAGGAGGCGTACGGTCTCGTGGCCGCGGGCAGGCGGCTGGGGTGGGAGATCCGGTTCGAGCCGTTCGAGCGGGGCGAGCACACGGAGGCGTGGAACGTCGACCGCGCCCGCTATGACCGCCTCGTCCGCGACTTCCTCTCCGGGGACGCCTCCCGGACCTGAGCCCCGGACCGGTGACCGGAGGAACAGGCGTGATCAGCCGCCCGTCGTCAGCGTGACCTTGCCGCGGACGAGACCGCGCTCGGCCTCCCGGTGCACGTCGGCCAGCGCCTCCAGCGGGCGGACGGCCGCCTCGACGTCCACCACGCCCGCGTCGATCAGCGCCACGAGCTCGGCGAGCTGCTCCGGGTCGTTGCGGGCCACGAAGTGGACGGCGCGCGGATGGTCGATCGGCCGGGTGATCGAGACGAACTCCGCGGCCAGCTCCGTCACCGAGTCGGGCACGTCGGCCACCAGGTTGATCAGCACGTCGTTGCCGCCCGGCAGGGGGCCGGCGGTGTAGTCCACGACCTCGTCCGCGCCCAGCGCCCGTACGGCGGCGGCGCTGCGCGGCCCGGCGGTGGCCACCACGTACGCGCCCGCGTGCTTGGCCAGCTGCACCGCGAACAGCCCGACGCCGCCGCCCGCGCCGTTGATCAGCACCCGGCTGCCGGGGCCGATGCGGGCGTGCTCGAAGACCGCCTGCCAGGCGGTGAGCCCGGCCACCGGCACGGCCGCCGCGGCCGTCAGCGGGATCCGCCGCGGCGCCCTGGCCAGCACGTCCGCCTTGGCGACCGCGTACTCGGCCGCCGCGCCGTCGATGAGCCCGATCACCCGGTCCCCGGGGACGAGGTCGCCCGCCCCGGTGAGCACGGTGCCCGCGACGTCCCAGCCGAGCGTGTGCGGCAGGGTGCCGCCGAACACCTCCCGCAGCAGGCCCGCGCGCAGCCCCACCTCCGAGGGGTTGAACGACGTGGCGGCCACCTCGATGAGCACCTCGCCGGGGCCGGGCCGCGGCACCGGCGCCTCCTCCACCCTGATCACCGAGGCGTCGCCGTACTCGTGCAGGCGGGCCGCCCGCATGGTGCCGAGGAAGTCCGCGGCGTGCTCGCTCGCCCACGTCCCGAAGTCGCTCGCGGGCACTCCGGTGACCTCCTCCACCGTCCGGGTGGACGGGCCCGGCTCGGTGAGCGCGCGCAGCATGCCGTCCACGGCGGACGCGGGCCAGGCCAGGCCGAGCAGCCGCCGCCTGGCCTCCTCGGCAGGCTCCTCCGACCACCGCACCGGCCGGCCGATCGCCTCGCCGATCAGCCGCGCCTGCTCCCGCTGGGTCAGCGGCCGCGGCCCGGTCAGCGTGTACACCGCGCCATGGTGCCCTCCGCCGAGCAGCGCGCGCACCGCGACGGCCGCGACGTCCCGCTCGTGGACGGGGGAGAAGACCGCCTCGCCGGACGGCTGCCGCACGACGCCCGTCCGGACCTGCCCGGCCCACCGCAGGGCATTGGCCGCGAAGGCGTGCGGACGCAGCACCGTCCACTCCCGGGCGGTCCCGGCGATCAGGCGCTCGATCTCGACCTCGTGCGGACGCGCGGCGGCCGAGGACAGGTAGACCACCCGCCGGGCGCCGATCAGCTCCAGCACCTCGCGGGCCCCCTCCGCCGAGGCGAACGGCCACAGCAGGAACACCGCGTCCACCCCGTCGAGGGCCGCCGCCAGCGCGACCGGGTCGGTCAGCTCCCTCGTCACCGCGCGGACGCCGGCGCCCGCCTCCTTCAACTGCTCCACCAGCGGACGGCCGATCGTGCCGGTCGCCCCGCTGACCAGGACTCTTGTCATGCCGTCAACCCTAGGAGCCAGGCGCGAGGCGTCCAATGAGCCTGAGTGCTTGATTCATACGCGATCGTCTTCCGCACTAGACTCCGGCCATGGACGTACTGAGCGACGTGGTCGCCTCCATGCGCATCGGCGTGCCGCGCTCGGCGCGGGTCGAGTGGCCGGCGCCGTGGGGGCAGCGCTTCCCGCCGGCGCCCGGGTCGGCGGGGTTCCAGGTCGTGCTGCGCGGCTCGTGCTGGGCCATCCCGCCGGAGGGCGAGCCGTTCCCGGTCGGCACGGGCGACGTGCTGTTCTTCCCCCACGGCCACGGCTACGGGCTGGCCGACTCGCCCGACCGGCCCCTCCCGGAGCCCGACTGCGACCCCTACGCCCCGGCCGAGCTGTTCTCCTCGGCCTCGCTGGAGGGCGCCGGGCCCGTCACCGTGACGCTCTGCGGCGGCTACCGGCTCGATGCCGGCCGGGCGCATCCGCTGCTCGGCGGGCTGCCCGAGATGATCCACCTGCCCACCGGCCTGGGGCGCAACACCGACCTGCGCGCCGCCGTCGAGCTGCTCGGCAAGGAGATCGACGACCCGCGGCCGGGCGCCGACCTGGTGGTCCCGGCGCTGCTGGACATGCTGCTGCTGTACATCCTGCGGGCCTGGTTCGACGCCTCGGCCGACCACTGCGAGGCGGGCAACTGGGCCGCCGCGCTGGCCGACCCCGCCGTCGGCGCCGCGCTCGACGGCATCCACCGCGATCCCGCCCACCCCTGGACGGTCGAGTCACTCGGCCGCCGCGCCCGGCTGTCGCGCGCGGCGTTCTCCCGCCGGTTCACCCAGTTCGTCGGCCGGCCGCCGCTGAGCTACCTGACCTGGTGGCGGCTGAGCACGGCCGCGCGCATGCTGCGCGACTCCGACGCCGCGCTGAGCACGGTCGCCGCCGCGGTCGGCTACGGCTCGGAGTTCGCCTTCGCCAACGCCTTCAAACGCGAGTACGGCATGCCCCCCGGCAAGTACCGCCGCGTCGGCTGCCCGCCCCCGGGAGGGGGTGAGCCCGTCCGTGCCGGGTCAGCCGTTGGCCTCCAGCAGGCGGGCGCCGAGTGAGGTCAGGTGGTGGTGGACGGCCTGGCCGTTGCGGCGGGTGGCGATCAGCCCGGCGTTGCGCAGCACGGTGACGTGCTCGGAGGCGGTGGAGGCGCTGACCCTGAGCCGCCCGGCCAGTTCGTCCGTACGGCAGCCGTGTCCGCCGACGGCCCGCATCACCCGCGCCCGCGCCCGCCCGACCAGCGCGGCGAGCGTGTCGAAGGCCGGTGACGGCAGCACCTGGCGGCCGCCGTCGGGCATCGGCACCGTGAGCACCGAGCTGCGCCGGTCCCGGGTGGTCGCGATGCCCAGGTAGCGGGGCGAGGCGCCGGAGATCGGGTGCAGCAGCAGGCCGCGTCCGCCGAGATCGACCGTGATCGGCGGCCCGCCCGCGACGACCATGCCGCCGCCGTCCCAGGACAGCCGCGGGCTGAGGGTGCTGAGCGCGGAGCCGAGCCCGATCCGCGCCACCGTCTCCTGGTAGCCGGCCAGGCGGGTTTCGAGCCTCCGGCGCATGCCGGGCCATTCCGGGGCGAGGAAACGGTGGAAGAGCACGTACATGCTGTCGGCCAGGGCCCGGCGGAACCGCGCCGGGTCCATGTCGAGGTCGGGCCGTCCCGGCACCCCGCTGAAGCGCCACAGGTCGCCGCCGAACTCGCGCTCCTCGGGTGGGGTGTCCAGGGCGGCGAGCGCGTCGAGCTCGTCGGAGAGCGCGGCGGTCTCGATCGGCGGGGCCACCTCGGAGGTGACCAGCCCCTCATGCAGGGTGACGCGGGAGGCGCCGCGGTTGAGGATGTCGAGCAGCGGCAGCGTCCGGCGCGGCACGGTTGTGGCGATGTCCCGCCAGATCGAGCCCTTCTCGGTCAGGTCGGGATGATGGACGCTGAAGGCCGCGAAGATCGCGTGGGTCAGGGGCGAGACCACGAACCGGGTGGCCGCGAGGTCGCCCACCTGGAAGTTCAGACGCATGCGCCAATCGTCGCCTGGTGATCGATTTCAAGCAATCGTCCGGTTGACGGGAGAGCTCTTCGGTGCCCGGCTAGACCTGCTCCTCCGGGTCGCCGTCCGCTGCCGGGGCCGGGGCGATCTGCAGCGGTGCCGTGGCCTCGCCGGTGAGCTCGCGCCCCTGGGCCAGGACATGGCCGAGCTGCCTGGCCAGCAGCGGGACGGTCGCCGGCGGCAGGTACGCGTCCGCGCCGGCGTCGAGCAGCCGCCGGACCGGGCCGTGGTACCGGACCCCGAGCTCCGGGTCCTCGATCTCGGTGACGACCACGCGGGCCTTCGGGAACATTGACCGGAGCCCGGCGATCAGCTGCGGACTGCCGGCGGGCACCAGGAGCACGTCGGCCGTCGCCGGGGCGGCGTGCATGTCGAGCACCACGTAGTCGGCGCCGAGCCGGTCGGACAGCGCGAGGCGGGCGGCGTTCGACAGCTCCATCGCGGTGGCCACGACCGTCACACTGTCGTGGTCGACCGGCGGCGGATCGCCGGGCTCGTCCGGCGCCCCGCGGCCGACGACGGCGCCCTGGACCACGTCGACGGTGCTGGAGATCGTCGCGATCGACGCGCCGTCCCGCGTGAGGACCAGGCTCTCGCCGGGTTCGAGGGCGTCGACGAGCGCCACGACGTCCTCCGGCAGGCGGGCCACGTCGACCCGCGGGGCCGGACGGGCTGCGCGTCGGCGCGTCACCATGCCCGCGCCCCCGAGGCGCCGCCCGAGCGGATCAACATCCGCCACCCCCTTCCGATGCCGTGATCTCGTTGGACGTCCCCGCCCGGCCCTTGGTTCGGGCCGCGCCGAAGTTTCCCCGGATCTAGAGGCCGAAGGCGCCGCCCTCGACGAGGATGAGCAGACCCAGGCCGATCAGGACCACGGGCAGCAGGACGTGCCCCCACCGGCTCAGGGCGCGGGCGACCAGGGGACGGGTGGCGAAGAACCGTCCGGCCGCGCACCACACGCCGACCAGGACGAGGAACACGGCGACGTACCCGCCGGTGCCGCCCGGCCCGGCGGTGGCGAAGACCGGCACGTACACGCCGATGTTGTCGCCGCCGTTGGCGAAGGTGACCGCGGCGACCTCCAGCGTGCTCGGGCCGCCGGGCGGGTCGCCGTCCGGGTCGCCGTCGTCCCCGTCGCGGCGGTTCCGCCACGCCTGCCAGGCGGCCTTGACGCCCAGGGCGAGGGGGAGCAGCCCCAGGTACGGGATCAGCGACCCGGGCAGGAAGGTCGCCCCGAAGCCCGCCGCCACGGCCACCGCCACGAGCGCGAGGAAGCCCAGGTACTGGCCGGCCACGATCCGGACGGCGACGCCCCGCCTGCCCGCGCCCTGGGCGAAGAACAGCGCCAGGATCAGGATGTCGTCGATGTTGGTGACGGCGAACAGCCCCGCGGCCTGCCCGACGATGCCCAGATTCACCAGAGGTGGTCCTTCTGTCCGGAGATGCCCGGATGACCCTATCGGGGCGCAGGCGGGCCTGAGAGCCGCCGACGCGACGTCCCACACCGGACGGGTCCGGCCGAGTCCGGCCGAAGGAGAGCACCATGCGCGCACGCAGCGCACTCACAGCCGCCGTCCTCGCCGCCGGCGCCCTGACGGTGCCCGGCGGGCCGGCGCACGCCGGGCCGGACCTCCGGGCGGCCGACGGGCCGTGCCGGGCCGAGCAGACCCACCGCGTCGGCGGCGGCGTGTTCAGGTACGAGCAGTTCGGGGCGCGGTCCGTCTGCCCGGCCGGCACCTACCAGCACTGGCACCAGGTCCACATCCGCTGCGGGATCGAGCCGGAGCGCCCCGGGCCCATGGTGGGCGGCACGTCCGTCTCGGAGGAGTGGTGCCCCAAGAACACCCTGCTCCAGGACTACTGGGTCACCCAAGGGCCTCAGGAGGGCTGACCGGCGAGGGGCGGTCAGCCCGCCCGGCGGCCGTCCCCCGCCCGTGCCCAGGCCGGGGCCCACGTCCCGGCCTGGCACTCGGCCGCCGTGGCGGCGAGGTGGGCGCGCAGGGTGGCCAGCGCCGGGTGCGGGTTGTCGCGGCGCCACAGGAGGGAGTGCGGGTAGACGGGCGTGGGGCCGGTGACCGGGATGCGGCGCAGCCCGTGACCGGCGGGCCAGACGAGCCGGGTCCGGTCGCCCATGAACGTGGCCAGGGCCGGGGTGTCGGCGATGGTGTCGAGGAGCACGTCGGAGCCGAAATTGGGGCCGGTCGCCTCGATGCTGAGGCCGAACTCGGCGACCAGGTCGTCGTAGAAGGCGGTCCACTCCGTGCCGGGGGCGAGGCCGGGCATCCAGATCCGGTGTCCGGTGAGCTGGTCGAGGGTCACCGAACGGGCGTCGGCCAGCGCGTGGGCGGGGCCGGTGAGGAGCTGGAGGGCCTCGTCGACGACCCAGGCGGACTCGACGTCGTCGGGAAGGGGCCGGCCGGGCATGGCGACGGCGCGGAAGGAGGCGTCAATCGTGCCGGACCGGATGGCGGAGACGGCCGCGTCGATGTCGGACAACATCACCACGTCGAGGTCGATGCCGGGGTAGGCGTGATGGAAGCCGCGCATCAGGCCCGACCCCGCGCCGCGCGAGGCCAGCACGTCGACCCGCAGCGGACGGCTGCCCGCCCGTACGGACGCGACCGCCCGCTCGGCGACCCGCAGCAGCTCGCGGGCGTGCGGCAGGAACGCCTGCCCGTCGATGGTGAGCGTGGTGCCGCGCGGGGTGCGGGTGAACAGCCGCACCCCGAGGTCACGTTCCAGGGCGGCGATGCGTTTGGAGACGGCCTGCTGGGTGACCGCCAGGTCGGCGGCGGCCTCCTGGAACTGCCCCGCCTCGGCGGCGGCGACGAAGGTCCGGACGATGTCGAGGTCCATGCGCACACCTTACGGACACAACCATCCGTTGTGCGGATCAGGCCGTCCGGTTGTTTGATCTCCTGCTCGCCGGCCCGATTGGATGCTCCCGATCGCGTATCGGTTGTACGGGCGAGTGACGAGGAGCGTCGGGGACATGAGGGACGGGCACCGGCTGGGCCGCCGGTTCGGATGGTTGTGGGCGGCGTACGGCACCAGCGCGCTCGGCACGTGGCTCGCCTTCGGCGCGTTCCCGCTGATCGCCGTCCAGGTGCTGCACGCCGGGCCGGCGGAGGTCGCGGCGCTGTCGGCGGTGGGCGCGGCGGTGGGCGCGGCCGTGGCCGTGCCGCTCGGCCCGTGGGTGGAGTTCCGCCGCAAGCGGCCCGTGCTGATCGCGGCGGACCTGGTGCGGTTCGCGGCGCTGCTGACGATCCCCGCCGCGTTCGCGCTCGGCGTGCTCACCTTCGTCCAGCTGCTGCTGGTCTCGGTCGTGGTGGCGGCGGCCGACATCACCTTCCGCGCCGCCTCCGGGGCGTACCTCAAGACGCTGCTGCCCGGCGAGCACCTGCTCGTCGCGAACGCCCGCCTGGAGTCCACGACCTGGACGACCACGATCGTCGGACCGCCGCTGGGCGGCGCCGCCATCGCACTGCTCGGCCCGGTCGCGACGGTGGTGGCCGACGCGGTCAGCTACCTGCTGTCGGCGCTGGGAGTGCGCGCGGCGGGCGGCGGCGAGCCGCGCCCCGCACGCCGGGAGCCCGCGCGCATGCGCGCCGGCGACCTGCTCGACGGCTGGCGGCACATCCTCGCCGACGCCGCGCTGCGCCCGCTGTTCCTCAACACCGCCCTGTTCAACGGGCTGCTGATGGCCGCCGACGCGCTGCTGGCCGTCCTGATGCTCGGCCGGCTGGGGTTCACCTCGTGGCAGTACGGTCTCGCCTTCGCCGTGCCCGCGATCGGCGGGCTGCTCGGGGCGCGGCTGGCCCGTCCGCTGGTCACCCGGTTCGGGCAGCACCGCGTCCTGATCGTCACCGGGACGCTGCGCGCGGTGTGGCCGCTCGGGCTGGCCTTCGTGGGGCCGGGCACCGGAGGGCTGCTGCTGGTGATGGGCGTCGAACTCGGGCTCATCTTCTGCTGCGGCGTCTTCAACCCCGTCTCGGCCACCTACCGCCTCGAACGCACCCCGAACGACCGGATCACCCGCACGCTGTCGGCCTGGTCGGTGACGACCAAGGCGTCGACCGCGCTGCTGACGGCCGCGTGGGGGGTGCTGGGCGCCCTGCTCGGCCCCCGTCCGGCCATCGGCCTGGCCGGCGTGATCCTGCTGGCGACCCCGCTGCTGCTTCCCCGGCGCGCCGCCGCGGCCCTTCCCGAGCCGGTGCCCGCGCCCCACGCCTGAATCCCCTCATCACCAAGGAGACAACGATGACCGTCACGTCCCCCGAGCTCGACCCCCGGACGTCCGCGCTGCTCGTCCTGGACCTCCAGCAGGGCGTGCTCGCCTCGCTCCCCGGCCCGGAGGAGCAGGAGGCGCTGCTGTCCCGGGTGGCCGACGCCGCCGCCGCCATGCGCGCGCACGGCGCCGCCGTCGTCCACGTGCGGCTCGGCTTCACCGAGGCCGACTGGGCGGCGATCCCGGCCGCCAACCCGACGTTCTCGCTCATCGGGCGCGGACGCCTGCTGCACCACGAGGACCCCGGCACGGACTTCCACCGGCGGGTCGCGCCCGAGCCCGGGGACCTCGTCGTCCGCAAGACCAGGGTGGGCGCGCTGTCCACGACGGACCTCGACCGGCGGTTGCGGGAGCGCGGGATCACCACCCTGGTCGTCGCCGGGCTCACCACCAGCGGCGCCGTCCTGTCCACCGTGGCCGACGCCGCCGACCGCGACTACCGGCTGCACGTCCTGTCGGACGGTGTCGCCGATCCGGACCCGCACCTCCACCGGACGCTGATGACCGGCGTGTTCCCGAGAACGGCCCACGTCGTCGGCACCGCCGGGCTGCATTCGCTCCTGCGCGAGAGCCGATAGTCGCGAACCGTTCGATTTCACTTTCGTATCGCGGGCGGGCCGAATTGCCCGTGCCCCCAATACTGGGTGCATGGCTCCCCTGAACGGCGATTTCGACGCGTTCGCCTCGATGATCGACGAAAGAGTCACGGCACGCAGGGCCGCTCCGGCGCTCGTCGTGAAGATCTATAAGGGCACCCGGGCGGCCGCCCCCGGCGTCGTGGTCAAGGCGCTCGCCCGCCGGTTGCGCACGGCGGACGACCGGCCCCTCGTCCCGCACGCCGAGATCGACGAGGCCACCCGCCTGGGCGGGATCGTCGTCCAGCTGGGCAACACGACACCACGTGGCTGGGGCACAGTACGTTTTCCTCGTTATCGAGCCTTGAGCGCGATAAAAGATGGCGAACGGGCAACCGGCGCACTGGAGCTGGCATTTCACGACCTTCACCCAAATCTCGCCTATTTCGTACGGAGTGCCAACCAGGTAGGCGGATTGTCGTTGTTTTTCCAGGTTCTCCTGTTCATCCTGGCGGGCTGGGCGATCCGCGGAGTTTTCCGCTGGTCGTGGCGCCGCCGGACCCGCGGCTGGTTCCCCGGCCACATCGGGCATGACAAGGCCGACTTCTTCCCGGAAGCCGGCCGGCTCATGTGGGGCCCCGACCGGGAGAGACAGGAGGGAGCCCTGCTCCGTGCGCTCCTGTGCGACCTGGAGGCGGCCTTCACCCCCAGGCTGTCACCGTGGCGGCGGCGTCGCCGCAGCAGGTTCGTGCTCTTCGTCACCGGCGAGGCCGCGCTCACCGACCGCGTCGCCGAAGCCGTACGGGACACCCGCGTACGCCGCACGATGGTGATCGCCGCGCCGGCGTCCGACGCCGAGGCCGCCGACCCGGACCTCAGGTGGACGGCGAGCGCTCTCGACGGCCGGCCGGCCCTCGCCACGACGGAGGGCGTCATCCAGGGGACCGCCGGCCTCGACGCCGCCGCCCTGGCGGGCCGGACCAGGATCCCCGTGCGGCTCGGCAGCCCCGCGCTCGCCGCGACCGAGGCCGTGGCGCAGGGCCTGGCCGCCGTCGGGCTGGCGGCCGTGCTCGCGATCCCCTGGCTGCCCCCGATCCGGCCGCCGGACACCTCCTGCCTCGCGCGGCCCGCGCCCGGCCCCGCGAGCCCGCCCGCCCCGGTCCCGGACGCCGCCGGGGCGCAGAGCCTCTACGCCGCGGACAAGCAGCGGATCGAGGCCGAGAACGCCAGGGTCGAGGCCAAGGAGAAACAGGGATACACCGTCAAGACCGTGGTGTACCTCGGCTCCGGCGTCGCGACCTTCGAGCATCCCGAGTACAACGGCGTGCTCCCCGAGCTGCGCGGGATCCGGCTGGCCCAGCAGAAGATGAACGACATGGCGGAGGCCACCCCGCACAGCCGGCGCAACTACGACGGCAACGTCTTCGTGCGGGTGAACGTCGAGGAGGCCGGCGCCGGGTACGCGAAGGCGCCCGAGATGGCGCGCCGGATCGCGGCCCAGCCGGACCGGAAGGTGCTCGGCGTGATCGGGCTGGGCGAGAGCCGGAAGGAGACGATCGAGGCCCAGCGGATCCTCGGCGACGGCGGCCTGCCCATGCTGGGCATCGGCGCCACCTCGGAGACCTTCCAGTCGCACCCGCTCTATCACCAGGTCTCCTACGACAATCCGGAACAGGCCCGGCTCATCGCGGCCTTCGTCAGGAACGCCGGCGTCATCCCCGCCGACGACGGCACCTGCGCCCCCGCCGCCTCGGCCGTCATCCTCGGCGATCCCGACGACGACTACAGCAAGACCCTCAGCGACGACTTCGCCGCCGAGTTCCGGCCGAACACCCAGCTGTGGTTCTCGCCGTCGAACAAGAGCCCCCAGCCCGGCGGCAAGACGGTGTACAGCCTGTCGGCGCTGGCCGACGAGACCTGCGCGATCGTCGCCAAGGACCCGCGGCGCACCCTGGTCCTCTGGCCGGGACGGGCCCAGCGGCTGCGCGACTTCCTGCAGACCGTCAAGGGCAAGAACGCGTGCCCGAGCGCCCTCACCGTGCTGGCCGGTGCCGACGTCACCACCACGGTGACGCGCGCGCAGCAACTGTCGTTCGACGGCGTCACGCTGTACTACTCGGCGCACGCGCTCCCCAGCCGGCCGCCGAACGAGATGGGCAGGGAGTACCTCGCCCGCTACTCCGCCGCCTACGGCCACGACGCCTGGTACGACCACTGGCGCGGGCCGCTCGCCTACGACGCCCTCATGACCATGGCCACGGCCGTCAACACCGTCTGCCAGCTCAACAAGGCGGCGGGGTGCGGGCGGGGCTCGGTGCAGGTCCTGTCCTCCTTCGGCGTCGGCGGCGACGCCGGCCTGCGCGGCGCGACGGGGACGATCGTCTACCCGAGCGATCCCCGCAACGCGTCGGGCGCGGTGACCGTCGTGCCGTCCGACAAGAGGTTCCTCATCCTCCGGGACACGCCCCAAGGGCCGGTGGTGGCCATGGAGTGCGGCCGCCGCGACGGCGGCGACGTGAGGACGACCTGGGGCCCGCACGGCGAGTTCGCCTGCCCCCGCCGCTGACCGCCGACCCCGCCGCCGCCCCCGGGGGGACCGTCGCTCACCTGTCGCCGGGCTCCGCGGGGCAGGGGTCGCCGACGTGGACGTGCGGGACCGGGTAGAGCACCTTGCGACGCTGCTCGGTCAGGCCGCCGAGCCAGGACTCGTCGTAGACGTAGCCGTACCTGCTGCCCGCCCATACCGGGCCGTAGCGGTAGATGACCACGCGGCGCTCGCCGGGGTTGGTCCGGGTGGAGCCGCCGTGCATGAGCCCGTCCACGAAGAGCAGCGCGTCGCCCTTCTCCAGGTGGACGGGGATCGCGCCCGGCAGGGTGTCCATGCGGTCGCCCCTGGCGTAGTCGCCGCCCAGCGGGTGCCGGAAGTTCGACTTGTGCGAGCCCGGCACCACCATCGTCGCGCCGTCGCCCTCGCCGATGTCGGTCAGCGCGAGGATGATGTTGACCTGGCCGCAGCGGAAGACGCCGTGGTCGTAGCGGTAGCCGCAGCGCAGCGCGGTGCGGTAGCCGCCGGAGTGCACGGGGTGGTGCCCGCCCGACTCGCGGATCGAGGCGATCGTCTCGTCGACGAAGACGCCGGGGATGTAGCTGTCCTCCTCGCCCGCGTAGTGCCTGACCAGGTCGAACCAGCTCGGGTGGTCGACCAGCTCCTCGAACGGCCGGCCCGCCGTCACCGCCTGGTGCAGCTCGAAGCCGGTCTCGGGGGTGTAGTCGCGGCGCTGGGCGCCCCGGTACCACTCGCCCCTGGCCAGGTGGCGGGGGAAGGCGTCGAACTCCTCGTTGAGCCGCCGCAGCAGATCCGCGTCCACGGCGTTCCTGAGGATCAGGTAGCCGTTGAGGTCGAACATGAAGTCGTCCAGCTCGGACATGGTGGAACCTCCGGGGTGTGGTGAGATGCCGCCACTCTGCCGCGACGACCTCATTCCGGTCATCCACCCGGAAGATCCGAGATGTCGCATATCCTCAAGGTGTGCAGTCTCTCGCCCAGGTCATCGGCCTGCAGGCGTTCCACGTGACGTCGGGCCCCATGCCCCGCTCCCACATCCACCCCGAGGTCGAGTTCAACCTCGTCCTGTCGGGCACCGCCAGGTACGCGACCGTCGGCGGCGAGGTGGACCTGCCGCCCGGCCGGCTCGCCGTCTTCTGGGGCGGCTACCCGCACCGGCTGCTCACGGCCGAGGGCGTGGACTTCCTCTGGGCCACCGTCCCGCTGAGCGCCGTCATCGGCCACGACCCGCTGCGCGGCGCGGTCGAGCGGGCGCTGTCGGGAGAGTTCCTGTACGGCACCGCCGCAGAGGGCGAGCACGACCGATTCCTCATGAGCCGCTGGGACCGGGAGCTGCGCCACGAGCCGGCCCCCGCCGTGGCCGAGGTCTGCCTGCTGGAGATGCACGCCCGGCTGGCCCGCCTGACCGGCGGGCCGCGCGAGACGGCGCCCGCCGAGGCCGCGGCGGCCGGATCGGCCGAGCGCATGCTGGCCGTCGTCGCCCGCCGCTACACCGAGCGGCTGACGGTCGAGGAGATCGCCGAAGCCGCCGGGGTGCACCCCACCTACGCGGCCCTGGCCTTCAAACGGGCCCTCGGCATGCCCGTCTGGCAGTACGTCACCCGGCTGCGGGTCGCCCACGCCTGCCGGTTGCTGCTGGTCACCGGCTGGGGCGTCGACAGGGTCGCGCACGCCAGCGGCTTCCAGACGAGGTCGAGCTTCTACCGGGCCTTCGGCGAGTCGACCGGCCTGACGCCCACGGAGTTCAGGCGGCGGGCGATCGCCGACGGAGGGTGCCCTCCGTGACGCCCGCCGGGAGGCGCACGGTGACGCGGAGCCCCCCGGACGGGCGGGGGACGAGGTCGAGCGTCCCGTCGTGCGCCCGCACGATGCTGCCGACGATCGCCAGGCCCAGCCCGACCCCCGCGTGGTCGGCGCGGACGCGGTCGGTGCCCCGCCGGAACGGCTCCACCAGCGTGGGGACCACGTCAGGGGGCAGCTCGTCGCCGGTGTTCTCGACGGTGAGGGTCACCGTCCCGGCGTGCACGGCGGTCGTGACCCACACCGTGCCCTGTCCGGCGAGGTTGTGCACGATCGCGTTGTGCACGAGGTTCGTCGTCATCTGGAGCAGCAGCGCGGGCGAGCCGGTGGCGGGGGCCAGGTCTCCGGCGGTCTCGACGGCGAGTCCGCGCCGCTCGGCCAGGGGCAGCAGCGTCTCGACGGCCTCCTCCGCGATCAGCGACAGATCGACGCGCTCGCGCGGGAAGGACCGCTGGTCGGCCCGGCTGAGCAGGAGCAACGCCTCGGTGAGGTCGATCGCCCGGGTGTTGACCAGGTGGAGGCGGTCGACCAGCTCGGCGGGGTCGCGGGTGGGGTCGGTGCGGGCGACGTCGAGCAGCGTCCGGGCGACGGCGAGCGGGGTGCGCAGCTCGTGGGAGGCGTTGGCGGCGAATCTCCGCTGCTCGGCGACGTGCGCTTCGAGCCGTACGAGCATGGTGTCGAAGGCGTCGGCGAGCTCGCGCAGCTCGTCCGCGCGGCCCGGCAGCCGGATGCGGTGCGAGAGCGAGCCGCCGGTGGCCCTGCGGGCGGCGTCGGTGATGCGGGTCAGGGGCGCGAGCATCCGGCCGGCCAGCAGCCACCCGCCCACGAGCCCGAACACCAGCAGGAACGCCAGCACGAGAGCCGCGAACGGGGCGAACGACCGCACGATGGCCGATCGGTTGACCAGGAAGTCGCCGGTGGAGTAGATGGCGTCATCGGGCAGGCCGCGCATGTAGTAGACCCCCACCGCGCCGAGCGGCACGAGGCCCGCGACCACGAGGAACCCGGCGTAGCTCAGGGTGAGCTTGAGCCGCACGCTCAGGCCCGGAGCCCTACCCACGATCCTTCCCCTCGCGCCCGGCGGCGGGCGCCGTGTCGATGCGGTAGCCGACCCCCGCCACGGTGGCGATCACCCAGGGCTCGCCGAGGCGCTTGCGCAGGGACGAGACCGTGATGCGGACGGCGTTGGTGAAGGGGTCGGCGTTCTCGTCCCACGCCCGCTCCAGGAGCTCCTCGGCGCTGACGACCCCGCCCTCGGCGGCGACGAGGACTTCGAGCACGGCGAACTGCTTGCGGGTGAGCGCGACGTAGCGGCCGTCGCGGAAGACCTCGCGGCGGAACGGGTCCAGGCGCAGGCCCGCGATCTCGCGCACCGGCGGCCTGCTGTGGCCCCGCCTGCGGTCGAGCGCTCTGAGGCGGAGCACGAGTTCGCGCAGCTCGAAGGGCTTGGTGAGGTAGTCGTCGGCGCCCAGTTCGAACCCGCTGGCCTTGTCGTCGAGCCGGTCGGCGGCGGTGAGCATGAGGATGGGCATGCCGCTGCCGGAGGCGACGATGTGCCCGGCGATCTCGTCGCCCGAGGGGCCCGGGATGTCGCGGTCGAGGACGGCGATGTCGTAGGCGTTGACGCTCAGCAGCTCCAGGGCGGTGTTCCCGTCGCCGGCGATGTCGGCGGCGATGGCTTCCAGGCGCAGGCCGTCGCGGACGGCTTCGGCCAGATAGGGCTCGTCCTCGACGATCAGTACCCGCATACCCCTGACCGTACGGCCCGGGGCCTATCGCCGGCATATGAAAAATCCCATACGGGCCGGCAACGGCCCGCTGCCTTGACTGGCGGCATGACACCCAGCGGACCAGCACGAACGGCAGCCCGCCGGACCCGGTCGGCCCTGGTGGCCGCGCTCGTCGTCCTCGGCGTGACGCTCGCGGCCGGCGTCGTCGTCCACCGGGCGGTGACGTCCCTGACCGTCTCGGCGTACGACGAGGCCGAGGGGGCCGTGCCCGAGGGCGTGACGGTCTTCGACGACGGGGTCCCGGCCGTCGCCGGCCTCGACGCCGACCTGCTCCGGGCCCTGCGTCGGGCGGCGGCCGAGGCCGCGGGCGACGGCGTCGAGTTCGTCGTCAACAGCGGCCGGCGTTCCCCGGCCTACCAGGAACGGCTGCGCCGGGAGGCGGTCGCCCGGTACGGCTCGGAGCGGGAGGCCGCCCGATGGGTCGCCTCCCCGGACACGTCGCTGCACGTGTCGGGGGACGCGGTGGACCTGGGGGCGGCCGCCGCCGGATGGTTGTCGGCGCACGGCGCCGCGTACGGGCTGTGCCAGATCTACCGGAACGAGCCCTGGCACTACGAACTGCGTCCGGAAGCCGCCGGCCGCGGCTGCCCGCGCATGTACGCCGACCCCACCCGCGACCCGAGGCTGCGGCGCTGACCGACCGAGACGGCGACGCTGCGGGCCAGGTTGGTCATGCTGGCGGCGGCCGTACGCTGCCCCGGCGGGACGACCGCGGCCGTGAACGCCTGCCGCGCCGGTACGTCGATCTTGGACACCGTCTGGCGGAGCAGCAGCAGGACGACGGCGGTGG
This sequence comes from Nonomuraea sp. NPDC049655, assembly GCF_044465465.1. Taxonomy (NCBI): domain Bacteria; kingdom Bacillati; phylum Actinomycetota; class Actinomycetes; order Streptosporangiales; family Streptosporangiaceae; genus Nonomuraea; species Nonomuraea sp. NPDC049655. Next base: position 568,569 of record NZ_JBITLS010000001.1, read on the forward strand.
CCAGGTCCGGGGCGAACGGGACGCAGGCCAGCAGCAGGTTGGCCACGGTGTGGGGGAGGAGCATCGTGGCCAGCCCGCCGGCCAGGGCGTCCAGGGCGGACAGAGCGGCCAGCAGCCGGATCTGGCCGGGCACCCGCCCGCGACGCCGTTCCGGGCCGGCGGGCGCCCGTGCCGCGACGACCAGCAGCCCGTTACGTCCCGGTTCGATCGGAAACAGGCTCCTGGCCTGCGTGTTCGGCATGGGGCATGATGCCCCGGGCGGCGCGGCGGACGTGCCGCGAACGCGCGAAGACGCACGACGACATCGCGCGGGCCCGCCGCCGCGTCAGGTGCTGGCTGCGAGGTGGACGTGCAGGTCGGTGGCGTGGGCGGGGGCGGGGTGGCCGTCCGGGTCGGTGACGGCGGTCACGGCCAGACCGGCGGCCGCGGCCAGCTCCCCGAACACCTCGCGGGTGTACCAGTGCAGGACCCACGGGCGTTCGGCGACGGTGACGTCCGGGCCGTGGTGGCGTTCGTAGCGCAGCAGGGTCGTCTGCGTCCGGGCGGTCTCGTCGCGTCGCTGGGAGACGACGGACACCCGCAAGTCGGCGCCGTCGGGGGCGACGGCCGTGCGCGCCCGGCCGATCTGGTCGGCCGGGGCCGGGTCGGGAGTGAACAGCGGCACCAGCGCGACGCCGCCCTCCGCCAGGTGGGCGCGGATGCCGCGCAGGGCGGCCAGGGCCGTGGCGTCGTCGGGGAGCAGGGTGAAGGTCGGCCCGGCGAGGAAGATCGCCCGGTACCGGCGGGGCAGGCTCAGGCTCTCCATGCGCTGGTGGAACAGCGTCACGGACACGTCCAGCTCGCCGGCCCGGCGCCGGAGCCGGGCCAGCATGTCCGCCGAGGAGTCGACGCCGTCGACCTCCAGGCCGCGCCGGCGCAGCTCCAGCAGGGGATCGCCGTCCCCGCAGCCCAGCTCCAGCGCCGGGACGCCGGTGCGCTCGACGAAGGCGGCATAGGGCTCCGGGTCCTGGGAGACGGATTTCAGCGGTCCGTAGAGCTCCGCGACGAGGCCGGTGTAGAAGTCAGCTGGATCCACCTTCGTCACAGTACGCACATGATCCAGAAGGTTCACTCCATTATCGAGTCCGGGACGGCCGTCGAGACGTGCCAGAATCCGGCGTACCGGCCGCCGCGGCGCAGCAGCTCGTCGTGGCCGCCCGCCTCCACGATCCGGCCGCCGTCGAGGAAGACGACGCGGTCGGCGCGCCGGACGGTCCGCATGCGGTGGGCGACCATGACCACCGTGCGCCCCGCCATCAGGCGCTCGACGCCCTCGTGGACGGCCGCCCAGCCGCCGGGCAGCCGCTCGACCACCTCGTCCAGCCGGGCCGCGGTCGCCGCCGCCCGCGCCGATCACCTGCGACACGACGACGGCGACGAACGCCGGGACGTGCGGACGCAGCAGCCCGCCCGCGCCCGGTTCCGGCGGCGGGACGGCCTCGGGCGGCTCGGGGACGCCCTCGGGCGGTTCGGGGGCCGGCCGGTGTCCCCGGCTCGTTTCGCGGCTGCCGGTCATGGATCCTCCAATTCCGCTACCTGAAGTATCGATACTTAAGGTAGCGCAATCGGATATCGTTCAGGCATGTCCCGAGCGAGCACTTCCGCCAGACCGCCCGGTCGCCCGCGCACCGGCGTCAACGCCGAGGTGTTCGCCGCCACGTTGCGCACCGTCCACGAGCTCGGCTACGCGCGGGCCACCGTCGAGCGCATCGCCGCCGCGGCCGGTGTGGCGAAGACGACGGTCTACCGGCGCTGGCCGACGAAGGGCGAGCTGATCGTCGACTGCCTGCTCGACGCGTTCGGCCCGGCGCCGCTGGAGGGCGCCGACCGGGCCGAGATCATGTCCTCGATCATCCGCTGGATCGCCGGGAAGATCAGCGAGCCGGGCACGGGCGACGCGTTCGCGGGCGTGTTCAGCGACGCCGTCAGCGATCCGGCCCTGCGCGAGGTCCTGTCCACCCGGTTCCAGGACCCGTACCGGCTGGCGCTCCAGGAGGCGCTCGGCGAGCCGGAGCAGCGCGTCCTGCTCTACATCGACGTCGTCGTCGGCACCTTGCTGCACCGGATGGGCATGACCGGCGAGCCGATGGTCGAGTCCGACGTCGACGCGCTGATCGAAATGGTGCTACGGCACTTCGCCGACGGGCCCGGGGGAGCGCCCGGCGCCTGATCTCCGTGCCGCGCCGGCCCTACGGGTGATCAGGCGGAGGGTTCCCGGCGGAGTGGACGGGCCGGGCGTCGCCGTACGCCGACGCCCGGCGCCTGCGCCGGTGCGGGGGGTCACGACACCCCGGAGGCGATCTTGTTCAGCGGGCCCTGACCGCCGTGGGCGGCCTGGGCGGGGTTGTGGACGTGGGCCGTGCCCGCCGGGGCCGGCCAGGCGGGGCCGAAACCGGGGTAGGGGTGGGGCAGCGGGACGGGGGCGGCCGCGCGGGCCGGCCCGGCCGGCACGGTGGAGGCCAGCACACCGGCCACGGCGGCGGCGATCGCGAGGCCGGCTGATCCGCGTCTTCTCTTGAACATTTCGAGGTCCCCTCGACGTGGTCTGGAAGGACCGCCGAGAGTAGCAGATTGTCATGGCTCAAGTACAGAGAGTCACAAGGCGCGGGGTGAGGCAGTAGCGTCATCGCACGTGAGCGATTACGCGCTGTCACCATCGGTCGAGCCTCGGTCCCTGCGGCGGTGGGGCGTGCTGCTGCTCTGCTGGGCCTCGCTCACCATGACCTCCGTCGACCGTTCCACCTGGGGGCCCGCGTCGCTGCAGGCGGGCGAGGCGCTGGGGGTGTCGCTGGCGGGGCTGGGGGCGTTCGCGACGGCGTACTACGTCGGTTACGTGCTGTCCAACATCGGTGGCGGGCTGCTCGGCGACCGGATCGGCAGCCGGGTCGTGTTGTCGGGGTCGCTGTTCACGGCGGGCGGCTTCATGATCGCCTTCGGCTCCGTGCCGTCCGCCGGGGCCGGGATCGCGGTGCAGGCGCTGATCGGGCTCTGCGCGGGGGCCGACTTCGCGGCGGGCGTCAAGCTCATCGCGTCCTGGTTCGGCGAGCGGGAGCGCGGGCTGGCGATGGGCGTGTTCACCATGGCCTCGTCGCTCGGCACGATGATCGCCAACGTGCTCGTGCCCCGGCTGATCCAGTGGTACGACTGGCGGGCCTCGTACCACCTGTTCGGGATCGTGTCGATGGGGCTCGCGCTGGTGTGCCTGACACTGCTGCGGGACCGGCGCGAGCCGACGGCCGCGCGCCCGTCGCTGCGCGGCCTGGCCCGCGACCGCGACCTGCTGCTGATCGGCCTGGCCGGCTTCGGCGGGCTGTGGGGCACGTACGGCTTCGTGACCTGGTCCAACACCCTCATGGTGAAGGGGCACGGGCTCGACCCGGTGGCGGCCGGGACGGTCGTCGTGGTGTTCGCGGCGGCGGGCGCGGTGGGCAAACCGGTCATCGGCCTGGCCACCGACCTGGCCGGACGGGGGCGCAAACGCCCGGCGGTCGCCGTGCTGGTGGCCTTCGCCGCCTGCCTGCTGCTGTTCGGCCGCATGGAGACGGAGACGGCGTTCCTGGTGACGGCCGGGTTCGCGGGGCTGGGCGCGTACCTGTACTCGCCGTTGCTGATCGCCATGGTGCCCGGCCTGTCGGGGACGGCGCTGGCCGGCTCGGCGGCGGGCGCGACGAACGCGGTGGCGCAACTGGGCAGCGTGACCGTGCCGGTCGTCGTGGGGGCGGTCTACCAGGCCGGCGGCTCCTTCTCCGCCGCGTTCGCCACCCTGGCCGCCGGGCCCGTGGCGGGCGCGGTGGCGCTGTGCTTCGTCCGCGAGGCGCGCGGCCGGTCGAGGACCGGCCACGCGCCCCAGGTCGGTTCGCCGGCGTGACGGCGCCGCCGGGCCGGGAGGCGGTCGGCGTGCGGGCGTGACGGCGGCGGGCCGGGGGCGGTCGGGCTGCCGTGTCGTCGCCGGGATTCAGCGCAGCCGGTCCAGCACCGCCCGCAGCACGGGGGCGAACGCGTCGGGGTCGTCGGCGAAGCCCGTGTGGTCGCCGGGGAACAGGACGGGGTCGAGCCCGAGCGCCTGCCCGAGGGCCCGGGAGGCGCGGTCGCACAGCTGCCCGGCCGACTCCTCGCCGATGCCGATCACCAGACCGGGCGTCGCGCGCAGCCGGTCCAGGTCGGGCGCCCAGTGCGTGGTGGCGTGCAGCTCGTGGGCGAACCAGCGGCGCTCGTCGGCGACGTCCCGCGGGTCGCGCGGGCCGCCGAACATCATCTCCAGCGCGCCGTCCGGCACCGTGATGCCGGCCTGGCCCATGACCCCCGCCCAGGCCCCGACGACGTCGCCGCTCAGGTAGGCGGCGATGAGCTCGTCGGTCTGGCGGTGCAGCTCGTCGCGGTCCGGCAGCAGCTCGATCAGCGGCGGTTCGTGGGCGACGACGCCGCGCACCTGCTCGGGACGGGCCTGCGCCAGGGTCAGCGCGGTGACGGCCCCGCCGCTGGAGCCGAAGACGACGGCCGGACCGGCGTCCACGTGCGCCAGCAGGCGGGACAGGTCGTCGGCGCGCAGTCGCGGCGTGGAGTCCTGGGCGGGGTCGTCCAGCGGGCTGTGCCTGATGCCGCGCGAGTCGGTGGTCAGCACCGTGTGGTCGCCCGCGATCAGGTCGGCCAGCGCGGCGAAGGAGCCGGCGTCCATCGGCGCGCCGACGAGTGCGACGAGCGGGCCCTGGCCGCGTACCTCGAAGTGCAGGCGGGCGCCCGGGACGTCGAGCGTGGAGACGGTCGTGGAGACGGTCGCGGTCATGATGTCCTCCTGGAAGCGACGGCCCTGACGTGGGCCGCCGGATGGTCGGCCGCGGCCGCGGTCGTGACGACCGCGTCCAGCAGCGGTGGTGCGGCGACGGCCACGAGCAGCGCCAGGGCTGCCGGGATCACCAGGGCGAGGGGCAGCGACGCCGTCGTGGCGACGTACCCGATGAGGGCGGGGCCGACGAGGCCGCCGCCGTAGCTGACGGTGGTCACCGCGGACAGGCCACGCGCGGCTCCGCCCACGGTTCCGAGCAGGCTGGCCACGACCGGCCAGACCACGGCCACGCCCGCGCCGGACAGCGCCCAACCGGCCATGGCGCAGCCCAGACGGGCGGCCGCCCCCACGGGCAGGACGCCCGCGAGCAGGACGAGCCCGTAACCGGCGGTGGCGGTCGCGCCGGCCAGCCGGATCGTGACGCGGACGCCGAGCCGCGTCCTGACGGCGTCGCCGGCGAACCGGACGAGCGTCATCGCCACGAAGAAGACGGTGTAGACGAGCGACCCGGTGGCCGGGTCGGCGCCCAGGACGCGGGTCGCGTGCACCCCGGCCCAGTCGGTGGCGGCGCCCTCGGCGACGAACGCGGCGGCGCCGATCACGCCCAGCATGGCCAGCACCCCCGGCCTGAGCCGAGCCACCCCCCGCCCCTCCGCCCCCCGCCCCTCCGCTCCGCCCACCCCGCCCGCACCGTCGCCGACGGCCCCGCCCGCACCCCCGCGGGCGGCCCCGACAGTGGTCCTGGCAGCGCCTCCGACGGTGGTCCCGACGGTGGTCCCACCCGTGGTCCCGGTGGTGGTTCCGGCCGTGGCCCGGGTGGTGGCCATGGCGGCGCCCCCGACGGCGGCCATGGCGGCGGTCAGCGCTGTCGCGCCCACCAGCATCAGCACCCGCACGTCGGCCCCCGCACGCAGGGCCGCCGTGACGAGCGCGCCGCCCGCCACCGCGCCGAGCGTCCACGTGCCGTGCACCGTGGCCATGATCGGCCGCCCGAGCCCCCGCTCGACGGCCACCGCCTGGACGCTCAGGGCCACGTTCAGCAGGCCGAAGAGCACCCCGAGCAGAGCGGCCGAGACCATCAGCGGCCCGGAACCGGCCGCCAGCGCCGGGCCGGCCAGCGCCAGCGCCGCCGCCGGTGCGCAGACCCGCAGCAGCCCGCCCCCGGACCACCGGTCGCACAGCCGTCCGGCCACCGGCATGGCCACGAGGGAGCCGGCGGCCAGCACCATGAGCAGCGTGCCGAGCCCGCCGGGCCCGAGCCCGAGGCGCGCGTCGGTGGCGGGCAGCGTGGCGGCCCACACCGCGTTCGTGACGCCCGTCAGCCCGTAGCAGAGCGTGATCGTTCCTCGTCCGGCCATGTCCTGATCCTTGCGGTGGCGCGGCGTCCGGGTCCAACACCTGTTCGAACGCGATTCACGCGCCTGCTGTGTGAATCAGGTAGGAAGGTGGCATGCCGGACGACGTCGAGATCCGCCTGCTGCGCCACTACGTGGCCGTCGCCGAGGAGTTGCACTTCAGCAGGGCCGCCCAGCGCCTGTACGTCGCGCAGCAGGCGCTCAGCCGCGACGTCCGCAAGCTGGAGGACCGGGTGGGCCGCCGGCTCCTGGAGCGCACCACCCGCAAGGTCGCCCTCACCCCGGAGGGACGCCTGCTGCTGACCCGGGCACGGGAGATCCTCGCCCTGTACGACGCCACCATGCTGGACCTGCGCGGCCGGCCCAGGTCGCTGACGGTCGACGTCGTCGGCGCCGGTCTGACCCCTGCCCTGGTGCTGGCCGCGGCCCGCGCCCACGCGCCGGGGGTGGAGTTCTTCGCCCGCTTCCACAGCGGCACCGAAGCGGCTCCGCCCCTGCTGGCCGACGGCCGCCTGGACGTCACCTTCGGCCGCAGCCCCGAACCCCCCGGCCTCGGAACGCCCGGCCCCGGAGCGCTCGGCTCAGGAGCGTCCGGCCTCGGAGTGTCCGGCCCCGGAGCGTCCGGCGTCAGAGTGCCGGGCCTGGGGGCGTCCGGCCGCGTGCGGTGGCGGCCGGTACGTCACGAGCGCATCGCGGTGCTGCTGCCCGAGCGTCACCCGCTGGCCCGGCTGCCCGCGATCCCCCTGGAGTCGTTGCGCGGCGCGAGCCCGTGCATCCGCGCCGGCGACCACGCCACGCCCGGCTGGGAGCACGCCGTCCTGCAGTTGCTGGCCCCCTTCGGCGTCGACGCCGCCCTGGCCCACCCGCACGTGCGCGGCGGCGACGAGCTGGCCCAGCACCTCCGCGACCGCGACGCGCCCATCCTCACGCTCACCACGCAACCCGACATCCCGGGGGCGGTCCTGCGCCCGCTCGTGGACCCGGTCGCCATGTTCCCCTGGACGATGATCTGGCGCGCCGACGACGACCATCCCGGCCTGCGCGCCCTCCACCAGGCCGTGGACGAGCTGGCCGCCGCCCACGACTGGCTCGGCGTCCCGGACGGAGCGTGGTTCCCCGGACCCGAGGCCGGGTCAGCCCGTCACAAGGCGTAGTCGTCAGAAGGCGTAGCGGATGCGGCAGTAGGGGAGCCTGGCGGCGATCAGCCCGGTCAGGGCGGCGACGTAGCGGCCCTTGTGTCCGTTGCGGTAGCGGACGTTCCAGCCGCCCGTCTCCGACCGTTTGGCCTGCTGCAGCTCGGGCCGCCACAACACCTCCTCGGCCTTCGGATGCCAGCCCAGGTTGACCTGGTGGAGCCGGTCGTTGTGGGTCAGGAAGATCACCTCGGCGGCGAGCTGGGCGCGGGCCTCGGGCGACAGCGCGTCGTCGAGCCGCTCCAGCAACTCGGCCCAGTCCTCCAGCCAGCCGTCCCGGACCACCACCGGGCTCAGGTTGACGTGCACTTCGTAACCGGCCGCGACGAAGTCGTCGATCGCGTCGATGCGCTCGGCGACCGGCGAGGTGCGGATGTCCAGGAGCTTGGAGTCGGCGGCGGGCATGAGGCTGAACCGCACCCGCGTACGCCCGCGCGGGTCCCAGCCGAGCAGGTCGCGGTTGACGTACTTGGTGGCGAAGCTGGCCTTGGCGTTGGGCAGGTCGCGGAAGAGCTCGACCAGGTCCCGGACGTTGTCGCAGATCGTGGCGTCGAGCGAGCAGTCGGAGTTCTCGCCGATGTCGTACACCCACAGGCGCGGATCGACCTGGTCGGGCCGGGGTTTGACGCCTTGGCGGGAGGCGTGCCGCCGCAGGTAGCCGGTGATCTGGTCGATGTTGGCGAACACCGTGATCGGGTTGCTGTAACCCTTGCGGCGGGGCACGTAGCAGTAGGCGCACGCCATCGCGCAGCCGTTGGCCGTGGAGGGCGCGATGAAGTCGGCCGAGCGGCCGTTGGGCCGGGCGGTCAGCGACTTCTTGACGCCGAGCACGAGCGCCTCGGTCTTGATCCGCACCCAGCGGGCCACGTTCGCCTCGTCGCCGTACAGCTCGGGGATGCGGTGGTGGCTCTCGACCTCGACGATCTCGGCGCCGGGGAACCTGGCGAGGATCTCGCGCCCGCGCGGCAGCGCGGCGGCCGCGGGCTCGGCGTAGATCCGCCGGACGTCGAGGAGGCCGGTCACGGCCGCTCCGGCTGTTCCATGGGGCAAGAGTATGCGGTCCGCGACGCGAGTTGCCAGGTCAGCACGGGTGCGCCGCAGCTTCGGCAGTGCTCGCGCCGGTACACCCAGCGCTCGGAGGGGGCGTCCGGGTCGCTCACCACCTGCCCGGCGTCCCGGCCGAGAGCGAGATACCGGACCGCCGTGTCCCACAGCCGCCCGGCGGCCTCGGCGCAGACGTCGCGGGCGTTCGGATGCAGGCCGACGAGGAACAGCAGCTCGGCCCGCCACGCGTTCCCGATGCCCGACCACACCTTCTGGTCCAGCACGGCAGCGCCCACCGGCCCGCCGAACGCGGTCAGCCGGGCCACGGCCTGCTCCGGCACGGCGTCCGCGCGCAGCGGATCGGGCCCGAGCGAGTCCCGCAACGCCGTCACCTGCCCGCGGGTCAGCGCCTCGCACCGCGAAGGCGCGATCAGGTCGTAGGCCACCTCGCCGGTCGCCAGCCGCAACCGGGTGCCGGGCCGCGGCGACGTCCCCGGATCGTCGTACCGCAGGAAGACGCCCCGCATGCCCAGGTGGACGTGCACGGTCGGCGCGTCCACGAAGTGGTACAGCAGGTGCTTGCCGACCGCCTCCACCTCCGTCAGCACCCGCCCGTCCCACGGCCGCGCGTCGAACCGCCCCTGCGGCCCGGCGGCGAGCACCGTCCGCCCGGCCAGGTCCGCGTGCTGCCCGGCGGCGTGCCGGTGGATGAGATGTCCTTCGGGCATGCTCGGGCCCATACCCCCGTGAGCTGCGCCGACGCGCCGCGCGCGGCCGGTCCACTGAGTGGACCGAACGTTGCCCGCCGCCCTTCCGCCCCAACAGCATGGACGCGATGTAAGTGATCGCTCACGCAGGGCGACGAACGCTCGGGCGATCAGACCGTCCCACGGAAGGACGAGCACGATGAACGGCAGAACAGCGAGAGCCCTGTCCCGGGCCCTCATCGCGACGGTGGTGGCGGGGGCGGCGGTGACGGCGGTGACGGCCCCCGGCGCGGCCCATGCGGCCGGCGTCCGGGCCGCGGCCGAACCGACGTGCGGGAGCTGGGTCTCCAGCGCCGTCTTCCCCGGCCTGTCGGCCCGGGCCTGCATCTGGGGCACCGGCGCCTCCTGGAAGCAGGCCCAGACCGAGGTCTTCAACGGCACGGGTTTCGCGGTGGAGGTCGAGACCCTGACCGCCACGCTCGACCCGCTCCCCGGCAACGCCCGGTGCACCGCCATCCACCTCCAGAACGGGCAGACCGCGTTCTGCGGCACGCGGAGCGTCCCCGACAACAACCCCTTCCAGTTCGACCGGGCCGTGGGCTCCGTCCAGGTCACCGACCTGGTCCACCGGGAGCAGTTCGCCTTCGCGTCCCCCTTCGTCGGCTGAGCGGGAAAGGGTGGTGAAGCCTTGACCGGTCCCGTGGAGGAGCCGGAGCAGGTCCGCCTGGTCCGCGCCGCCGATCTGGCGGATCTGCGCTTCGGTTTTCCCGGCCTGTCGTTCAAGCGCCCGGCGGCCGGCCGGATCCTGGTCAGGACCGTGCCGGAGCGCGAGGGGCTGATCGTCGTCACGTTCGCCGCGCAGCACATCGTGGAGCAGGCGTTCTTCGAATCGGCCGGGGCCGGGCTGCCCGGCCCCGTCCCGGTGCGGCCCCATCCGGCGCCTCCCGTCGTCTCCCGGATCAGCGGGCGCACCACGCTGGTCTTCGTCGTGGGGCCCGAGGACGAGGTGCCGTACACCGCCGAGGGCCTGCTGGGGGCCATGAGACGGCTGCCGCTGCGCATGGTGGGCGACGAGGGCCCGGCCGACCCGCTGCGCGACCCGGCGGGGGATCCGCGGACCGCGATCGAGCTGCCGTACCGGCTGCTGCTGTCACCGCCCCCCGACGTGCGCTGGACCCACCGCACGGCCCCCGCCGACGGCGCGGACCGGGTGGAGCTGTGGCACACGCGGGTGCGTGACACACGGGTCAGGGCCGTGTGGACCAGGGACTTCCCCGGCGACACGCCGGTCGATCCGCCGCCCGACCCGCTTCCCACGTCGCTGACGCCCGCCGACCGGGCCGCGCTCGTCCACCTCACCAGCGACCGCGGGCTGTTCACCGAGCCGGGGCACCAGCCGTACGTGCCCGTGCCCGTCGAGGTCGGCCACCTGATCCTGTCCGCCCTGGGCGGCTGGCTCGACGCCCTGGGCAGCTGGGACTCCCGCCCGGCGATCACCAACGTCAGCCAGTGGCGGCACCGCGCGGCCATGGGCCGCGACCACTACGTGCGGGTGCTCTACTCGGGCTACCTGTGCCCCTTCGGGCACCGCGCGGACCTGGTGAAGGTGACCGAGCGGAAGTTCGATCCAGATCGCCCGGAACATCCCGCCTACCTGGCCCAGCGCATCTTCATCACCTGCCGCGAACCGGTCCGGGACTTCCCGCCCGGCACGGCCCGCCGCGACGACGACGGCGAACGACTCGACGCCCTGTTCCCGTTCCGGCGGGTCGAGCTGCTGACCCTGGTCACCCCCGACCTCTCCCCGCCCGCCGATGTCCTGCCGGTGGGCGAAGGGCAGCACGCCTTCTTCCCCGCCGTCCGCGACCAGGACCCGTACCTGTTCAAGGTGCGCGCGACCGACCTGGCCGGGCGGGAGACCGAGTTCAGCACCCCGCTGCTGTTCCTCACCGAGAACTTCAACAAGGGCGCCGACCTGGTGGCGGCGGCAGCGGCGTACAACGCTCTGGACCCGGGTCCGGCGGAGGCCCCGCCGGACCGGCTGAGCGCCGCCCTGCACGGCGCCCGGGTCGCCGTCGCCGCGCCCGCCGCGCCCGGCGACACCACCGTCGAGGCCGCGACCCTCGTCTGGGGGGCCGCCCTGCCGACGGACCGCGACGACCGGCTCCACCAGCGGATCCCCGGCTTCCTCCCGGTGCTGCGCTGGGCCTCGGCGGTGGTCCCGGCCGTGAGCAGGCTCACCGGCGCGGCCGGGCCCCGCCCGGTCCGGTACGCCCGGCGCTACCGGCTGGCCGCCTTCGACCGGACGCCCGACAGGCCCGGCGACCCCGTCAACCCCGGCGAGGTCTTCCTGGAACTGGTCACCGGCACGTCCCCGCTGGTCATGGACTTCGACGACCAGCGGGACCGCGCCGGCGGCCTGGCCGCGCCCACGTTCACCGTCGCGGGCCTGTCCCGCCTGACCGGGCCCGTCAGCGCCGCCAGAACACCCGCCGCCGCAGCGGCCGACCCGCTCGGGACGGTCGCCGACGGCGCCTTCCGGCCCTCGGACTTCTTCGACGCGATCGGCGCGAACCTGTTCGGCGTCATCCCGCTGTCCGCCCTGGTCAAGGCCGCCGGCCTGGACGAGGAGCTGAAGGCGCCGCGGTTCGTCACGCAGACCGTCAACGCCGCCACCTCCTTCCTCTCAGACCTGCGCCGCGCCGAACGCCAGCTCACCGGCGTGGCCGAGCGCTTCCCGGCGGTGGCCGCCGCGGCCGGGCGGGTGCGGACCACCGCGCTCACCCTCGCCGCCACCGTCGAGGCGTTCATCGCGGGAACGGCCGACCTCGGCCAGGTGGACGCGGCCTTCCGCGACTTCAGTGCCGCCCTCGACGCGCTCGGCGCCGGCCTTCCCGCCGACGTGGACCACGCCGTCGTCACGCTGCTCGGCCACCTGCGACAGGCCCTCGCCATCTGGGACGACGCCCCCGCCGGGGTACTGCCCCTGCGGCAGGCGATCGAGAGCGCCAGGGCGGGACTGCGGCTGCCGGAGTCCGTCGCCGCCCGGCTGGAGTGGACGCCCGACATCCAGCCCTGGTCGTTGCGCGAGGGCGAGCCGCCGGTCTTCGTCCCGCACGACGGCCACGGCGACCCGGCGCGCGAGGGCCGCTTCTCCGTGGTCGTCGACCTGCGCGCCGGGCTGCGGCCCGACACCCGCCCGGCCGCCGACGTGACCTGCACGCTGGAGGAGTTCGACCTGGTGCTGCTGCCGGGCGTGCTGGAGGCGATGCGGCTGGACTTCCGGCGGATCAGGTTCACCATGCGGGCCGGCGAGAAGCCCGACGTCGAGGTGGCGTTCCGGAACGTCGAGTTCATCGGGGCGCTGTCGTTCGTCGAGACGCTGCGCCGGATCATCCCGCTCGACGGGTTCAGCGACCCGCCGACGCTCGACGTCTCCCCGCGCGGCGTGCTGGCGAGGTACGGGATGCCGCTGCCGAACCTGGCGATCGGCGTCTTCAGCCTGGAGAACATCTCCCTGAACGCCTACCTGGACCTGCCGTTCGCGGGCACCCGGCCGCTGGAGATCGGGTTCGCGTTCTGCCGCAGGGACGCGCCGTTCCGGCTCACCGTCTCGCTGTTCGGCGGCGGCGGCTGGTTCGGGATCGTGCTGTCGCCCGACGGGGTCCGCGCGCTGGACGCCGGCCTGGAGTTCGGGGCCGCGGCGTCCGTCGACTTCGGGGTGGCCAGCGGCAGCGTGTCGGTGATGGCCGGGATCTACTTCCACCTCGACGCCGCGACCGGGCAGGCCGTCCTGTTCGGCTACTTCCGCGCCCGCGGCGAGGTGGACGTCCTCGGCCTGGTCTCCGCCTCCATCGAGCTCTACCTGGAGCTGGGGTACGAGGGCGGCGACGCGGTCGGCCGGGCGCGGATCACGATCACCATCGAGATCGGGTTCTTCGAGGAGTCCGTCGAGATCAGCTGCGAGAAGCGGTTCGGCGGCGCCCGGTCACCGACCGCCGCCGCGGAGCTCGCCGAGGGCGCGGTCGTGGACGGCGGCCAGGCGGGCGGTTCCGCCGCGACCTTCGCCCAGATGATGGCGCCGTACCGGGATCCGGTCACCGGCGCGCGACGGGACCCGGTCGCCGAGTACTGCGGCGCCTTCGCGGCGGTGGCCTGACATGAGCGAACGGACCGGACCGAGTACGGGGGAGCGCATGGGCACGTTCAAGGTTCTGTGGACGGCGTTGCCGGCCGGGCCGGCCGGGCCGGGCGAGGTGCGGCTGTCGGTCGCCGTCGGGCCCCGGCTGGAGGCACCGCGCGGCCGGCTCGACGACGTCGGGGAGTTCACCGACTGGCCGAGGACGCTGCGCGAGACGGTGCTGCCGGCCCTGCGGATCGTGTGGGACGGCCACGCGGCCCCGGTCGTCCCACACCCCGACCCGAGATCCCCCGCCCCCGACTCCGACCTGTGGGGCAGGCTCTTCCCGGCCGCCTCGCCGGTGCGGTCGCGCTCCCTGGCCGCCGTCGGCGCCCTCGGCGCGGCGGTCACGGGCGGGTCGCCGGGCGTGCGGGTGTTGCGGTCGTTCCCCGCGGCGCTGGTCCATGAGCGCATCGCCACGCTGTACGACCAGATCGGCCAGGCCGTGATCAGCGACCGCCTCACGCCTCCGGGAAACGGCGAGGCCGCCCTCGGGGACGGCCGCCCGCGACGGCCCTGGCGTCAGCCCTACACCGGTCTGGTCCGCGAACTTCCGGTGGCCGGTGAGATGAGCAGGTTCAGCGGCGACCCCCAGGCCGCCTACCGGGCCATCGACGGCATGATCGGCGGGAGCCCGAGCTCCGCCGCCGAGCTCGGCCCGGCCACCCTCGACCGGACGAGCGCGGCCTACCGGGGCGACGAGACGAGGTTCGCGCTGGCCGAGGCCGTCAGGTTCTACGACCGGCCCAAGCCTCCCGGCAACGGCGGCGGCCCGGCGGGCGCGGAGACCGGGCGGCCCCGGCCGGAGCCGCCCGACGTGGAGTTCCACGGCGTCTGCGGCTTCCTGGCCGACTATCCGGAGCTGTGCCGCCGGCTCGGGCTCGTCCTCGACCTCCTCGTCCCCGTGCCGCCTGGGCTCGCCGCCGCCGGACGGCTCCGGGTGGCGTTCGAGGACGTGCCCCCGCCGTTCGACACCGACCGGCTGCGGCCGTGGACGCTCTACGACTTCGCGCCGGGGGAGCGCTTCACCGCCGCGTCGCCGCCCGGGCACCCCGTCCAGGGCGGCTGGCTCGGCCTCGGCGGCGACGACTGGACGGTCACCGACGCCGACGTCGACGGCGCGGCCATCAAGGCCGCCGACTTCACCGCGCTGATCGAGCGCATGCACGGCCTGAGCGGGCCGAGCGGCCAGCCGAGCGCCCAGCACCTGGGCACCGGCACGACGGCGCTCCAGGGCGCCGGGCTCACCGTCTTCCACCGCGGACGGGACGCCTGGCTGGCCGCCCAGATCGGCGACGACGCCGCCCACCAGCGGGGACCGGACGACGCGGTGCCCGAGCTGCACGCCGGGCACCTGGTCCGCGGGTTCCGCGTGGACGCCGGGATCGTCGGCCCGGGCGGGGCCGTCACCCGCTGGCTCTCCCTGTGCCGCCGCCGGGGCTCCTACCTCATCCGCCGCGGCGGGCAGCCGCCGTACTGGATCGAGGGGATCGCCGACGACGAGGGCGCGGTCCGGGCGAGCGCCGTCACCCGCGACGCCACCAGGACCGACGAGCTGTACGTGCACCAGGCGCTGTTCGGCTGGGACGGCTGGAGCCTGGCCGCCCCGCTGCCCGGCCGCACGCTGGACAGGTTGGGCCGGCCCGTCGTCGCCGATCCGGAGGTGGACGCGAACTTCCCGCTCGACACCAAGTTCACGCCGGTGCCCGGCTCGCTGCCGGCGCTCCGGTACGGGCGCACCTACCGGCTGCGGGCCCGCGTCGTGGACCTGGCGGGCAACGCCCTGGACCCGGAGGCGCAGGCGCCCGCGTCCGCGCTGTCGCGGGCGATCACGTACTCGCGGTGGGAGCCGGTGCCGCCGCCCGTGATCGTCGAGCGCAGGCCGTTCAACGAGGGCGAGTCGAGCCAGTGCCTGGTCATCCGGAGCACCGTCACGGCCGCCGGACGGGACGTGCCCGCCTGGGAGTGGGCCCTCGACCGCCAGGACGTCCCCGGCCACACCGACCACCCGCCCGCCGCCGACGGGCTGAGCCGCCGGTACGTCTACTACGACGAGCGGTTCGTCGCCCCGCCCAAGACGTCGCTGCAGATGGCCGAGCGGCACGGCCGGTTCGACGACGCCATCGGCGGCGACCGGCCGCAGGAGGTGCGCAGACGGTTCTTCACGGCCGCCGCCCGCGAGGCCGGCACGTTCCTAGACACCGTGGTCAGCTACGCCGACGACCCGCGCCGCACCCGCGACCTGCTGCTCTTCGGCGAGATCGCGGTCGCCAAGCACGACGCCGCAGACCCCGAGCCGGTCACCCAGCTGCCCGTGACGCGCGGCGCCGGGCTGAAGCGCGGCGAGTTCGTCGTGCACACCGCCGCCGAGCTGATCCTGCCGTACCTGCCCGACGTCCTGGCCAGGGGCATCACGCTGTACGGCCTGCCGGGCGCGCCGCCCATGTACCCCGTCTCCTTCTACGACGGCTTCCACGACGTCTGGCCGGACGCGGCGCCGTTCACCCTGCGGATCGAGGAGGGGGACGGGCCGCCGCGATGGCAGGACGTCCCGCGCCGGCTCACCGTCCACCTGCCCAAGGCCGAGACGGCGACCGTACGGCTCAGCTGCCGGCTCACCGCGGCCGATCTCGCCCTGCTGCCCGTCTGGCAGCGCCTGCTCGTCTCGGACTTCTGGCGCGACCTGACCGACGACGAACGGGAGCTGATCGCCGAGGAGACCGTGGCCGGGCTGAACTGGCTGCTCACCCCGTACACGGAGCTGCGCCTCGTGCACGCCGTCGAACGCCCGCTGTCACCGCCCGCGCTCGCCGGGCTGGACTTCGCCCGCGACCCCGGACAGACCTTCGCCGACCTGCGGGGCACCCTGCGCGCACACCCCCGCAGCACCGGGCACGTCGACATCGACGCCACCTGGACGCGCTGGATCGACGACGTCACCGAACCGGCCCCCCGCCGGATCAGGGAGCACGCCCACGTCGGCCGGGTCGAGCTGGCCCACGCCGACCGCGAGGAGGTGCGCCTGCCGCACTCGGCCACCCCGGTCCGCCACGACTTCGGCGACACGCTGCACCGCAACGTCGCCTACCGGCCGACCGCCACCACCCGGTTCCGCGAGTACTTCCACCCGTCGATCACCGCCGATCCCGGCCTCGTCACCAGCGCCGGCGAGCCGAGCGCCGGACCGTCCGGGCGGGGCTGGCCGGTGCCCGCGAGCAGGCGGCCGGAGCCGCCGAAGCCGTCGTACCTGCTGCCCACCTTCCGGTGGAGCCGGCAGGAGGACCGCCGCGAGCGGCGTCTGGTGTCGGTACGCGACGGGGCCGGCGTCCGGGTCCACCTGGACCGGCCGTGGTTCTCCTCCGGCGACGACGAGTTGCTGGCGGTCGTCCTCGACCCGCCCGGGGGCGACGCGCTGCCCGGCCGGCTGGCGACCCGGTGGGGCACCGACCCCGTCTGGTCGGACGCGACCGTGCTGCCCCCGCCCGCTCCCGGCAACTTCCCCGGCCCCGTCACCGCCGTCGGGCTGCGACTGGCCGAGTCGGGGGAGGGCCGCGAGCTGACCGGGGCCGTCGTGGCGTACGAGCCGTCGTACGACGCGGCCAAACGCCTGTGGTTCGCCGACGTGGACGTGGACCTGGGCACGGCCGGCCAGGCGTCGGCCTGCTTCCCGTACCTGCGCCTGGCCCTGGCCCGCTACCAGCCGCACGCGCTGACCGCGCTGGAGCTGTCGCCGGTGGTGCAGGCCGAGTTCGCGCAGCTCGTGCCGCGCCGGACGCTGACGGTCGAGGAGGTGTCCGGCGGGGGGCTGCGCGTCGTCCTCGCCGGGCCCGCCGCCGCCACCGAGCTCGGCGCGTCGGCCGGTGCCGGGCTGCCCGGGGTCGCGGCGAGCCACCGCGTCACCGCGACCGTCCAGCGGCGGCCCTTCACCAGCGCGGAGGAGCTCGACTGGACGGACACGCCGATCAAGGCCGAACTGACCTGCGGCCCGGCCGGGGCCGGCTACCAGTGGTCGGCGGTGATCCCGCCGGCGGTGCTGGACATCGTCTGGCAGTACCGCCTCCTGGTCGAGGAGCGCGAACGCTACCGCACCGACCCCGGCACGGCCGATGAGACGGTCGTGATCGACGCGGCCGGGGGTGGTGCGCCGGAGCGGATCCCGGTGGGCGAGCGGCTCGCGCACGCGGACAGCGTCCCGCTGCGCGCCCGGCTGGGGCGGCTGGTCATCGACTTCGACGCCTAGCCGGACCGCCCGGCCGTGACCGGCGGCGACGGCCGCCGGTACCCCCTTCAGACGGGCGGCTGGGGGCTCAGCGGTCGCGTGGCGGGCCTTCCGGGGCGGCCAGCAGGCTCAGGGCACGGCCCGCTCCCGGCACCCGGGCCAGATTGGCGCTGATGCACGCCGCGGTCTCGCGTACGGCGTCGGCCAGCAAGGGCAGCCGGTTCGTGCCGACCACCACGACGGCCGCCGCGGCCACCACGGCCCCCGTCGGCGCGCGCACGGGGGCGGCCACACAGCCCAGGGGCGGCAGGGCCGCCTCGAAGTCGAAGGCCACCCGCCGCTCGCGGGCGTCGCCGACCCGCCGCGCCCACTCGGCCGGGGAGTGCCCCTCCGGCAGGCTCCAACCGGGATCGGGACGGCGGCCCGACACCGGGTTGCCCACCGCCAGCACGACCTCGGCGGCGCTGGCCACCGGAAGCACCAGGCCGGGACGCATGCGGAAGACCTCGTCCACGGCCGGGTCGCCGATCCCCGAGACGACGATGACGTCGTCGCCGTCCCTGACCGCGATGGTCACCGCGCATCCGGCGGCGGCCAGCCGGCGCAGCGGCCGCACGGCGGCCGTGCTCAGCACCTGGGCCGGTGACCAGCGCTGACCCCAGCGGAACATCCGCGTGCCGATGCGGTAGCGGCCGCCGTCCTCGCGGTGGACCAGGCCGAGGTCGGTGAGCCGGCACAACAACCGGTGGGCGGTCGCCTTGGGCAGGCCGGTGGCCACGGCGAGCTGCGTCAGCCCGGCCTCCTCCACCCGCGCGAGCTCCTCCAGCACCGCGAACGCGCCGTGCAGCACCCCGCGCCCGGCAGCGGGCCCGGCTCGTCCGTCGTCACCGTGGCCGCCGCCGAGCTCTTCCGGGCAGAATTCCATCGCGCACCCCCCGGGTCGCACTGACCCACCCGTTCGTATCACCAGGACGGACGCGCTCCCCAGATTCCCGGCCGCCATAAGTGACTAACCAATCACTCAAAGTGATGCGGCGAGGCGAGTGCACACTTCGGGGGCCTGATCGCAAGAGGTGCGGACGGCTATAGGCGAGTTTCTCCGTCGATAGGGTGACGTGTCGCAATGACACGACTACTTATCGTGTGCGAGCGGTATCAGTCGTTCGGCCGGGCGGACACCGGCGACGGGCGCGATCAGTTCGCCAAGACCGCGCCCTTCGCCGGTCCTTTCCCGTGCGCCGCAAAGCCCCGCCTCCAGGAAGGGACTACATGCGCAGCAAAGTCGTCGCGGTCTTCCCGGGCAGCGTAGCCATGCCCGCCGCCGGGGTGCTGGCGCCCCTGGCCGCCCGTACGCCGGCCGTCCCGGAGCTCCTGGCGGAGATCGACGCGGTCGCCGCCGAGTACGGCTCGCCACCGCTCAGCGCCTACCTGCTCACCCCGGACGCCCCCCGCCCGCCCGGCCCCGAGAGCCACTACCTGGCCCTGATGGCGGTGTCGTCAGTCACCTTCGACACCCTCGTACGGGAGGGGCTCCAGCCGTACGCGCTGGTGGGCCACGGCCTCGGGGAGCTGTGGGCCCTGGTCGCCGCCGGGGTGCTGAGCGCGGGCGACGGGGCGCGCCTGGCCTGCGCACGCAGCCGCGCACTGACCGGCCTGGGCTGGCCGGGCGCGATGATGTCCCTCGACGTCTCGGCCGTGCAGGCCCGGCGCCTGGTCGCGCTGCTCGATCATCCCCATCTCGTGGTCGGGTGCGACGACACGCCGCGGCGGTGCGTCCTGTCGGGGCCGCGCGAGCTGATGCCGCAGGCGGCCCGGATCGCCGGACATCTGGGCTGGACGAGCGCCGTTCTCCGGGTTCCGCACCCCGCCCACACGCCCGCGGTCGCCGCCGCGGCCGCCGACCTGAGAGGGCGCATGCCCGGCGTCAGGACGGCTCCGGCCCGCTGGCCGGTGTTCTCGCCGACGCTGGGACGTCTGCTCACCCCCGACGACGATCCCGTCGCCGTCGCCGCCGACGCCATGGTCGTCGCCGTGCACTTCCACCAGGCCGTCCGGGGGCTGGCCGCCCGTGGCGCGGAGGTCTTCCTGGAGTGCGGGGCGGGCGAGGACGCGGTCGCGCTGGTCCGCGCCATCGTCCCCGCCGCCACCGCCGTCTCCCCGCTCGCCGCCGACGGGCCGTGGCGGCCAGGCGAGCCCTTCCACCCCGCCGCCGCCCTGAATACCCCCGCACCGGCACCGAACGGCTCCGCCCCCACGCCGGCTCCGGCCGCGCACGGCGGCCCTCCCCTGCTCCTCGACCAGATAGAACCGCCGTGGCGCGACGAACCCGCAGCGCCGCCCCCGCGCGACGGGTTCCCAGGGCTTGGCCGGCGCGGCGAAGCGGTGGAACGGGTCGCGTGGCCGCAGGCCGGTGCCGGGCTCGTGCCCGCCCCGGCCCGTCCGGGGGACGCCGATCAGGAGACGGGCCGAGCGGGGACGGCCGGTGGTGCGGCTCTCGGTCAGGAGGCAGGCTGGCCGGTGGCCGGTCGCGCGGCTCTGGGGCGGGAGGCGGGTCGGTTGGGGGCGGTTGGTGGGGCGGGGCTCGGGGAGGGGGCGCGTCCGCGGCTCGCGCCTGCGCCGCCACTCGCGCCGCCGCTCTTCCCGTCCGTCGACCGGATGTTGCCCCCGGGGACGCTTCTGCTGTGCGGCGGGGCCGACGTCCCGGCGTTGCGGGCGTTGACCGACGATCGTGACGACGTCGTGGTGGCCGACGCCGACACCATCGACTGGACCTGGCTCCCCCTGACGCCCCGGCACCTGCGGGTGGTCGCCCGCCCCGGCCCCGACGCCGGCCCGGTGCACGAGGCGATGATCGCCACCGCGGCGCGCTTCCCGCACCTCCACAGCATCGCCGCCCTCGTCATGGACGCACTGCGCCAGGAGGTGGTGCCGCATCCGATCGCCGGCCTGTTCACGGGGGCGATCCAGCCGCTGGCCGCCGAACTGGCCGGTTGCGCCTGCGTCGCGGTGGCGACCGCGGACGTCGACCTGCCCGCCGCGCTCGACGTCCTGGCCGCCGAACTGGAGGCGGCGCCCCCGCTGCTGGCCGCCTTCTACCAGGGCCCCCAGCGGCTCCTGTACGAGCTCACCCCGGCCTTCGGCGACCAGTCGTGGCAGGGGAACGGACGATCGTGGCCCTCGCCGACCAACACGGCATGAACGCCCCGCCCCGCCGACATCCCGGGGAAGCGACTTCTGACGAGACCGCGCCTTCCGCCGCCGCCACTCTTTGCGTACGCTGCATGACGGTAAGTGACAGGCAAGCATTCGTTCAGGAGGGGCATTGCGCAAGACAAGGCATGTCGCGGCGGTCGTCGCCGGGTCCGTCGCCCTGCTGTCGCTGGGGTTCACCGCGCCCGCGTCGGCCGCCACGGTCCTCGACTGCGACACCTTCGTCCACAACAACGACAACTACCTCGGCATCGCGATGTGCAGCAACCCGACGGGCCAGACCTGGCGATTCCGGGCCGTGATCACCTGCGGCTGGGCGCCCGACGTCGTCGGCGACTGGGTCGATCTCCCGCCGGGTCGCTCGGGCCAGTCGCAGGGCGTCTGCGGCCGGCTCGGCACGGGCGTCGGCGCCGTGGGCGTCGACGAGCGCCGCGTCTGACCCGGAAGACGACGAAACGCCGGTGAAGGCCCGCGGCCATGGTCGGGAGCCCTTCACCGGTGGAGCCGGCCGTCGACGGCGACCGTCAGGATCGGCCGATGCCCTCTCCGTGCGGCGTGCGGGCATCGGTCCGTTCCTCCAGGTGGCCGTCGAACGGCGTCGATCGGGGGGCGCGGGCCGGCGGGGGCTCGGCGGTGGCGGTCAGGGCCACGCGGCCGAGGATGTGGCAGGTGTTCGGGAACTCGGGGTGGTGGGCGGACAGTACTGATATGTGGATATGTCGATGCGTGCCCGGATCCGAGCTGGGGATCGGGCGGCCTTCTCGCGACTCTTCGACGAGTACGCCAAGGCCGTCTACAACCATGCCTTCCGCCTGACGGCCAACTGGAGCGAGGCGGAGGACGTCATGGCGTTGACGTTCCTGGAAGCCTGGCGATTACGCGCGAAGATCGATCCCGAGGGCGGCTCGCTGCGGCCGTGGCTGCTCGGCATCGCGACCAACGTCTCCCGTAACGTCCGCAGGGCCGCCCGCCGCCATGACGACGCCCTGGCCAGGATCCCCAAGGGCGAGTCGGTGCCGGACTTCGCCGAGGAGGTGGTCGGGCGCATCGACGACGCCGAACGGCTGGCCGCCGTCGGACGGGCGTTCGGCAGGCTCCGCAAGCAGGAGCAGGACGTGTTCGCGCTGTGCGTCTGGGCCGCGCTGGACTACGCCCAGGCCGCCGAGGCGCTGGGCGTGCCGGTGGGCACCGTGAGGTCCCGCCTGTCGCGGGCCCGCAGGAAGCTCGCCGGGTTCGCGGAACGCGAAGGACTCACGGAACACGGGGAACACGGGGAACACGGGGAACCTGGCGAACCCGGGGAACGCGGAGAAATCGCAGGATTCGGGGAACTCGCCGGGACGAGCCGACAGGTAACAGGTGACCGAGGCCCCACCAAGGAGGAGATCCGATGAACGTGCCGGTTGAGCATGATCTTTCCGAGGGCCGTCGCCAACTGCTCAAGGAGTTCGTGATGACCGAGATCGAGAAGGCGCCCCGTACTCGTCCGTCCCGGGTCAGGCTGCTGGCTCCCGTCGGCGCGCTGGCGGCCGCCGTGGCCGTCGCCGTCCCGCTGCTGTTCGGGGGGCCGGCGTACGCGGTGTCCAGGGCGTCCGACGGATTGATCGACATCAGCATCAGCGAGGCGCAGGACCCCGAGGGGCTGCAGGCCGAGCTGCGGGGCCTGGGGGCGAACGTGGTGGTCAGCTACGTGCCCGACGGCAAGAAGTGCGGCCCGGAGCCGCGCGCGGCCCGTTTCCTGAGCCAGGAGGAGGCGCCGCTGTCGGTGTTCCCGCCGCCCGAGGGGCATGAGGCCGGCTTCGTCATCGACCCCAAGGTGATCAAGGAGGGGCAGACGGGCGTGCTGGAGTTCAGTGTCAGCGAGGAGAGGAACGTCGCCGGGATCTGGGCGCGCGTCGCCGAGGGGCCGGTGGCCGACTGCGAACTGGTCGACACCACGGATGCGCCGCTGTCGCACTGACGCCATGCTCCGGCCGTTCTCGCGGCGAGGTTGGTCAGTGGGCGAGGCTGATGGAGGTGGGGATGCTCCAGGGGCCGCAGTCGGAGCCGAAGGTCGCCCTGTCGCAGCCCTGGACGACGAAGGCGAACGTGTTGACCTCGTGGCCGTTGGTCGTCGTGCCGACGCCGTCCCGTACGTAGGGGGCCATCACGTACTGGCCGCTCCAGGCGGTCAGCCGGCCCGTCCGGACCTGGGTGGCCTTGCCGCCGTCCTTGCTCCAGCGGACGTTGAAGAAGTCCCAGTCACGGCCGAGGCCGCTCCACTTGAAGACGAGGTTCTGGCCCTTCCGGTAGACGCGGACCAGGGCGCCGTCGCCGAGGTTCGGCGACCAGACGATCTTGCCGTTGGTGAAGCGTTGCCAGGAGCCCTTCTTGTCCGGGTATCCGAACTCCTTGGTGGTGGGGCAGCCGTACACGCTGCGCTCGCCGCCGTTGGAGCGCCACAGGCCGCCGATGAGACTGCCGGACGGCGCCACCAGCGAGGGGTCGCACGCGCTGCCGGCCGCCGCCGCGGGCGCCGGTGTGGCGAGGCAGAAGGTCGCCGCGAGCAGGGCGGCGGCGGCCGTGCCGGTTCGGGATGGTGAGGCTGCGCGGCTCATGGGCGTCCTCTCGTCGAAGGTGTCGGCGCGCGTGCGGTGGGGCCTGGTGCGGGAGCGTTCGGGCAGCTCAGCAGTGCTTGCTCAGTGACATGCGCTTGACCAGGTCGAACAGGTCGGGGTCGAACTGGCCCTTGGCGATCCAGCGATAGGTCCGGCGGTCGTGCAGGTTCTTGACGAACTTGGTGCTGGTGCTGCCGTACACGCGGATGTCGCCGAGCAGGGCGCCGGCGCCGTCCTTCAGGTGCGCCCACATCAGCCAGGCGTCGTCGTCGCCGAGGCTGGAGACGGTGGCGTCCAGGCGCGCCGTGCCGTTGGAGTACAGGGTCCAGGTGGCGCCGGGCTCGATCGTGCATTGGCC
Organism: Nonomuraea sp. NPDC049655; assembly: GCF_044465465.1. Taxonomy (NCBI): domain Bacteria; kingdom Bacillati; phylum Actinomycetota; class Actinomycetes; order Streptosporangiales; family Streptosporangiaceae; genus Nonomuraea; species Nonomuraea sp. NPDC049655. Next base: position 592,254 of record NZ_JBITLS010000001.1, read on the forward strand.
CGCCGAGAGATAGCCGCGCCAGACGTACGTCTTCTGCTCCAGGGTGGACGCGCCGGCCGTCGCGGTGACGGACGACGTCAGGACGACGGCGGACACGAGCACGCCGGCGGTCTTGCGGACGACTTTCATGAGGACTCCTCAGGGCATGGGGGGTGGGCCGGGGGGCGGACGGCGGCCGCCGGGGGCGGGCCGATGACCTGGTAGCCGTGACGGGCGGCGACCTCGGCCAGATGGCCGGGATCGACGTCCCCGGCCGCGACCTCGGCGGCGAAGTGCTCGAATCCGGCGGGCCAGGTGAGCTGGAGCAGACGCAGGGGAGCGTCCTGGACGTTGGCGAAGGCGTGCGGCACCCGGCGGGGGAGCAGGACGAAGGCCCCGGCGGCGACCTGCCACGACCGCTCGCCGCAGTGCATCCGCGCCGTCCCCGACAGCACGTAGAACGCCTCGTCGTCGTCCCGGTGCACGTGCAGGGGCGTGGCGAAGCCCGGCGGGCATTCCTGCTCGATGACGGTGAGCCGGTCGCCGGTCTCCGGCCCGCCCGCCTTCACGGTCATGGTGGTGCCGAGGAACGGGTGGACGGCGCCGCCGCCGGCCGGCAGATGGAGCGCGCTCATGGCCGTCTCCGCAGCGTGTGGAGCCGGATCGCGATGGACGTCATGCCTCACCACCCTTTGTAGCCTCACTCTAAAGTGCTACTCTAAAGTGGTACTCTAAATCGATGGATGACGTCAAGAGCCCCAAGCGGCGCTCGGCCCAGACCAGAAGCCGGATCGTGAACGCCGCCCAGGGGCTGTTCGTCGTGCGGGGCTACGCCGGCACGACCTTCCAGCAGGTCGCCGACGCGGCCGAGGTCTCGGTGCAGACGGTGTACTTCCACTACGGGACCAAGAGCGGGCTGCTCAAGCACGTGGTCGACGTCGCCTCGGCCGGTGACGACGAGCCCGTGCCGCTGCTGGAACGTCCGTGGTTCGCGGCCTTGCAGGCGTCGCGGGACCCGAGAGAGGTCGTGAGGGGGTGGGTGCACCAGAGCGGCGTCATCCTCGGCCGCGTCGCCCCCGTCCTGGCCGTGGTCCGCGACGCGGCGGCCGCGGACGCCGACATGGCCGCCCAGTGGGCCGTCAACAGCGAGCAGCGGCACACCGCCCACGGGCAGGTCGTCGCCATCCTCGACCGCCTGCACGCCCTGCGGCCCGGCCTGACCGCCGAGCGGGCCACCGACATCACCGTCGGGCTGCTGTCACCGGACCTGTTCCTGGTGATGACCCGCGAGTGCGGCTGGACGCCGGCGCAGTGGGAGAACTGGAGCGCCGACCAGCTCTCCCACGCCCTCCTGCCCTCCTGACGCCCCGGCGGATCGTCCCGGCGGGCCGGCGTCCTGATAGACGGACGGACGGACGGGTGGGCGTCGCGGATGGGCGGATGGGCGGATGGGCGGATGGTGGGCAGGTGGTGGGCAGGCGGTCAGTCGGTCGGCTCCACGTCCGGCTTCACGTCCGGCTCGCCGTCCTCGCCGGACTCCTCGGCCACCTCGCGCCGCTCCTGCGCGACCTTCTCCTCCGGATCGGGCGGTGGCTCGACCGGCTCGGCGGGGATCGGCCGGGGAGTGTCCCGCACCTCGACAGCCGCCCGCGCGGCGGTGGTGTCGCTCTCCCCGTTGACCCGTCCGACCGCGGGCGGCATGTCCTCGGGCAGCTTGTCCTGTTCGTCCATGACCCGCAACTGCCCTGACCTTGACCTCTTGAACGAAGATCGGCCTGCTCGGCATCTGCCGCGGTCGCGGCCCCCGGCTCACGGGCGGAGCCACCGGGGAAGCCTTCGCGTCACGGGACTCGCGCTGTTCGGCGGTCAGGCCGTGCGGCGGGCGCGGTTCAGGACGAGGACGCCGAGGACGACGGAGGCCAGGCCGAGGATCAGGTCCAGATAGCCGCCGACGATGCCGTAGCCGGTGCCCGGACCGCCCTTGGCGGCGCCGATGACCCAGCCACCGATGACGATGCTGGTCACCCCCGCGGCCAGCGCGACGACGGCCCCGCGCTTCCCGGTCGCGGCCACGGTCGCGGTCCCGGTCCCGCTGCCGGTCCCGGTGCCGGGGGTGGCGCGGCGGCGGAGGCGGCCGGTGGCGCGGGCCAGGCCGAGGCCGCCGACGGCGACGCCGGCCAGGCCCAGCCCGGCGGCGATCAGGGACCACATCCGGCCGGTGGTCATGGCGTACGCGGCGACGGGGTCGGCCTGGGCCGCGAGCAGGTGGTCGATGAACATGGCGGGTTCCTTTCGGCTGGACGTCGACGTGGAAAGCATGACCGCCGGGCCCGCCGCCGGGCGTCCGGCGGGAGCGGGCTTGCCGGGGTGCCGCCGGCGCCGCAGCCGGCTACCGCACGGGCGGCAGGCAGGCGCGGGCGTACCGCGTCCGCGGTAGGCGGCGCATGATCCTCCTGCCGGAGTCGTACGGCCGGACATGCGGCTATGGTGCGCGTATGAGCACAAGGCGGCTCGGCGTCGGAGCCGGGGTGATCGACTGGCTGATCGCGGCCGGCGTGGCGGCGGCGCTGGTGATCACCGGGTTGTCCGGGCAGCCCTCCGCCACCTACCTCGCGCCGCTCGGGTACGCGCTGCTGGCGGCCGGCGGACTGGCGCTGGTCGCGCGCCGCCGGGCGCCGGTGCCCGTCCTGGCCGTGACGGGGTTGTGCGCGGTGGGGTACCAGGCGGCCGGGTTCGACGTGCCGGCGGTGGCGTACCTGTTCGCGGTGTACGCGGCGATGCGGGCCGGACGGCGGCTGGTCACCGTGGCCGCGAGCGTGATCGTGCTGGCCCTGCTGCCCCTGGCCGCGCTGGCCTCCGGCCTGCACGACACGGGCGAGGCGTTCGCGCAGGCCAGGGGCGCGCTGGAGCTGGCCTGGCTGGTCGCGGCCGGCGCCGCCGGGGAGGCGTTGCGGCAGGCGGAGGGACGGGCGGAGGAGGCCGAGCGCACCCGGGAGGAGACCGCGCGGCGGCGTGCCGACGAGGAGCGGCTGCGCATCGCGCGGGACCTGCACGATTCGCTCACCCACCAGATCTCGGTCATCAAGGTGCAGGCCGAGGTGGCCGTGCACGTTGCCCGCAGGAAGGGAGAGCAGGTGCCGCAGGCCCTGCTGGTGATCCAGGAGGCCGGACGCGAGGCGACCAGGGAGCTGCGCGCGACCCTGGAGGCGCTGCGCGACGACACGACTCCGCCGCACGGCCTGGACCGGGTCCCCGAGCTGCTGGAACGGGCCCGGACCACCGGCCTCGACGCGACGCTGACGATCGAGGGACAACGACGGGACGTGCCGGCCGCCGTGGACCGGACCGCGTACCGGATCGTCCAGGAGTCTCTGACCAACATCGCCCGGCACGCCGCCGCCGCGACCGCGGAGGTCCGCATCGACTACCGTCCCGACGCGCTGGCGATCCGTGTGGACGACGACGGCACGGCCACGCCGGAGGCCGCTCCCGTGCCCGGCGTCGGCCTGATCGGCATGCGTGAACGCGTCACCGCGCTCGGCGGCAGCCTGCGGGCGGCCCCGCGCGGCGCGGGCGGCTTCACCGTCCAGGCCGAGCTGCCGATGGACCGCACGCCGTGATCCGGGTCCTGCTGGTGGACGACCAGCCGCTGCTGCGCGGCGGGTTCCGCGCGCTGCTCGACCTGGAGGACGACATCGAGGTGGTCGCCGAGGCCGCCGACGGCGCGCAGGGCCTGGCCCTGGCCAGGGAGCACCTGCCGGACGTCGCGCTCATCGACATCCAGATGCCGGTCGTGGACGGCATCGAGGCGACCCGCCGCATCGCCGCCGACCCGGCCCTGGCCGGCGTGCGCGTGGTCATCCTGACCAACTACGGCCTGGACGAGTACGTCTTCAACGCGCTGCGCGCCGGCGCGGCCGGGTTCCTCGTCAAGGACGTCGTGCCCGAGGACTTCCTGCACGCCGTGCGCGTCGCGGCCCGCGGCGACGCGCTGCTCGCGCCGTCGATCACCCGCATGCTGATCGACCGGTACGTCACCCGGCCGCCCGCCGCCACCGCCGGCGCGGAGCTGCGGGAACTGACCAACCGCGAGCGCCAGGCCGTCGCCCTGGTCGCGCGGGGGATGTCCAACGACGAGATCGCCGCCCACATGGCGATCAGCTCGATGACCGCCAAGACCCACGTCAACCGGGCGATGGCCAAGCTGCGCGTGCGCGACCGGGCCCAGCTCGTGGTCCTGGCCTACGAGTCGGGGCTGGTGACGCCGGGCACGGCGTGACGCGCCGGGAGTCAGGCGGGCACGTCGTCCAGCCGCCAGCACAGCTCGTCCACCACGCCGACGACGCCGTTGACGCCGCGGGTCCGGCGGACGGCGTGCGCGGCCTCGGACCGGTGGTCCATCCGGCCCGACAGCGTGACCACGCCCTGCCGCACCGAGACCCGCACGTTCCCGGTGTCCATCCACAACGCCCGGCGCAGGACGTCGTCGCGGACGACGACGGCGATCTCCTCGTCGCCACGCAGGAACATCCTGACCAGGTCGCCGCGGCTGAGGATGCCCACCAGGCGGCCGTTGTGGTCGACCACGGGGATCCGGCGCACGTCGCGGGCGTTCATCAGCCGGGCGGCGGTGACCGCCGACCTCTCGGCGGTGATCGTGACCGCCGGGCTCGTCATCAGGTCCGCGGCCGTGACCGCGGTGGCCTTCCTGCTGCCGGGCCGGTGGCGCACCCGGGACAGCAGCGGCGGCCGGTAGTCCTCGCCGGGGAACTGCTCGCGGAACTCCTCCTTGCACAGCAGGTCGGACTCGGAGACGACGCCGATGACGTGCCGGTCGTCGTCGAGCACCGGCACGGCGCCGATCCCGCGGCCGGCCAGCGCCTCGGCGATCTCCTTGAACGAAGTGGCGGCGCCCACGGAGACGACCTCGCGGGTCATCACGTCCTCGACGGTCAGGTTCATCGTTCACCTCGGGGGTTCTCGGTCCTGACTCCATCCCATCCGGCGACGCGGCCCCGCCGTAGGGGCGTTGGTCCCTGGACGGCGGGCCGGGAGTCCCCACCGCCGCTTCAGGATCGCTCGCGCACCACCGCGACGGTGCAGCGCGCGTGGTGCAGGACGCCGCGCATCACCGAGCCGAGCACGAACGAGCCCAGCCCGCTCCTGCCCTGCGAGCCGAGCACCAGCAGGTCGGCCCGGTCGCCCGCGGCGACGAGCGTCTTGACGGGGTGGCCGCACTGGACGTCCGCGATCACCCTGACGTCGGGATGCCGTTCCTGCCACGGGGTGAGCTGCTCCCTGGTGACGCGCAGGTGGCTCTCCCGCAGCGCCTCGATGTCGCAGGAGAAGTCGGGCGCCAGCGCGAACGGCAGCGGCCAGGCGTGCACCGCCCGCAGGCTGCCGCCGCGCAGCTCGGCCTGCCGGAAGGCGTAGTCGAGGGCCGGTTCGCAGGCGGGGGAGCCGTCCACGCCGACGACGACCTCGTCGTGGGAGGCGGCGTCCCCGTCGCGGACGACGACCACCGGGCCGGGCGCCTGACCGGCCACGCTCATGCTGACCGAGCCGAGCACGGCACCGGCGAAGCCGCCCGCCCCCCTGCGCCCCACCACCAGCTCGGCGGCCTCGGCCGCCTGCTCCCGGAGGGCGACCGACGCCTTCCCGGTCATGACCCGGGTGCTCACCTCGACCGTGGGCCGGCGTTCGCCGACGATCTCCTGGGCCTTGGCCAGGATCTCCCGCGCGCGCTCGGTCATCGAGCTCTCCCACTCGACGGCGGCGATCTGCGGAACCTGGTACGGCCAGGTCTCCACCACGGACACGATCTGCAGCGCGGCCCCCGCCCTGAAGGCGTCGTCGGCAGCCCACGCCACGGCGTCGAACCCGGACGGCGATCCGTCGACACCCACCACGACCAGCTCAGACATCGCTCAATACCTCCCCTACTCATTCAGCCGTCCGGGAGGTGAGCGGACAGGATCGCCAGCCCCAAAACTTGGAGAAATCTGGCGGCGGAGGCGATCCGGGGCGGCTCCGGACGGCTTCCGGCCCGCGAACTTGGGGTTTCTTCGCCCGCTCCTGACTTTGGGCAGGCGGGGACCGAGGAAGATCCACGGCCGGGAGGCAGCATGCCGGGACGGATCATGGTCGGCGTGGACGGGTCCGCGCCGTCGGACGCCGCGTTGGGCTGGGCCGCCGACGACGCGGCGCGTACGGGCGCGGAGCTGCACATCGTGCACGCCCTGGACCGGCAGCCGTACAGCGTGGGCAGGTTCCCCGACTTCGGGCAGTGGAACAACCTGCTGCTGGCGGCGTCCAGGGTGCTGGAGCGGGCCGAGGCGGCGGTCCGGGCGCGGCAGCCGTCCGTGCCGGTGCACGCCGAGATCGTGGAGGGGACGCCCGCGGCCGTCCTGCAGGATCAGGCGCGGCGGGCGGACGAGCTGGTCATCGGCAACCGGGGGCTCGGCGGGTTCGCCGGCGCGCTGCTCGGATCGGTGACCACGCAGGTGGCCGGTCAGGTGCGGTGTCCCGTGGTGGTGGTGCGCGCGGACCCGCCGGAGCGGGTCGGCGAGGTCGGCGTCGGGATCGACGACTCCGACGTCTGCGAGCCGGCCATCGGCTACGCCTTCGAGCAGGCCAGGCTGCGCGGCGCCACGCTGCGCCTGATCCACGCCTGGCAGATCCCCGTGCACGCCTTCGCGCCGGAGATCGCCTACGACGTGGACGAGGTCCGGGCCGCCCAGCGCGCGGTGATCCGGACCAGGACGGCCGGATGGCGGGAGAGGTGTCCCGAGGTGACGGTCGTGGAGGACGTGCAGAGCGCCCATCCGGTTGAGGCGATCACCGGCGCGCCCTGCGACCTGCTGGTGGTCGGCTCCCGCGGCCGGGGCGCGTTCGGCTCGCTGCTGCTCGGCTCGGTCAGCAGAGGGGTGCTGCACCACGCGCGCTGCCCGGTCGCGGTGATCCGTCCCGCCGACGAGGCCGAGGGCCGCGAGCCGCGGTGAAGGACGGGCGGCGCGAATCAGGGCCCGCGAGCCGGTGAATCAGACCCGGGAGCCGTGGTGACGGGAGGGTGGCGCGGTCAGGGGCTGCGCCGCCGTCCCCAGTCCTCGCCGGCCCGCGCCCACTGGACCTCCCACTCCCGGTACCGCCGCTGATCCGTCCACCACCGGAACGCCGCGAACCCGCCCGCGGCGGCCAGGGCGATCACGGACATGAGCAGGAGACCGGTCACCACGCCCCTCGTCCGCAGGACGGTACGGGCGGTGGGCGGCGGCACGGGCCGGCCGGCGGCGTCGATCCACAACGGGACCGTCGAACCGGCCCTGGCCACCCCGGGGACCGGCACCGGGCCGCTGCGCGCCGCGCCCGAGGACGTCGTCCAGCTCGCCATCGCCCGCTGCTCGCCCACCGGCATCTCGGTGAGGGCGACGCGGGCGGCCGGCGCGTCGGCCAGCAGCGTCGCCCTGACCTGGTGCCGCCCCACGGCGTGCGCGCTCTCCTCGTGGAGCGCGCCCTCGTAGGCCAGCCGGCCCACGAGGACGGCGGGCCAGACGCCCGCCAGCACCACGAGCCCGGTCACCAGCACCGCGAGCGCCTCCAGCCGGTCGGAACGGCGGCGCAGGGGATTGCCGTCGGGACGATACAGGCGTACGCGCCGGGCCAGAAGGTCGATCAACGCTTTCAACGGACACCTCCTTGAAGCACTGTGCGGGCGCCCCGGCGGGGACGGCAGGGGCGGGCGGCTCTTGACGGGAGGACCTTCGTCCCGAGTCCGTCAGGACGGACGGGGCGGCCCCGCGTACGGATCACGGAGGACAAGGCGTGGTCACCCCGCCATCATGAACGAACCAAGAAGATCAACATGGCCGTTCTCCTGGGAAGACGTGCCAAGAGGCACCCCGGCCGGCCTCAGCCGGGCGCCAGCGAACGGGGGATCGAGTCCGACGGCCCGGCGGGATGCCCGGTACGCCCCGCCGCGTCATAGATCTTGACCCACCGGATCGCCGGGAACTGCTTGAGCGTCGGCCTGATCTGGTCGGCGATGGTGAAGGCCGATCCGCCGCCGTCGACCGGGCCGGTCAGGTGGACCCTGGCGATCCCGTCCGCGACGGTCAGCCTGCCGAAGCCGGTGGCCTTGGAGCTGACGAAGCGCAGGCCGCGCGCCCGTTCGGCCTCGGTCGGGCCGGCGAACAGCCGTTGCAGCGCGCCGGAGGCGGTCGCCGGCGGGGCCACCGGGCGGGTCACGGCCGCCGTGCGCGGGCTCCGGGCGGTGGTGTCGAGGAAGTGGTCGCGTACGGACACGGTCCGGTAGGACGTGGTGAGGTCGACGACGACCCGGCTCGGCCGGGTGAGCGTGCGGACCTGGTAGGGCACGCGCCTGGCCAGCCCGACGCCGAAGGTGAGCGTGGCCTCGAAGTCCCCGGTGTTGACGACCTGGACGACGCCGGGCAGCGCGTAGGTGCGGCGGGTGGGGCCGTAGGTGATCCGGCCCCGGCGGTCGTGGCCGTCGGCCTGGTCGAAGCGGACCTGGAGGAGGGCGTCGCCGACCGCGCCGACCGTCCGTCCGGAGCCGTCGGCGACCAGCCGGGACACGTAGCGCACGTCGTGCCGGGCCGGGACCGGGCCGCGGAACTCGAAGACCAGCCGGTCCAGGCCGGGCAGGTGCGCGGCCCGGATGCCGACCAGGACGGGGACGGCGGCCGGCCGCGCGGCCCGCGCGGGTGAGGCCGGCACGCCGGTGACGGTCACCGCCAGGGCGGCGGCGAGGAGGGAACGGATCGGGACCATGATCATCATCTCTTTCCCGTGAACGATCCTGGTCCCAGACTGACGCGCGCGACCGCGGGGCGACACCGCCGGACGTCCTGAACTCCGTGGCCCTCCGGCTCCGGCGGCCGGCCCCGGAAGTGTCCTTGGACCCTCGTGGCGCGGGTCCTCCGGCCCTGTGCCGGGCGTCCTGGGAGGTCTCATCCTGGCGGGGTAGGCCGGACAGAGAAGACCGAACATTTCGGCGCGGTCGTCTTCTGGAGGTGGACCATGAGCACGTGCTCGCCGAGACAGGCCATGGACGCGGCGGTCGAGGCCGCTCGATGGGCCCCTTCCGTGCACAACACCCAGCCGTGGACCTTCTCGGTCTCCGACGTGGAGATCGGGTTGAAGGCCGACACCGGCAGGCAGCTCAAGGCCGGTGACGTGACCGGGCGGGAGCTGGTGATCAGTTGTGGCGCGGCGCTGTTCACGATGGGCGTCGCGATGCGGTGCGCGGGGTTCGAGCCGGTCGTCCGGGTCCTGCCGGATCCCGATCGGCCCGGGTTGCTGGCGACGGTCCGGCCGGGCCGGGAGAGCGAGCCGGACGAGGTGACGCGGGTGCTCGCGGGCGAGATCGAGCGGCGTCACACGCATCGGGCGGGTTTCGCCGACGTCCCGGTCCCTGACGCGTTCGTGGAGTCGCTGGTGAGGGCGGCGATGGGCGAGGGGGTCAGGTTGACGCCCGTCCGGTCGGCGGAGGCGGTGGAGGTGCTGGCCGCGCTGACCCGGGCGGCGCAGGGCGTGCAGGAGCAGGATCAGCGGTTCGGCCTGGAGGTCGTGCGGTGGGCCAGGCCGCCGGGCAGCACGCGGGCCGACGGTGTGCCGGCCGGGAGCTACCCGCGCGAGGGCGCGCCGACGGAGGCGGTCTTCCCCCAGCGTCACTACGCGTGGCGGCAGGGCTGGGGCGCGCCGGGCGGCCAGGACGAGACGGCGGTCGGGGTGGTCGCCGTGCTGACCACGCGGGCGGACGACCGGCGGGACTGGCTGGCCACCGGCCAGGCGCTGCAGCGGGTGCTGCTGCAGGCGTCGGCGCACGGGGTCAGCGCCGCCTTCCACACGCAGGCCCTGGAGCTGGAGCTGTTGCGGGAGTTCCTGCGGCTGGAGCTGTTCTCGGGGGAGCACCCGCAGATGATCATGCGGCTGGGGGTCACCTTCGAGGAGAAGGGCACGCCCCGGCGTCCGCTCTCCGACGTCCTGGGGTGAGCGCGGAGCCCCTTCTAGAATCCGCAGGCATGGGGACTGACAGGCTGCGCCGCAAGCCGTACGAGAAGGAACTCCTCCGCCTCCAGGAAGAGCTGGTGGAGTTGCAGGAGTGGGTGCGGGCCGAGGGGCGGCGCGTCGTGGTGATCTTCGAGGGGCGCGACGCCGCGGGCAAGGGCAGCACGATCAAGCGGGTCACCGAGTACCTGAACCCGCGGGTGGCCAGGATCGCCGCGCTGCCCGTCCCGACCGACCGGCAGCGGTCGCAGTGGTACTTCCAGCGGTACGTCGAGCACCTGCCGGCCGCGGGGGAGATCGTGCTGTTCGACCGGAGCTGGTACAACCGGGCCGGGGTCGAGCGGGTGATGGGGTTCTGCACGCAGGAGGAGTACACGCGCTTCCTGCACCAATGTCCGATCTTCGAGAGGCTGCTGGTCGAGGACGGGATCCTGCTGCGCAAGTACTGGTTCTCGGTGAGCGACGCCGAGCAGGAGCGGCGCTTCCGCGACCGGCTGGCGGACCCGATGCGCCGGTGGAAGTTGTCGGCGATGGACCTGGAGTCGATCACGAGGTGGGAGGAGTACTCCCGGGCCAAGGACGAGATGCTGGTGCACACCGACATCCCCGAGGCGCCCTGGTACGAGGTGGAGAGCGAGGACAAGCGGCGGGCCAGGATCAACATGATCGCGCACCTGCTGTCCACGATCCCCTACCGGCGGGTCGAGCGGGCGCCGCTGGAGATCCCGCCGCGACCGCCCGCCACCGGCTACCGGCGCCCCCCGCGCCGCCCCGGGGGGTACGTCCCCGACGTCACGGCCGACCTCTGAGCGGGCCCGGCCGGAAGCCGGTGGGCATGTCGCGTCCGGGGCCGGGGCTCTGCAGGGATGTCACCTTTGCCGGGCCGGCTCCGTCTTACGGGTGACTGTTCGCGCCGGACCCCTTCAGAACCCTCGGAGTGATTCGTGAAACTCACCGTCTTCGGCGCCGGCGGCGGCGTCGGCCGGCAACTGCTCGTCCAGTCACTGGCCCAGGGGCACGACGTCACGGCGGTCGTGCGCGACCCGGCCAGGCTGGACGGGCTGCCGGTCCGGGTCGTGCCCGTCGCCGACCTGACCACGGCCGAGGCGGGCGACCTGCGGCCCGCCGTCGAGGGCGCCGATGCCGTCCTGTCGGCGCTCGGCCCGCCGAACAACGCCGCGGCCGGGGTGGCGTCCCGGGGCACCAAGGCCATCCTCGCGGCCATGGAGGCCGCCGGAGCCCGCCGGCTGGTCGTGGTGAGCGCCGCCCCGGTGGGCACCACCCCCTCGCCGGGCCGCCCCAACCCGCCCCGGCACGACCCCGGCGACGGGCCGTTCCTGCGATACGTGGTGTATCCGCTGGTCAAGGCCGCGCTGCGCCCGCAGTACCTGGACCTGGCCGTCATGGAGGACGCCGTGCGCGACAGCGGCCTGGACTGGACGGTGGTCCGGCCGGTGCAGCTCACCGACAAGCCCCTGACCGGCGCCTACCGGACGGCGGTGGGCCAGAACGTGCCCGGCGGCCGGTACGTCTCCCGCGCCGACGTCGCCCACGCCATGCTCGCCGCGCTCGACCGTCCGGAGACGGTCCGGCAGGTCATCGGCATGGCCGACTGACAGTCTCGCCGATCAAGGAAATCCGGCGTACCGGACTTGATCCTCCCTTGTAGGGGAAAAGATGATTGTCTTTGCTTGTGTCCGGTGATCTGCTCGACGTCGTCCTGGTCGTTCTGGTGGTCGGGTTCGGCGTGGCGGGGTTCCGGCAGGGGTTCGTCGTCGGGGTGACGAGCTCGATCGGGTTCGTCGCCGGATGCGTGCTGGGCATCGCCGTCGCCCCCGCCGTGACGAACGCGCTCGTGACCGGCGACATCGCGCAGACGGCTTTCGCGGTCGTCATCGTGTTCCTGATCGCGCTGGCCGGCCAGTTCGCCGCGTCCACGCTGGGGGTGCGGTTACGCACGTACCTGCGCGGCGAACCGGCCCGGATCCTGGACTCCCTGGGCGGCGGGCTGGTCAACGCCACGTTCGTGCTGCTGGTCGCCTGGCTCGTGGGCAGCCTGCTGGTGTCCAGCCCGTGGACGCCGGTGGTGGAGCAGATCCGCGGCTCGGCGCTGCTGTCCACGCTCGACGCGGCGGCGCCCGAGGCGGCGCGGAACTGGCAGCGGCCCTTCAAGCGGTTCATCGACCGGTCCGACTTCCCGCCGGTGCTCGACACCATCGCCGGGATGAGCCCCGTCCGGGTGCCGCCGCCGGACGTGGCCGTGCTGCGCAGCCCGGCGCTGCGGCAGGCCAGGACGGGCATCCTGCAGGTCCAGGGGACCGCCTCCTCCTGCGGCAAGCGCATCACCGGCACCGGCTTCACGTACGCGCCCGACCACATCATGACCAACGCGCACGTCGTGGCCGGGGTGGACACGGACCTGCAGGTGGTCGACCACCAGCAGCGGCCGCACCCGGCGCAGGTCGTCTGGTACAACCCCCGGCGGGACGTCGCGGTCCTGTACGTCCCCGGCCTCGGGCTGCCCCCGCTCTCCTTCGACACCCGGGCCAGGGAGGGCCAGGACGCGCTGGTCGCCGGCTACCCGAACGGCGGCGGCTTCACGCCGGAGCCCGCCCGCGTCGCCGCGCGGCAGCGGGCCGGCAGCCCCGACATCTACCACGCCTCGCAGGTGACCAGGGACGTCTACCTGGTCCGGGGCAAGATCCAGCAGGGCAACTCCGGCGGCCCGCTGCTCGCCGTGGACGGCCGCGTGCTGGGCGTGATCTTCGCCGCCGTCGCCGGCCAGGTGGAGACCGGCTACGCGCTGACCGCCGGCGAGGTCGCGCCCGACGCCCGCCAGGCCGCCACGGCCACGAACCCCGTCAGCACCCAGTCCTGCGACTGACCCCGGCCGGCCCGCGGTGACCGGTGCTCACGCCGGCCCGGACGCCGCCAGCGGGAGCGGGTCGAAGGCGTGCCCGGCCCACAACCGGCGCGACGCCTCCTCCGGGTACGCCGCCGTGCCCGGCTCGGTGTCGATGATCCAGGTCAGCCGCTCGCGCGGCTCGTACGCCGGCCAGCCCGGGTCTCCGGTCGCGGCGAAGGTGGTCCACGCCGCCCGCACCCGGGCCGACAGCTCGGCGGCCTCCGGCGGCGGCTCCTGGCCGAGCAGCAGCCCGGCCGCGCCCGCGGTCAGGTTGCCGAACGTCAGCGGCAGGCCCAGCCCGTGGCACGCGCCGAGCATCCCGCCCATGCCGGGGGCGGGCCAGGTCAGCTCGTACAGGTGGGCCCGGCCGCGCCCGCCGTGGGCCTCGGCCAGCCGTACGGACGGCATCCGGAACAGCCAGTCGGAGTGGACCAGCTCGTACAGCCGCTCGTCGCCGGCCTCCGGGTGGGCGGCCCGGTAGGCCGCCGGGTCGGGGGCCAGCGCCCGCAGCGCGGCGGCCGCCTGCTCGGCGGTGACCTGGCCGAGCTCGCCGCCGAGCGCCATGAACAGCCGGTACTCGTCGCGGTTGTGCCCCACGAGCAGGTCCACCCCGCCTGCCGGCGACCGCCAGGGCGTCGCGGGCAGCACCTCGCCGTCCACGACCGGCGCGAACGGCGTGCGGACGTGCGCGGCCAGGCCCCAGCGCGGACTGCCGCCCATGCCGGCCGCCACCGCGTCGCCGGCCTCGATCAGCCGTTCCGGCGGCAGGCGCGCCAGCTCGTCCGCGTGCGGGGCCGCTCCCAGCTCGGCGGCCACCGCGGCGGCGAGATCGGCGGCCAGCTCGGGGGTGAAGAACAGGCCCGGCACGCTCTGCGCGATCGCCCGGTGGAACAGGCCGGCCGCGCCGGGCATCGTCATCAGCGCCGCGATGCTCCCGGCTCCGGCGGACTCGCCGAAGACGGTGACCCGGTCGGGGTCGCCGCCGAAGGCCGCGGCGTTCTCGCGCACCCAGTGCAGGGCGGCCACCTGGTCCAGCAGGCCGCGGTTGGCGGGCGCGCCGCGGAAGTGCCCGAAGCCCTCGGCGGAGACCCGGTAGTTGACGGTGACCACGACGACGCCGTCCCGGGCGAGCACGCCGCCGTCGAAGAGCGGGTCGCCGGACCAGCCGTACATGTAGCCGCCGCCGTGGATCCACACCATCACCGGCAGCCGGGTCGCGCCCAGGTCGGGGGTCCACACGTTGGCGGTCAGCCAGTTCCCGTCGGTGCCGGCGTCGCCGGTGGCGCCCAGCAGCCTGGACTGCGGCGGCGGCGGGCCGAACGCGGCGGCCTCGCGCACGCCGTCCCACGCCTCGGGCGGCGCCGGGGCGGCCAGCCGCAGGCCGCCCACCGGCGGGCGCGCGTACGGCACGCCGCGGAAGACGGCCACGCCGCCCTCGATCCGGCCGCGCAGCCGGCCCGTGCGCACGGTGACCTGCGGGTGAGCGGTTCCGGCGGCGCTCATGGCACGCTCCTCGTCCGGGGGACGGCTCCGACGGCTGTGCGCGGCCATCCTCACCCCGGACGCGGGCCGGCCGCATCCCGTTTTCCGACGGCCGGGCCACGGCGATGGCATGGGGCGGCCAGGTGAGGGTATGCGGTCCGGATCTCCCACCCCGGAAGGAGCCGCCGGAATGTCTGACCGCATCGCCGACCCGTGGGGTTCGCGCACGCCGTACGGGCCGCGCGAGGACGGCAGCGCCGAGGACTGGCCGGTCCGGGTGGACGCCTGCCTGGCGGAGGGGCTGACCGAGCAGGACGTCGAGTCGTGGGCCCAGTCGGCGTCCGTCCTGCACTCCAACGGCGACGCGATGGACATCGCGGTCAAGGACGGACGTATCGTCGGCGTGCGCGGCCGTGCCGTGGACCGGGTCAACCACGGCCGGCTCGACCCCAAGGACCTGTACGGCTGGCAGGCCAACAACAGCCCCGACCGGCTGCTGCGCCCGCTCGTCCGCGAGGGCGGCACGCTGGTGGAGAGCGACTGGGAGACGGCGATGGGCCGGATCGTGGCCCGGTCGAAGGAGCTGCTGCGGGGCCCCGGCGGATGGGGGCCACCGGCCGCACCGTGCACCAGTTCCACACCCGGACCAAGACCGGCCGCGTCCCGCGGCTCGACGCCGCCGCCCCCGAGCCGTGGGTGGAGCTCAACGCGGCCGACGCCGCCGGGCTGGGCATCGGCGAGGGAGACCTGGTGCGGGTGGAGTCACCGCGCGGCCGGCTGGAGGCCCCGGCCCGGATCACCGGCATCCGGCGGGGCGTGGTGTTCGTGCCCTTCCACTACGGCTACTGGGACCTGGAGCCGGGAGCGGCGCCCCGGGCGGCCAACGAGGTCACGAACACGACCTGGGACCCCGTCTCCAAGCAACCGATCTACAAGGTCACCGCGGTCCGGGTGACCAGAGCGGGAGGATGACCGTGCTGCTGGCGCACTACCTGGGGCTGCTGCACCGATCGGAGGAGGAGCTGGCGTCGGCCTACCGCGAGGTCGCCGCGGCCCACGGCGACGAGCCGGACGTGGTGCACATCTGCCGGCGGCTCGCCGAGCAGTGCGACGAGCACGTACGGCGGCTGCGGCCGTTCGTGGAACGCTACTCCGAGGACGCCCCCGACGAGCCGGAGCGGCTGCACTCGACGCTGTTCTCCGGCTCTCGCGGCGGCGGCCTCGGCCTGCTGCGCGACCTGCACGACCTCTACCTCATGGCCGCCGAGTGCGACGTCTGCTGGACGCTGATCGGCCAGGCCGCGCAGGGCGCCCGCGACGAGCCGCTGCTGGCGGCGGTCCGCGACTGCGAGGACGAGACCGCCACCCAGATGACCTGGGCCCGCGGCCGGATGAAGCAGGCGGCCCCGCAGACGCTGGTCGTCGCGTCGGGGTAGCCCCAGCCCCCGGCCTCGGCGGTCAGCCGTCGAAGGCGATCAGCCGGCCCCGGCCCCGGTGGTCAGCCGTCGAAGACGATCAGCTGGCGCAGGGCGGCGCCGTCGGCGAGCTGGTCCATCGCCTCGTTGACGGCCGTCAGGCCGATCCGGGCCGAGACCAGCCGCTCCACCGGCAGCCGGCCCTCGCGCCACATCCGGGCGAACACCGGGATGTCGCGGGCCGGCAGTGCCGAGCCCAGGTAGCTGCCGATGACGCTGCGCCCGCCGGCCACCAGCGCGAGTGGCGAGATCGAGGCGCGGGCGCCGGGCGCGGGCAGGCCCACGCTGACGGTGCGGCCGCCGGGGGCCGTCACGGTCACCGCGGTCTCGAACGCCCGCGCGCTGCCCGCCGCCTCGACCACGACGTCCGCCTCGCCGGGCAGCTCGTCCGGGCCGTACACCTCGTGCGCGCCCAGCTCGCGGGCGGTGGCGAGCTTGGCCGGGTTGGCGTCCACGCCGATCACCCGGACGTCGTCGAGGGCCAGCGCGGTGAGCAGCGCCGCCATGCCCACGCCGCCCAGCCCGACGACCGTGACCGTCTGCCCGGGGCGCGGCCGGCCGGCGTTGAGCACGGCGCCGCCGCCGGTCAGCACGGCGCAGCCGAGCAGGGCGGCGACCTCGGCCGGCACGTCGGGATCGACCGGGACGACCGAGCGCCGGTCGACCACCACGTGCGTGGCGAACGCCGACACCCCGAGGTGGTGCAGCACCGCGACGCCGTCCCTGTGCTGGCGGACCGCGCCGCTCAGCAGGGTGCCGTCGTTGTTGGCGGCGCTGCCCGGCAGGCAGGGCGTCACACCCTCGGTGGCGCAGCCGGCGCAGCCGCCGCACCTGGGCAGGAAGGTCATCACCACGCGCCGCCCGGGGGCGAGGTCGTCCACGCCGGGGCCGGTCCGCTCCACCACGCCCGCCGCCTCGTGGCCGAGCAGCATGGGCGTGGGACGCACCCGGTTGCCGTCCACCACCGACAGGTCGGAGTGGCACACGCCGGCCACCTCCACCCGCACCAGCAGCTCGCCCGGCCCCGGCGGATCGAGTTCGAGGTCGCAGACCGTCAGGGGCCGCGACTGCGCGTAGGGCCGGGACCGGCCGATCTCCTCCAGGACCGCGCCGCGAATGCGCATCAGTTCGCCCTTCTTCGTGTCGAGAGGTTGGCCAGCAGCACCCCGCAGCCGCCCAGGACGAGCCCGGCCACGGCGAGCGGGGGCAGCGGCTGCCCGGCCAGCGACCAGGCCAGCACGGCGGTCACGGCCGGGGTCAGGAAGAACACCGTGCTCACCCGGCTGGCCGGGGAGCGCAGCAACATCCGGTTGAGCAGGATGAACGCCGCGATGGAGTTGACCAGCGCCATCCAGCCGACCGACAGCCCGAACGCCGTCCAGTCCGACACCCGGACCGGGCCGAGCGCCAGGCAGGCCAGCCCGGCGGCGGGGGCGCTGACCAGCAGCTGCACCGCGGTGCCGCTCAGCGCGTCCATGCGGGGGGCGTACCGCTGCTGGTAGAGGGTGCCCGCGCTGAGCCCGGCCAGCCCCAGCAGGCACAGCGCCACCCCGGACGCGGACAGGCTGATCCGGTCGGCCACCGCCAGGACCACCCCGGCCAGGCCGAGCGCGAACCCGGCCCACTGCCCGGCGCCGACCCGCTCGCCCAGCACCCGTCCGACCAGCAGGATGACCACCGGGTTCAGCCCCTGCACCAGGGACACGACCGCGGCCGGCAGGCCCGCGCCGAGCGCGCTGTAGAAGGCGCCGAACTGCACGGCCTGGATCAGCAGCCCGGCCACGGCCACGTGCGCCAGGTCCCGACCCCGGGGCCACGGCACCCGCCTGACCAGCGCGTACGCCCCCAGCAACACTCCGGCGACGGCGAACCTGCCGAACATCAGCAACAGCGGCGGCGCCGCCCTGACCCCCGGGATGCCCGCGATGAACGCGCTGCTCCACAGGACGACGAACACCCCGGGCGCCACCGGCCACCGCCTCCCGGCGCGCCGGACGGGCGCCGTGGCGGCGGCGGTCTCCCGCACGCGGGCAGGCGTCATCGCAAGGTCCTTCCGGATGAAGACGGATCAGGAGGCGCGCAGGGCCGAGCGGCGCAGCCCCCACAGCTCCTCGTCGGAGGTGCACACGCCGACGGCCCCGTGCCGCAGCGCCTCCACCACGTCGTCCGCGCTCTGCACGAACCCCGCGGCCAGGCACGGCACGCCCACCGCCCGCACCTGCCGCTCGACGTGCCGCAGCACCATGGCCGGCATGAGCTGCACCAGGTCGGGCCGCGACCGGGTGATGGACTGCAGGCTGCGCCGCAGGTTCGACCGGTCGGTGACGAACACCTTCTGCATGGTCAGCAGCCCGAGCCCGGTGGCCCGCTCGATCATCGCCTGCCGCGTGGAGACGACCCCGACCGCGCCGATGCCCTGCAGGTACGCCAGCGCCCCGGGATCGTGCCCCAGGCCGGGGGTCGAGTCGATGTTGACGAACCCGATCTTCCGGGCGGCCACCGTGCGCTGGACCGTGGCCGCCAGGTCGCCGAGCGGGATCGAGGCCAGGATGCCGATCGGCGTGGCGGAGGAGGTGAACCGCTCGACCATCTCCACCCCCACCAGCGACGCGGCGACGGGATGCTCGGCCAGGGCGGCGAGCAGGCGCTGATCCAGCGGGGCCTTGTGTCGAGCGTTCACCGCATCCACCTTAGTGCGCCGTGTTTTCGAAGGACGCGGGCAGCCCCAGCTTGCCGGGGTTCATGATGCCCCGCGGGTCCAGCGCCTGCTTGACCGCCACCAGCGTGGGATAGCCGCTGCCCAGCGCGTCCCGCATGTACGGCGAGCGCAGCAGGCCGACGCCGTGGTGGTGGCTGATCGCCGCGCCGTGCCTGACGAGCACCTCGGCGGCGGCGTCCCAGGCGGCCCGGTACCAGGCGCGCCGCTGGTCGCGCTCGACGTCGCCGCGCAGCGAGAAGTACAGGCAGGCGCCGTCGGTGTAGGCGTGCGACTGGTGGGCCGAGGCGCGCAGCGTGCCGGGGACGGCCTCGATGGCGGCCACGACCTCGTCGTACAGGGCGGGCAGCGAGGCCCACGGCCCGGCGATCTCGCAGGTGTCGGAGACGAACCCCGGCCCCCGGACGAAGCCGTCGGCGGCCTTGCCGACGATCATGCGCTCGTCCAGCCAGCGGGCGAAGACCGCCGCGCCGTCCAGTTTCACCGACGCGCGTTCGGCGCAGACCTCCTCGGCGATCTTCATGACGGCGTCCACCAGCACCGGGTCGCCCTCGTCGGCGACGAGCAGCAGGTTGGTGCCGGGCTCGCCGAAGTGGGTGCCGCTCTCGTGCGCGTCGTACAGGCGCAGCGCGGCCGGGGTGGCGCCGCGCTGCAGGATCTCCCGGCACGCGTCGAGCCCGGCGGCGAAGGTGTCGAAGCCGTAGGCGATGCCCACCGCGTAGTCGGGCAGCCGGTGCGTACGCAGCCGCAGCCGGGTGATGACGCCGAGCGTGCCCTCCGAGCCGATGAACAGCTGCCGCAGGTCGGGGCCCACCGCGGCGCGCGGGTAGGTGCCGTAGCTGGCGGTGGTGCCGTCGGGCAGCACCACGTCCAGCCCGACCACCATGTCCTCGATCTTGCCGTAGCGGGTGGAGAGCTGGCCCGCGCCGCGGCAGGCGGCCCAGCCGCCGACGGTGGAGATGGCGAACGCCGACGGCCAGTGGCCGGTGGTGGCGCCGTGCGTCTCCTGCAGCTCCTTCTCGAACAGGTCGCCGAACATGCCGGCCTGCACCTCGACGATCATGGATTCGGCGTCGAAGGACAGGATGCGGTTGAGCCGGCACACGTCCAGCACGACGCCGCCGTGCACGGGCAGCGCGGCGCCCAGCACGTTGCTGCGCCCGGCCGAGACGGTCAGCGGGATGCGGTGCTCGTGGCAGATCCGCACCACGGCGGCCACCTGCTGCTCGTCGTCCACCTCGACGACGACCGCCTCCGGCGTGGCCGGACGGCCGTCGGTCTCGCCGATGGAGGTGCCCGCCCACCAGTCGCGGGTGCGCAGGACCACCTCGTCCCGGTCGGTGTGCACGGCGGCGCCGAGCGCGCGCAGCTCCGCCACCACGCTCTCGGGGACCGGCACGACCTGGCCCTGCAGGCTGGCCGGGCCCTTCCCCGGCGGGCAGTCGGCGGCCCAGCGCGGCGGCGTGGGCGCGCCCACGACGTAGTCGCCGCGGTTGAACGGGTGGGTGACGGTCTGCCTGCTGATCATGAAAGTCCCTCCATCAGAACGCTCTTCTCGCGGTCCACGCCGCGTACGTAGTCCTCGACCTGCCGGGCCACCTCGTCGTCGGAGAGGCCGAGCTCGCGCTGGAGCAGCCGGCCCACCTCGGGAGCCGCCTCGACCGACAGGTCGCGGGCGAAGACCCGCATCCGGGTGCGCCGCGACAACACGTCGTCCACGTTCCTGGCCAGCTCGCAGCGGGCCGCGTAGACCACCTCGGCCCGCAGGTACTCGCTGCCCTCCACGACCGGCCCGGCCAGCGACGGGTCCTCGGTGATCAGGTCGGCGACGAACCGGGCCTCGGTGCCGTACCGCTCGCCCAGGTGGGCGCCGAGCCCGCCGGTCGCGGTGGTCGCCTCGGCGTCGTAGCCCGCGCCGCCGAGCAGCGGCAGCCGCGCGGTGCGGCAGCGGGCCTTGCGGCCGAGCACCTTCAGCGCCTCGTCCACGGCCAGCTCGCCCATGTGCCTGCTGGTGGTCAGCTTGCCGCCGGTGACCGTGACCAGGCCGAAGCCGTCGGTGATGATCCGGTGGTCGCGGCTCATGTCGAGCGTGGCGCCCTCCTTCTCGCCGACCAGCGGGCGCAGCCCGGCGATCGAGCCGATCACGTCGTCCGGGGTGAGGTCGGCGTCGAAGGCGGTGTTGGCGCCGTCGAGCAGGTACTGCATCTCCTCGCGGGTGCACAGCACCTCGTCGGGCGAGCCGTCGTAGTCGGTGTCGGTGGTGCCGACCACGACCACGTCGCCCCAGCGGGTGCAGGTGGCGCGGCGGGCCCGGCCGGGCACCGGGACGGTGACCGTGCCGTCCACCGGCAGCCGCGTCCACGGCACCACGATGTGCACGCCCTTGGCCGGACGCACCCGCGGCCGGTGTCCCGGGTCGGACAGCGCGTCCAGGGTGTCGGTCCACACGCCGGTGGCGTTGACGACGACCCCGGCGCGCACCTCGACCGTGCGGCCGTCCACCTCGACGCGGGCGCCGCGCACCCGGCCGCCCTCCTTGACCAGCTCGCGGCAGGTGGCGCCGTTCAGCACGGTGGCGCCGAAGTGGGCGGCGGTCCTGGCGATGGTCAGGGTCAGGCGGGCGTCGTCGGTGCGGCTGTCGTAGTAGAGCAGGCCGCCCTTGAGCCGGTCGGCGCGCAGCCGCGGCGCCCTGGCCAGCACCTCGGCCACGCTGAGCCGCTGGTGCAGCCGGCCGATGCGCCAGCCGCCCGCCAGGTCGTAGGTCCACAGCAGGCCCTCGAAGGCCTTGGCGATGCGGGCGTCGAAGACGCCGTCCTCGGAGAGGATCGGCAGCACGAACGGCAGCCGCCGCACCAGGTGGGGCGCGTTGCGGCGGAAGCGCTGGCGCTCCAGCAGCGAGCGGCGCACCAGCGGCAGGTTGCCCTGCTCGATGTAGCGCAGGCCGCCGTGGACCATCTTGGAGGACTTGGAGGAGGTGCCCGAGGCGAAGTCGTCGCGTTCCACCAGCGCCACGCTGAGGCCGCGGGTGGCGGCGTCCAGCGCGGCGTAGCAGCCGGTCACGCCGCCGCCGACGACGAGCACGTCCACCGGCCTTCCGGCCAGCCGCTCGATCTGCGCCTGACGGTCCAGCCGCAGCGGGGTGCGCCGGATGGCGCTCCTGGTCTCCGATCTGGGCTTGCGTTCTGGAAGCCGGATCACGAGGGGGATTCCTCCTGTTGGTACGAGATGTGCCGGGAGAGCAGGTCACGCCAGGCGGCGCGGGCCTCCTCGCGGGCGGCGTCGGGCAACGTGGGCTCGAAGACGGGGACGTCGCCGAGCCCGGCGAGGGCGGCGGGCAGGTCGGGCCAGAGCCCCGCGCGCACGCCCCCGAGGTAGGCGGCGCCGCGCAGGCTGGCCGTCTCGTTGGCGCGGGCGCGGCGGACCGGCCGCCCGACGAGGTCGGCCTGGCTCGCCATCAGCACGTCGCTGCTGGCCAGGCCGCCGCCGCAGAACAGATCGGTGACCGGCGCGCCGAGCGCCTGCTCCACCCCGTCCAGCAGGTCGCACACCGAGTGCGCGATGCCCTCAAGGACGCCCCGGGCCAGCTCGGCCCGGGTGGTGGACAGGCTGAGCCCGGTCAGGACGCCGGTGGCCTCGGGCGACCAGACCGGGGTGCGCATCCCGGCCAGCGCGGGCAGGAACCGCACCCGGCTCGGCCCGGGATGCTCGCGGGCCAGCGCGGTCAGCTGGGCGGGGGAGTCGAACAGCCCGATCTCCTCGCACAACCAGCGCACCGCCGAGCCGGTCGTGGCGGCGTAGCCCTCCAGGCTGAACACCGCCGCGCCGCGCGAACGCCAGCCGACCAGCGTCAGCACCCCCGGCACCGCCCGGCGATGCGCGGGCGGCCGGTCGCCGGCCACGGCGTCCAGGAACGTTCCCGTGCCGTGCACGCACATCGCCTGGCCCGGCCGGTGCGCGCCGAGCGCGATCATCGCGGCGTGCTGGTCGCCCATCACCGACAACACCGGCAGCCGCACGCCGAGCACGGACGGGTCGGTGTGGCCGTAGTCGCCGTCCTCGTCCAGGATCTGCGGCAGCACGTCGCGGGGGCAGCCGAGGAAGTCCCGCCACGGCTCGTACCAGTCGCCGGTGCGCAGGTCGTAGGCGCCGGCGGCGACCGCGTTGGTGGCGGACATGACGTGCCGCGCGCCGCCGGTCAGCCGCCACACCAGCCAGGTGTCGACCGAACCGAAGGCCACCCGTCCCGCCTCGTGCGCCCGGCGCGCGGCCGGGTCGTCGCGCAGCACGTCGGCGGCCCACAGCAGCGGCGCGCGCGAGCCGACCGGCCGGCCGGTGTGCTCGACCAGGCGGGCGTCCCAGCCGGGCTCCCATTCCCGCAGCCGGGCGGCGTAGCGGCGGTCCTGCCAGACCACGGCGGGGGTGAGCGGCTCGCCGGTGACGGTGTCCCACAGCAGCACGGTGGCGCGCTGGGTGGCGATCGACACGCCGGTGACCTCGACGTCGTGCGCCCGCGCCCACTCCAGGGCCTGCGCGCAGACCTCGGCGGTCTTCGCCCAGATCTCCATGGCGTCCTGCTCGACCCGCAGATGGTCGGGGGAGTGGACCGAGATGGGCCGGTAGGCGGGCGGGGCCGCCGAGCCGTCGTCCAGGACGACCGCGGCGCGCGTGCCCGTGGTGCCCTCGTCGACGCTGAGGATCCCCCGCCGGGTAGGGCCGGTCATCGGCGCTCGTCCCTCTTCCGCAGCGCGATCTCCTCCTCCTCCAGGTTGACCGCCACGCGGGTGGGGTCCCACTTGATCAGCAGGCAGGTGACCAGGCCCACCAGCGGCACCACCGACAGCACCATGAGGCTGGCGCCGACCCCGATGCCCGCCTGCAACTGCGGGAACAGGTACAGGCCGGCGACCGAGCCGAGGCTGCCGAGCATGCCGGTCACGCCGGTGCCCAGGGTGCGGATGTCGCTGCGGTAGGACAGCGCGGCGATCGACTTGCCGTTCGGGCCGGGCCCGGCGGAGTGGAAGAAGATGAACAGCACGGGCAGCAGCGCGGCCAGCGCGACCGGCAGCTCCTTGAACGTCGCGCCCATCACCAGCAGCGCCACGAACACCACCGCGTACCCGGCCATCGAGCTGACCCGCAGGCCGAGGCGGCGGCCCGTGTAGGCCGCCAGGCAGCCGCCGACGATGCCGACCGCGTTGAACGCCATCGACCCGATCGTGGCCTTCTCGAACTCCTTGCCGAACAGCTCCAGGCTGATCACCGGCAGGTACCAGCCGACCGCGAAGTACTGCATGGCCTGGGTGAGCGAGATGACCGTGGACAACACCGTGCGCGGCAGGTATGGCCTGCGGAACAGCACGCCCGCGTCCCCGAACCCCACCTGCCGTCCCTGCTCGGCCGCGACGCCGTCCCGCCCGGCGTCCTCCTGGACGGCGAAGCCGTACATGCGGCGCAGGGCCGCGGCGGAGTCGCGCAGCCGGCCCTTGGCGGCCAGCCACGTCGGGCTCTCCACCAGGAAGGCGAGTTGCAGGACCAGCAGCACGACGGCGAAGACGGCCGAGGAGCCCACCGACCAGCGCCAGATGTCCGCGCCCACGTCGAAACGGTAGAACACCAGCGTGAGCAGCAGGTTCGTGGTGGTGGCGGTGTACCAGACGCCTTGCCAGAAGTTGAGCCTGCCCTTGAGCGCGGACGGCGTGTACTCGGCCAGCAGCGCCATGGCCACCGCGAAGTCGATGCCGTACGCGATGCCGACCAGGCCGCGGCCGGCGAAGACGGTCTGGAAGTCGGAGCCGGCCGCGGTCAGCAGCGCGCCGAGCGCGAACACCACCTTGGTCAGCAGCAGCGGCTTGACCCGGCCGATCCGGGCGGCCAGCCAGCCGCCGAACGGGTTGGAGATGATGGCGATGGCCGGCGCCATGGCGGTGAGCACGCCCACCTGGCCCGGCGACAGGCCGAGCTGCTTGACCATGGGGGACAGGCCGGCGCCCAGGGCCGCGTTGGAGTAGGCGTCCAGGAACAGGCCCGCCAGGGCGAGGAACCAGATCCAGTTGGCCCGGCCGGCCAGCCTCGTCAGGGTGTTGATGACGTCGGCCGCGTCTCCGGCGTTGCGGATCCGCGTGACCGAGGTGTTCTGCACGGGGGCGTCGCTCATGCCCAGCCGCCTTTCAGGGGGGTGTGATCCCTTGCCAGCGGTCTGGATACGACAAAGGCACAGACGAAGACCACTGACAGGGATCTCTTCGTCTGTGCCTGCCGATTGACGGGACACTATGTGCCGGTTGTCCGGTATGTCAAGCGGTCGCGGTCGTATCGCCGCAGCTCGCACGCCCTGCCCGGCGGACCGGCCGGTCAGGAATACCTGATCTCCCACCAGCCGCGGGTGCACGACCACTTGCCCGCGGCCTTCACGCAGGCGCGGAACTTGCGGCCGTTCGGGGCGTCCACCGCGTACGACGTGACGCTGCGGCGTCCGCCGCCCCGGACGACCGCGTGGCAGGCGTGGTAGGTGCGGCCCCCGTCGTCGGTCCAGTCGATGGAGATGCGGTCGCCGGAGCGCAGGCTGGTGCCCCACGCCCACCAAACGTTCCGGCCGCGGTAGACGCCGTCGGCCTCGTACAGGTAGACCATGCCGCGGCGGCCCTTCGCCTTCGCCATGCGGTGCCAGGGCTTGGGCACGTCCCGGCTCACCCGCAGCCGCGCGCCGCACGAGTAGTTGATCGGCCCGGCGGCCTGCGTCCGCGACGCCTGCCGGGCGTCCTGGACGGAGGCGCCGGCGGGCGAGGCGACGGTCAGCAGGCCGCCGGCCACCACCGCGGCGAGCGCCAGAGCTGGAAGGTTGCGCATATGCTCCCCCTTGGTGCGGAATCGTGTGATCGCAACGTAGGGGCGCCGGTGTTGAGGATCCGTTGAGCCCGTGTTGATCTCCGCCGGGGGCCGCGCCGCCGCTGGTCAGCCGCCCGGAGGCGCCGGGGCCGGTCCAGGTCGGCGCGGACGATGCCGTACATCACGCCGTCACGCCTGCTGTCCGGGTCGCCGATCAGCCGGGTCAGGAACGCCAGATCGTCCTCGCGGACGGCGCGCAGTTCGATCGTCATGATCGCGACACTATGTGACGGACGTGACGTCGGCGCGGGCCCGGCGTCCGGCCCGCAGCGCCAGGGCCAGCGCCGCCAGCAGCGCCGCGCCCGTGAACGGCAGCCACGATAGCCCGGACGGCGGCCCGAACGTCCCGCCCACCCCCGCGCGGTCGAGCACGGCGGCCACCGCGAGCGCGGGCAGCGCCTGGGCCGCTCCCGAGACGAGCGCGAGGACGGCGAGCCAGGCGACCCGCGCCGCGTTGCCGCGGCGGTACGGCTCGCCCTCGAACACCGACGTCAGCAGCCCTCCGACCAGGAGGGCGGCGACGAGCGCGCACAGGCCGCCCACCAGCACGTCCGCCCGGAAGAGCACCTGCTCGGCCGCCGTCGAGTCCCAGACCCGCAGTGACAGCTCCCCGCCTCCCAGGGAGAGGCCGCGGGGCAGCTTGACCCCGCTCAGCCCGAGCCGGTCGGCGGCCTCCAGGCGGGGGACGACGCGAACGACGATCTCCCCGTCGGCCTGCGTGGCGCCGTTGACGGCGTAGGCGACCCCCCACACCCCCGCGACGGCTCCGGCGAACCTGACCACGTAGAGGGCCAGCCGCACGAACAGACGATCCATGGACGCTCCAAGGAGACGGACCGATGGTTGTTCATCATGCCCGCCGGAACGGCCCCGCGTACAGACGGCCCCGGCTCACTCGCAGGTCTGGTCCTCCGGGCTGCAGAACCTGACCTCGGGGACGTCGGCCGACGGCTCGTCCAGCAGGGGCCGGGGCTGACCGCGCAGGTGCCGGTCGAAGAAGGCGGTGACGTAGGCGCGGGTGAGGCCGCGGCGACCAGGATCTCGGCCGTGTGCAGGCCGACGCTGATTGGACTCTCCCCCACGGGGAGACCCCACGCTATGGGGGATTCCACCCAGATCTACTCGGAGGATCCATGACCCCGCGACTGGTCCATTGCCATCCCGTCACCTGTCTCAACGTCACGGGCATGGGAGAGCCCGGCGGCGCCGAGCACCTGTCGGCCATCGGCGCCCTGTACGCCGTGGCCTCCGCCATGGGCGGCGCCGCCGGGCCGCTGGAGGGCCGGTGGTGGGTGGAGGACACGTCGCTGCCGCCGCTGGAGACCCCGCGCGACCAGTGGCGGTGGCACCTGCTGCTGCCGTTGCCGGGGATGCCCGAGCCGGGGGCGGCCGAGGCGGCGCGTGAGCGGGCCCGCCCGTCGGGGGCCGCCGTGGACCGGGTCCAGGTCGTCACCTTCACCGAGGGCGAGTGCGTGGAACTGCTGCACGAGGGGCCCTACAGCGAGGAGAAGAGGTCGCTGGAGGTGATGGAGGCGTTCATGGCCGAGCACGGGCTGGTGCCGAACGGGCTGCACCACGAGATCTACCTGACCGAGTTCACCGACCCCGACCCGAAGACGCTGCTCAGGCAGCCGGTCGCCCCCCGGCCGGAGGAGGCGGCTCACCGGTAGACGGCCAGGGGCAGGCGGTGTCAGCGGACGCCGGTCACGTCCGCGTGCCGGACCGCAGCGCGCCCCGCAGCAGGGGGCGGGCCGCCAGGGCGACGACCACGGCGGCCAGCACCCCGACGCCCGCCATGAGGACGGCCCTGGTCAGCGCCCACGGCAGCGACTCGACGCGGTAGACGCTCACCAGGGGGAGCACCACCACGGCGACCCCCGACACGGCCGCCACCACGCAGACCGGCAGCGCCGCGACGACCGCCTGCCGCACGAGCACCCCGCCCAGCGCCCGTTCCGGCGCCCCGGCGGCGGCCAGCGCGGCGAACGAGCGGCGATGGTCGATCAGCTCCTCCGCCTGGTGCGCCACCAGGGCGATCGACGAGGTCGCCAGGGCCAGCAGGAGCGCGACGTCCACCAGCGCGTGGGCCTGGGAGTAGCCGACGGAGGCCTGCTGGGCCCCGACCGCCGCGCCGAAGAACACCGTCAGGCTCACCACCGACAGGGCCCTGGCCCACGCCCGGGGGTCGGCCTCGACCAGCCGCGCGGCCAGCAGCGTCTCCGGCGACCGGGCCCGCCGACCGGCCCTGCGGGCGTAGGCCCTGATCAGCCAGGTCGTGGCCAGGGTCGCGCCGATCAGCAGCAGGACCAGCCCGGCCGCCATGGCGGTCGCCGTCCCGTACTTGCCGACGACGGGGAAGCGGCCCTTGACCGACAGCCCGAGGACGAGCAGGCCCACGCCCGCCGCGAACAGGACCAGGTCCAGCACCTGCGGCCCCCGCACGCGTGCGCGGCGGGTCACGCCCAGCGGCGAGGTGACGACGTGCCGTCCGGCGCGGGCCCCCGACAGGACCCCGCCGAGCGTCACCAGCGCGACGACCACGGGGATCTGCGGCAGCGGCCCGCCGAGGTGGGTGACGACGTGGAGCGCGCCGCCGGTCAGCGAACCGACCAGCGCCAGCAGGCCGCCCTCCAGCGCGCCCAGCCGCCGTACGTCGCCCGGCGTCGCGCCCGCCAGCCGCAGGGCGGCCAGCCGTCGTTCCCTGGTGGCCGAGGCCAGCCGGTTGGCCTGGTGGACCAGGCCGGCGACCGGCACGGCCAGCAGCGCCAGGCCGAGCCCGGTCAGCGAGCCGTCCTCGTCCTGGAAGTCGGCCATGCCGACGGCCGTGCAGACCAGGAACGTGGCCACCGCCGCCCCGGCGGCGACCAGCCGGGCGCGCACGCGTTCGGCTCGCGAGCGTCCCCTGTGCAGCATGCCGAGCACGGTGATCATCGTTCCGCCCCCACCAGGACGGCGCCGTCGCGCAGCGGGATCTCGCGGTCGGCGTAGGCGGCCACCCGGTTGTCGTGGGTGACCAGGACGACGGCGGCCCGGCCGGCGCGGGCCGCGCCGAGCAGCGCGCCCATCACCTGCTCGC
Organism: Nonomuraea sp. NPDC049655; assembly: GCF_044465465.1. Taxonomy (NCBI): domain Bacteria; kingdom Bacillati; phylum Actinomycetota; class Actinomycetes; order Streptosporangiales; family Streptosporangiaceae; genus Nonomuraea; species Nonomuraea sp. NPDC049655. The sequence goes on from NZ_JBITLS010000001.1 coordinate 620,798, forward strand.
CGCCGAGCGTGTCCAGGGCTCCGGTGGGCTCGTCGGCGAACACCACACGCGGGCCGGTCACCAGCGCCCGCGCGATGGCGACCCGCTGCCGCTGCCCGCCGGACAGCTCGCCGGCGCGTCGCCCGGCGCAGCCGGACACCTCCAGCCGGGCCAGCCACTCGGCCGCGGCGGTCATCGCCTCCTGCCTGCCGTGCCGGTCGAACAGCAGCGGCAGCGCGACGTTCTCCGCCGCGGTCAGCTCCGGCACCAGCTCGCCGAACTGGAAGACGACCCCGAAGCTCTGGCGTCGCAGCCGGGTCAGGTCGTCCTCGGGCAGCGTGTCGATGCGCGTGCCGTCGAGGACGACCTCGCCGGACTCCGGCCGGACGACCCCGGCCAGGCAGTGCAGCAACGTCGACTTGCCCGCGCCGCTCGGACCGGTGATCGCCACGATCTCGCCCTCCGCGATCGCGAGCGAGACGCCGTTCAGCGCCCTGGTGCCGCCGAACGACTTGCCCAGGCTCCTGGCCTCAAGCATCGGTGTCCTCCTTCATCCGCGCGAGCGCGGTCTCGATCCAGCGCAGGTCGGCGTCGAGGTGCTGGAGCGCGTAGTCGGCCGCCAGCACCTGGGCGGGCGAGCCGGTCGCCTTCTCGGCGGTCAGCTCCCGCATGCGGGCCAGGTGGGCCTCGCGTTGCCGCAGGAGGTGGCCGTCGGCGGCCCTCCCCGCGACGGCGACCCGGGCGAACAGGGGGCTGGCGACGTACGGCGCCGACGGCTCGACGGCGTTCAGCCACCGCTCCAGCTCCGCCCGGCCGGCCTCGGTGATCGCGAACAGGGTGCGCTCGGGGCCGCCCTCCTGCCGCGTCTCGGCCACCTCCGCCAGTCCGTCGCGTTCCAGGCGTTGCAGCGTGGCGTAGACCTGCCCGTACGCCAGGGGCTTGGCGCCGGCGAGACGGTGATCGTGCTCTTTCTTGAGCTCGTAGCCGTGCTTCGGCCGCTCGGCGAGGAAGCCGAGCAGCACGTGACCGGTTGACATGATCACGACTATACATTCAATGAATAGTCGCGTGAGCGGAACCGGCGGGCCTCACACGAGGCGGGCCTCGTACGCGGCGATGACCAGGTGTACCCGGGTGCGGGCGCCGAGTTTGGTCAGCAGGCTGCTGACGTGCGTCTTGACCGTGCTCATGCTGACGAACAGGGCGCCGGCGATCTCCGCGTTCGACAGGCCCCTGGCGACCAGGACGAGCACTTCGCGCTCGCGTTCGGTGATGTCCAGGCCGCCGTCCCCGGACGGGGGCCGCACGTAGCGCTCGACCAGCCGCCGCGTCGCGGTCGGCGCCAGCAGCGACTCGCCGGACGCGACCACGGCCATGCTCCTGATCAGCTCGGCCGGCGGCGTGTCCTTGAGCAGGAAGCCCGCCGCGCCCGCCCGGAGCGCCCCGTAGACGTAGTCGTCGAGGTCGAAGGTGGTCACGATGAGCACGCGCGTCTCCGGCCGCTCCGCGCAGATGCGGCGGGTGGCCTCGATGCCGTCCATCTCCGGCATGCGCACGTCCATCAGCACCAGGTCGGGACGGTCGCGTCCGGCCGCCGTCACCGCCTGCGCGCCCGTGGCGGCCTCGCCGACCGCCTGGAACCCCGGCGTGGAGTCGATCAGCCGCCGGAAGCTCGCCCTGATGAGCGCCTGGTCGTCGGCCACCAGCACCCTGATCACAGCGGCAGCCTCGCCCTCACCCGGAAACCGCGCACGGGACGGACGCCCGCCTCGAACTCGCCCCCGAAGACGCGCACGCGCTCGCGCAACCCGGTCAGGCCGTGCCCGTACGGCCGCGCCCGGCCGCGCGTGCCGTCGTCGGTGACCTCCACGGTCAGCGCGTCCGGGAGGCGTTCGATGCGGACGAGGGCGTGCCGGGCGCCGGCGTGCTTGAGCACGTTGGTCAGCGCCTCCTGGACGATCCGGTAGACCGTCGGCCCCAGCTCGCCGTCCACGGCGCCGTCGATCGACAGCTCCACCTCCAGGCCCGCCGCCCTGGTGCGGGCGACGAGCGCGTCGAGATCGGCCAGGCCGGGGGCCGGGGCGAGCTCGGCCGCGTCGTCCTCGCGCAGCACGCCGAGCAGCTGCCTGGTCTCCCGCAGGGCCGACCTGCTGGTCTCCTCGATCGAGGCGAGCGTGCGGCTCATCTCCTCCGCCCCGCCCACGTGTCCCGCCACGCCCGCCTGCACCGCGATCGTGCTGAGGCTGTGGCCGATGACGTCGTGCAGCTCCCGGGCGATCCGCAGCCGCTCGGCGACGGCCTCCGCACGGGCCCGCTCCTCCGCCTGCGTGGCCAGCTGCCCGGTGTAGAGCCCGCGCTGGCGTACGGCCGTGCCGGCGGCCCACGCGGCGAGCAGGATCGCCCCCGCCAGCCCGAGCCGGTCGCGGACCGCGGCCGTCAGGGGGACCTCCGCCACGCCCTGCGCGGCGACCGCGCCCGCCACCAGCAGCGGCAGCACGGCCCTGCTCCGCGTGGCCAGCGTGTACAGCACGAGCGGCAGGCAGAGCAGCTCGGCGTGGGGAAGCAGGAACTCCCGCATGCCCAGCCCGCCGAGCAGGACGACCACGAACACCGGCCCCGGCCACAACCGCCGGACCGCCACGGGCAGCCCGGCCGCCAGCGCCGCCGCGAAGTCCAGCACACCGGGCTCGGCCGGGTTGCGCGACGAGGTGAGCCCGGCGTAGCCGAGCGCGACGACCAGCGCGACGACGGCGTCGAGGGAAATCCAGCCCCAGGCGGGCACCCGGTTCAGCAGCGGCGGACGGATCTGTTGGCGCACGGTGCGAACCTAACCCGGCGGCCACGCCGCCCGTATCGGTCCCAGGACCGATGCGCGCCGGGCTGGAGGCCGTGGAGGGTGAGGAACATGATCGAAGTCACCGGACTCACCAAACGCTTCGGCCGGACCCCGGCCGTGCAGGACCTCACCTTCATGGTCCGGCCCGGCCGGATCACCGGCTTCCTCGGCCCGAACGGCGCGGGCAAGACCACCACCATGCGCGTGCTCCTCGGCCTCGAACGGCCCACCGCCGGACGGGCCACCGTGAACGGCCTGCCCTACCGCGCGCTGGACCGGCCCCTCACCCAGGTCGGCGCGCTGCTGGACGCCTCCGCCGTGCAGGGCGGGCGGCGCGCGGAACAGCACCTGTGGTGGCTGGCCCGCTCCAACGGCCTCGACCGGGCCCGCATCGGCCCCCTGCTGGAGCTCGTGGGGCTCGGCGGAGCGGCGAGCCGGCGCGTCGGCGGGTTCTCGCTGGGTATGAAGCAGCGGCTCGGCCTCGCCGCGGCGCTGCTCGGCGACCCCGAGGTGCTGGTGCTCGACGAGCCGGCCAACGGGCTCGACCCCGAGGGCATCCGCTGGATGCGCGGCCTGCTCAGGTCGTTGGCCGCCGAGGGCCGCACCGTGCTGGTGTCCAGCCATCTCATCAGCGAGATGGCGGTCACGGCCGACCACCTCGTCGTCCTGGCGGGGGGCAGGCTGCGCGCCGACGCCGCGCTGGGCGAGCTGGTCGGGCCGGGCGGCTCGCTGGAGGAGACGTTCATGGAGCTCGTCGGAAGGGGGGAGCGGTGAACGCGCTCGCGGCCGAGTGGATCAAGTTGCGGACCCTGCGTTCCACCTGGTGGGCGCTCGGCGTCGGGGTGCTGGTGTCGCTCGCGCTCACCGTGCTCGGCGCCGCCACCGTCATCTCGCGCTGGGACCCGGGCCGCACGGGGGACCAGGCGGCCATGGGGGTCGTGGTCGCCGTGTACGTGGGGGTGGTCCTGGCCCAGCTCCCGCTCGGCATGCTGGGCGCGATGACCGTCAGTGGCGAGCACACGTCCGGCATGATCGACGTGACGTTCGTGGCGATGCCGTCGAGGGCGCGCGTGCTGGTGGCCAAGGCGGTCGTCCTGGGCGGCGTCGCGGTGGCCGGCTCGCTGCTCATCGCGGTGCCCGGCTACCTCTACGGGCGGTTCGTCGCCGCGGAGTTCCACCCGTCGTCGCTGCCCGCCGGGGCCTGGACGGTCGTCGCCGGCGGCACGCTCATGATCGTCGTGGCCACCCTGCTCGGGCTGGCGCTCGGCACGGTCCTGCGCAACGGCGCGGTGGCGACGGCGGCGCTGGTGGTGATCGTCCTGGTGGCGCCGTTCGCCGCCCGCGTGCTGCCGGGCGGCGACGTGGTCAACCGGGTCCTGCCCGGGTACCCGGCCCTCCAGCTGATCGAGCAGGTGCCGGACGTCATGCCGACCTGGGCGGCGTTCGCCGTGCTCGGCGCGTGGGCGGTGGTCCCGCTGTCCGTCGCCGTGGTCGCCGCCGCGCGTTCCTGACGCCGCGCGGGCCCGCCGGGCAGAGGCCGGGGCCAGGGGGCGAAGCCAGGAGTCAGGGCAGGAGTCAGGGCAGGGGTCAGGGCAGGGGGCGGGGCAGGGTTCAGGGCAGGGCGAGGAGGCTGACGGCGAGGGCCGCGGCGCCCAGGCCGACGAGCTGGCCGCGGTGGATGCGCTCGGCGAGCACGCCGCGGGCGAGCAGCACCGTCCCGGCCGGGTAGAGGGCGGTCACCACGGCCACCACGGCCAGGTCGCCGCTGCGGGCCGCGAGCAGGAACAGCAGGTTCGCCACCGAGTCGAGCACGCCCGCGGTCGCCGACAGCGCGTACGCGGGCCGCTCGGAGCCCAGCCGGCGGCGCAGCAGTCCCGCCGCGGTCAGGGTGACGGCCGACGAGACCGCCCGTCCCACGATCAACGGCGCCACCCCGCTGTCGGACGGCGCCTGGTGCAGGAAGACGAGCTGGAGGGCGATCGCCGACCCGGCGCCGAAGGCCAGCAGCAGCGCCGTCCGCGACGGACGCGCCGACCCCGCGCCGTGCCCCGCGCTGACCAGGACGACCGCCACCAGCGCGAGCGGCAGCCCCACCAGCCCGGCGGCCGACAGGTGCTCGCCCTGGAGCAGCCCCACGGCGACGGGCAGCGCGGCCGACACCAGCGCGGTCACCGGCGACAGCACGTTCATCGGGCCGATCGCCAGCGTGCGGTAGAGCAGGGCGAACACGGCCGCCGAGGCGACGCCCGAGGCCGCGCCCCAGCCGAGCGCGGCGGGGCTGAACGACGCGCCGAGCATCGGCCACAGCAGCAGCTCGACCACGAGGCTGGCCGGGGCCGCGACCATCACGGTACGCAGCACATGGGCCCTGCGGGCGCCCAGGCCGCCGAGGAAGTCGGCGCAGCCGTAGGCGAGCGAGCTGCCCAGGGCCAGCAGCAGAGCGATCACGACACCTCCTGGACATTCAGCGGAACGACCAAACAGTACATTAGAATGACTGCTGGAGGACAACGGACCGACCGCGCAGTACATTCCACCGGTCCGCCCCGCGAGGAAGGTGAACAGATGGCCGAGCCGGCCAGCGCCCTGCGCACGGTCGCCCACAACGTCAAGGCCGCCCGCACCCGCGCCGGCCTGTCCCTGGAGGAGCTCGGCCGGCGCGCCCAGGTCAGCAAGGGCGCGCTGGTGGCGCTGGAGAAGGCGCAGGGCAACCCCAACCTGGCCACGCTGGTCCGGCTGGCCGACACCCTCGGCATCTCGGTCTCCGCCCTGATGCAGGGGCCGCCGGAGGGCCGCCTGCGCGTGGTGGCCGCCGACGCCGTGGCCCCCTTGTGGACCGGGCCGCGCGGCGGCCAGGCCCGGCTCATGCTGACCACCACCGGCCCCGCCCCCGTCGAGGTCTGGCGCTGGCGGCTGGAACCCGGCGAGGAGTACCCCAGCCAGCCTCACCAGGCCGGGGTGGTGGAGACCCTCAGCGTCGTCTCCGGGCGGATGACGCTCGTCCTCGACGGCGCCGAGCACCCCGTCGAGGCGGGCCAGACCGCCACCTTCGACGGCGACGCCCCGCACGGCTACCGGGGCGAGGGCGACGGCGCCTGCGACATGATCATGACGGTCCACCTCCCTCCGGGCCCCTGGACAGCCGGCCGGCCCTGAGCTGCGCTCGCCGTCAGGAGGCCAGGCGCTCGATGGCGAAGGCGGACAGGAAGCCCACGGTGGTGATCAGCCCGGTGAGGACGTGCGCCTGCTCGAAGGCCTCCGGGATCATGGTGTCGGCCACCATGGCCAGGATGGCGCCGGCCGCGATCGCGGTGATCAGCGCGATCGCCTCGGGGGAGGCCGACCGGAGGGTCAGGTAGCCGATCATGGCCGCCACGCCGCTGACCACGGCGATGCCGCCCCAGACGCCGAACACGTACGCGGGGCTGCGCCCGGCCCGTCGCATGCCGGCGGCGCTGGACAGGCCCTCGGGGACGTTGGAGACGAACACCGCCGCCACGACGGCGAGGCCGATCTCGCCGCCGTGCAGCAGGGACAGCCCGAGCACCACCGACTCCGGGATGCCGTCGAGCAGTGCGCCGACGGCGATGGCGGCGCCGCTGCCCTGCGCGTCGGCCTCGCTGGGCTGCTGGTCGCCGGAGCGTTTGCGGTGCCGGGCGCCGTGCCGCGCCAGGATCGCGTTGGCCGCCACGTACGCGCAGGCTCCCGCCAGGAAGCCGACGGCGGTGGGCAGCAGCCCGCCGGACCGTTCGGCCTCGTCCAGCAGCTCGAAGGAGAGCGCCGAGATCAGCACCCCGGCGCCGAAGGCCATGACGGCGGCGATCGCCCGCGCCGGGACCCGCACCAGCATCGCCACGGCCGCGCCGAGGACCAGCGCGCCACCGGCGACCAGCCCCCACGTCCCCGCTTCCAGCCACTCAGGCATGTGCACCGATCCCTCTCGCGTCCTCGTCCCCAAGGTTCTCTCGCCCAAGCCCTTCCCGTCACGCGTTCCGGAGGCGGGGATTGGGGTGGAACGCCCCGGGTAGGGCAGGCGGCGGTCCGCCCCCGTCGTGAGGAGACTTGGATGGAGCACCGCCACACCCCTTGCACCCCGCGTCCGGCGCGACAGCTCTACGAGATCACCGTCCTGGACGCGGCGGGCGACCGCTGGCACACCATCGGCTGGGGGATCGACCAGGCGGAGGCCGAGTCGGCCGCGCGGGCGTGCGTCACCCGGCCGGTCCCGCCCTACCGGGCCGCCCGGATCCGGCGCGACGGCCGGGTCCTCGCCGAGCACCGCCGCAGCGCGTGAAGGCGCCGCCGTCGCCGCGCGTGGCGCTGCCGGTGATGTGCCACCGGTGGGCGCACATCACGTTCCTGCACTGGCGCTACCCCGTCGACGTGGTCCGTGAGCTGGTGCCGGACGAGCTCGCCGTCGAGACCATGGACGGGTCGGCGTGGGTGGGGGTGACGCCGTTCCTCATGGAGGACGTACGCGTGCCCGGCCTGCCCGCCGTGCCGTGGTTGTCGGCGTTCCCGGAGACCAACTGCCGCACGTACGTGCGGGACGCGCGCGGCCGTTCCGGCGTCTGGTTCCTGTCCCTGGACGCGGGACGGCTGCTGGCCGCGCTCGGCGGACGCTCCGGCTACCGGCTGCCCTACCACTGGTCCGACATGTCGGTCCGGATCGACCGGCGGCGTCGCCGCTACCGCTGCCGCCGGAGGTGGCCGGGGACGCGGGGCGTGCGGTGCGACGTCGAGGCGGAGGTGGGCGGCGTCCTGCGGGAGGACGAGCGGGACGAGCTCGCGCACTTCCTGACCGCCCGCCACCGGCTGTTCACCCGGGTGGCGGGCCGGCTGGCCGCGGCCGAGGTCGAGCACCCGCCGTGGCCGCTGCAGCACGTCGAGCTGACCGGCCTCGACCAGGACCTGCTGCGGGCCGCCGGCCTGCCCGGCCCGGCCGGCCCGCCCCTCCTGCACGCCTCCCCGGGCGTGGACGTCCGCGTCGGCATGTGGTCGTGGTGACCTGACGCGAGGCCCGCCCACGGGTCACCGGAAGAGGAAGCCGATCGCGGCGGCCGCGCGGAAGGTCCTCAGGGATGACTCCGGTCTCCTCCTCCAGTCGGATGGTCTTGTCGGAGGAACTGATCGATGATCAGGTCCCCGAACGATTGGAGTCGCGATGCGAAGACCAGTCCTGATCCTCACCCTCTTATCGGCCCTCGCGGCGCCGCTCGCGCCGGTCCCCGCGGCCGCCGCCACCGCCGGTGCCACAGCCGCCCCGGCCGTGCGGTGGGCGCCGTGCGCGGAGGACCTCGCGGCCGACTGCGGGACGCTGACCGTGCCGATCGACTGGAACGACCCGCGCGCCGGGACGTTCGAGCTGGCCCTGGCCCGGCGCCGGGCGAGCGACCCGGCCGCCCGCATCGGGTCGCTGGTGATCAACCCCGGCGGCCCCGGCGGCTCCGGCGTGGACGCCGTGGTGAACAACTGGCTCAGCTTCACCCCCGAGATCACCAGCCGCTTCGACGTGGTCGGCTTCGACCCGCGCGGCGTGGGCCGCAGCCATCCCGTCACCTGCTCGCTGGAGCTCGCCCAGCAGGCGCCCGACCCGCTGTCGATCAAGGACCAGGCCGGCTGGGACGCCCTGCTCGCCTTCAACCGGCGCTACGGCGAGGACTGCCGCCGGCGCACCGGCCCGCTGTTCGACAACGTCCACACCGGGTACGTGATCCGCGACCTCGACGCCCTGCGCGCCGCCCTCGGCGACGACAAGCTGACCTACTACGGCGTCTCGTACGGCACCCTGATCGGCCAGCTCTACGCCGAACGCTACCCGCGCCGCGTCCGCGCCCTCGCGCTGGACAGCAACATGGACCACAGCCTGGGCATCCAGGCGTTCCTGGACACCGAGGCCTGGACCTCCCAGGACTCCTTCAACGAGTTCGTGGCCTGGTGCGGCCGGACCGGCTCGTGCGCGCTGCACGGCAGGGACGTCCGCGCGGTGTGGCACGAGCTGCTGGCCAGGGCCGACCGGGGCGAGCTGACCTTCCCCGGGCAGCCGGACGTCAAGCTGCGCAGGCTCGACCTCATCGGCCTGGCCTTCGGCGCGTTCTACGGCCCGGCCTGGAGCCAGCTCGCCCAGCTGCTGGCCGCCATGGAGAGCGGCGCCGGCCCGGTCAGCCCGCTCTTCGCGCCGCCCGTCCGGGTCGCCGGGGAGACCGTCAACGACGCGAGCTTCGTCTTCTGCCAGGACTACGCGCTGCCCGTCCGCGGCTACCGCGACTGGGACCGGCTGCTCCGCAGGTCGGCGGCCGTCGCGCCGGACATGCTGGTCAGCGCCGCGGCGCACCCGCTCGCGCTGGCCTGCCAGGGCACGGCCACGCCCAACCGGCAGCACCGGCTCAGGGTGGACGGCTCGCCGGCGCTGCTGCTCGGCAACGCCCTGCACGACCCGGCCACGCCGTACGTGTGGGCGGCCTCCACGGCGCTGCAGGCCGGCCGGCAGGCCCGGCTGCTGACCTACGAAGGGTGGGGGCACGGCATCTACGGGCGCGGCGAGTGCACGACGGCCGCCTTCGACCGCTACCTGCTCTCCCGCGACCTGCCCGCCCAGGGCGCTCGCTGCCCGGCCGTCCCGCCGGACGAGACGTCGCTCAGGCGGGTCCCGAGCCCGAGCCCGCTGCCCGGCCGCCCCGGGTGGACGTCCGTCCTGCGGTAGCCGGATGGTGACGCGGCCTCGCGGCCCCCTCTCCGCGAGGCCGCGTCCTACCCCCGCGCGCCCGTGGTCAGGCGCTCGCGGAGGGCGTCGAGGCGGGCCATGGCCGGGGTCGCGGTGATGCCGTGCAGGACGACCGAGAGCACCACGGTGAAGGCCGTCACCGCCCACAGCTCCTCGGGCGGCACGCCGAAGTCGGCGTGGCCGAGCGCGTACGCCAGGTAGAACAGCGACCCCACCCCCCGGATCCCGAACAGCGAGATGACCCGGCGCTCGCGGGGGCCGGCCGGGCCCCGGACCTGGGAGAGCCAGCCCGCCAGCGGCCGGATGACCAGGATCAGCAGCACCCCGACGAGGACGCCGCGCCAGGTGAGCGGGGCCAGGCCGCCGGCGGCGACGAATCCGCCGAGCAGGAGCAGCAGCCAGGAGGTGAAGAGCCGTTCGAGCTGCTCGACGAAGCCGTGCAGGACGTTGTTGTAGCCGTGTCCGTGCTCGACCCGGCGGATGGCGCAGGCGGCGACGAACACGGCGATGAAGCCGTAGCCGCTGACCAGCTCGGTGACCCCGTAGGCGAGCAGGGTGGCGCCCAGGGCGACGAAGCCGTCGCGGCGCTCGGCCAGGCGCAGCTCCTCGGCGGGGGAGTGGAAGAACAGCCGGCCGAGCAGGCGGCCGATCAGCAGGCCGCAGACGACCCCGGCGATGATCCGGTAGAGCACGTCCGTCAGCGCCCACTCGCCCGTCCAGCCCAGGCCGCCGGCGGTGGCCAGGGCGATGGCGGCGTACACGATGGGGAAGGCCAGCCCGTCGTTCAGGCCCGCCTCCGAGGTGAGGGCGAAGCGGACCTCGTCGTCGGCGTTCTCGGCGTCGGCGGGCTCGCCCACGCTGACGTCGGAGGCGAGCACCGGGTCGGTCGGCGCGAGCACGGCCCCCAGCAGCAGCGCGGCGGCGACGGGCCAGCCCAGCACGCCGGAGGCCGCCGCCGTGACCCCGGCGACGGTCAGCGGCATCGCCCAGCCGAGCAGCCGCCAGGTCGTCGACCAGCTCCGTAACCCGATCCGCCGGTTGAGCGCCAGCCCCGCGCCCATGAGCGAGACCAGCACGCAGATCTCGGTGATGTGCTCGACGGCCGCCCGGTGGGCGACGGGATCGGGCTCGGGCAGCCCGATCGGCAGCAGGTACAGCCCCATGCCGCCGAGCAGGTAGACCAGGGGAGGGGAGAAGGCCCGGTGGGCGAGCAGGCCGGGCAGGACGGCGGCGAGCAGCGCGGCGGCGCCGCCGAGGGCCAGGACGAGATCGGGGGTGGACATCCCGGCCCCACTGCCCTGATCAACTCAGGACAATCTTCCTTTTATGCGCGCAAACCGCTCAGTATCGCTCGGATCGACAAGCCAGGGCCGTCGTCGGCATATCGCGGCAATATGCACTAATAGCTACTTTTCGCACCCCTGACTGCGCGCCTACCGTGACAGGACCCCCCAACTTCTGGAGGAGGATCCGTGTCAAGGTCTCTCCGTGTCACGCTCTCCGTCGTCCTCGCCCTCTCCTTCCTGCTGGTCACCTCCCCGGCCCAGGCCGCCGTGCTGGTCCGGGTGCTGCGGTACGACGCCTCCCGGTCGGCGGAGTTCGTCAACGTGATCGACCAGGCCGCCCAGGTCTGGAACGCGAACGTGGTGAACGTCCGGCTCATGCAGGGCACGCCCGCCAGCTTCGTCGTCCTGGCCGACAACAACTGGCCCAGGACGCTGCCCACCAGCCTCGGCCGCGGCACGATCTGGATGGGCCGCCAGGCGGTCAACCAGGGCTACTACCCGCTGCGGATCGCCACCCACGAGATCGGTCACATCCTCGGACTGCCGGACCGGCGCACCGGGCTCTGCGGCGACCTGATGTCCGGCTCCAGCGCGCCCGTGAGCTGCACGAACGCCACCCCCAGCGTGGCCGAGCGGGCCGAGGTGGACCGCAACTTCGCCGGCAGCGCGCCCGCGGTCGAGTTCGGCCGCGTCCACGAGGACCGCTGACCTCCGACGCACCCGTCAGGCTGTCTCACTCCGCGCCGCCCCGCCGGTTCGTCCGGCGGGGTTGGCCGGAGGGCCGTGATCGTATTGTCTGGGAGCAATCGCCCCCCGACGTGAGGATCAGCGCATGCCCCGTTCGAGAGCCGTCCTGTCAGCCCTCGCCGCCGCGGCCTCGGTCCTGACGGCGGGCGGATCGGCCGAGGCGGCGGCGGACGTGCCGTTACCCTCGGCGGTCTTCCGCGCCACGCACAACAGCTACTCGGGCAACATCGCCGGCGCCAGGAACTCGATCGCCTACCAGCTCGACCACGGCGTCCGCTTCGTCGAGCTCGACGTGCACGACAACGGGTACGCCACCGCCCGCGACTACTCCGTCGGCCACGACGCCCCCGGCGACGAGGTGGACCACGCGGGCAACCCGGCCTCCAACCTCCTCGGCGACTGGCTCGCGGTGATCGCCGGCTGGTCGGCGGCCCATCCCGCGGCCGCGCCGATCGTCGTCGCCCTCGACCTCAAGGACGATCTGACCGACAACCCGTCCTACGCCGCGGGCAACCCGGCCGCGCTGAACGACGAGCTCGTCGCCGCCTTCGGGCCGCGGCTGCTGCGGGCCGAGGACTACCCGGCCGGCCCGCCTGCCGTGGACGCGCTGCGCGGCCGCGTGCTCCCGGTGATCTCCGGCGACGGCACGACCCGCACGCTGTACAAGCGCGACCTCGGCTCGAACCCGGCCGTCGCGGCCAACGCCCGCGGCCAGGTCGTGGAGGTGCACGACTCGGGCGCCGGAGCGCTGTGGTACTGGACCGGCGCGTACGGCGCCGACGGCCGGGTGACCTGGCTGCGCCACGGCAGGTACGACAGCGGCGTCACCCCCGCCGTCGCCCTCAACGACAACGGAGACCTGGTCGAGGTCCACCAGTCGCAGAACGCCACCACCCTCTGGTACCGCGTGGGACGCCTGGACGCCGCCGGCGAGATCACCTGGTCCGCCGGCCGCCAGTACGACAACGGCGTCCTGCCGACCGTCCGCTTCACCGACGCGGGCGGGACCCGGCTCCGGGAGATCCACCGCAGCCAGAGCAACAGCCAGAACTGGGAGTGGTCCGGCACGCTCGACGCCGGCGCGGCGAGCGTCGCGTGGAGCGGCAACGCCAGGACCTCCGACGCCCGCCACGACAAGACCACCTCCTACGGCGGCGCGCCGCGCGTGCACGTGTGGACCGGCGCCGACGGCCCGACCCCGTCGCGGACCCTCCGGGTGGACACCGACGCGTTCACCGGCGACCGCATCCGCCACCGCCAGGTCGCCTTCGCCGAGTTCCAGCAGGGCGACAGCGCGGAGCTGCGGCAGGACGCGCTGTTCTACGCCGCGCCCGCCGGGCAGTCGTCGTTCATCACCGACGCGCGGCGGGCGGGCCGGCTCGTCCGCGGCTGGGACTTCGACTCGGCGGGCCAGGCGACCGATCCGCCGGCGAACTACCCGGCCACCAACCATCCCTACGACGCCTGGTACCGGGACCTGCTCACGCGGACGGGCGCGGTGGAGTGACCGGCGGACGGCGGCGGGTCAGCACGCGGGTGGTGCCGCCGTCGTCCTCGGTGATGTCGCGCACGTGCTCGAAGCCGAGTTTGCGCAGCACGGCCAGCGAGGCGAGGTTGTCCGGCGCGACGGTGGCGTGCACCTCGGTCAGGCCGAGGGCGTCGAAGCCGTGGCCGACGATCGCCTCGGCCAGCTCCCGGCCCAGGCCCGCCCCCCACACCGCGGGGACCAGCGCGTAGATGAGCTCGTGGCCCGACACGGTGTCGGTCGGCTTGATCTCGGCGTGCCCGACCAGCTCGCCGTCCCGGCGTACGGCCCAGACGGCGAACAGGTCCTGGGCGTAGACCTTGGTGAAGATGCGGCCGAACAGCGCGCGGTCCTCGGCCTCGGTGGCGGTGCCGTCCCCCATCCACCGCGTGACCCGTGGATCCTGGAACATGGCGACGAACGCGTCCTCGTCGGCGGGGACGTACGGCTCCAGCAGCAGCCGCTCGGTGCGCAGAGTAGGGGTCATGAACGGCGAACCTACTCGAACGCCGCGCGCCCCGACGACTCGTTTTCCGCCGGGGCGCCGCAGGTCACGCCTCCAGTTCGGCCGCCCGGCGCAGGTCCTTGGGCCGGCCCAGGGCGCGGCGCATCCGGATCAGGTCCTCCCGGGAGACGTAGTGGACCTCCAGGCCGCCGGGGCCGGTCGCGGTCAGCGCGCGGTCCAGGCACTCGCCGACCCGAAGCCCGCCCCAGGGGAGCGCCGGGGTGCAGCAGTCGCCGCCGGCCCCCGGCGAGGTGAATCGCGTCTTCGGGCGCAGCAGGGAGTCCGGGTGCAGGGGCAGCGGGCCGCCCGTCTCGTCGGCGAGCCGGGCGCCGACGGAGGCGAAGGCGGCGGCCAGCGCCGGGGCGTGGGCGGGGCGGCCGTCCCAGAGCAGGTCAAGGTCGCCGGTCAGCTCGGCGGAGCCGTGCATGATGCCGGCGACCTGCCCGATCACCACGGCCCGGACGCGATGCCGGTGCAGGGCTTCCAGCAGGGGGAACGGGTCGAAGCCGAGGGCGCCGTCGGTGCCGATCGTGCCGGCGTCGTCGTCGGCGTCCTCGTGGCCCACGCCGGTGGCCCCCCGCTCCAGGGCCAGTTCGCGGGTACGTCGTGCGGCGGCGCGGAGGCGGTCCAGCGGTTCGTCGATCATCCGGACATGCAACACCGGCCGCCGCCGTGGCGCACGCGATTTTCCCCGTGCTAACTTGGCCGTATGACCAACTTGGCCGATCGGCCAAATTCGGCGCGTGGCGACCGCCGTCGTGAGCAACTGGTGGAGACCGGGGTCGCGCTGCTGGGCGAGCACGGGTGGCCCGGCGTCACCACGCGGGCCGTCGCCGAGCGGGCCGGCACCAACCCCGGCCTGATCCACTACCACTTCGGCGGGCTGCCCGGCCTGCGTGAGGCGATCTTCCGCCGCGCCACCGACCTCGTCGTCGGCCCGCTGGTCACCGAGCTGCTGGCCGCCGACGACGAGCGCGCCGCGCTGACCCTGCTGCGCGGCCTGCCGGCCCAGGCGGCGGCCGACGGGCCGACGACCCGGCTGGCCGCCGAGCTGATCGTGGGCGCCACCCGCGATCCGGCCCTGGGCGCCGTGCTGCGCGACGAGCTCCGCCGGGCCCGCGGCCGCATCGCCGCCCGCCTCGGCCGCCTGCGCCCCGGCTGGCCGGCCGACCGCCTCGACGGCGTCGCCACGCTCGTCACCGCCGCGATCGACGGGCTGATGCTGCACCACATGATCGACCCCGCCCTCCCCGTCGGCGCGGCGCTGTCGGCGGTGGAGGACCTGCTGGAGGCGGGCGAGCCGGCCGCGTCGCCGCCCGGCTGACGGAGACGGTCCTCGACCGGGCGTCCGGAGCCCACCCACCACGGAAGGAGACCGTCCTCGACCGGGCCGTCCGGGGCCCGCCACCCACCACGGAAGGAGACCGACCATGGAGATCGTCAGCAGACCGGACCCGCCGACCGGGCTGCGCCGCCGGCTGTGGCGGCTGCCCATCCTGCTGTACCGTCTCGGCCTCGGGCCGGTGCTCGGCGGCCGCGTCATGCTGCTCACCCACACCGGCCGCGTCTCGGGCCTGCCCCGCCGGGCCGTCATCGAGGTCGTCCAGCGCGACGGGCAGGGCTACGTGGCCGCCTCCGGCTTCGGCCCCAAAGCCGACTGGTACCGCAACGTCATGGCCACCCCGCAGGTGAGCCTGCAGGTCGGCGGCCGCCGCTGCCGTGCCACGGCGGTGCCGCTGGAGCCCGGCGAGGGCGCGGACATCATGGCCCGGTACGCCCCCCGCCACCCGGCCGCCGCCCGCCGGCTCTGCCGGATCATGGGCTTCGCCGTCGACGGCGGCGTGGACGACTACCGCGAGGTGGGCAGCCGCATCCCGTTCGTCCGGTTCGTTCCGGAGTGATCGGCGAAGCCGTCCAGGGCCTTCAGGATCTCGTCGCGGAAGGCGCCGCTCCCGGTGTGCCCGGAGTCCTCCACGACCACCAGGCGGGCATCGGGCCACGCCCAGGGGTTCACGGCTGCCCGTCCTGGTCCGCGGGGGCGCGGCGGATGAACAGCTCCAGCCGGGAGCGGCCGTCCGGGTGGTCGAGCGTCACCCGGTCGCACACGCGCTGCATCATCCACAGCCCCATGCCGCGCTGCGGCGGCCAGGCCGGGACGCGGTCGAGGTGGGCGTGCGTCAGGGTGCCGCGCTCGTCGATCACGTGCACCGTCACGCCGTCCTCGTCGCTGCGGGCGCTCACCGTGCCGGGCGCCTGGGCGTGTTCCAGAACGTTGCCGGCCGCCTCGCTGACCGCCAGCACCAGCCGTTCCACCCGCTGCCTGTCGAGCCCCGCCTCCAGGGCGAAAGCGCTGACCAGGCCCCGCAGGTGAGCCAGGTTCGTACCGATCGGCACGTGCAGCCCGAAGGACTCCCCCATGGTCACCGCCTGATTTGTCCCGTTGGTCGGTACCGGCCCCCCGCCGCGAACGAGCGGAGTGTGCGGCCACTCATCCGTCAGTGAGCAAATCCTAGGCACCCTGATACGACATTCGGCCGGAAATCCCGTGAAACCCCTCCGGAAGGCGTGCCGCGCCTGCCCAGGATGGGGACGACCTCGGGCTAGAGGCCGGTTCCGGGCGCGGGCGGCTCGCCGGAGGGGAACAGGATCGCGCTGAGCAGGTAGGGGGCGCGGCCGGGGGCCGGGGCGTTGCCCAGCCGGTCGCCCAGCACCGCCAGCAGGTCGGTCAGCATCGCGGCGAGCTCGCCGGGGCTGAGCCACACGGTGCCCTGCCGGTAGGAGACCGAGTCGGCGACCGGATCGGCGCCCTCGCGGCGCAGGTAGGCGTCGAACTCGGCGATCAGGACGGCCATGGCGGCGGCGAACCCCCTGCGGTGGTCGTCGAGCGACATCGACGCGGCGGCCCCCGCGTCGATCGCGGGACGGTCCTGGCGTAGCCGGTAGCGGCGCTCGGTGGCCCCGCGTACGCGCTGCTCGCCCTCGACCTCCAGGAACCCGCCCTCGGTCAGATGCGCGACCTGGCGATAGACGGTGATCTTGGGAACCTCGGGCATACGGGCGCAGAGCTGCGCGATCGTCATCGTGTCCGCGGCCGCCACGGCGTGCACGATGCGCAGCCGTACGGGGTGCAGCAGCTGCTCGACAGGGTCCATGGCCTAACGATTTCATATGAGATACCGTTATCCAAAATGAAAACGTTCGGTTCGCGGAGCGGAGGAGGCGGCATGCGGGACGTGCCGGGGCGGACGGTGCCGGTGAACGGCCGGCACGTCTATGTCGAGGAGACCGGTGAAGGACCCTTACCGGTGGTGTTCGAGGCCGGCGGGGGCTGCGGGCGCACCTGCTGGGACGCGGTGACGCCGCTGCTGGCGAGCAGGGCGCGGCTGGTGACCTACGACCGGGCCGGGCGCGGGCGCAGCGGCCCCGCCACGGGGCCGTTCGGCATCGACGACCTGGCGGCCGACCTGGTCGCGATGACCGAGGCCGTCGTGCCGGGGGAGTTCGTGCTGGTCGCGCACAGCATGGGCGGGCTGGTCGCGCGCCGTGCCGCCGAGCTGCTGGGGCCCCGGCTGCGGGGGCTGCTGCTGGCCGACGTCCTGCCGGAGACCTCGCCGGTGTACGACACCTGGGACCGGACCGCCGCGCAGGTCGACCGCGTGATGGCGGTGACGCAGGCGCTCAGCCGGTTCCGTCCGTCGGCGCGGCTGTTCAGCGGGAACGTCCGGCGGCTGTTCCCCGCCGACACCTACCGGACCATGCTCGCCGAGGACTTCACCCCCGCCGGGGTCGCCCGGACGCGCCAGGAGATCCGGGCCGTGGCCGCCGCCATCCCGGAGTTCCGGGCGCGACCCCCTCGGCCGCCAAGCTGCCCGACGATCGTGTTGTCGGTGACCCGTGCCGCCCGAGGGCGGGAGCGGCAGCACGCCGCCAACCGCGAGCACCAGCGCCGCTACGCCGACAGCCTGCCCGACGGGCGCCACGAGGACGTCCTCTCGGGCCATCTGGTCCAGGCCGAGCAGCCGCACCTCGTCGCCGACCGCACAGCCGAGCTCATCGGGGGAAGCAGTCGCCGGACGGGGTGAGCCGGGCGGACATGTTGCGTTCCATCATGTTCAGCGCGGCCTGCCCGAGATCGTGGTGGATGGCCGCCACGCAGTCGGGCGGCACGGTCAGCTCGTAGTGCCGCACGTACGCGTCCAGCGCGCTGTACAACACGCACTGCTCCGTCACCTGCCCGGCCAGGACGACCCGCTCCACCCCGCTGTGCGACAGCAGGTACTCCAGCGACGTGCCGAAGAACGCGCTGTGCCGCACCTTGGGCAGGAACGCGCACCCCGGCGGCGGCAGGACCGGCTGCACCAGGTCCGGCCGCCGGCCCTTCATCGCCCGCTCCTCGATCTCCCGCCGGTCGGCGGCGAAGTCGCCGTAGTTGTCGTTGACGTACACCAGCTCGACGTCGTCCCGCTCGCGGGCCCGCGCCACCAGGTCCGCGAGCGGCTCGACGATCGGCTCCACCTGCCGGACGAGCAGCTCGGCGTCCTGGTGCTCGTACGGGTTCAGCATGTCGATGACGACCAGCGCAGATCTTGCCATAACCCCTGTCCTGTCCAGCTACCTGCTGTTTTATCCAGGACAAATCAGGGCATGGCGTGGTCGGTCAGTTGTCGTCGATGAACCGCTGGGCGAGGGTCCGGCCCAGCGTCACGGCCTGGGCGTGGTTCTCGATGGCGGCCACCTTCGTCCCGGAGCCGGTGAACGCGATGTACGTGACGCCGGAGTCGGTGCCGCCGTTGCTCGGGTCGGGGTTGATGCCGAGGTCGGCGGCGGTGCGGTAGGAGGCCTCGCCGATGATCCCCGACGGGCCCGTGTCGCCCGTGACCGCGTACTCGACCTGGCCGTTGTAGATGACCGCCACCACCGTCCCGCAGCCGATGCCCTTGGTCCGGTAGTCCCAGATCGAGCTCGGGCTCGGCACCACCACGTACGGGAGCTGCGCGGCGTTGAGCGGCGTGTCCGAGGTGGTGTGGCAGAACGTCTCGGCCTGGAAGCAGCAGTCGGTGCTCTCGTTGCACTGCGCGGTCCGGACGCCGTCGCAGTCGATGTCCAGGTCGCCCTTCCAGAACACGCCGCCGGTCTTGCCGCACACCGCGACGGTCCCGGCGGAGACGTCGGAGTCGGTCTTGTACTTGCCGTTGGAGATCTGGGCGCACGTGGTGAGCTCGGCGAGGAGCTGGTCGGCGGTGGGCCCGCCGGCGCCGCCGGTCGTGGTGCCGGTGACCGCGGCGCTGTGCCCGGACTCGTTGCCCGCGGCGTCCACCGCCGTGATCGTGTACGTGTGGGCGGACCCGGCGGCCAGCCCCGCCACCGTGGCGCTCGCGGTGGGCGAGGTCGCCACCACGGTCGTGCCCTCGTAGACGCGGTAGCCGGTGACGCCCACGTTGTCGGTGGAGTCCGTCCAGGCCAGGGAGATGCCGGTGGCCGAGACGCCGGTCACCCGCGGGCTCGCCGGCACGGTGGGCGCCTGACCGTCGGCGCCGCCGGCGCCGCTGACCGACAACCTGTCCACGTTCGGGCCGCCCTCGGCGCCGGTCCCGGTCGCGCGGACGGTGTTGACGCCGGCGTTCAGCGTCACCGTGGCGCGGGCGTCGGCCCAGGTGTCCCAGCCGCCGGTGCCGGGGAAGGCCAGGCCGGTCACCGCCGTGACGCCGTTGACGGCGACGTCCATCGGGCGGCCGGCGGCGGTGCCGTTGGCGTAGCGGAAGGTCAGCGTGTGGCTGCCGGCCTCGGCCACGTTGACCGACCATTCGACCGAGCCGCCGGGGGCGTTGACGTAGTCGACGAACCCGGCGCCGGTGTAGCCGGTGTGGTTGGTGGCCACGCTCGCCCCCGTCAGCGTCGCGGCCTCGGCCTGGTACTCGGTGGCCGGGGCGTCGGCGGTCGTGGCCTCCAGGAAGTCGAGGTTGGGGTTGCCGCCCGCGGACGCCGCGGTGACCCGGATCTTGTTGTCGCCCCGGTTCAGGGCGGCGGTGAGGGTGGAGGTCGCCCAGGTGTCCCAGTTCGCGGTCGCGCCGAACGAACGCCCGGCGGACACGACCGTGCCGTTGACGGAGACGTCGGCGACGCGGGCCGAGCCGGTGCCGTTGGCGTACCTGATGGCCAGGGTGGCGGTGCCGGCCGCCGGGGCGTCCACGGTCCACTCCGTGTACGGGCCGGCCGCGTTGACGCTGTTGACGAAGCCGGTGCCGGAGAACCCGGCGTGGTTCGCCTCGACGGCGCCCTGGACGTTGGCGGCGTTCTCGGCCTCGTAGCGCACGGTCGCCGCGCGCGCGGGCAGCGCCACGAGCGCGGAGACGGCCAGGCACGCGGCGGCGACCGGGACGAGGGTGCGTAAGCGGGTTGCGAGCACGGTCACTCCCTCTGGGCTATTGGATGGCGGAGCGGCGGATCGTGTCGGCGCTGCCGTCGCCGTTGTTGTCGGAGTTGGTCGAGCCGAACCAGATGGCGGCGGCGCCCGGCACCTTCTCGACCAGGCGCAGCCTGCCGTACGTGCCGTTGAAGTAGGAGTTGACCGTCGAGACGTTCTCGCCGTTCAGGACGATGCGCCACAGCCGCTGCCCGCGCAGCGCCGCCATGAAGACCGTGTTGCCGACGATCGCGATGCCGCTCGGCGAGGCCTCGGCGACGCCCCAGGTGTACTTGGGGTTGGTCATGCCGGAGGTGGTGCAGGTGCCCTCGCAGGTGGGCCAGCCGTAGTTCTTGCCGGGCTGGATCAGGTTGAGCTCGTCGCGCGCGGAGTTGCCCAGCTCCGACGACCACAGCCGGCCGGCGGAGTCCCAGGCCAGGCCCTGCGGGTTGCGGTGGCCGTAGCTGTAGACGCGGGTGCCGAACGGGTTGCCGGGCGCGGCGGCGCCGGTCCTGGTCAGGCGCAGGATCTTGCCGTTGAGCGAGTTCAGGTTGGGCGCGTTGGCCGACTGCTGGGCGTCGCCGGTGGTGGCGTACAGGTAGCCGTCGGGGCCGAAGCGGATGCGGCCGCCGTTGTGGTACCGGTTCTTGTCGATGCCCTGGAGGATCGTGGTGTAGCCGCTGAGTGTGCTGCCGTTGAAGTTCATCTTCGCGATGCGGTTGCCCTCGGCGGCGGTGTGCATGAAGAACACCTCCTGGTCGGTCGTGCCGTTCCAGGTGGGGGAGAGGTCCAGGCCCATCAGGCCGCCCTCGCCGTCGGTGGTCTGCACGTTCGGCACGGTCCCGACCTGCGTCTTCGTGCCCGACGGTGTCACCTTGAACACCTTGAACGTGTCCCGCTCGGTGACCAGCGCGAACGAGCCGTCCGGCGTCCAGGAGGCGTCCCAGGGCACGTCCCAGCCGCCCGCGACGGAGGTCGGCGTCTGGGGCACGGTCCCGCACCCGCCCGTGGTGAACGCGGCCGACGCCGCGCTCGGCGCGGAGAGCTGGCCGGCGGTGTCGCGGGCGACGACGTCGAGCTGGTAGGTGCGCGCGCACTCCAGCGGCACGCTCGTGCTGGTGGCGGGCGGCGCGCCGGTGACGGTGGCCAGCACGGCGCCGGAGGCGTGGTCGCGGACCAGGTAGGCCCGCACGCCGCCGTCGTCGGTGGAGGCGGCCCAGGTGACGGTCGCCGACGTGGGCTGGACGCCGCTGACCGCGGGCGTGCCGGGCGGCGAGGGCGGGTCGTCCGGCGGCGCGGGCAGCGTGTGGCAGGCGGCCTCGGGGCTGCTCAGCGAGACGTTGCCGGAGGCGTCCCTGGCGAACACCGACAGCTGGTAGCCGAAGTCGGGGGTCAGCCCGGTCAGCGTGGCCGGCGGCGCGGGGGCGGTGGCGATGAGCTGGCCCTGCTGGTAGATGTCGTAGGCCACGACGCCGATGTCGTCCGTGGCGGGCGGCCAGTCCAGCTTCAGGCTGTTGTGGGTGATCTCGCCGCACACCGGCTGGCCGGGCGCGGTCGGCTTCTGGGTGTCGGCCGGTCCGCTGACGCGCAGCCGGTCGAGGTTGGGGCCGCCGTCCGCGGTGGTCGCGGTGGCCCGTACGGTGTTGGCGCCCGCGTTCAGGGCGGCGTTGAGCGTGACCTCGTTCCAGGTGGTCCACGCGCCGGTGCCGGGGAAGGAACGGGTGCTCGCGGCGCCGTTCACCGAGATGCTCAGCGGGCGGTCGACCGTGGTCCCGTTGGCGTAGCGGAAGGTCAGGCTCTGCGGGCCGGTGGCCGCCGCGCTGACCTGGAACTCGACGTACGAGCCGGTCGCGTTGTCGTAGTTGACGAAGCCGGAGCCGGTGTAGCCGGCGTGGTTGGACTCCACGACGCCCCGCGCGATCGTGGCGGTCTCGGCCTGGTAGTCGGTGAAGCCGCTGACCTGGACGTCGGCGTCGAGGTAGTCCCAGTTGGGGTTGCCCCCGGCGGTGGCGGCGGTGGCCCTGATCGTGTTGGGGCCCGCCTTGACCTGGGCGGTCAGCGTGACCGTGGCCCAGGTGTCCCAGTTCGCGGTGGGGGCGAAGGCGCGGGAGGCGGCCACGACCGAGCCGTTGACGGCGAGGTCGGCGGGCCGGTCGCCGGTGGTGCCGTTGGCGTAGCGCAGGGCCAGCGTGGCGGTTCCGGCGCCGGGCGCGTTGACGGTCCACTCCGTGTAGGAGCCGGCGACGTTGTCGCCGTTCACGAAGCCGCTGCCGGAGTAGCCGGTGTGGTTGGACTCGACGGCTCCCTGCGAGAGCGTCGCGTTCTCGGCCTCGTACCTGGTGGGGGCGGCGTCGGCGGGGCCGGCGGGCACGGCCAGCGCGCCCGCGACCAGCGCGAGGACGCATAACCGGGGCTTCCACGAGTTCATCGGGTGGCTCCTGGGGGGTGAGCGGCTTTTCATCGTGTTCCCACAGGGAGTCACACCCGTCAACAAGTTGTCGATCTTGGAACGCTCCAACTTTAGGAAACTTTACTAACTCGGCTCGGAGGAGACATCGGAGGTGCGGATGGCCGTGGACAGACATCCGTACGAGATGTATGCCTGAAGCAGATGGGAGGTCGGACCTGTGATCGTCACCCTTCGGCGGGAGGTCGGCGCCATGCGGCCCGGAAGCCGACGTCAACGCTCACCCCCGGCGGCTGGACAGCCGCGCGGTGCTGCCGGGACGATACGTGATCATGGACCAGAACGACCCCGGGAAGCCGCGCCTGCGGCCGGCCGAGCCCGATGACCACGGCCGCATCGTCGCCGTGCTGGACGACTGGTGGGGACGGCCGATCAGCGCCGGGCTGCCGCGCCTGTTCCTCGACCACTTCCACCGCACCAGCCTGGTGGCCGAGGACGACGACGGCCTGGCCGGGTTCCTCGTCGGGATCCTGTCGCCCTCGACGCCCGGCCTCGCCTACGTGCACTTCGTCGGCGTCACGCCGCGCCTGCGCGGCGGCGGCCTGGCCCGCCGCCTCTACCGGCGCTTCTTCGCGCTCGCCACGGCCGACGGGCGCGACCGGGTCAGGGCGATCACCTCCCCGGTCAACGGCGCGTCCATCGCCTTCCACGCCGCGATGGGCTTCACGGTCACCGGGCCCGTCCCGGACTACGACGGCCCCGGCGTCGACCGCGTCGTCTTCGAGCTGCGGCTCCCGCCCCGATGACGGCCGCGCCCGCTCATCGGGGGTCCGTACGGGCGTTGAGCCGGTTCAGGGTCGTCGCGAGGGCCGATCCGTAGACCACGTGCCCGAGGGCCATCACCGCGGGACGGCCGGGCCGGTCGCGGGAGACCGGCGGCAGGATGTCCAGGCTCGGGATCCAGCCCTCGTAACTGGCGATCCAGATCGTCAGCGCGTACCCGACGCCCAGCGCGGACGAGGTGCGGCGCCCGCGGGTGAGCAGGCCGTACAGGGCTCCGGCGGTGACGCCGAACCCCAGGTGGGCCAGCGCCCCCACGACGCCCTCGCCCGTCTTGGGGCGGTGCCGGTGGCCGGGCAGCAACGCCCGCGCGATGCGTTTCGGCGGCTGGTCCTCCATCAGGCCCGCCCGGCTGCCGGCGAGCATCACCACGCTCATCGCCGCGGTCGCCACGGCGCCGCCCGCGGCGCCTTTCATGAGGTTGCGCATGCGAAGCCGGTGCCCGGGACGGAACGCCGGAAACCGGCCATGACCCAGAACACGGCCGGCGGCTGACATGCCGGCCGGCCGGCGGGGCAGGAGGAACGGTCTTCCCGACCAGAGAGGACCGGATGGGCGACACGGCGGCGGAATGCGAGCGGGTGGCCAGGCAGGCGCTCGGCCTGACCGACCTGCGGCCCGGCCAGCTCCGGGCGATGACGGCCCTGGCCGAGGGCAGGGACACGCTGGTGGTGATGCCCACCGGGAGCGGCAAGTCGGCGATCTACCAGGTGCCGGCCCTGCTGCTGCGCGGCCCGACCCTGGTGGTCTCGCCGCTCATCGCCCTGCAGCGCGACCAGGTCGAGGCCCTGCGCGACCGCGACGAGGAGGCCGTCAGCCTGGACGCGGGAACGCGGGCCGCCGAGCGGGCCGAGACGTTCCAGGCGCTGCGGGCGGGTGAGACGGAGTTCCTGTTCTGCGCGCCCGAGCAGCTCGCCCGTCCCGACGTCCTGCGCGAGCTGGCCGCCGCGGCCCCCTCGCTCATGGTGGTGGACGAGGCCCACTGCGTCTCGGCCTGGGGGCACGACTTCCGCCCCGACTACCTGCGGCTCGGCGCGGTGGCCGACGCGCTCGGCCGTCCGGTCGTCGCGGCGCTGACGGCGACCGCCGCCCCGCCGGTACGGGCGGAGATCGCCGAGCGGCTGGGCATGCGGACGCCGGTGGAGATCGTCCAGGGGTTCGACCGGCCCAACATCTCGCTGGAGGTGCGCCGGGCGCTCGACGACCCCGCCGGCGACATCGTCACGACCGTCGCGGCGGCGAAGAAGCCCGGCATCGTCTACACGAGCTCGCGCAGGCAGACCGGACGGCTGAGCGGGCTGCTGGCCGAGGCCGGCGTACGGGCCGCCGCCTACCACGCCGGGCTGCGCCGGGCCGAACGGGACACGGTGCACGACCGGTTCATGGCCGGTGACCTGGACGTCGTGGTCGCGACCAACGCCTTCGGCATGGGCATCGACAAACCGGACGTGCGTTTCGTCCTGCACGCCGAGATCCCCGGTTCGCCGGACGCGTACTACCAGGAGATCGGCCGGGCGGGCCGGGACGGTGAGCCGGCCGACGCCCTGCTGTTCTACCGGCCCGAGGACCTGGGGCTGCAGCGGTTCTTCACCGGCGGGACGCCCGACGAGGAACGGCTGGCGCGGGTCGCCGAGGCGGTCGCCGAGTCCGGCCCCGGCAGCGACCGCAAGGGCCTGGCCGAACGCGCCGGACTGTCGGCGCGACGCCTCACGGCGCTGCTGGACCTGCTGGAGAGAGCCGGCGCGGTACGCCTCGGCACCCGCAAGGTCGATCCCGTGCCCGGCCTCGACCCCAGGGCGGCGGCGAGCCGTGCCAGGGAGCTGGCCGAGCGCCGCCGGGACGTCGACCGCAGCCGCCTGGAGATGATGCGCCGCTACGCCGAGACCACCGACTGCCGCCGGCGTTTCCTGCTCGGCTACTTCGGTGAGGAGCTCGCCGACAACTGCGGCAACTGCGACGCCTGCCGCGCCGGGACCGCCGGGCAGGCGTCCCCGGAGAGCGGCCCCTTCCCGCTGCACGCCCGGGTGGAACACCGCGCGTGGGGGCCCGGCCAGGTCATCCAGCGCGGCGAGGACCGCCTGACGGTCCTGTTCGAGGACGCCGGATACCGCGAGCTCCAGCTCGGCGTGGTCCTCGAAGAGGGCCTGCTCACCGAGCCCCGGACCGGCGAGACCCGCGGACCGGCCTAGCCCCGCGCCGGGCCCGGGAAGCGCAGGATCCAGCGGCGCTGCCACGGGGTCTCGACCGCCCGGGGATGGTGGTGCTCGCGCGTCCAGGCGACGGCGTCGGCCGGGTCGAGACCGGCCAGGACGGCCAGGCAGGCGACGACGGTGCCGGTGCGGCCCACGCCGCCCCCGCACGCCACCTCGACCGCCTCGCCCGCCCGCGCCCGCCGGTGCAGGTCGCCGATCCGCTCCACGGCCGCGTCACGGTCGCGGGGCAGCAGGAAGTCGGGCCACTCGATCCACTCGTGCGGCCAGCGCAGCCCGTCCTCGTGGCGGCGGGTGAGCCGCGCCGACCCCAGGTAGAGGCCGAAGCCGGGCGCCGGGCCGTCCGGCAGCGGGTGGCGCAGGCCCCGGCCGCGGATCCAGGAGCCGTCCGGGAGCCGGAAGGCGCCCGCGAGCGGCGGCTCGCCCGTCGGGCCGTCCGTCGGAGTCGTCACGGGTCCTCCTCGTGGTCTCGGGGGCCTGCTCAGCCCGCGGTCCCGCAGAATACCTTGACGGCCATGCCCATGATCTCCGCCGTGGACGGGTTCCTGGTCGAGGGGTTGAGCGACAGGGTCAGCGACTTGCCCGAGTCCGAGCGGAACGCGAACGTCAGGTAGCCGATCAGCTCCCCGCTGTGCCCCCACACCGTGCCGCACGGCAGCGCGTACGCCTGAAGCCCGAGGCCGTAGCGGAACCCGGCGCCCGTCTCGACGGTCGTGCGCATGGCCTTCAGGGACGCGGCGCTGGTGAGCCTGCCGCCCAGCAGGGCGGACATGAACCGCTCCAGGTCCGCGGCGGTCGAGATCATCTCTCCCGCGGCCCAGTCCAGCGAGGGGTTCATCCGGGTGGCGTCCACGAGGCCGGGCATCGGCTCGTACCCCTTGGCGTGGGGGGACGGCAGGCCCGCCCGGTCGCCGGGGACCAGCGTGTGGCGCAGGCCCAGCGGGCGCAGGATCCGGCGGGCGACCTCCTCGCCGTACGTGTGGCCGGTCAGCTTCTCCACCAGCAGGCCGAGCACCACGTAGTTGGTGTTGGAGTAGTGCCACTTGCCGTCGTCGGGGAGCTTCTTGGCGAAGGCCACCTTGAGCAGCTCGCCCGGCCGGTAGGAGCGGAAACGGGCCTCGCCGCGCCAGCGGTTGGTGGAGTAGCCGGGCTCGCTCATGTAGTCGTACAGGTGGCTGGTGTGGTCGAGGAGGCCGCGGACCGTGATCCGGTCGCCGCCGGGGACCAGGCCGGGCAGGTGGTCGCCGATCGGGTCGTCCAGCTTCAGCTTCCCCTCGTCCACGAGCTGGAGCACCACGGTGGCGACGAAGGTCTTGGTCACGCTGCCGATCCGGAAGTAGCTGCCCGGCGAGGGGCGTCCGCCGCGCTCGACGTCGCGGACGCCCGCCGCGCCCGTCCAGGTGCCGCGCTCGTCGGTGACCCGGGCCAGGGCCGCCGTCGCGCCCTGTCCCGCCACGATCCCGGCCAGCTCCTTGCCCACTCCGGCGCCCGGCGCGCCCGCCGCCATCGTCGCCGCCACCAGCACGTTCATCATCGTCTGCATCATGCGGTCAACGTTAGGAAGATCGGCCGTACGGCGGAATGCGGTGCTCCGCCCAGTCCTGCTGCGGAAAACCACAGCACGTCGTGAGGGGGGTTGTCCCTACCGCGGGTTGGCGTGCTGGCGTACTGATGCGGGCGAATTCTTCGCAGATAGCGTGTTTTCATCGTAATCACGCACTGAAATGGATAAATCCGTTGTTTAGTCGTAAATCGCTGGGTCGTGTCCTGGGCCGTTCCGCCGTCGTCGCCGTGGCGGGCGCCGCCTGTCTCGCCGTCACCGCCGGCGGCGCCGGGGCGATCGTCAACGGCGGGAAGGCCACGGAGGCGTACCCGTTCATGGCCTCGATCCCGATCAAGGCCCCGGCCATGGGGCTCACGGACGGCGTGTGCGGAGCGGCGCTGATCGCGCCGCAGTGGGTGGTGACCGCGGCCCACTGCCTGGACATGGAGATCGGGTCGATCCCGAAGGGAACCGTCCGCGTCGGCAGCGACCAGCGCAAGTCCGGCGGGGAGGTGCGCGAGATCGCCCAGGCCGTGCTCCACCCCCGCTACTCCCAGAACACGCCCAACAGGAACGACATCGCCCTGGTCCGCCTCGACCGTCCGGTCACCCAGAAGCCCGTGCCGATCGCCGCGCGGCCGGGACGGCCCGGCACCCCGACCCGGATCATCGGCTTCGGCGTCACCGAGTCCAAGCCCGACCCGGCCGACTGGAAGATGTCCCCGCGGCTCAACCAGCTCGACACGCGCCGCGGCGCTCCGTCCGAGTGCGGGCCCGGATACGCGAGCGGCACCCGCCTGTGCACGGTCAGCCGGGTGCCCAAGGCGATGGCGTGCAACGGCGACTCCGGCTCCCCGCAGTTGCAGCGGGGCAGGAACGGCCGATGGGAGCTCATCGGGGTCACCTCGGGGCCCGGCGCCAAGAGCCCGTCCTGCGCGGAAGGCCCCGGTCTGTACACCAGCGTGCCGGCATACGCGGAGTGGCTCGACCGGACGATCCGCGCCTACAGCTGACCGGCGGGGCTGCACCGGCGGTTGAGGGCGCGCCACCCAGAGGCCCAGCGCCGCCCGCCGCAGCCGGCGCGAAGCTTCCGGGAGCGGTTCAACGACAGCCTTGAAGTCATGAGAACCGAAACCGAGCCCGCGCACGGGACGCCGGTCCCGCCGCCGCCCCCGCCCGCCCGCACGGCCGAGGCACGCGGATGAGCCGCGCGCAGGAGGCCCCCGCCACCTGGCGGGAGCTGCTGGGACGGGAGCATCTCGGGGCCGCCGTCGTGCCGGCCGGGGGAGTGCTCGCCGGCGCGATCAACATCTACCTGGCCGCCGGGCTGCTGCCGACCGCGGTGGCCGAGCTCGGCGGGGCGAGCTTCTACGCCTGGAACATGACGGTCTACCTGGTCGCCATGGTGATCGCCACCATGCTCACCGCCCGGTCGCTGTCGGCGTGGGGGACCGTCGGCTCCTACCTCGCCGGGTTCGCCACGTTCACCGCGGGCTCGCTGGCCTGCGCGGTGAGCCCGGCGATGGCGGTGCTGCTGGTGTCGCGCGGGGTGCAGGGGCTCGGCGCCGGGCTGCTGTCGGGGCTCGGGTTCGCCGTCGTCCGGTCGGCCCTGCCGGCCCGGCTCTGGACGCGCGGCACCGCGCTCATGTCGGCGATGTACGGCGTCGGCAACTTCGCCGGACCGGCGCTCGGCGGGCTGTTCGCGCAGTTCGGGGCGTGGCGGCCGGCGTTCGCGGCGATGGCGGTGCTCGGGGCCGGCTGCGGCCTGGTCGTCCCGCGGGCCCTGCGCGGCCGGGGCGACGCGTCGCGCGACGGCGGTGCCGGCCGGGTGCGGGTGCCGGTGGGCTCGTCGCTGCTGGTGACGGCGGTCGCGGGGGCGGTGAGCGTGGCGGCGGTGGTCGCCGGCACGCTCGCCAAGACCGCCGTCCTCGCAGTGGCGCTGCTGGCGGCCGTGGGGTTCGTCGTCCACGAGCGGCGCAGCGAGCACAGGGTCCTCCCGGCGGAGACCTACCGGCCGGGTTCGCCGCTGAAGTGGGTCTACCTGACGATCGGAATGCTGACCTTCGGCGTCGCGGTCGAGTCGTTCCTGCCGCTGTTCGCGCAGCGGCTGGCCGGGCTGCCGCCGCTGGTGGCCGGGTTCTTCGCCGCGGCCGTCTCGTTCGGCTGGTCGGCGACCCAGATCGGCAGCTCGTCCGTGGGCGGGCGGCGCGCGGTGCGGCGGCTGCGGGTGGCCGGCCCGCTGCTGCTCGCGGCCGGTCTGCTCGTCCAGGGGCTGATGCAGCGTACGGACCCGCCGGGATGGCTGGTGCTGGTCTGGGTGCCGGTGCTGTTCGCGGCCGGCGCGGGGATCGGCCTGGCCTACCCGCACCTGTCCGTGGCCGTGCTGACCGGCACGCCGGACCCGGCCGAAGGCGGCCGGGCGGCCGCGGCGATCGCCACCGTGACCAGCCTGTCCGTCGCGTTCGGCACGGCGGTCGCCGGCATCCTGGTCAACCTCGGCGGCGCCTCCATGCTCGACTCGGCCCGGTACGTGCTGTTCGGCTTCGCGGCCCTCTGCGCGACCGGCGCCCTCACCGCCCACCGGGCCGCGCGGCGGGAGCGGGACGATGGACTCTCCCCCCGTGGGAGGCCGCAGGCTGCCTGACGGGGCCGGACCGGCCGGCGGCCCCGCGCCCGATGATCGAACCGGCCAGAGGAGAGCGACGCATGACCATCGTGGAAGGCATCGAGGCTCGCGGCATGGAGCACTGCGAGACGACGGCGCTGGGGGTGCTGCTCCGCCACCAGGGGCTCGACCTGTCCGAGCCCATGCTGTTCGGGCTCGGCTCGGGCCTGTCCTTCGTCTACTGGGACGCCAAGGGCATGGACGTCCCGTTCCTGGGCGGCCGGGTCAAGCCGTTCGAGCTCACCAGGAACCTGGCCGCCAGGCTCGGGCTGACCCTGGACGTGGCCGAGACCGGCTCGGCCCGCAGGGCCTGGGAGAACGTGGCCGCCCGCATCGACGACGGCCTGCCGGTCGGCCTCCAGCTCGACAGCCACCACCTGGACTACTTCGGCTCGAAGGTGCACTTCGGCGGCCACGTCGTCGCGATGTACGGCTACGACGAGCGGCAGGCGTACCTGGTGGACACCGCGCAACAGGGCGG
The DNA here is from genome assembly GCF_044465465.1 of Nonomuraea sp. NPDC049655. Lineage (NCBI taxonomy): Bacteria > Bacillati > Actinomycetota > Actinomycetes > Streptosporangiales > Streptosporangiaceae > Nonomuraea > Nonomuraea sp. NPDC049655. Next base: position 650,949 of record NZ_JBITLS010000001.1, read on the forward strand.
CGCGGTGCGGACGAGCCGGGACAGCCTGGCGGCGGCGCGGTCCGAACGCGGCCCGATGACCGCCAGGAACCGGTCCTTCACCCTCACCCTGCCGGGCGGCCCGCCCGCCTGGCGGGAGCGGGCCGTCCCGGCGATCAGGGCGTGCGCGGAGGCGTTCCTCGCCGCGCCCATCGCCAACCTGGGCCACCGCGGCATCGACAAGGCCGCCCGCCTGGTGCCCAAGTGGCTGGACCGCGTGGCCGAGCCCGCGCGTGACCTGTCGACGGCCGCCCTCCTCATGGAGAGGGGCGGCACCGGCGGCGGCCTGTTCCGCGCCCTCTACCGGGACTTCCTCGGCGAGTGCGCCGGATTCGTCGACGACGACCGCCTGCGCGCCGGCCACCGCCTGTACGCTGAGGCCGCCGCCCTGTGGACGGACGTGGCCGCCCTGATCGCCAAGGCCGGCGAGGGGCGCGAGGCGGCGTACCTGGAACAGGCCGGGACCGTCTTGCACGACCTCGCGCGCATCGAACGCGAGGCCATGCAGGCCCTGCGCGAGCTGTGAGCGCGGGCCGCTAGAGCGCCGCCCGGTCGAGGGCGGCCAGGCTTTCGGCGCGCAGCGACCGAAGGTCGTCGAGCACGGCGTCGGCCGCGCGCCGGCCGGACACCAGCGCCCCCTGCTGGGAGCCGGTGTCGCGGTGGTCGCCGCACACGTACAGGCCGGCCCGCAGCCGCACGGGCCTGCGCAGCGGGTACGGCGGCCGCATCGCCGGCAGCGCCGCCGGCACCTGGTACGTCGCCACGTGCTCCCAGCCGGAGGTGTCGCCGTAGATCTCGGTCAGGCGGCGGCGGACCGCGCGTTCGTCGTCGGCCAGGCCCAGGACCGACGTGGACACCAGCGCCCGCCCGTCGGCGGAGTACCCGGGGGCCGCGTCGGTGAGCACCAGGGTGTCGGTGACGGCCCCGGTGGCGTCCACGACCTGGATCGGCTCGCGCATGGGGGAGCGGGGCGCGGCGTGGTAGAAGGTGGTCACCGCGCGCATCTCCGGCGTCTCGATCCCGCTCAGCAGGCGGCCCGCGGCAGCCGGGTCGGCGGCCACCACCACGGCCCGGCCCACGACCGTGGCGCCGTCGGCGAGCCGCACGCCGCTGGGGCTCACCTCGATGACACGGGCGCCGAGCGTGACGGTGCCCGGCGGCAGCCGGTCGGCGAGCCGGCGCGGGATCTCGCCCATGCCCAGGGCGGGCACCGCGATGGTGCCGCGCGCGAACGACCGCCAGAACAGGTGGAAGATCCGGCTGGAGGTCTCCAGGTCGCGTTCCAGGAGCACCCCGGCCAGGAAGGGACGCATCAGGCAGTCGATCATCTTCTCCGACATGCCCCAGGCGCGCAGCTCGTCGTCGGTGCGCCGGTCGGGCCCGCCGCGCAGCCGGGACGCGGGCAGCACCAGGTCACGGGCTGTGAGGGCGGCGAGCACGGCGTCGTCGCGCGGCGTGCCGAGGCCGGTCAGCAGCCCGCTCAGCGCGTGCCGGGGATGCCGCCACGGCAGCATCACCCTGGCCCTGGCCCGCGTCCCCTGGACGATCACGCCCGAGGCGAACGGGCGCAGGTCGAGCGCGTCCAGGTCGAGCAGCCGGCGGGCCTCGGGGTAGGCGGTGTTGAACACCTGGTAGCCGCGGTCCAGCCGGAACCCGTCCACGACGTCGGTGCGCACCCGGCCGCCCACCCCGTCGGACGCCTCCAGCACCCGTACCGGCACACCGGCCTCGTGCAGCCGCACCGCGCAGGCCAGCCCCGCCATCCCGGCCCCCACGACGATGACGGTCCCAGCCGCTCTCCGCTCGTTGTCCATGCCAGGGGCCCTACCCGCGACCTCGCAGCTCAGACGCGGCGAGTCGTGATCGGCCTGGGCGTGGCCCAGGCCGACGACTGCTGAGGGACGCCCTCGCCGCCTCGCCGTGCCCTACGCCCAGCCGTAGACCGACCTGACGGCCGCGGCGACCTCGTTGACCAGCGCCGTGTCGTTGCCGTTGGCCAGCACGGCGTAGCCCGCGCCGAGCTCCGGATAGCCCTTGAACACCGATCTGAAGCCGTAGTTGGAGCCGTCGTGGGTGTAGGAGAAGTTCTGGGTGCCGGAGCCGGCGACGAACAGGCCGCGTCCCATCCCGGGCTGCGGGCCTTCGGTGAGCAGCGAGCGCACCGACGCGCGGGTGAGCGGCCCGGCGATGTCGCCGGTGGCGGTCCAGGCCCGGTTGAGGTACGACACCAGGCGGCACAGGTCCAGCACGTTCGTGTAGAGGCCGGCGGCGGCGGACTCGGGATACCGGTTGTGGCCGCCCGGGATGACCGTCCCGGTGGAGGTGTGGCCGGAGGCGAGCTCGAAGGCGGGGGAGAGCGCGTACGAGCTGCCCGCCATGCCCAGCGGGGCGAACACCTCCTGGCCCATGTAGTCGGCCAGCGACCTGCCGGTCAGCTCCTCCACCATGCGCTGCAGCAGCACGTACCCGGCGCCGGAGTAGTGGTACTCGGCGCCCGGCTCCGTGGACAGCTCGATCCTGGGGGAGTTGCCCTCGCCGTTCATGACCTGGAGCAGTGACGGGACCGTGGCGGCGGCGCCGTACCCGGCGAAGCCGCCGCCGCCGGCGTCGAAGCCGGAGCAGGCTCCGGCGGGCGAGGTGGAGCCGCGCCCGACGACCCCGGCCCGGTGCGTCAGCAGCTGCTCGACGGTCGGCACCGCCGTCGGTGACACGCACGAGCGGGCCGGCAGCGTCCAGCCGAGATGCGGGCGGACGTCGGCGGTGAGCGCGATCTTGCGCGTCTGGAGCAGCCGCAGCACGCCCACCGCGGCCACGGCCTTGCTGATGGAGGCGGCCTGGAACGCGCTCTCCGGGTGCGCGGCGGGGGCGCCGCCGGCGGCGAGCCGCCCGTAGCCGGTGGACCAGGCGATCTTGTTGCCGACGACCACCGCGACCGCCACGCCCGGCGTCTTGTACGCGCTCATCCGCTGCCAGATGGTCGAGCCGCCGACCGCGTTCTCGAACTGGCGCACCCGGTCGGCGGGCAGCGCGGGCGCCTTGCCCCGGGAGCACAGCGCCCAGCCGCCGCCCGGCCGGAAGGCCACGTTGTGCAGCTGCCAGCCGCCGCCGGCCAGGCTCTTCATCTTCGCGAAGCAGGCGTCGTCGATGCCGCGGGCGTGGAACTCGTCCTGCGCGACCAGGGCCCAGCCGCCCGCCTTGGGGAAGGCGACGCGGGTCAGCCGGCGGCCGCCCTGGGTCAGGTTGCGCATCATCTGGTAGCACTCGTCGTCCACGCCGTTGGCCTGGAAGGCGCCGGACGCGACGACCGTCCAGCGGTCGCCCCCGGCGGGTGGGAAGGCCACGTCCACGACCTGCTGCCCGGCGGTGTAGTACGCCTTGATCCGGCTGAGGCACGCCGCGGGCAGGCCGCGGGACGACACGCCCTTGTCGGTGGTGATCACCCAGCGGTCGCCGCCCTCCGGCGGGAAGGCGATGGCGTTGACCTTCCGGCCGGCCTTGACCAGCGCCCCCAACTCCGTGAAGCAGGCGTCGGGGATGCCGCGGGCGAAGTACCGCCCGTCCTGCGTGACCATGACCCAGCCGCCGGACGGCGTGAAGGCGAGCGCCGTGACGCCGTAGGGAGCCAGCTCGGCCAGCTTGGCATGCGCCTCGGCGGTCAGCCCGGCGTCCGCGGACGGGTAGGCCGCCGCGAAGGCGGGCCCGGCGGGCACTGTGGCGGGCACTGTGGCGGCCGCCAGTCCGGCGACACCGGTCAGGGTGAGAAAACGTCTCCTGTCCACAGGGCTCCTCGGTCAAGGCGGGGCGAAACACGGTGATCTTGGCAGAGATGTCCGGCCAGGGCCAACCGCGACCGGCTCCGGCGGGGGGCGGGGGTGTATCCGAATCGGGTCAATTCCATGCGATGAGGGTCGATCTGATGGATCATGATCAGCGCATCGGAACAGGCGGAGGAGATCGATGACGCCCTCTCCCCGCATTCGGCCGTAGGAGCGGGAAGGACGAGGGGTTGATGATGAGAAAGCTGCTCGCGACGCTGGCCGCCCTGCTCCTGGTGTGCTGTGGTGCGGGCTGTTCCACCTGCTCCGTCGCGCAGGGGCCGCCGGTCACCATGCCGAAGAGGGACGCGGCCGCCGATGTGGTGGTGCGCGCGTATCTGGCGGCCATCGCCGCCCGTGACGACGAAGCGGTCCGTCTTCTGTCGGCGCCGGCTCATTACCGGCGTGTCCACAGCTGGCCCGACGACCCGCTGGACACATGGGCCGACGTGCAGGTTTCCGACGTCGGCGAGCCGACACCTGACGAGTACGGCCCCGGCGGATACCGGCAGGTACGAAGCGTCGCCGTCGTCCTCGAGGTGCGCCGGTGCGCCCGTGCCAAGGACCATCAGGGCGAATTGACTTCGAGCGCGCTCGAATTCCTAGCGTCGCGTCCATGACGACGACACTGATCACAGGGGCCAACAAGGGGCTCGGGTTCGAGACCGCGCGGCGGCTCGTCGGCGCGGGGCACACCGTCTACGTCGCGAGCCGGGACGCCGGACGTGGACGGCTGGCCGCCGAGCGGCTGGGCGCGCGGGCGGTGGCGCTGGACGTCACCGACGACGCGTCCGTGGCGGCGGCGGCGCGGGCCGTCGAGGCGGACGGAGGGCTGGACGTGCTGGTCAACAACGCCGGCATCCAGGTGGAGATGGGGGACGACGGCCAGGTGGTGGCCGGGGCGGCGGAGGTGACCGCCGAGATGATGCGGCGCACGTTCGAGACGAACGTGTTCGGCATGGTGCGCGTGCTCCACGCCTTCCTGCCGCTGCTGCGGCGATCCGGCGCGCCGGTCGTCGTCAACGTGAGCAGCGGCCTGGCCTCGCTGTCCCGGATGACCGACCCCGGCAGGCCCGGCTATCCCTACCCGGGCGTCGCCTACCCGGCCTCGAAGGCGGCCGTCAACATGGTCACCGTCCAGTACGCGAAGGCGTTCCCGCAGATGCGGATCAACGCGGTCGAACCCGGCTTCACCCGTACCGACCTGAACGGCAACAGCGGCCGGCAGACCGTCGAGCAGGGCGCCGAGATCATCGTGCGCATGGCCCAGGTGGGACCGGACGGCCCCACCGGCGGCTACTTCGACGCCGAGGGGCCGCTCGCCTGGTGACCGTCCCGCGCGCCTCCCCGGGAGGCGCGCGGGACCGCCGGTCAGTCCTTGATGACCGCGTCGCGGGGGCCGCCGTAGACCGGGTTCTTGTCCAGGCGCTCCTCCGTCACGAGCAGCTGGATCACCCCCTTGGCGTTCTCCTCCGCCTCCCAGACCACCCAGTTGTCGCCGACGGGCGTGCTCTGGGTGCGGTCGATGCCGTACCCTCCCGGGTTGCCGGGCGGGACGGAGATGACGGCGAAGATCACCTTCTTGCCGCGCTTCCGCAGCTCGGGCAGCACCTCGCCGACCGTCTTCTCGTCCACCCGCAGGCCCGCCAGCGAGCGGCCCTTGTCGGTGGCGACGCGGAACTCCGGCTCGATCTGCCGCGGCGTGGGCGCGGGCACCGGCTCGCAGGGCGACACCGGGCCCTCCATCAGGTACGTCGTGGTCATGCCGGTCTTGCCGCTGATGGTCCAGACGAACGTCTGGCCCGGACCGAACAGCTTGCTGTTGATGCGCATCTGCCAGCCCTCGGTCTCGCCCGGGATGTTCTCCGGCACGCTGTAGAGACCGCGTGGGATGTTCTCCACGTGCTTCCCGCGCGGTTCGCGGCACATCATGCCCGTGGGGACGTGGTCCACCATCGCGGGCACACCCAGCTCCTTCAGCCGCCGCTCCAGCTCCGGCGCGTCGTCGAAGTCGCGGATCTGGATCGTCACCGTCCCGTCGTCCAGGTTGACGGCCCACGAGGTGGGCGCGCCGTCCTTCAGCGCGATCGGGACCGTCACCACACCCGCGGCCAGCGCGACCGAGGCGGCCAGCCCGAACGCCAGCCGCCTCGGCCTGACGCCCCGCCGCACCCGTGGGGCCGGGCCCGGCCCCGGCCCCGGCTCTTCGGCGGTGATCGCGGCCAGCAGCGCCCGCGCCCCCGCGCCGGACGGCTCACCTGCCCGCTCGCCCGGCGCGACCCGGGCCAACGCCCTGATCGCCGCGATCTCGTCGACCTTCTTCACGGTGTCCTTCTCGGTGTCCTTCACAGCGCTCCCCCCAACGGCCTCTCCGCCGGGACCAGCCGGCTCTCTGCGGTGACGTGCACGCCCGCCGACGTCAGAGCGCGCGACAGGCGCTTGCGGGCGCGGTGCAGCCTGATGCGCACGGCGTTGCGGGACAGCCCCAGCGCCTTCGCGATCTCCTCGCGCTCCAGCCCCTCCCAGGCGACCAGGGACAGCAGCTCCCGGTCGTCGTCGGGCAGGCTGCGGAACGCCCGGCCGATCGCGTCCAGCTCGACCTGGGTGTCGGGCGAGTGGCCGTACCGGTCGGCCAGTTCGGCGTCGAGCTCGGCCGTGCGCTCCCTACGGCGGTTGTCGCCCCGGAAGTGGTTGGCCAGCACCTTGCGCGCCACCCCGTACAGCCAGAGGGTGGCCTCCGGGCCCTCCGGCAGCTCGTCCACCCGCCGCCAGGCGACGGTGAAGGTCTCGGCCACCACGTCGGCGGCGTCCTGAGGCGAGTCGCACCGGCGTACGGCGTAGGCGGTGATCTGGCCGTAGGCCCGGTCGTAGGCGGCCTCGAACCTGGCCGACCGCTCGTCATCCACGGGCGGTTCCCATGGCGGATCTCCTCATCGAATCATTTGTTCGGACACCTCTGCCTATGTGCGCTCATGGGCCATCATTTCGCCGGAAATAGCGCGAGGTGTGAGAGGAGACGCGAGGTCACTCGCCGCTCACCGGGTTCCTCGGCACGCGCTTCTCCGACACTAGGAGCCGCACCGCGCCCTGCCGTTGCGGCTCGGCGGCCCACACCACCCAGTGGCCGCCCACCTTCGCCGACTGCTCGCGCGGGTTCACCGAGAAGCCGTTCCCGTCGGGAGCGGGTTCGATGATCTGGAACGTCACCTCCAGCCCCCGCCTGCGCGTCTCGGCCAGGACCTCGGCGACCGTGCGGCCGTCCGCGACGTACCCCTCCAGGGCCTCGCCCTTCCGGCCGGCGTCGGCGTTGTTCTGGTACGGCTCGCCGGGCCTGGCGGGGCGGCCCAGGTAGAGCACGCCCTTGCCGCCGAAGCCCTTGGAGACGGTGACGGTGAGAGCGCAGCCGGGCCGTCCGGGGGTGCAGCCCTTCGGACGCAGGGTGCCGCCGATGCGGTCGCTCTCGGTCGTGCCGCTGAAGCCGAGCCGGAAGACCTCGCCGACCGCCGTGGGGGACGCGGGCCGCAGGTCGAGGGCGACGTCCAGGCCCATCGCCCGGAACGCCTCGTTGTAGAGGGCGTGGTCGGCGAACGGGTCCTTGATCGTGGCCACGTACTCGTCGCCGCGCAGCTCGATGTCGATGGCGGCGTTGGCGTACGCGGCGGGACGGGCGTCGCGACCGGCCACCACCGGCCCCAGCACGGCCACGGCGGCAAGCACGGCGGCGAGCACGGCGGCCGCCAGCAGCCCCGCGAGCAGGAAGCGGCCGCGCCGGGGAACGCGCGGCGCGGCCGGGGAGCGGTCCCCCTCCGCGGCCAGCGCGGCCAGGAAGCGGCCCTCCTGCGCGGCCAGCGCGTCCGCGGCGGGCGCGGGCACCTCGGAGCGGAGGCGTTCGAGCTCGGTCATCTCATTCATGGACGGGCTCCTCGCTGACGATGGCCATGGGGTTGACTCCGCCGAGCTCCCCGCGCAACTTCTCCCTGGCCCGGTTGATCCGCGACCGCACGGTTCCGACGCGTACGTCCAGCGCCTCGGCGACCTCGGGGTACGTCAGCCCGGCCCAGGCGACCAGGAGCAGCGCGTCCCGGTGCCCCCGGGGCAGCGTCGCCAGCGCCCCGGCCAGGCGGCGGCGGGCAGCGGCGGCGCTGACCCGGTCGTCGCTGCGGTCGGTGAAGGAGGCCGTGACCGGGTCGGTGCCGGTGCGTTCGAGCACGCGAAGCTGGTGCACCTCGGTGCGCACGTGGCGGCCCATCAGGTTGGTGGCGATGCCGTACAGCCAGGGACGGGCGTGCGGGCGGGACAGGTCGTAACGGCCGCGCTGCCGGAACGCCGTCAGGAACGTCTCCGCCACGACGTCGTCCGCGGCGTCGGCCCCCAGCCGTCTGGTGACGTACCGGGTGATGCCGGAGGCGTGCCGGCGGAACAGCTCGGCGAAGGCTTCCGGTTCGTGCAGGGAGCGTTGGACATGGGAGGCGTCATCACCTTCCGTAGGGTTCGGGGCGCTCACTTCGTGGCCTTTCGGCGATGAATCAGGACAACTGTTGTTGCCTGACCGGCCGCGAGCGGTTCCCGGCGACCGCGTACGGAACGCCCCCATCATCCCGGGAGGCGGTCAGCCGCCGTCGAGGGCGTTGTAGTCGACCTTGCCGTTGGGCAGCCGCGGCAGCGCGTCCAGCCGCTGGAACACCGTCGGGACGGCGACGATCGGCAGCCGGTCCAGCAGGTGGGCGCGCAGGGCCCGGCGGTCGATCCGGTCCTCGCCGGTGACGAGGTAGCCCTTCAGCCGGGCCGGTCCGGAACCGGCCCGCGCGACCCCGACGGCGGCGGCCAGCACGCCGGGGAAGCCCGCCATGGCGTGCTCGATCTCCGCCCGTTCCAGCCGCGCGCCGCCCAGCTTGAGCTGGTGGTCGGCGCGGCCGTGGAACAGCAGCTCGCCGTCCTGGCGCAGGGAGACCAGGTCGCCGGTACGGTAGGCGTCCCCGATGCCCTCGGCCAGGCCGGGGCCGGAGATCACCAGCTCCCCGACGCCGTCCGGGCCGGGATCGGCGATCGACACCCGCGCCCCCGGGACCGGGCGGCCGATCGGCACCCGGGCCGCCGCCGCGTCCTCGGGGAGGCAGCGGTGGACCGTGCTCCAGACGGTGCACTCGGTGGGGCCGTACTCGTTGTGCAGCACCGCGCCGGGCAGCGCCGCGTAGTGCTCCCCGACCAGCGCGGGCGGGCACGTCTCGCCCGCGACGATCACCGTGCCGAGCGACCCGAACGCGTCGGCCAGGCCGTTGCGGAGCGCCAGCCCGTAGAACGACGGCACCATGAGCAGGTGCGAGGGCCGGTGCTCGACGGCGAAGCGCGCGACGGCGGCCAGGTCGGACGGGCGCTGGCTCGGGATGACCAGCCTGCCGCCGCAGGCCAGCGTCCAGTAGATGCCGGCGACCGAGCTGTCGAACGAGATGGACGAGCACAGCAGGAACCCGGTGACCGGCGCCGCGTAGTGGGCCAGCCGGGCCCCGGTCGACCAGGCCAGGGCGGCGCGCGAGACGGTGACGGGCTTCGGCGTGCCCGTCGAGCCGCTGGTGAAGCAGGTGTAGGCGAGCCGCGCCGAGGTCGCGGGCAGCGGCCCGTCCGGCAGTTCCGTGCCGGACATCTCCACGCGCCGGGCCGGGCCGGTCAGCGGGACGATCATGTCGGGCTCGATGAGCGCGATCCGGGCCCCGCACGCCTGCGCGACGTCCTGCTGGCGCTGGAAGGGGAAGGCGGCGTCGATGGCCACGTAACGGCCGCCGGCCCGCAGGACGGCGAGCATGCCGATCACCGCCCACCGGGACAGATGCGCGTGGATCACCACGGGCTCGTCGGGGCGCAGGCCCGCGTCCAGCAACACCCTGGCCAGCCCGGCGCTGATCCGGTCCAGGTCCCGGTAGGACAGCTCGCCCTCGCGGTCGGCGATCGCCGTGGCCGCGCCGCCCAGGTGCGGCTCGATGAGCTCAAGCATCGGCCAGCCGCTCCAGCACGCGCAGGAACCCGGCGACCTTCGCCTCCACCCAGTCCCGGCCGAACATCGCGGCCTCGTAGGCGACGATGCCGACCACCTCCTCGTCCACCCGCATCGACCACAGCAGGTGCACCGGCATCACGGGCGCGGGCTGCCGCTCCTCCGGCACGGGCGTCAGCACCAGCGCCGGGTCCTCGGCGGTGGGGGCGAACGGCGTCCTGGGGATGAGCTGGAACACCGGGAAGGCGCGCTCGACGACCTCCGACGGGTCGAACATCACGGCCGCCAGCTCCGGCGCCTCGGGCAGCACCCGCAGCAGCGGCACGTCGTGCCGGTAGGCCGCCCGGCACGCCTCGTCGGCGCGGCGGCTCAGCTCGTCCAGGTCGGCGGGGTCGCCGGTGGTGATCCGCAGCCACAACATGTTGAGCATGAACCCGGCCGTGTACCACTCCGACGGCTTGCGCCCCGCGGTGATGACCGGCACGACCGCGTCGTGGCGCCCGGCCCAGACCGACGCGGTGAACGCCGTCAGCAGCAGGGTGAACGGCGTGGTCCGGCGGCGGCGGGCCACCCGGCCCAGGTCCCGCCACAGCGGGCCGGGCACGGTGAAGCGGCACGTCCGCTGGTCGCCGCGCCTGCCGGGCGTCGGCACCGGCATGGCGAGCTCCGCCACGCCGTCCAGCCGCTCCTTCCAGTACGGCAGCGCGTCGGTGATCGTCCGCTCCCAGGCGGGCGAGAAGTCGTCGGCGGCGACCTCGGCGTACCCCATGACGGCGGAGCCGGGCGGCGGCCCGCCGCGCAGCCGGGCGGTGTAGGCGTCCGACAGGTCGCGCGCCAGCAGCGGCAGCGACCAGGCGTCGGAGGTGAGGTGGTGGGCGACGATCACCAGCAGGCTCGTGCCGTCCGCGCACCGGCCCAGGTGCACCCACAACAACGGCGGCTCCTCCGGCGGGTACGCCGATCCGGTGGCCATCGCGAGGAAGGCGTCCTCGTCGTCCACGTCGTGCACCAGCAGGCGGCCCGGCGCGCTCTCGTGCACCCGCGCCCGGACCTCGCCGTCCGGGTCGCGCGACACGGCCGTGCGCAGCGCGTCGTGCCTGGCCACGACGTCGTCCACGGCCAGGCGCAGCACGCCGGCGTCCACCTCGTGCGCCACCCGGTAGGCCGCCCGCACGATGAACGTCGAGTTGACCACGCTCCCCGGCACGGCCTGCTCCAGCCCGAGCAGCAGCTGCTGGGCGTAGGTGAACGGGATCTCTGTCGTCATTGGCCTCTCCTGGGCGTCCCCGAGATGATCAGCTTCTTGAAACCGGTGAGGAAGGTCGATCGCACCCGGACCGGTTCGCCGGCCACCTCGACGTCGGCGAAGGTCGCGAAGAGCGTCGCGAAGAACAGCCGCAGCGTCAGCCGGGCCAGGTGGGATCCGATGCAGTAGTGGTGTCCGCTGCCGAAGGCGAGGTGGCGGTTGGGCGTGCGGGCCGGGTCGAACGTGTCGGGGTCGGCGAAGACGGCGGGGTCGCGGTTGGCCGAGCCGATCCAGGCGACCACGGGCTCGCCCGCCGCGAGCTCCACGCCCGACAGCCGCACCGGCCGGGTCGTGTGCCGCATGAAGTGACTGCCGGGCGACGCCCAGCGCAACGCCTCCTCGACCCCGTCGCGCAGCAGGTCCGGACGGCCGGCCCAATCGCGGTAGCCGCCGCCCCTGGCCAGCTCGAACACCGTCGAACTGGCCACGTTCGGCAGGGTGACGCTCGCGCCCAGCAGCAGGCTGTAGCAGTTCGAGACGGCGGTGCCGGGGTCCATCCGGCCGCCGTCCTGCGACACCATCAGGCTGATCAGGTCGTCGCCCGGTTTGCGGGCGCGCTCCCGCACCAGGTGCAGGAAGTAGGCGAACAGCTCGCGGTGCGCCCGGCGCAGCGTCCCGGACGCGTCGCCGGCGAGCTGAAAGTCGGGGTCGTCCTCGGCGCTGGCCGCCATGACCAGCGTCAGCAGGCGCGGACGGTCGTCGCGGGGCAGCTCCAGCAGCGGCCCGACCAGCGCCAGCGGCAGCCCCCGTACGGCGGCGGCCAGGTCGAACTCCGGCCCGTCCAGGCCGGGGGCGAGCAGGGCGGTGATCGCCGCGATGACGGACGGCTCGTAGGCCGCGGCCGAGCGCATGCCCATGACCTTCTGCAGCGGGGCGCGCATCCGGTCGTGCTCGGGCGGGTCGGTGGCGGCGAGCTGCCGCCCGGCGGCCGGGTCGTCGCGGCCCAGGAGGTTGAGCAGGGTGCCGCGCTCGCTGGTGAAGCACGTGTGGTCGCGCAGGACGCGGTCCACGTCGGCGTACCGGGTGACCGACCAGAAGCCCCGGTCGTGCCGGTGCACCGGGTCGTTCTCGCGCAACCACCGCCAGGTCTCGTGCTGCCCGCCCGCCTCGAACAGGCCGGGGTCGGCGAGGTCACGCATGGTCGAGCGGGGCCGGCGAGCCGATCACCTCGGCCAGCTCGGCGATGGTCGGCGACAGGAACAGCGTCCAGGCGGGCACCTCGAAGCCGAACTCCCGGTCGATCGCGAACTGCACGTCGGCCGCCAGCAGGGAGTCGCCGCCCAGCTCGAAGAAGTCGTCCTCGATGCCGACGGGCGCGACGCCCAGCTTGGCCGACCACAGGCCGGCCAGCCGCCGTTCGATGTCGGTGCGCGGAGCCTCGTACGCCGATTCCAGTTCGAGGTCGTCCCGTGACGTGACAGTGGTCATCCCAGCTCCGTGGTGAGGTGAACGCGAAGACCCGGCCACCCTGCCCCCAAGGATGTTGAGCCCCCGTTGAGAATCCGTTGATCACCCCCGCCCTCCGCCCGGCTAGACTCCCGCCGGGAGGTGACCGTGAACGGTCCGCGCACGAGGAACGCGCTGCTGGCCCTCTGCCTGTCGGCCGCCCTCACCGCCTGCGGAACCCAGTGGTTCCCCCATCGCCTCCAGGCCGACCCGGCGGCCCTCGCCCAGGTCCGGGAGATCGGCCGGACAGTGCGACAGGAGCAGGCGGAGCTGGCCCATGACGGCACGATCCAGGTCGAGGACATCGTGGTGCTGGACCTCGGCGCCGCCACCTTCGAGGAGGCCCTGCGCCTGGCGCACGACCGCCTGCGGCGGCGCGGCTGGCAGGACGGCGCGGACGGGCCGGATCGCCTCTTGATGAGCTCGCCCGCCTGGAAGCAGGCGTCACTCACCGTCGGCTCCCTCTGGAGCGCCGGCACCCACCGGATGCAGGCGGACGCCTACGCCGGTCGGTTGAAGTCCGATGCGGTCGTCGTGGTGCGGCTGTGTGAAACGGCGTGAGCCGGGCCCGCTGAAAACGAGCAGAACAGAGCTTGACGGGTTGCGGGATTTCGTTTCATAGTGGGCCGGTCAAGTCCCTTACGTATGCCCGGAGGTTCTTGCCGGTAATTATGTTAGCGATAACATCGCCGCCGTCTATTCGGTGACGCAGCAGGTCGGGTGGGCATTTCTGGCGTGCGCGAGTGCGCCTTCTCATGCCTGGAATTTCCGAGGAAAGCGGAGGTCCATTGATGAGGTCCCGGTCCGGATCAAGCATTCTCGAAAAGGCGGGAGCCGCCGTCGTGCTCGTCGCCGGGCTGCTCGCCGGCGCCCCCTCGGCGGCGTTGGCCGCCGCCCAGCAGTCGTGCGACATCTACGCCGCCGGCGGCACGCCCTGCGTCGCGGCCCACAGCACGACCCGCGCCCTGTACGCCGCCTACAACGGCCCGCTCTACCAGGTCCGCCGCTCCTCCGACAACGCCACCCGCGACATCGGCCTGCTCGCCGCGGGCGGTTACGCCGACGCCGCCGCCCAGGACACGTTCTGCGCCGGCACGACCTGCCTCATCACGGTCCTCTACGACCAGTCCGGACGGGGCAACCACCTCACCCAGGCGCCCCCCGGCGGCTTCCCCGGCCCGGCGCCCGGCGGGTACGACAACCTCGCGATCGCGACCGCCGCCCCGACCATGGTCAACGGCCACAAGGCGTACGGCGTGCGCGTCACCCCCGGCACCGGCTACCGCGACAACGTCACCAACGGCATCGCCAAGGGCGACCAGCCCGAAGGCATGTACGCCGTCTTCGACGGCACCCACCACAACGGCGGCTGCTGCTTCGACTACGGCAACGCCGAGACCAACAGCCGCGACAACGGCAACGGCACCATGGAGGCCATCTACTTCGGCGACATCAAGGTCTGGGGCTACGGCACCGGCAACGGCCCCTGGGTCATGGCCGACCTGGAGAACGGCCTGTTCTCCGGCGTGAACCCGGGCTACAACCCGGGCGACCCCAGCGTCAGCCACCGCTACCTGACCGCCGTCGTCAAGGGCGAGCCGAACCACTGGGCGATCCGCGCCGGGAACGCCCAGTCCGGCGGCCTGTCCACCTACTACGACGGCCCCCGTCCCAACGCCCCCGGCTACAACCCCATGAAGAAGGAGGGCGCGATCATCCTCGGGATCGGCGGCGACAACAGCAACGGCTCCGCGGGCACCTTCTACGAGGGCGTGATGACCGCCGGCTACCCCTCGAACGCCACCGAGAACGCCGTGCAGGCGAACATCGTCGCCGCCGGCTACACCACCGCGGGCGGCGGCGCGGACGGGACGCTCACCCCCGGCGCGTCCGTCTCGCTGCGCGCGACCACGGCCTGCTGCACCACCCGCTACCTGCGCCACCAGAAAGACCAGGTCGTCACGTCGGTGATCGGTTCCGGCAGCTCGTCGCTGGACAGGAGCGACGCCACGTGGATCGTCCGCAGCGGCCTGGCCGGGGCGTCGTGCGTGTCGTTCGAGTCGCGGAACTACCCCGGCGACTACCTGCGGCACCGCAACTACCAGCTGTACCGGCAGCACGACGACGGCAGCGCGCTGTTCGCCGCCGACGCCACCTTCTGCCCGCAGGCCGGCAAGAGCGGCCAGGGCACGTCGTTCGCCGCCGCCAACTTCCCCGACCGGTTCCTGCGCCACTACGACAACACCGTCTACATCGCGAGCAACGGCGGCTCGCACACCTTCGACAACGCCGCCTCCTGGGCGGCGGACGTGAGCTGGGTCGTCGGCCCGCCCTGGGCCTAGGCGGGGGCCCGAGCCGTCCCCGGCCGGCGGCCGGGGACGGCTCAGTGCATGTCGGCCGGGCGCGCCCGCCCGTCGAAGGGGAAACGGGCGCGGAAGTCGATCTCGGCCTCGGCCATCGACATGAACGCGACCCCCTTGTGCCCGCGCATGTACGCGATGAGCCGCTCCAGCATCAGCAGCACCTGGGGACGCCCGCTGACGTCGGGATGCAGCGTGACGGGGAAGACCGCGTAGTCCAGCTCGCGGTAGACCCAGTCGAACTGGTCGCGCCACTGCTGTTCGAGATCGCGCGGGTTGACGAAGCCGTGGCTGTTCGGCGAGCTCTTGATGAACATCATCGGCGGCAGGTCGTCGAGGTACCAGTTGGCCGAGAACTCCACCAGGTCCACCTCCTGGCCGGGCACGAGCGGCTTCATCCAGGACGAGGCGGCCTGCTCGTAGTCGATGTGCGTCCACTGCTCGCCCTTGCGGGCGTAGAAGGGCTGGAAGTCGCGGTAGGACTGCGAGTGGTCGTAGCCGAAGCCGTAGCGCAGCAGCAGCTCGACGGTCCGCGCGGACATCTCCCACCACGGCGCCACATAGCCCCGGGGCCGGACGCCGAGCACCTTGTCCAGCACCTCCAGGCTGCGCGCCAGGACGTCCTCCTCCTGCTGGGCCGACATCGCGACCGGGTTCTCGTGCATGTAGCCGTGCGCGCCGACGTCGTGCCCGGCCTCGACGATGCGCCGCATCTGGTCGGGGAACGACTCCGCCGAATGCCCGGGGACGAACCAGCTCGTCCTGATCCCCTCGCGGGCGAACAGGCGCAGCAGCCTCGGGGTCCCGACCTCGGCGGCGAACACGCCCCGCTGGATGTCGTTGGGCGAGTCCTGGCCGCCGTACGAGCCGATCCAGCCCGCCACGGCGTCCACGTCCACGCCGAAGCAGACGTTGATGGCTTTCTTCATGGACCAGGACGTACCCCCGCCATGACGGACGGGCACCGGGCTCGACGGATCTTGGGCAGATCCTTCCCAGGTGCCCTGGCCTGGACAGGTTCGCCTACAGTGACGGCGTGAACATCTGCGTCTTCTGCTCCGCCGCCGACCTCGACGAGCGTTACACCCGCCCCGCCCGCGAGTTCGCCGAGCTCATCGGCAAGGGCGGGCACACCCTGGTGTGGGGCGGCTCCGACAGCGGCCTGATGAAGGTCATGGCCGACGGCGTGCAGGAGGCCGGCGGCCGCCTGGTGGGCGTCTCGGTCGAGTTCCTGGCGCACAAGGCCCGTCCGGGCGCCGACGAGATGATGATCACCCGCGACCTGGCCGAGCGCAAGGCGCAGCTCCTGTCCCGCGCCGACGGCTTCGTCATCATGGTGGGCGGCAGCGGCACGCTCGACGAGGCCACCGAGATCCTGGAGCTGCGCAAGCACGGCCTGCACAGCAAGCCGGTCGTGCTGCTGAACACCGCGGGCTTCTACGACGGGCTCAAGCAGCAGTTCCAGCGCATGGAGGCGGAGGGCTTCCTGCCGTTGCCCCTCACCGAGCTGGTGTTCTTCGCCGAGGAGGCCGTGGGGGCGATCGCCTACCTGGAGGAGCAGTCGGGCCTGGTCCCGCCGGGCGCCGGCGGCTGACCGGCCCCCGCGGCGCGCGTTCGGGGCGGATCGTGCGCGGGTAGGGGGGAGGGAGGCTGTGGCCGTCGGGGGAGGTCACGATGGGGGCTGACGGCGAGCCCGCGGGCAGCGGGCTGGCGTTCGAGGTGCTGGAACCGGCGCCGGTCGGCGTGGCGGTCGCGCGCGGCCCCGATCACCGCCTGGTCTACACCAACGCCGCCTACCGCTCCCTGTTCGCCGACACCCGCACCGGCCTGCCGATCGAGGAGGCGTTCGCGGAGTTCGTCGAGGTGCACTTCCGCGAGCAGTTCGACCGGGTCTACGCCACCGGCGAGCCGTTCGTCACCACGGCGGAGCCGGAGTACGTCGTCGGGCCGGAGTGCGAGGAGCCGCGGTTCTTCACCTCCAGCCTGTCGCGCGTGGTCTTCGGGCCGGGCGACTACGGCGTGCTCGAAGTGGTGATGGACGTGACCGACCAGGTCACCGCGGCCCGCCGGATCGAGGCCCTGGCCGAGGAGCGCCGCCGCATCCTGCGCCGCTACGAGAGCCTGATGAAGGTCAGCGCGCAGATCGTCTGGGTGACCACCCGCGACGGCTACGTGAAGGAGCCCAGCCCGAGCTGGGAGCGTGTCACCGGGCAGCCGTGGGAGGGGCACCGCGGGCAGGGCTGGCTGAGGATGGTCCATCCCGACGACCGCCAGGACACGATCAGGTCGTGGGCCGGGGCGGTCAGCAGGGCCACCGAGACCTGGGAGCACGTCTACCGGCTGCACACCGCCGACGGCTCCTACCGGCACTTCCAGATGCGGGCCGTGCCCATCTGCGAGAACGGCCAGGTCGTGGAGTGGGTGGGGTCGTGCACCGACATCGAGGAGCAGTGGCAGGAGCAGCGGCGGCAGCGCCTGCTCGACAGCGCCGCGGCGGCCACGGCCCAGCTCACCAGCCTGGAGGAGATGCTCGGCGCGCTGTCCGAGGTCATCGTGCCCGAGCTGGCCGACGGCTGCGGCGTCTACCTCATCACCGACCTCACCGGCGAGCGGCACGGCGGCACGCCGTTCGTCGTCGAGCGGCTGGTCACCGCGGTACGTCGCGGCCTGGTGCCGCTGTCGCCGTACAGCGAGGAGCAGCTCGACGACGGCAACGCCTTCGTGGCGGTCGTCCGCCGGCGGCGGCCCGTGCTCCAGACGTTCCCCGCCGGGTGCCCGCCGCCCGACCTGGCGCCGGTCGGCACCCGCGCGTGGCTGGCCGCCAGCGGCGCCAACAGCATGCTGGTCCTGCCGGTCGTGGTCGACGGCGCGGTGCCCGCCGTGGTCGGGGTGGTGACGTGCGGGGACCGTCCGGCGATCAACCGGGCTGACATCACGCTGCTGGGCAACATGTTCGGCCACGCCCATGACGCCCTGAGCCGGGCCATCCGCTTCCAGCGCACCCAGCAGGTCGCGCTGGCCCTGCAGTACAGCCTGCTCGCCGAGCCGCCGCGCCTGCCCGGCCTGCGGATCGTGGCCCGCTACCGGGCCAGCCCCAGCGCTGCCGAGGTGGGCGGCGACTGGTACGACTCCTTCGTCCTGCCCGACGGCGTCCCGGCGCTGGTCATCGGCGACGTGGCGGGGCACGACCTGTCGGCGGCCGTCCTGATGAGCCAGTTGCGCAACATGTTGCGGGCGCTGGCGATGGACCGCCGCGAGCCGCCCGGCGAGATCCTGACCCGGCTCAACGTCGCGATGGGGTCGTTGTCCTCCGAGGTCACGGCCACGTGCGTGTTCGCACGCGTGGAGGAGGGCGACGGCGGCCACCGGCTGCGGTTCGCGGTGGCCGGCCATCCGCCGCCGTTGCTGGTCACCGCCCAGGGCCACGGACGTTTCCTGGAGGAAGCCGTCAGCCCGCTGCTCGGCTTCTTCGACGACGAGACCCGCGCCTCCTGGACCGAGCCGCTGCCGCCGGGCAGCACGCTGCTGCTCTACACCGACGGGCTCATCGAGCGGTCGGGCGAGCACCTGGACCTCGGTCTCGAACGGCTGCGCCGGGTGGCGGAGTCGCTCGCCGCCGAGCCGCTGGAGAGCTTCTGCGACCAGGTGCTCAGCGGCCTGCCCAGCACCGGCCTCGACGACATCGCCGTCATCGCCCTGCGGCTGCCGCCCGCGCGGGAGGAGTGATCACGAGGGCAGCACGCCCGTGACCACGCACAGGTTGCGCAGAGCGTTATGGTCGAGGATCGCCCGTGCGGAGTCCCCGGCCAGCAGGGCGGCCGCGGTCTCGCGTCCCATGGCCTGGACGGCCGGGTCGCGCGCGGCCATGGCGTACCCGGCGCTCCTGGCGATGCCCGCGATGACGCGGGAGAAGTCGTCGAGGGTGTCGGTGAACAGCAGTCCGGAGCTGACCGCGTCGACGGCCGAGCAGGCGCGGGCCGGCGGCACCGGACCCCGGGGAGCCGCGCTGAGCTCGCGGGTCACGGCCGCGCGATCCACGGCCACCGGCTTGCCGCCCGCGGCGGCCACCATGTTGACGGCCAGGTAGCCGAAGAGCAGCGTGGCGAGCGCGGTGGGGACGAGCGACAACACGGCGCCGACCGGCCGCCCGGTGACGCCGTTCCACGGACGCGCTCCCCAAGGCCGGGGGCCCGCGGCGGACAGCGCCTGCGCGGCGCCGCGCAGGGCGCTGCCCAGCCACGCGGCGGCGGCGCCCACGACGATCAGCCCGGCGAACCCGACCGAGAAGAACGGCCCGCTCTGCGACAGGTCGAACACGCGCGGAAAAGAAGCCATGCAGGAGGAGAACAACTCGGCGCCGCACACCGCGGCGACCAGATGGGCCACGAACAGCGCTCCTAGGCCGAACACGGCGAGCAACATCAGAACCCCGGCGCCCGCCACGACCGGCGCGGTGCCGCCCCGCCCTCCGGCCGCCACGCCGAAGCAGAACGCCCCGGCCAGAGCCACGATGACCGCCACGATCAGCAACGGGGTGAAGTGACCGGCTGCCTCCGCCGTGGGGACGGCCCCCTTGGGCGGCATGCCGCCGAGGACCGAGCGCAGCCATCCGTAGAAGGGGATCATCACCCCGGCGTAGACGAGGCAGATCGCCAGCGCGGTGACGTTGACCGCCGGCAGCGGCATGCGGGGGGCCGCCAGACGGCTCGGCGGGGCGTCCCGCCAGACGGCCGCGAGGGGCCGGGGCGGCAGGCCGCGCCGCACCGCCCAGCCGATCGACGCGGTGGCGCAGGCCAGCATGACGCAGAGCTGCAACGCCGGGCTGACAGCGGCGGTGTACAGGCCGTACCAGAGAATGTCCCAGCTCGCCGCGCTGTCGATCATCGACGCGATCATGTCGAACCAGTGGCTCAGCCACGCCCCGAAGATCACCGCCGACAGCGCCGAGCCGGCCAGCGCGGCCGTCCGGACCCGCCGGGCCAGCGGCAGCCACACCGACGCGCACAGGACCGCCCACCTCAGCATGAGCTGGAACAGGACGGCGAGCAGCGCCGCCAGCACGACCGCGATCACGGGGGAGCCGGCCAGGACGTCGGCCCACGAGCCGGCCGCGGTCGCCAGCGGCGGCGCGACGAGCTGACCGGTCACCGTCCCCGCCGTCAGCGCCAGCGCGGCGGGCAGCGTGGACGGCGGACGCGTGTGCGTGGCCTGCGCCAGCAGCCCGGCCCGCCACACGGTGCCGGCGACCGCCCCGGTGGCCAGCGCCCCGAACAGCACCCCGACGGCCAGGCGCGCCGGGCTGAACGGGGAGGCCACGGGCACTGTGAAGGTCATCTCCACGAGCTGGACGCACGGCGAGTACCCCAGTCCGAGCAGCGCGCCGGCGGCCGCGGACTCCACCACGCCGATCCGGAACAGCCGGGGCGCGCCGCGGATGACGCCCGCCCGCTCCTCGTCGCCCGGGTGGAAGGACCACGGTCCCCGGTCCCGTCGGCGCCGCCGGTTGTGCGGCCGTGACGGGCCCAGGGTGTCCAGGAGCAGCCGCTCGCCGTCCGGTGTGGCGCAGCCGCGCAGGTCGGCGTAGTACTCCCTGGTCCTGAGCACCGAGGTGCGGGCGAACCACAGCAGGGCCAGCACGGCCGCCAGCCGCCACGGCAGGACGGTGAGCAGGCCCGGCTCGACCGCCGCGAGCAGCAGCAGGGGCAGCGCGACGACCAGCAGGTACGCCCACCAGACCGCGAAGGCGAACGTGGTCAGGCCGACGTCCTTGTTGCGCAGATGGGCCAGCTCGTGGGCGAGGACGGTGTCGAGTTGCCCGGGATCGGCGTCGGCCGCGCGCAGCAGTCCGAGGTCGAGGATGATCCGGTACCGGGGACGACGGCCGAAGGCCCGGCCGCTCGCGCTCGCGCGCAGGGTCGCGACGTACACCTCCGTCCCTGGGGCCAGGGCCCGTACGGTGTCCTCGACGCGCCGCACCACGGCGGCCATGCCCTCGTCCACCGCGAACTGCGCCAGCGGTCGGGGACCGGAGAGCATGACCAGGCGCGGGTGCAGGAGGTGGATCACGACGGCCACCGCCAGCAGCCCGGCCACCATGCCGATCACCACCCACCCGGTGCGCGCCGAATACCGCTGGACACAGTCGATGTAGGCCGAGACCAGGACGCCGTCGGGGATCCCTCCCGCGCCGGATCCCGCGGCCAGGGCGCAGGCACGATAGCCGCGGTCAGGGCTGCCGGCGGCGTACCGGTCGAGCAGGACCAGGTACAGGTGCACGGCGCTGGTGACCGCGACGACGATCATGAGCAGGAAGCGGGCCGTGGTCGCAGCCGGCAGCGCGAACGGGTCCAGCCGCGGAGGAGGCGGCGTCGCGGGCGTGCCGGCCCGCGCCGTCGCCTGCCGGAAGGGGCCGGCGGGCGGGCCCACGGTCAGGGCCCCGGGTCGATGAGGGCCGCGGCGAGCAGCGTGTTCACGCGCTGGGCCAGCTCCTCGGGCATCCCCGCCGCCAGCACGATCTCGGCCGCCTGCGCGCCGATCGCCGCCGCCTCCACCGCGCTGACCCTGGGCAACGGCGTGCGCTCGCCCTGCGGGGCGACGGCCGAGGTCAGCGCCCTGCGACGGCGGCGCGCCCGCCACCGGGCCCGCAGCCGGTCGACCCGTTCGGTGGTCATGCCCGTCAGCACCTCGCAGGCCACGCCGTTGAGCAGGGTCAGGACCACGCCGAGCACGAGCTGCATGCCCTCGCCCGCGTCGAAGCCGGTGGGCTGGTCGCGTTCGCGTCCGCGCAGCGTGGCGCGGACCGCGCGTCTGCGGGCGGCCGGGTTGCCGAAGAAGTCGGCGCAGGCCAGGGGCAGGAAGCGCACGTCCTCGGGGGCCACGTCGAGCAGGATCGTCCGGGCGGCCTCTTCGATGGTCGGCGCCGTACGACGGGAGCCGTCGCCGGAAATGCCGGGTTCTGGGGAGCCTGGTTCGGGCATGTCTCCTCGCCTGACTTGAACTGAGTCCCCGAATCACCCCTATGAGAGCATGTCCGCCGCTCTGCGGATACATGACCGCTGAAGGCGATCGGCCCCCTTCCGCGGACGTCCCGCCGCCGGGGGAGTGTTGCGCTGGAAGTGAAGAGCGGGGGTCCGGACGGGCCGGGTGGGCCAAGATGGCAGGCATGCGGACACTTGTTCTCGGCGGCACGAGGTTTCTGTCCAGGGAGATCGCGCGGCAGGCCCGCGACCGCGGGCACGAGGTGGTGTGCGCGGCGCGCGGCGTGGCCGGCGAGCCGCCCTCGGGCGTGGAGTTCGTCCGGGTCGACCGGGCCGAAGACGGCGGGCTCGCGCCGCTGAAGGGGGCCTTCGACCTGGTCGTCGACGTCGCCAGGCTGCCCAGCCAGGTGCGGCGCGCGGTCACGGAGCTGGCGGGCCGGGCCGGTCACTACACGTTCGTGTCGTCGTGCAGCGTCTACTCCGACGCGACCCGGGTCGATCAGGTGCTGCACGACCCGTTGCCCGCCGGAGCCGACGAGAGCGACCCGGAGAACTACGGGCCGGCCAAGGTGGCGTGCGAGCAGATCCTCGGCGACGGCGCCCTGCACGTACGGGCCGGGCTGATCGTCGGCCCCGAGGACCAGTCCGACCGGTTCACCTACTGGGTCGAGCGGCTGGCGCGCGGCGGCCGCGTGCTGGCTCCCGGCTCGCCCGGCGATCTGGTGCAGCTCGTCGACGTACGCGATCTCGCGGCCTGGACGCTCGACGCGGCCCAGGCCGGGCTGACCGGCCCTTACGACGGCATCTCCATGCCCTTCACCAGGGGGGAGATGCTGGCGGGCATCGCCGAGGGGCTGGCGGTGGCGCCGGAGCTCGTCTGGGCGGGCCAGGAGTTCCTCACCGGGCACAAGGTCGAGCCGTGGGCCGGGCCGCGTTCGCTGCCGCTGTGGTTGCCGTTGCCGGAATACGCCGGGTTCATGGCCCGGGACACCTCCGCCACGCTGGCCGCCGGGCTGCGCATCCGCCCGGTCGCCGACACCGCCCGCGACACGCTCGCCTGGCTACGCGCCTCCGGCCACCAGGTGACCCGCGCCGGCCTCACCACCGACGAAGAATCCGAACTCCTCCACCTGCTTCCCTGACCCCCGACCCCCGGCCGTTCGCGGGGGCGCCGTGGCCGGGATCATGGACGGTGTGTTGCGCGTGGCGATGAACGACTCCGCGGCCGGTCTGCTCGGTGTGCCGGGCGGCCCGGCCCTGTCGGCCCCGTCGGGCGGCCTCGCTCCCGGCCTGCGGGAACGGGTGGCCCAGGGGCTGGTCCGGCGGGGTGAGGTGCTCGGCTGGGCCGCCTCGACGGACGGCGCCGAACGTGCCCCCGCGCCCTTCCACGACCTCACCGGCTGGGAGTGCGACCGGAGTTCCGTGCATCTGGAGGACTTCGTCCCGGTCGAGGTCGTCACCGTCGATCACGCGCCGGTGATCGGCGACGACGGCCAGCGGTTGCTGCTGCTGCACGGCGTGGCGCTCGCCCTGGAGGTCGTCCGGCTCGCGCGCGCCCTGCACCCGCGCGGCCCGGTGCGCTGCGTCGTGACCGCGAACGAGACCAGCGCGACGTTCCGGTTCCACCAGATCAGGCCGGGCGAGAGCTGGAACGCCGCTGACCTGGACGGGTACGCCGGCGACAAGGTGATCGTGGTCGATCGGGGGCCGTTCGCCGCACTCCAGGAGCATCCGGACGTGCCGGGCGCCGCGTACGATTCCTGATCGTGTCGATGAGGTTGAGCCTCGCTAAGATCGAGGCCGCGCTGCTGGAGTCCGTACGGGCCGACCCCGCCCTCATCGGGGCCGTCCTTGAGGGCCGGTCGCCCGGTCTCCCTCCAGAGACGGACGTGTTCGCGGACGACCACCGCTCGCTCACCGCCATCGCCGAGGGACGCGCCGAGGCCGAGCACGGCACCGCGCGGTGGGGGCACTGCTTTCCCTGGCTGGCGGCGGCCACCGGCGAGGACGGCGCGAACGACGTGGCCGGGTGCGAGGTCGGCTACGGTCCGCCGTTCGCGCTGGATCCCGGTCAGGTGGCGGCGGTCGCGCGGGGCCTGGCCGAGGAGGGGTGGAGGTTCGGCGCCGGTCACGCGGGCGGGACGTACGAAGGGCTGGAGGCGCTGGCGCCGTTCTACGCGGCGGCGGCCCGCGAGGGCAAGGCGGTCGTGGGGGCGGTGCGCTGACGTCCCTCGCCCGTGTGCGCGGTGCGCTGACGGCCCTCAACCGTGGGCGCGATGCTCGGCCCTGACTGCCGGCCTCGGGCCTCTGTGTGAACGTGCGGCTGGTGGTGTGGTGGGGGTGTGCAGGTTGGGGGCGGGTACCGTGCAGACTGCCCCTTGGGTGGTGGTTCGGGCCTAACGTCCCGGAATATGCAGACAGTGGACGTTCTGGTGGTGGGGGCGGGGCTGGCCGGGTTGAGCACCGCCCGCCTGCTGGCCCGGCGGGGGCTGGACGTCATGGTCGTCGATCGCCGCAGGTCGTTGTCGGCCGGCGTCCGGACCACCGGGATCTTCGTACGCCGCACGCTCGACGACTTCGACCTGCCCGGCCACCTGCTCGGGCCCGGTGTCCGGGACGTCCTGCTGTATCCGCCGTCGCGGCGCTCGCCGATCCGGCTCACCAGCGACCGGGACGAGTTCCGGGTGGCCGACATGGCCGCCGTCTACGAGCACGCCCGCCGCGCGGCGGAGTCGGCCGGCGCCCGCGTCCTGCTGGGCGTCCGGTACACGGGCAGCTCATCGGGCCTCATACGCCTGGAGCGCACAAGCGGCGCCGAGGGCGTGGACGGCGTGGACGGCGTTGTGGGGGTTGTGGGGGTGGAGGTGGTGGGGGTCAGGTTCGTCGTGGGGGCGGATGGGGCGCGGTCGCGGGTGGCGCGTGACCTCGGTCTCGACGTCAACCGGCGCTTTCTCGTCGGCGCCGAGATCGTCCATGCCGTCGCGCCGGGTTCGGGCGTTCCGGCGTTCCACTGCGTGCTGGATCCCCGGGTGGCTCCGGGGTACCTCGGGTGGGTGGTGGACGACGGCCGGCACGCCCATGTGGGGGTCGCGGGGGAGCCGGGGGTGATGCGGGCCGGCGTCCGCCGTCTGCTGGACGCCTTCGCCGCCGACGCGCCCGGTCGCGCGACGCCCGTCGGGCCGGTCGAGCGCCGGGGAGGCCCGATCCCGGTCGGGGGCGTGCTGCGGCGACTGGCGTGCCCGGACGGGCTGCTGGTCGGGGACGCGGCGGGCGCGGTGTCGCCCCTGACGGCCGGTGGGCTGGACCCTTGCCTGCGGATGTCCGAGCTGGCCGCGTCGGTGATCGCCGACTATCTGCGTACCGGTGACCGAGAGGTGCTGAAGCGGTACGACGGGGCCGCGCTGCGGGCCCGGTTCCGGGGCCGGTTGTTGCTGCGGCGGCTGTCGGCGGGGATCCGGTCGCCGGTCGCGGCGGAGGCCGCGGTGACCGTCCTGCGCACCCGTCCCGGCCGGGCGCTGGCGGCGCGGATCCTGTTCGGCGACGGCTCCTTCCCCGAGCTCGAACCCCGGCTCGCGGCGGGAGTGGGCACGGTCCGGCGACCCTGACGATCTCCGGCGGGTCAGGCTCGTGAGCGGCCGCGGCGGGGCCGGGCGCGGCGTGCCCGAGATCGGGTCGGAACGCGGACGGGGGAGCGCGATCCCGTGTGGGAGAACGTCGGAGGCCGGAGAACGGGGGCGACCCCGTGCGGGGCACGGGGTCGCGGAGGTGTGGGGTTACGGCTTGGTGTAGCCGCCCGTGTAGGCGCCGCTTCCGCTGTACGCGTACACGCGGATGCGGTAGGTGCCCGCCGTGCCGTTGTAGGTCAGCGACTCGTCAGGTCCGCTGCCCGCGCTGCTGGCCACCGTGGTCCAGCCGAGGATGCCCTGCTTCTGCAGGTACAGGTCGAAGTCCACGCCGGAGGGCCCGTCGAGGCACGCCCGGTGCGTCCCGGCGGCGGCCGTGTAGCCGGAGCTGTTCGGGTAGTACACGTTCTGCCCGCTGGTCAGGTTGCCGGAGAACGGCGTCTGGTAGCCGGTGCAGTTCCCGGGGGTGGTCCCGACCGTGATGCTCTTGCTGGTGGAGTTCGTGGCCCCGCCGTTGTCGGTCACGGTGAGGGCCACGGTGTACGTGCCCGCGGCGGCGTAGGTGTGCGACACGGTCGCGCCGCTGCCGGTGGAGCCGTCGCCGAAGGTCCACGCGTAGGAGGCGATGCTGCCGTCCGGGTCGCTGGAGCCGGAGCCGTTGAACGAGCACGCCCGCGTGGTGTTGTCGCACGACTGGGTGAAGCTCGCCACCGGCGGCTGGTTGCCACCGGTCGTCGGGGGGTACTGCGTGGCGTCGTGCACGTCGAGCAGCGGCTCCTTGACCCCGTCGCTGGCGTCGTCGGTCCAGTTGAGGTTGCCCGTGGCCTTGAGCTTGTCCCGGACGGCCAGTGCCCCCGCCCGGGTGGTGGGCTTGTTCGAGCCGCTGGTAAGCACGGCCGCGGCGCCCGCGACGTGCGGGCTGGCCATGGAGGTGCCGCTGATGGTGTTGTAGCCGCCGTTCATCCACGTGGAGTAGATGCAGGTGCCGGGGGCGGCGACCTCGACCGTGGTGCCGTAGTTGGAGAACCAGGCGAGGGTGTCGTCGGTGTCGGTCGCGCCGTCGGTGCGGCACGGCACGGTGATCGTGCCGACCAGGCCGCCGGGCTGGCCGTCGAAGTCGGTCACGGCCGAGACGGTGACGACGTCGGGGTGGTTGGCGGGGAAGAAGCCGGAGGCGTCGGCCGAGCTGTTGCCGGCGGCCACGACGACGACGATGCCCGCGTTGGTGGCGTTCGTGATCGCGTTGCTGATCGCGGAGCTGCTGCAGCCCTGGCAGCCGAGGCTCAGGTTGATGACCTCGATCGTGCTCGCCCTGGCCACGACCCAGTCGAGGCCGGCGGCGATGCCGGCCAGCGTGCCGGAGCCCGCCGAGTTGAGCACCTTGACGGCGTGGATGCGGGCGCCGGGGGCGACGCCGACCGCGCCGACGGAGTTGTCGATGGCGCCGATCGTGCCGGCCACGTGGCTGCCGTGCCCGTTGTCGTCGTCGCCGGTGCCCGAGCAGACGCCGCTGGTGCAGTTGGTGCTGGCCACCACGTTCAGGTCGGGGTGGTCGAGGTCGACGCCGGTGTCCACGACCGCCGCGTCCACGTCGACGCGGACGTCGTCGGTGCCGTCGATGTCGAGGTTGATGTTCTGGTCGGCGTAGATGCGCTTGATGCCGCTCGGTACGGTCTGCGCGAAGGCGTGCACCTCGTGGTCGGGCTCGACGGTGAGCACACCGGGATCGCCCTTCAGCCTGGCGGCCTCCTCGGGGGTGAAGAGGGCCGAGTAGCCGTTGAAGGCGTACCGGTAGGTTCCCACCAGCACGCCCTTGTGCGCCGTGACCTGCTGCTGCGCCTCGTTCGCCACCTGCGCCCGCGACACGCCAGAGAGCTGGACGATGTAGCGCTGCTGGTCGGCGGCGGCCGGGGAGTCGGCCTCGGCGGCGGTGGCCCAGCCGGACAGTGCCAGGCAGACGCCGGAGGCCAGGGCTAACAGGGTTGAGATTCGACGCATGGAAACGCCTTTCTCCGGGGGTGACATGAGCTGTGCTCATGCGGCTTGTGAGCGGAACATCGCATATGACAGCGAGTCAGGCAATACTGAAATATCTGTCATAGATCACATCGGTCTGGGTCGTTCCGACGAAGAACCGGGGCCGTCATAGTGGCGGTGGACGAACCGGGCGGTCCCCGCCGGCTCTAGGGTCGGGCGGAGTCGACCAGGGGGGACACCGGTGCCGGAGCTGGAGGAGATCGATGCGTGGCTGCGTCACCGGCTGGCGGGACTGCTCGCCGAGAACCAGGTGCCCGGGGCCGCTGTCGCGGTCCACGCGGGCGGCCGGACGGTCGAGGTCGCGGCCGGGACGCTGAGCACGGCGACGGGCGTCGAGGCGACCCCCGGCTCCCTGTTCCAGATCGGCTCGATCACCAAGGTGCTGACCGCGACGCTGGCCATGCAACTGGCCGACGAGGGCCTGCTCGACCTGGACGCGCCCGTGCGCGACCGCCTCCCGGCCTTCCGGATCGGCGACGAGCGGGCCGCCCGGCGGATCACCCCGCGCCAGCTCATGTGCCACGTCGCGGGCTTCGAGGGGGACGTCTTCACCGACACCGGCAAGGGCGACGACTGCGTCGAACGGTTTCTCGACGTCCTGCACGACGTGCCGCAGCTGTTCGAGCCCGGCGAGATGTTCTCCTACAACAACGCCGGCTACTGCGTGCTGGGCCGGATCATCGAGGTCGTGCGGGGCAAGCCGTTCGACGCGTGCCTGCGCGACCACCTGCTCACGCCGCTCGGCATGACCCACGCCGCCTGCGACCCGTACGAGGCGATCGTGCACCGCACGGCGGTCGGCCACGTCCAGCGCACGCCGGACGGCCCCTACCGGCCCACCCCGGTGTGGGCGCTGGCCCGCTCGAACGCGCCCGCCGGGTCGATGCTGGCGATGCCGCCGCGTGACCTGCTGGCCTTCGCCCGCATGCACCTCGCCGGCGGCACCGGCCCGGACGGCGCCCGCGTGCTGAGCGCGGCGAGCGTCGCGGAGATGCGGCGGCCGCAGGTCAGGCTGCCCGACTTCGCCCAGGGCACGGCCTGGGGCCTGGGCTGGGAGCTCTTCGACCGGCCCGGCGGCGCGGTCTTCGGCCACGACGGCAGCACCGTCGGCCAGGCGGCGTGCCTGCGCGTGGCGCCGGGGCGCGACGTGGCCGTGGTCGTCGTCGCCAACGGCGGGCGGACGCGGCCCGTGTTCGCCGAGATCACCGGCCGCGTGCTGGGCGAGCTGGCCGGGGTCGAGGTGCCCGCGCCCCCCGCGCCCGGCCCGGCCCCCGTCCCGCCCGCGAACGCGGCCCGGTACGCCGGCACGTACACGTCGAGCACCTGCGAGACGGAGGTGACCCTGGACGGCGCCGGGCGGCTGTGGCTGCGCCGGACGCCCGTGGGCATCACCGCCGACCTGGACGAGGTGCCGTACCGCACCGAGCTGGCCGCCTGGCGCGACGACGTGCTGATCCCCCTCGAACCCGAGCGCGGCGCGCACGCCCCGATCGCCTTCCTCGGCGACGACGGGACCGGCCGCGCCCTCTACCTGCACGACGGCCGCGCCGACCGCCGCACGTCCGGCTGACCCCGCGAGAACGGCCCGCCCGCGCACAGCGCCGGCGGGCCGTTCTCATGCCCGCCCCCGGCCTCCGCGCCGCGCTGATCAGTGCTGATCAGTGCTGATCAGTTGGTCCGCCCGGACGAACCCCGGCCCCAACGTTCGATGTCCGCGACGAACACCGCCGGGGACGCGGGTCCCACTATCGTCGGATGGATTTGGAGAGCGATCGCGTGCTGGCGATCCAGGATCTGTCGGTCGAGATCCGGCGCGGCGACAGGGTCGTCCGCCCGGTCTCGGACGTCAGTCTGGTGCTGAACCGCGGCGAGACCCTGGGGATCGTCGGCGAGACCGGGTCCGGCAAGTCCATGACCGGTCTCGCGATCATGGGCATGCTGCCGGCCGGCGGCCGGGTCACCGGCGGCTCGATCGACTTCGGCGGCGAGGAGCTGGTCGGCCTGCCCGCCGCGCGCTACCGGGCCCTGCGCGGCAACGAGATCGCGATGGTGTTCCAGGACTCGCTGACGGCGCTGAACCCGACCCGGCGCATCGGCGAGCAGGTCGCCGAGCCGGTCCGGCTGCACCACGGCGCCTCCAGGCGGGCCGCCCGCGACCGCGCCGCCGAGGTGCTCGCCCTGGTCGGCCTGCCCCGCCCGGCCGAGCGCATGGACGACTACCCGCACCAGCTCTCCGGCGGCATGCGGCAGCGCGTGATGATCGCGATGGCGCTGGCCTGCGAGCCGCGGGTCGTCATCGCCGACGAGCCCACCACGGCGCTCGACGTCACCATCCAGGCCGAGATCCTCGACCTCCTGGACGGCCTGCGCTCCCGGCTCGGCATGTCGATGATCCTCATCACCCACGACATGGGCGTCATCGCCCGGCACGCCGACCGCGTCGGCGTCATGTACGCCGGCCGCCTGGCCGAGACCGCCCCCACCCCCGTGCTCTTCGCCCGGACCCGGCACCGCTACACGCACGCGCTGCTGGCCTCGATCCCCTCGCTCACCCACGACCGGGACGAGCGGCTGTTCAGCATCCCCGGCGCGCCGCCCGACCTGACCGCGGCCGGGCCCGGCTGCCCGTTCGCGCCGCGCTGCGACGCCGCCACCGACCGGTGCCGCGAAGAGCGTCCGGCCCTCGCCGTCGAGGACGACGGGCACGTCCACGCCTGCCACCACCCGGCCACCGGACCGGCCGACCGGGTCCAGAGCCGCTTCCGCACCCGACCGGTGGAGCCCGCGGCGTCTGCGGAGCGCGCGCCGCGGCTGCGCGTCGTCGACCTCAGGCGCGAGTACCCGGTCGGCGGCAGGGGCCTGTTCGGCGCGCGCCGCACCCTCAAGGCGGTCTCCGGCGTGAGCTTCGAGGTGGCGGCGGGGGAGACGTTCGGGCTGGTCGGCGAGTCGGGGTGCGGGAAGTCCACCCTGGGCAGGATGCTCGTCGCCCTCGACCGGCCCACCTCCGGCGAGGTGATCTTCGACGGGGAGCCGGTCAGCCGGATGGGCGCGCGGGCGCTCGGCCCGCGCCGGAGCCGGCTGCAGATGATGTTCCAGGACTCCGGCGCCGCCCTCGATCCGCGCATGCGCATCGGCACGATCCTGCGCGAGCCGCTGGCGATCCAGGGCGCGGGCGACCGCGCCCACCGCACGGCCCGCGCCCGCGAGCTGCTGCGGGACGTCGGCCTTCCCGCGGGCGTCATGGAGCGCTACCCCCACGAGCTGTCCGGCGGGCAGCGGCAGCGGGTGAACCTGGCCCGCGCCCTGGCCCTGGACCCGGCGGTGCTGGTCGCCGACGAGCCGGTCAGCGCCCTGGACGTGTCCATCCGCTCCCAGGTGCTCAACCTCATGCGCGCCGTCCAGCTCGAACGCGGCCTCAGCAGCGTGGTGATCTCGCACGACCTCGCCGTCGTGCGGTACCTGGCCGACCGGGTCGGCGTCATGTACCTGGGCAAGCTGGTCGAGACCGGCACCACCGAAGAGGTGTACGGCGCCCCCGCCCACCCCTACACCGCCGGTCTGCTGGCCGCCGTCCCCGACGCGGACCCGCAGGCCCGGCAGCCGCGCGGCGAACGCGTACGCGGCGAGCTGCCGAGCCCGATCGACCCGCCCAGCGGCTGCCGCTTCCGCACCCGCTGCGCCCTGGCCGACGACCTGTGCGCCCAGGCCGAGCCCCTTCCGCGGCCGGTCACCGGCAGCCACCAGGTCGCCTGCCACCACCCGCTCCAGCCGCTCGAACCCGCGGCCACCCCGCTGAAGGGAGCCTCCCGGTCATGACCTGGTACGTCGTCCGGCGCCTGGCGATCTCGGTCGTCGTCCTGCTCGGCATCTCCGCGGTGGTGTTCCTGCTGCTGCACCTCGTCTCGGACAGCCCCGGGCGGGTGGTCCTGGGGCAGCGCGCCTCGCCCGAGGCGGTCGCCGACTTCAACCGGCAGCACGGGTACGACCGCCCGGTCCTCGCCCAGTACGTCGGCTACCTGGGCCAGCTCGCCCGGGGAGACCTGGGCAGGTCGTACAAGCTGAACGAGAACGTGGCCACCCTGCTCGGGCAGAACGCCGGCCGCAGCGCGATGCTCTCGGCGGCCGGCCTGGCGGTGGCGCTGGTGATCGCCGTGCCGCTCGGCGTGCTGCAGGCGGTCCGGCGCAACAGCGTCGCCGACCGGCTGCTCACGGCGGTCTCGTACGTGCTCTACGCGACGCCGTCGTTCCTGCTCGGGCTGATCCTCATCGCCGTCTTCAGCCAGGCGCTGCCGATCTTCCCGGCGGAGGCGTCCCAGTCGCACTCGCCCTGGGTCGTCCTCACCGATCCGCGGGCGATGGCGCTGCCGGTCATCACGCTGGCCGCGGCGAGCGTCGCGGTCTTCGCGCAGTACCAGCGCTCCTCGGCCCTGGACCAGCTCGGCCAGGACTACATCCGGGTGGCGCGGGCCAAGGGGCTGCCCGAGCGGCTGATCCTGCTGCGCCACCTGCTGCGCAACGCCTGCCTGCCGCTGGTCACCCTGGTCGGCACGCTCATTCCCACCCTCCTGGCGGGCAACCTGATCGTCGAGTCGCTGTTCAACTATCCCGGCCTCGGCCTGCTGTTCCTCAACAGCCTGCAACGCGAGGACTATCCGGTGCTGCTCGCCTACACCCTCGTCGGGGGCGTCCTGACCGTGGCCGGCAACTTCGTCGCCGACCTCGTGGTCGCCGCCGCCGACCGCCGAATCGAGCTGACGAAATGACCACACAGAACGTGGAGGCCCGGCCCGAGGCCGAGGCCGTCCCGGCGCGCAGCCGGCGCTCGGTGCTGCGCGGGCTGCGGCGCAGCCCGCTCGGCCTGACCGGCGGCCTGCTCCTGCTGCTGATCGCCGGGTTCTGCTTCCTCGGGCCGCTGCTCTATCGCACCAACCAGATCGACGTGGACCTGGTCAACGCGGCCCTGCCGCCCGGCCCCGGCCATCCGCTCGGCACGGACGCCAACGGCTTCGACGTGCTCGGCCGACTGATGGCCGGCGGCCGCCTGTCGCTGCAGATCGGCCTGCTCGCCGCCCTGTTCGCCACCGCGATCGGCACCCTGTACGGCGCGGTCGCCGGCCTGGCCGGCGGCGTCGTGGACGGCTTCCTCATGCGCCTGGTCGACGTCATGCTCTCGGTGCCGTTCCTGTTCTTCGTCCTGATCCTGTCGGCCCGCTTCCACGCCGACGCGCTGTCGCTGAGCCTGGTCATCGGCGGGTTCTCCTGGCTGGTCTCCGCCCGGTTGGTCCGCGGCGAGGTGCTGACGCTGCGGGTGCGGGAGTTCGTGCTGGCCGCGCGGGTGATGGGCGCCTCCCGCCGGCGGCTCATCCTCACCCACCTGATCCCGAACGCGCTCGGCGTGATCATCGTCAACATCACCTTCCAGGTCGCCGACGCGATCCTGGTCGTGGCGGCGCTGGGCTTCCTCGGGTTCGGGCTGACGTACCCGACCGAGGACTGGGGCAGCCAGCTCGCCGGCGGCGTCGCCTACATCTCGGCCGACTACTGGTGGCTGATCTACCCGGTCGGGGGCTGCATCGTCCTGACGGTGCTGGCGCTCAACCTGCTCGCCGACGCCCTGCGCGACGCCGTCGGGCGGCAGGCCGACTGATGGAACCTCGTCGCGCATCTTCACCCCCACATGTAGGGAGCCTGCAATGACGCACGTGTCCGGACAGCGGCGAGCACGCCTGGCGGTGGCGCTCGCCGCCGCGGTGGCGGTGCTCGCCACAGCGTGCACCGGCGGCGGGGGCGCCGCGAAGGACCCCGCCGCGGGGTACGCCAGCCAGCCGGCGCAGTCGGGCAAGCCCAAGGACGGCGGCACGGTCACCGTCGCGCTGACCCCCGGCCTCAGCCCGAACTACATCTACCCCTACCCGCCGGCCGCCGCCAACGGGACCGTCATCGCCCGCGGCCTGATGTGGCGCTCCCTCTACCGGCCCAGCGGCGAGGGCGACCAGGTGGCCGACGCCGAGCTGAGCCTGGCCGAGCCGCCCGCCTACAGCACCGACCGCAAGACCGTGACCATCAAGATGAAGGACTACAAGTGGTCCGACGGCAACCCGGTCACCGCCGGTGACGTCGTCTTCTCCCTGACGCTGCTCAAGGCGGCGCTCGCGGAGAGCCCGGCCAACTGGAGCTTCTACACCCCGGGCCAGTTCCCCGACGGGGTCACCGCCAAGGCCGCCGCACCCGACACACTGACCCTCGAACTGGAGACGGCGTACAACCCGTCGTACCTGATGTCGATGCTGACGCTGCTGTACGTGATGCCGTCCAAGGCGTGGGACATCGACCGCGCGGGCGGCCCGCACCTCGACTACACCAAGCCGAAGAACGCCACGGCGATCTACAAGTACCTCACCAAGGAGTCGGAGTCGCAGTCCACGTTCGCCACGAACCCGCTGTGGCAGGTGGTGAACGGCCCGTTCCGGCTCAAGAGCTTCGACCCGACGACCGGCTCGTTCTCGCTGGCGCCCAACGAGTCCTACAGCGGGCCCGGCGACTCGCGGCTCGACCAGGTCGACTTCAAGGCGTTCACCTCGGCCGCCGCGGTGCTCAACCAGTTCAAGGCGGGGAACCTGACCGTCGGCACGCTCGACTCCAGCTTCATCACGCAGATCGGCGCGCTGAAGGCCAAGGGGTTCAACGTCTACGGCGCGCCCGCGCCCGCCCGCTTCGACGCGCTGACCATCAACTTCGGCAACACCGTGAACGGCTTTGACAAGATCATCGCCCAGCCGTACGTCCGGCAGGCCCTCCAGCGCCTGATCGACCAGCCGGGGTACATCGCCGGCCGGGGCATCTACAACGGCGCCGGCTCGCCCAACTACAGCACCGCGGGCAGCGGCTCGCCGTACCCGCCGGCGTTCGGCGACGCGCCGCCGTACCCGCACGACCCGGCGGTGGCGGCCAAGCTGCTCACCGACAACGGCTGGCAGGTGGTCCCGAACGGCTCCACCACCTGCGTGCGGCCCGGCACCGGTCAGGGCGAGTGCGGCGCCGGCATCCCGCGAGGCCAGAAGATCAGCTTCACCCTGGCCTCCGCGAACACCCCCGCCTACGTCGGCGCCCGGGACGTCGCCTTCGCCTCGGCGGCCAAGAAGCTCGGCGTCGAGGTCAAGATCGTCACCAAGTCCCTCACCTACATGTACGCCAACTACGGCAACACCTTCGCGCCCGCGAACAAGAACGAGTGGGCGATGCAGGACTACGGGCCGCTCTACCTGGCGGCCGGTTACCCCAGCAGCAACACGGTGTTCAACGCCAAGGGCAGCTTCAACCTGGGCGGCTACCGCGACGACGAGGTGGACCGGCTCATCGACGCCTCGACCTTCGGCGCCGACGCCGGGGCCCTGTCGGCCGAGGTGACCAGGATCGCCCAGGAGCTGCCCGTGCTGTTCTTCCCGACCCCGCACACCCTGGTCGTGTGGAAGGACACGCTGTCCGGCCCGCAGTCGTCGTTCCGGGCCCTGCTCAGCTACCTGTACACGCCCGAGCTCTGGTACTTCCACGCATGACGCCCGACGCCTTCGCCCGGCCGCTGCGCCACCTCGACCCGGCCGCCGCCGCCGACGCGGACGCCCGCACACTGCGCGAGCTGGTCGGCGACGCCCGCGTGGTGGCCGTCGGCGAGGGGGCGCACAACGTCACCGAGTTCTACCGGCTCAAGGACCGGCTGTTCCGCATCCTCGTCCGCGAGCTGGGGTTCTCGGCGTTCGTGATGGAGTCCGGCTTCGCCGAGGGGCTGGCCGTGGACGCCTGGGTCCACGGCGGGCCCGGCGCGGCCGCGACGGTCGCCCGCGACGGCATCACCTACCGGTTCGGCGAGTGCGAGCCGATGCGGCGGCAGCTGCGCTGGATGCGCCGCCGCAACTCGGCGGGCCCGGGGCGGGTCTCCTTCTACGGCATGGACCTGCCCGGCTCGTCCACCTCGCCCGGCCCGGCGGTGCGCGCGTGCCTGGACCGCATGCCGGCCGGGCCGGGCGACGAGGAGCTGCTGATCCTGAGCGACCTCGGCGGCCGCACCGAGGCGGCGGTCCGGTACGCGGCCATGCCCGCGGCCGGCCGGGCCCGCCTGCTCGCGGGGCTGCGCGAGCTGGCCGGGCGCGCGCTCGGGTCGGCGGACCCGGTGCTGCGCCGGTGCGCGGCCTCCCTCCGGGCGTTCGCCGACGAGGCCGAGGCGGGGGAGGCCGGGCCGGCGGGCGCGCCCTATCCCCGGGACCGGTTCATGGCCGAGACCGTGGAATGGGTGCTCGAACGGGAGCAGCGGATCGTCGTCAGCGCCCACAACTCCCACGTCCGGCGCTCGCCCTTCCACGGCCGGCCGACGCTGGGCGGCCTGCTCGCCGCGTCCCTGGGAGACGGCCTGGTCGTCGTCGGCACGACCTACGGCTCCGGCCCGGAGGTGCGCTTCACGCAGCGCTCCCCGCGCCCGTTCGACTGCGACGTCTCGCTGGAGGCGCGCACCCTGCCCCCGAACTGCGTCGAGGCGCCGCTGGACCGGCTCGGCCCGCCCGTGACCGTCGTCGACCTGCGCCGCGCGCCGGGCGAGCTGTTCGACGGGATCGACGGCACGCTCGCCGGCGG
The DNA here is from genome assembly GCF_044465465.1 of Nonomuraea sp. NPDC049655. Taxonomy (NCBI): domain Bacteria; kingdom Bacillati; phylum Actinomycetota; class Actinomycetes; order Streptosporangiales; family Streptosporangiaceae; genus Nonomuraea; species Nonomuraea sp. NPDC049655. The sequence continues at coordinate 687,145 of NZ_JBITLS010000001.1, forward strand.
CGGCCTCGACCCGGTGGACGACTTCCCGGCCGCCTACGACGCCCTGATCCACGTCCGCCGGGTCGGCCGGGTCCCCGGCGCGTTCGAACGGCTCCAGGCCGAGTTCGCCGCCGCCCGTCCTGCCCGTCCTGAATCGCCGGAGTTGTCGTGACCCTCTCCTATCCGCTCGCCTATCCGCCCGCGCGCACCGTCGAGGTCGTCGAGGACGTCGCGGGCGTCCGCGTGCCCGATCCGTACCGGTGGCTGGAGGAGGAGACGCCCGAGGTGCGGCGGTGGCAGCGGCGGCAGGCCGAGCTGGCCGCCGCCGTCGCCTACGACGGGCAGGACCCGGCGGCCGTCCGGGACCTGATCCTGGCCTTCGACGCCGGATCCCGCCCGGCCCTGCCCAGGCACGCGGCCGGCCGCTGGTTCCGCCCGGTCACCCCGCCCGGCGGGACGGCGTCCACCGTGGTCGTCGCCGACGAGCCCTACGGCCCCGGCAGGACGGTGGCCGACCTGGCGCGGTTCGGCGGCGCGCAGGACGCGGTGCTGTCCTGGCTGGCGCCCTCCCCGGACGGCCGCGTCCTGGCCCTCGGCGTGTGCACCGACGGCAGCGAGCACAACACCATCCGGCTCGTCGAGGTGGACACCGGCCGCACGCTCGATGCGCCCGGCCAGGTCCTGCACAGCGCGTGGGCCGGCGGCGTCTCCTGGACGCCCGACAGCGGCGGCTTCTCCTTCCTCGCGCTCACCGGCCCGCCGGAGGAGTTCCGGCAGGCCGTGTTCAGCCACCGCCTCGGGACGCCGGGGGAGACCGTCGTGGAGCCGATCCCGGTCCCGGCGGGCTCGCGGGAGTACACGCTCGTCCAGTTCTCCCCGGACGGCCGCTGGGCCGTGGCCGCGCACCGGGTGGGCAGCCCGATCCCGTGCGCCGTCCGCGACCTGTCCGTGCCCGGGTCCGCGTGGCGGTCCTTCGTCACCCGCTGCGCCGGCACGGTCGCCGGTCACGTCGTCGGCGACCGCTACGTGGCGGTGACCGACGTCGGCGCGCCGCGCGGCCGGGTGGTCGCCATCCCGCTCGACGCCGCCGACCCGGACGACCCGTCGGGATGGACGGAGCTGGTCCCCGAGGGCGAGACCGTGCTGCGCTCGCTCACGCCGGTCGGCGAGCACCTGTACCTCAGCGAGTTCGACCGGACGTTCGCCCGGGTGCGGATCCTCGACCGCGCGGGCGTCGTCGCCGGGGAGGTGCCGCTGCCCGGCCGGGGCGCGCTCGCCGCCCCCTTCTTCGCCCTGACCGCCCTGGCCACCGGCGTGCCCGCGGCCGACTTCGTCTTCGCCTTCTCCACGCTGACCAGTTCCTGGGGCGTCTACCGGCACCGGCCCGGACAGGGCGCGCCGCACACCCTGTCGGCCCCGGCGGTCACGCTCGACGCCGAGGTGGAAGAGGGGCAGGCGGTGGCGGCCGACGGGGTCGCGGTGCCGTACCACGTGGTGCGCCCGGCCGGCCTCGACCCGGCGCGGCCCGCGCCGGTGCTCGTCTCGGCCTACGGGGCGGCCAACGTGCCCCTGCTTCCCCAGTACCAGCCGGACCTGGCCGCCTTCGTCGCCGCCGGGGGCGTGCTGGTGCAGGCGTACCTGCGCGGGGGCGGCGAGTTCGGCGGGGACTGGTACCGGGCCGCGCACCGGGAGCGGCGGCACGTCCGCGACTCCGACCTGGTGGCCGTCGCCGAGCACCTGATCGCCGAGGGCGTGACGGCCGCCGACCGGCTGGCGCTGACCGGCGGCTCCGACGGCGGGCTCATGTGCGGGATCGCCGTCACCAGCCGGCCCGAGCTGTGGCGGGCCGTCCTGCCGCGGGCGCCGCTGCTGGACCTGATCGGCGGCACCCGCGACCCGTACCTCGACTTCGTCATCCGCAAGGCGTGGGCGGACCCGGACGACCCCGAGGAGGTCCGGCGGCTGCTGCGGATGTCGCCGTACGAGCGGGTGCGCCCCGGCGTCTTCCCCGCGGTCTACCTCCAGGCCGGGGCGACGGACCCGCGCTGCCGTCCCTGGCACGCGCGCAAGTTCGCCGCCCGCCTCCAGGCGGCCCAGCAGGGGGACGAGCCCGTCCTGCTGCACGTCTTCGACGACGCCGGGCACGGCGCGGCCACCCCCCACGACGTGGCGGTCGCCCAGGACGCCGAATGGCTGGCCTTCCTCATCGGCACGCTCGGCCTGCGCGGCCCGGTCAGTCGTCCGGCGCGGACCTGATCGACATCAGGCGCAGCTGCAGCATGGCCGACAGGCGCGCGTCCGGGGAGCCGAGGTCGATCCGGCCCACCTCGGCCGCGCGCCGCAGCCGGTAGCGGAACGTGTTGGGATGCACGAACATCGCCGCGGCGGCCACCGAGACGTCGCCGAAGGCGTCGAGCCAGGCGTCCAGCGTCTCGACCAGGCTCGTCTGGTGCTCCTTGTCGTAGGCGACGACCCGGGCGATCGGCCCGCTGGGGACGTCGCCGCGCGGCACGAGGTCGGCCAGCTCCAGCAGCAGCGCGTCCACGTGCACGTCGTCCAGGCGGGCCACCTGCCGTCCGGCGCCGCCCGAGCGCAGCACGCGCAGCGCCCGGTCGGCGCCCGAACGCGAGCGGGCCAGGGCCGAGTTGTCCCCGGCCGGCCGGCCCACCCCGACCAGCGGGCGCAGACGGGAGCCGACCCGGGCCAGGAACTCGGTGGCCACCAGGACCGCGCGCTCGTCGGCGTCCTGCCGGTTCTGCGGCAGCGGCAGGATGCCGTAGGCGACGTCGCCGACCAGCGCGGCGGCGGCCCGCGGGTGCACGGCCGACAGGTGCATGGCGAAGGCGTCGGCGAGCCGCTTGCGCTCGGCGGCGAGCTGGGCGGGCAGCGGGCTCTCGCCCGCCGGGCCGACGACGGTGAGCGCCAGGACGACCGCGGGCTCGTCCTTCAGCCCCAGGCGGCGGGCGGCCTCCAGGGAGCCGGGCCCGCTCTCCAGCGCGGTGCCCAGCAGCTCGGCCCGCAGCCGCCGTTCCATGTCGGCGTCGGCGCGCTGCCACACCATGTGCATCGCGACCAGCTTGGACGCCTCGTAGAGCGCCTGGCTGCGCTCCTCGCCCAGCGGCTCGGGGACGACGACCCAGATCGTGCCGAGGATCTCGTCGCCGGCGCGCACGGCGATCGCCACCCGGGGCAGCGCGGGCGGCTGCCGGCCCTCGGGGTCGGGCAGGGGCGCCACGAAGACGGGCCGGTCGCTGCGGTAGATCGCCTGGAAGACGCCGCGTTCCTCCAGGATGCGGGTGTACTGCTCGGGGACCTGGCGGCCCAGGATCGTCCGCACGCGGGAGGTGTCGGTGTCCTCCTGGCGGCTGGAGAAGGCCAGCAGCCGCGAGTGGCGGTCCTCGATGGTGACGGGCGCGTCGAGCAGCGCGGCGATGGCGTTGGCCACGGCGAACAGGTCGCCGGACCCGATCCGGCCCGAGGCGTGGGCGTCGGGGCCGAGCCGGCCGCCGTCGGAGGTCAGCTCGCGCAGCATGCCGGCCAGGTGCGTCCAGGACGCGCCGCGGGCGAAGGCCAGCACCGCCACGCCCGCCCGGCCCGCCGCCGCGACCAGCCGTTCGTCGGCGACGACGGGCGCGCGGACGACCAGCGCGGCGGCGCCGTGCCGCCCGAGCCGGGTCACGACCTGCGCGATCTCGGCCGGGTCGTGCAGGCCGACGCCGAGGACGAGCGCGTCGGCGGGCAGCTCGGGCTCGTCGAGCGGGTCGTGGATGACGACGCCGCCGATGTCGCGGGCGAGCCCGGCGTCGCCGCAGACGACCTGGAGCAGGGTGGTACCGAGTTCCTCCAGGACGCGGCCCAGGCTGGCACGCGGGAGGCCGGTCACGGGGACAAGCACGCTCCCGACGCTAGCGCCGCCCCGGTGGCACATCGTTCGTCCGGGACGACGAAATGCCACCGGCAGACCTGTCGGAACCGACCAACAGATCAGGACGGCATCGGCACCCACGTCGTCGCGACGGTGACCTCCTCCAGCACCTCCGGGATCGGGGCGACGCCGATCCCCGGGCCGGTCGGCACGGCGAGGTGGCCGTCCTCCAGGCGGAACGGCGGCGTCAGGTCGGTCCGGTAGTAGCGGTCGGAGGCCGAGGTGTCGCCGGGCAGCAGGAACCCGGGCAGCGCGGCGAGCGCCACGTTCGCGGCCCGGCCCACGCCGGTCTCCAGCATGCCGCCGCACCACACCGGGACGTCGTGCGCGGCGCACACGTCGTGGATGCGCCGGGCCTCCAGATGTCCGCCGACCCGGCCCGGCTTGATGTTGACCACCTGGCAGGCCCCGAGCGCGATCGCGTCGGCGGCGGCGCGGGCCGAGACGATGGACTCGTCCAGGCAGATCGGCGTCGTGATCCGCTCGGCCAGCCGGGCGTGCCCGAGCAGGTCGTCCTGCGCGAACGGCTGCTCGATCAGCAGCAGGCCGAACGGGTCCAGCCCGGCCAGGTGCCGGGCGTCGCCGCGCCCGTAGGCGGTGTTGGCGTCCACCTGGAGCGGGACGTCGCCGAACCGCTCGCGCACGGCCCGGACCGGCTCGACGTCCCAGCCGGGCTCGATCTTCAGCTTGATCCGCAGGTAGCCCGCGTCCAGGTACTCGGCGACGGCGTCCAGCAGCGCCGGGATCGACCCGGTGATGCCCACCGACACCCCGCACGGCACGCTGTCGCGCACCGCCCCGAGCGCGTGGGCCAGCGGGACGCCGCGGGCGCGCAGGTCCGCGTCCAGGACGGCCGTCTCCAGCGCGGCCTTGGCCATCCGGTGCCCCTTGAACGCCGCCAGCGCCGGGGCGACCTTGTGCGCGTCCAGGTCCGCCACGCCGGCCAGCGCCGGGACCAGGAACCGGGTCAGCACGTCGGCGGCGGCGTCGGTGTACTCCGAGGAGTACAGGGGCGCGGTGCCCGCGCCGCACTCGCCCCAGCCCTCGGCCTCGCCGGTGACGACCCGCACCAGCACCGCCCGCCGTACCGTCTCGGTGCCGAACGACGTGCGGAACGGCGTCACGAGCGGCATCTCGACCGTGCGGACCTCCACACCGGTGATCTTCACTCCGTCTCCTGTCTGTCCACGATGTACCAGCCTGTCCGGTCGAAGCCGCGTACCCGGCCGCCTTGTTCGAGCAGCTCGCCCAGCACGTCCCGCAGCGCCCTGCGCCAGTCGGCGGCGCGGGCCGGGTCGCTCTCGCGCATCGCCTCGACGTCGCCGGGCACGCCGACCAGGACGGTGGCCGCGCGGGCGTACCGGACCAGCGGCCCGCCCGCCGCCGACGCCTCCAGCGCCACGGCCGCGCCCGCCGCCCTGGCCGCCGCCGCGTCCGCCACGGCCGGACGGCCCGCGCAGGCCGCCTCGACGACGGGCGTCTCCAGCCGCCAGCGGACCAGGACGCGGTCGGTGGCGTCGGCGCGGTTGATGTCGTCGTCCATGGGGCCGTAGAAGTCCGGCAGGTACTCGGCCGGGTCGGCGCCCAGCTTGGCCAGGTTGAAGTAGGCGTTGCGGCGTACCAGCGGGTCGTAGGTCCAGCAGATCTCGCCGACGCCGCGCAGCATCGCCCAGGCCCGCTGGTGCAGCTTCATGGCGAACCCGACGTTGCGGCCCTGCATGCCGGCCAGCACGCCGGCGATGTGACTGTGCAGGGCGGCGCGCGCCGGAGGCGAGAAGAAGCCGAAGCACGCGCCCACCATCCGGTCGCCGTCGAAGGCGCCGCTCACGTAGCTGCCCGCCTTCGACAACGCGCGCAGCATGTCGGCCGTCACCGGGGGGTTGTTCTCGCCGGTGCGCCAGATGTGCTCGTACAGGCGGCGGACGGCTTCCAGCTCGCCGACGCTGTCCAGGGGGCGGATGTCGATGCCCGCGCCGTCGGCGGCGGCCTGCGCCGCGGCGCACGCGGCCTCCACGGGCCGGGAGTCGCGACGGTCACGGATGAGATCAGTCACGCCGGTCATGGTCGCAGCCGCCTCCGTCCCGTAGCTGGTCGGCGAGCACCGGGCGGCGGCGTCCGGTTCGTCCGCCCGGACAACAGCGTCCAGGGCCCCCTTGTGAGGGGCGGTCACCGCGCTGCGGCCAGCAGGTCGGCGACCAGGGCCGTCAGCAGCCGGGTGCGGCCCGGCAGCTCCGCGACCAGCACGTGCTCGTCGTCGGCGTGCGCGCCGCCGCCGACCGCGCCCAGGCCGTCCAGGGTGGGGGTGCCCGTCCCGGCGGTGAAGTTGCCGTCGGAGGCCCCGCCCACGGCGACCGAGGCCAGCGGGCCGATCCCGAGGGCGGCGGCGAGCCGGCACGCCCGCTCGAACAGGTCCTTCGACGCCGACGCAGGGAGCGGCGGCCGGTTGGGCCCGCCGCCGACCGTGACGTCCGCGCCGGGCAGCACCGGCCGCAGCCCGCGCATCGCCGCGTCCACCCGGTCCTGCTCGCGAGCGTCCCTGACCCGTACGTCCACGTCGAAGCGGGCCCGCGCGGGCACGGTGTTGACCGTGGTGCCCGACTCCAGGCGGGTCGGGGTGACGGTCGTGCCCAGCGCGGGATCGGCCAGCGCCGCCACGGCCGCGACCTGGTGGGTCACCTCGACCGTCGCGTTCACGCCGCGTTCCGGCTCCAGCCCGGCGTGCGCGGCCCGGCCCCGCACCAGCACCTCGTACCGGGAGACGCCCTTGCGCTCGGTCTTGAGCGCCCCGCCGGGACCGGCGGCCTCCAGGACCAGCGCCGCCGCGCAGCCGCGGGCCTCGTCCTCGACCAGCCGCCGCGAGGTGGGGGACCCGGGCTCCTCGTCGCCGGTGACCAGGACGGTCACGCCGTCCAGGTCGTCCAGCGCGGCCAGCGCGTGGAAGGCCATCACCAGCCCGGCCTTCATGTCGAAGCAGCCCGGCCCGCGCAGCACCCCGTCGCGCACCTCGAACGGGTGCCGCTCCAGCGAGCCGACCGGCCACACCGTGTCGTGGTGGCCGAGCAGCAGCACCCGGGGCTCGCCGCCGAACCGCCACCGCAGGTGGGTGCGCCCGTCGATGACGACGCGCTCGGCCTCGGCTCCCAGATGGGCGGCGCCCAGCTCGGCCACGGCCGTGGCGCTGCGGGCGACCGCGGCCAGATCGCCGGACGGCGACTCGCAGCGTACGAGCCGCTCGATGTCGGCGATCATCGCGGCCTCGCGGGCCCGGTCGGACGGGGTACGGCGTGGTGTCATGGTGGCTGCCTCCGGTCGGACGGACCGCCCATCATCGTCAACCACGACCCGGCCGGGCCTGTCGCCCCGGCCAACATCGGCCCGCCGCGTTGGGCCCCGCCGACGACCGTCCGGCTAGGTGAGGTCGGCGAAGCGTTCGACGTCCTCGGTGCGGCCGGAGACGATGATCACGTCGCCGTACCCCAGCTCGGTGTCGGAACCGGCGTAGGTGAACTCCTCCTCCGCGCTCTTGACCGCCACCACGGTGACGCCGTGCTTGCGGCGCAGGTTGGACCGGCCGAGCGGGACCCCGATGTACTCCTTGGGCGGCCGGGTCTTGGCCATCGCGAAGTTCTCGTCCACCTGCATGAAGTCCAGCATCCGGCCGGTCACCATGTGGGCCACCCGCTCGCCCATGTCGTGCTCGGGGAAGACGACGTGATGGGCGCCGATGCGCCCGAGGATCCGGCCGTGCTGGCGGCTGACGGCCTTGGCCCAGATGTCGTCGATCTCCAGCTCGATCAGCAGCGACGTGGTCAGGATGCTGGCCTCCAGATCGCCGCCGATGGCCACCACCGCCCGGTAGAAGTCGGGCACGCCGAGCTGCCGCAGCGTCTCCAGGTCGGTGGAGTCGGCGGTGGCGATGTGCGTGATCTGCCCGGCCAGGCTCTGGGCGACCTTCGGCCGGTTGTCGATGGCCAGGACCTCGGTGCCGCGCCGGGTGAGCTCCAGGGCGAGCGAGGTGCCGAACCGGCCCAGGCCGATGACCACGACGGGGTCTGTCTTCTTGTCAGCCAACGATGACACGTTCCTCGGGTAGTTCGTAGCGACGGGTGCGCTCCTTCAGGGCGAGCGCGGAACCCAGCGTGAGCGGGCCGATGCGCCCGATGAACATCAGCGCCGCCAGCAGCAGGTGCCCGGCGGGCGTGGTGTCGGCGGTGATGCCGGTGGACAGCCCGTTCGTGCCGAATGCCGAGACCACCTCGAACAGCACCTGGTCCAGGCTGTGCGGCGTGAGGGCGAGCAGCAGGTAGGTGGAGACGGCGACCAGCACGACGCCGATCATGGTGATCGAGATGACCTGGCGCTGCGCGGACTCGGCCAGGCGCCGGTGGCCGATGTTCACCCGGGGCTCGCCCCGCAGCTCGGCCCAGATGATGAACGCCAGCAGCCCGAAGGTGGTGACCTTGATGCCGCCCGCCGTGCCGGCGCTGCCGCCGCCGATGAACATCAGCAGGTCGGTGGCGAGCAGGCTGCTCGGGTAGAGCTGGCCGATGTCGAGGCTGTTGAACCCGCCCGACCGCGGCATGACCCCGGTGAAGAACGCGGCCAGCAGCTTGCCGGAGTCGTCGAGCCCGCCGAGCGTCCTGGGGTTGCGCCACTCGGTCACCAGGAAGACCAGCGTCCCCACCGCGAGCAGGACGAGCGTCACCCCGACGGTGACCCGGGTGAGCACCGACCACCGGCTGGGCCGGCGCCAGGCGCGGGCCAGCTCGAACACCACCGGGAAGCCCAGCCCGCCCACGATCACCGCGAACGCGATCGGCAGGCAGATCCACGCGTCGGTGACGAAGCGCATCAGGTTGTCCGGCCACAGCGCGAACCCGGCGTTGTTGAACGCCGACACCGCGTGGAACCAGCCCAAATACATCGCCCGGCCCAGCGGCTCGCCGTAGCCCGTGACGAAGCGCACGGTGAGCACGGCGCCGACGATCAGCTCGGAGACGAGGCTGAAGATGACCACGTTGCGCACCACGCGCCGGACGTCGGACATGCTCAGCGTCTTGGTCTCGGCCTGGGCGAACATGCGGGCGCGCAGCCCCAGCCGGCCCGCGACCAGGACGGTGAACAGCGTCGCCATCGTCATGATGCCCAGCCCGCCCACCTGGGCCAGCATGGCGATCACCACCTCCCCGGCCACCGACCAGTGGGTGGCGGTGTCCACCACGACCAGGCCGGTCACGCAGGCCGCGGACGTCGCGGTGAACAGCGCGGTCAGCCAGCCGGCCGACTCGCCCGTGGCCGTGGCCATGGGCGAGGTCAGCAGGGCCGTGCCGGTCAGGATGAGGGCCGCGAACCCGGTCGCGATGACCTGCGCCGGATGGTGGAACCGGGACAGGAAGGCGCCCGTCAGCCGCAGGTTTCTCATGGCGCGCCCCCGCCGTGCGCGGCCGGGCGGGGGACAGGGTGTGAGGCGAGCACGATCAGACGCTAGACCACCCGGCCACCGCTCCGGCACACGCGTCCGCAGACGGGGGCCGGGAGCGTGCGCCGAAGGTAACGCGGCTAAAAATGCGACAAAGACGATTCGGCGTCGGGAAAGCCGTGCAGGTCACGTCAGTAGAGTGAAAATCTCGTAGGTGTTCACGAACGGGGCGCGATCGGCATGCTGGGGGAGGACACGCCGTACCCGATGCTGGTCGCCGACGCCTCGGGCGCCGTCGAGCGGGCCAACGCCGCCGCCCGGTCGCTGCTGGGCGACGCGACGCGGATCGCGCCGGACTGGCTGGCCCGCGCCCACCACGACCTGTGCGCCCGCCTGGCCGCCTCGCCCGACGCCGGGAGCAGGCCGGAGCCCGTCCGGGGGCCGGTCGGGGAGCGGGTGTTCGAGGCCCATCCCGTGCGCGCCGGGCGCGACCGCGTCACCTGGTGGCTGGTCGACGTCACCGCGTCGGAACGGGCCATGGAGGTGCTGCGGGGCGAGCGGGACTCGGCCGCGTCCATGGTGGCGGCGGCCACCGAGCTGCTGTCCTCGCTCAACCTCGACCGCTGCCTGGAGGCGGTCGCCCGCCTGGCCGTGACGCACCTCGCCCACGCCGCCCGGGTCGTCGTGCCGTTCGGCCCGCGCCGGTACGAGGTCGCCTACCACGAGGCCGGCGGCGAGGCCGTGCGCCGGAACCTGGACATCGACCCGCGCTCCATGCCGGGGCTGGCCGAGGCGCTGCGGGCCTTCCCGCCGGTCCCCGCCCGCTGGGTGGACCCCGGGCAGGCGCCCGGCTGGGTGCTGGGCGAGGGGCGGGACGACACGCGTTCCGTGGCGGTGATCTCGCTGCCCGGCTACGGCCTGCCCGCGGGCGCGCTGATCCTGCTGCGCTCCTCGGCCGGCTTCACCGCGGCCGAGGAGGCGTTCGCCCGGCTGTTCGTGGCCCGGGCCGGCACCGCGATCTCCATCGCCCGCGTGTACGCCGAGCAGGGGGCCATCGCCGAGACGCTGATGGCCGACCTGCTGCCGCCGATGACGCCGTACCTCGACGTCGCCGACGTGGCGGCCCGCTACCGGGCGGCGGGCCACGGCGCGCTGGTCGGCGGGGACTTCTACGACGTGCACCCGGTCGCCGGATCGGGCGGGGCGGCGCTGGTGGTGCTCGGCGACGTCTCCGGCAAGGGGCTGGAGGCCGCCGTGCTGACCGGCAAGATCCGCAACACGCTGCGCGCCCTGCTGCCGCTGGCCGACGACCACCAGCGCGTGCTGGAACGGCTCAACGAGGTGCTGCTCGCCGGGCCCAGCCCGCGTTACGTCACGCTGGTGCTGGCCGGGGTCGAGCGCCGCGGCCACCGGCTGGAGCTGCGGCTGACCAGCGCCGGCCATCCGCCGCCGATGATCGTCCGCAACGACGGCCGGGTGGAGGACGCCCGCACCCGCGGCACCCTGATCGGCCTGCTCGACCAGATCACCAGCGTCACCGAGACGGTGCTCCTGGCCCCCGGCGAGACGTGCCTGCTCTACAGCGACGGCGTCATCGAGGCCAGGGGCGGCCCGCTGGGCGACGAGATGTTCGGCGACGACCGGCTGCGCGAGGAGCTGCGGCAGTGCGCCGGCATGCCGGCCGCCGCGCTGGCCGAACGCGTCCAGATGCTCGCCTCCCAGTGGGCGGGCGAGCGGGAGCGCGACGACATCGCCATCGTCGCCATCGGCGCGCCGCGCGAGGCCCCCGACGCCCCCGACGCCCCCGACGGCCCGGACGGAGGTCTTCCGGCGTGAGCGCTTCCGGCCTGGGGGACGAGATCGAGCACTGCGTCGAGGCGCTGCGGACGGCGGCGACGTCCGGCGACGAGTACGCCGCGATCGACGCCGCGCGGGCCGGTCTCGACGCCGGCGTGCCCCTGGAGACCATGCTCCTGGACGTCGTCGCCGTCGCGCAGACCCGCGTGGGCCTGGACTGGGCGGCCAACCGGCTCACCGTCGCCCAGGAGCACACGGCGACCGCCGTCCACGAGCGGGTGCTGGCCGTGCTGGCCCACGAGCCGGGCGCGCGCGGCCACCGCACCGGCCCGGCCAGGGGGCGGGTGAGCGTGGCGTGCGTGGACGGCGAGTGGCACACCTTCCCGGCCCGGCTGCTGGCCGAGGTGCTCCGGCTGCGCGGCTGGCAGGTGGACTACCTGGGCGCCCACGTACCGACCGCGCACCTGGTCGTGCACGTGCACAGGACCGCCCCGGCCGCGGTCGCGCTGTCCGGGTCGATCGCCACCCGGCTGCCCGCCGCGCACGCGGCCATCAGCGCCTGCCAGGCGGCGGGCGCGCCCGTGCTCGTCGGCGGCGCCGCCTTCGGGCCCGACGGCCGCTACGCCCGTCTGCTCGGGGCCGACGCCTGGGCGCCCGACGCGCGGGCCGCCGCCGACCTGCTCGACGCCGGGCCGCCGCCGCGCCGGGCCGCGACCGGGCTGAGCCCCGGACGGCCGCCGCACCTGGCCGGCCCCGAGTACACGGCGCTCACCGACCGGGCCCCCGAGCTGGTCAGGGGCGTCATGCACGAGCTGGACGAGCACGTGCCCGTCACCGCGGGCGAGGAGCCCACCGGCCACACCGCCGAGGACGTCGCCTACGTCGTCGACTACCTCAAGGCCGCCGCCTACGTCGACGACCCCGGCCTGTTCACGTCCTTCGTCAGCTGGATGGCGCACGTGCTGACGGCGCGCGGCGTGCCGGCCCGGGTGCTGGCCGTCACGCTGGACGCGCTGGCCGCCCGCCTGGCCGGCCTGCCGCGCACTCGCGAACTGCTCGCCCAGGCACGCGCCGGGCTACCCGACGGGCCTCGCTGACCAGGGGGCGGGCTGCCCGACGGCCCCGCTGACCGCCGCCGCGGCTCAGTCGCGCTCCTGCCAGGTGCACAGGCAGACGTGGTTGCCCTCGGGGTCGGCCAGCACCCAGAACCGTGGCGCCCCGTCGGTGTGCACCAGCCGCCCGCCCGCCGCCAGCGCCGCGTCGATCCGGGGCTGGACCTGCGCGGGCTCCACCCACACGTCGAGGTGCCAGCGCTGGCGGGGCTCCTCGACGCCGGACGGCTGGAACCACACGCCCGGCAGCGCGCCGGCCGGGTCCTGCAGCTCGCCCCGGTCGTCGGCGGGCACCGCCAGCACCGCCGCCCAGAAGGGCCGGACCGTGTCCCGCGCGGGGGTGTCGAGGCCGAGTTCGAGCACGGAGACGGACGCCGGGTCGAGGCGCACCCCGGCGTCGGCGGCGAGCGTCGTGACCGCGCGCGCCAGCCGCAGGTCGCGCTCGGTGACGCCGCCGGCGTCGTGACTGGACAGCCGGACGTCAACATGGGTGTAGCGCAGGTCGAGGTCGGGATGGTGGTCCATCTCCTCGGCCACCGCCCCGATGGCGTCGACGAGTGCGAGCCCGGCCGCGAACGTGCCGGTGTGGAGTCGGGTGTGCAGGCTGCCGAGCAGGTACGCCCACCCCGCCGGCCCCTCCTGTGCGATCTGCGCTCCGGTCAGCTTGGCCATACGGCCATTCTCGCAGCACTCACCTTCTGCCTTCCCCGCGCGTGACTGAGGTGAGCGCAACCAGATCCGTCAGGCGACAGACAGCCTGCGCATGCGCGGCTACCGTCCGCAGTATGGCGTACGACGACGAGCAGGAAGAGCGTCCGGTGTGCGGCATCCGCATGGGTGCCGGCGGGGAGCGGATCGACCGGAACGGCGACTCGAAGAAGCAGTCCACATGGGTGTCGTGCAAGTCCCGCAGCGGGACCGGCCGTAAGTGACGGACCCGATCACCTGCCCTGAATGCCAGGGCCGCCGCGGCGTGCAGCTCGGCGAGCTGTTCCTTTCCTGCACGTTCTGCGGCCGCTTCTGCCTCGGCTCGAAGAAGGTGACCCACATCGAAGCGGGCACGCTGGTCATCGTGCCCTGCAGGTGTGCCGAGGACTGATTCCGCAGCTGGGCGTCCTGGACGGTCAGTCGAGGCAGAACTCGTTGCCCTCGGGGTCGGTCATCACGATGTGGCCGGCGGCGAACGGGGGCTCGGGCTCGTGTCGCCGCACCCGCGTCGCGCCCAGCCCGGCCAGCCGCTCGCACTCGGCCTCCAGCGCCGCCATCCGCTCCTCGCCGCGCAGCCCTGGAGCCGCCCGGACGTCGAGGTGCACGCGGTTCTTGGCGGTCCTGCCCTCCGGCACCCGCTGGAAGAACACCCGGGGGCCCCGGCCGTCGGGGTCCTCGATGGCCGACCGCGTGTCGCGTTCCTCCTCGGGGACGCCCATCCCGGCCAGGAAGTCGTCCCAGGCGGCCAGCGGGTCGGCGCCCTGCGGCAGCTCGACCCCGGGCGGGCCGGGGTGGACGTAGCCCAGCGCGTCACGCCAGAACGTCGACAGCGCCTTCGGGTCGTGGGCGTCGAAGGTGATCTGGACATGGCGGCTCATATGAATCACTCCGTTCGGTGCGGGAAAAGGTTCCCGGGGACAGAAAAGGTTCCCGGGGACACTGTGACATCACCGGCGGACAGGATCGGTCCGCTGCCGTCCCAGTGTCGCGGCCTCCTCGCGCAGCCACTCGACCAGCGTCGGCACCAGCGGGTGGGCGCGCCGCGGGGCGGTGGCGATCCCGAGGTAGCGGGCCGGGCGCGGCGGGTTCAGCGGCACGACGGCCAGGCCGGGCGTGTCGCGCGCCAGGCAGATGGACGGCACCAGGCTGACGCCCAGCCCGGCCGCCGTGAGCGCCTGCGCCAGGTGGTAGTCGGTGGTGGAGCCGCTGACCCGCAGCTCGAACCCGGCCGCGGCGGCGTACCCGCGCAGGAACGCCTCGGTCTTGGAGCAGCCGATCACCCACGGCTGCTCGGCCAGCTCGGTCAGGTCCAGAGACGCCCGGCCGGCCAGCGGATGGGCGGCCGGCAGCGCCACCGACAGCGGGTCCTCGGCCAGCGGCGTCCAGGCCAGCCCCGTGCGGTCGCCGGGCAGCACCGGCAGCGGCCCGTCGAAGTGGTAGGCGATCGCCAGGTCGGCCTCGCCGCGCCGGACCAGCGGCAGGCTGTCCTCCGGCTCCCGCTCGACCACGTTCGTCGCGACCTCGGGATGGGCGGCGACGAACCGCGCCAGCACGCCGGGCAGCAGCGCGCGGCCGCCGCTGGTGAAGGTGGCCACGGTCAGCCGCCGGCGCCCCGAGGCCAGCTCGTCGATCCGCTCCCGGGCGTGCCGCAGCTCGGCCGCGATCGTCTCGGCCGTCTCCACCAGCAGCCGGCCCGGCTCGGTGAGGGCCACGCCGCGGGTGCTGCGGGTGACGACCGGGGTGCCGAGCTGCCGTTCCAGCGCGGCGATCTGCTGCGAGACGGCGGACGGCGTGAGCAGCATCGCGGCCGCCGCCCGGTTGAAGCTGCCGTGCGCGGCCACCTCCCGCAGCACCCTGAGCCGGTGGGCGTCGATCAACAGTTCTCCTTAACACGAGGCCAGCAAGTCACCACTACCACTGCTGACGCCGTCCGGGCCAGTCTTGGCCGCATGCGACACATCTGCGTCATCGGCGGCAACCGCTACTTCGGCCGCCGCCTGATCCGCCTGCTGCTGGCCGGCGGGGACCGCGTGACCGTGGTCAACCGGGGCTCGGCCGCGCCGCCGCCCGGGGCCGAGCACGTCGTCGCCGACCGGGCGGACGCGGCGGCCCTCGCCCGCGCCCTGGGCGGCCGGGCCTTCGACGCCGTCGTGGACCAGGTCTGCTACACGCCCTCGCACGCCGACGTCGCCCGCCGGGTCTTCGCCGGCCGCACCGCCCGCTACGTGATGACCTCCACCATGGAGGTCTACGACCCGGCCACCTCGCCGTCCCTGCTGCCCCCGGCCGCGGCCCCGGTCCGCGAGGAGACGGTCGAGGCCGCGTCCTGGCCGGTGGACCGCGGCCTGCCGTGGGGATCGCCGGAGGCCCTGTCCCGGCTGCTCGGCGAGGCGGCCGCGTACGCCGAGGGCAAACGCCAGGCCGAGGCCGTGTTCGCCCGGGAACCGGCCTTCCCGTTCCTCGCCGTGCGCAGCGCCCACGTGCTCGGCGGCGGGGACGCCGACTTCACCGGACGGCTGCGCCACTACGTGGACCGCGTACGCGCCGGGCTGCCGGTCGCCGTGCACCGCGACCCGGCCCCCACGTCGTTCGTCCACCACGCGGAGATCGCCGCGTTCCTGCACTGGACGGCGACGGGCACCGACGTCACCGGCGCGCTCAACGCCGCCTCCCGCGACACGCTGACCGTCACCGGCCTGTGCGCGGCCGTCGCCGCCGCGACCGGCTCGCCGCCGCCCGTCCACCGCGTGGTGACCGGCGGCGAGCCCGCCTCGCCGTTCTCCTTCGACCGCTCCTACGCCGTCGACGCCGGCCGGGCCGCCGCGCTCGGCTTCACGTTCACCGACGTCGCGGCCTGGCTGCCGCGAGCCGTCGCCGACCTCCTCCCGGAAGGCTGACCGACCATGATCACCCGTCGCATCGGAACCGCCGAGGTCGGCGCCGTCGGCCTGGGCGCCATGCCGCTGTCCATCGAGGGCCGTCCGGACCGCGCCCGCGCGATCGCCACCGTGCACGCCGCCCTCGACGCCGGCCTCACCCTGATCGACACGGCCGACTCCTACCACTGGCACGCCGGCGAGCGCGGCCACAACGAGGAGCTCGTCGCCGAGGCCCTGGCCACCTGGTCCGGCGACGCCTCCGGCGTGCTGGTCGCCACGAAGGGCGGGCGCGGCCGTCCCGGCGACGGCACCTGGACGGTCGACGGCCGTCCCGACCGCCTCAGGGCCGCCTGCGAGGGCTCCCTGCGCCGCCTGCGCGTCGAGGCGATCGGCCTCTACCAGCTGCACAAGCCCGACCCGGACGTCCCGTGGGCGGAGTCGGTGGGCGCGCTGCGCGACCTCCTCGACGCGGGCCTCATCCGCGCGGCCGGCGTCTCCAACGTGACCTGCGAGCAGATCCACGAGGCCAGGGCCGTCCTCGGCGACTCCCTGGTCTCGGTGCAGAACCGCTACAGCCCTCAACACCGCGACAGCCTGCCCGAGCTGCGGCTGTGCGACCGTCTCGGCATCGCCTTCCTGCCGTGGAGCCCCCTCGGCGGCATCGCCCGCAGCGCCCTGGACGGCCCCGGCGCCGCCCCGCCCCGCACCCCCTTCCACGAGGTGGCCGAGGAACGCGGCCGCACCCCGCAGCAGGTCTGCCTGGCCTGGCACCTGGCCCACTCCGAGCACGTCGTCCCCATCCCGGGCGCCACCCGCCCGGAGTCGGTGCGGGCGTCGGCGGAGGCGACGGCCCTGGAACTGACCGAGGACGAGCTGCGGCGGCTGAATGTGACCTGACGTAGCCGAATGACTACCCTGTGCTTGCCGGGCGGGGCCGCGGCGTGCTGACCTGGCCGCGTGAGCTCAAGCCAGGACCGCGTGGTCCACGAGGTGCGCACCCTGATGGACCGGGGCGTCGCGGCCGAGCACGTCGGCGCCGCCGTGTCCGCCGCCATCGCCCCGCTGCTGCCGCACGACGCGCTGAGGCTGGTCGGCACCAGCCCGGCGACCGGGCTCGGGCAGGGCTCGTTCAGCTTCTGGCACCGCTACGAACGCGAGCTGGCCCTCTCCCTGCTCGCCCACCGCCGCGCCCACGGCGACCCGTGCCGGCCCGCGTCGCTGGCCCGGCTGCGGGTGCCGGTCGCGGTGGCCGGCGCCGAGGAGGGGGCGCGGCGGGCGTTCGCGGCCTGCGGCGCCTCCTGCGAGCTGCGGCTGCTGCTGCGTGACGGGCGCGGCGGCGTGTGGGGCCTGCTCGGGCTGGTCCGCGCCTGCGACGCCGCGCCGTTCACCGAGGACGACCGGCGCAGGGCGACGCTGCTCGCCCCGGCCCTGATGACCGCGCTGCGCAGGTACGTCACCGCCGCCCCGCTCGCCCCCACCGCGCCCGCCCTGCCCGCCGGGGTGATCGTCGTCGGCCCCGACCGCCGCGTCCGCGCCGTGACGCCGCAGGCCCACGCGTGGCTCGACCGGCTGCGCCGCCCCGACCGGCACGGCGCGCACGCCTGGCTGGCCGACACGCTCGTCACCGCCCTGGCCGCCGACGCCGCCGAGCACGCGCGCGACACGGACGCCGGACGGCCGATCATCTGCGCCCCGGCGGCCCGGTACGGCCGCTGGCTCGCCGTCGAGGGCCAGACCCTGGACGAGGACGGCACGGGCGAGGTGGCCGTGGTCATCCAGGCGGCGACCGGCGGCCTGCTGCTGCCCTCGTTCTGCGACTGGTACGCCCTCACCCCGCGCGAACGCGGTGTCCTCGACCTGCTGTGCGCCGGAGCCGCGCCGAAGCAGATCGCCCGGCTGCTCGATCTGTCCGGGCACACCGTGCACGACCACCTCAAAGCGATCTTCCGCAAGACCGGCGCGAGCGGCCGGGACGAGCTCATGGCCGCCTTCACCGCCTGACCGCCATCCCCAACACTGGGGGGCTGCCCGCGCCGCCGCCCCGCCCGACCATGAGGGAGTACGCAGCACTACCAAGGGGAGGCACCCGTGACCCAGATCTCAACCCCCGCCCGCCGCCAGGTCGAGCGCTTCCTGGACTTCTCCGACCACGTCGGGGGCCTGGAGGAGGCCGACGTGCTGGCCCTCCTGCGCGACCACGACATCACCACGCTGGAGCAGCTCGTCGCCAAGGCGGTCAGGGCGCCGCGCTCGGCCAAGCCCGTGCCGGCGGACCCGGCCAGGACGCTCGCGCGGCCCAAGGCCGCCGCCGCGCCGGCCACCGCCCGCATCACCCACCCCGCGCCCGCCATGGCGGTGGTCGTGGACGGCGTCGAGCACGACCCGGCGGACCTGACCCGGTTCGACGGCCGCCCGCTGACCTACCTCTACCACCCCGAGCGCCTGACGGCGGTCACCGACGACACCGCGGTCAACGGCGCGCTGTGGGCCGCGGCGCTGCTGCGCGACCCGCGTCCGGCCACGCGGGGCGAGGTGCAGATGTTCGAGCACGTCGAGTACGCCGGCGACTGGTTCTGGTGCCCGGCCCGCCAGGCGTACAACGACCTGACCGACGTCCACCACGGCCCGCTGCACCTGCACGACTGGAACGACGTCATCAGCTCCATGGGCGGCACGAACTGCACGGTCCGCTACTACGAGCACATCAACTTCGGCGGCAGCTCGCTGATCGTGCCGCCCTTCTCCGACATCCCGAACCTCGTCCCCAGCGGGTGGAACGACCGGATCTCCTCGGTCTGGAACCACGGCTGACCCTTCGTCCACCGGCCCTCCCCGGCGGACGGCGGCGCCGCGTACCCACGGGTGCGCGGCGCCGTCGCGGTTCAGGCGGCCCGGGTGCGGTGCGAGCGGAGCGCGGCCAGGACGCCTGCGGGGTTGACGATGCCGTACCCGTAGTCGTGGTCGAAGCCGACCGTGCTGCGGTCCTCGGCGGTGCGGTTGAGCAGCGTGCGAAGCTGCGCGGGCGACAACTTGGTGGACGGGTGGCGGGTGCGCAGGGCGGCGATGACGCCGGCCACCACGGGGCAGGAGGTGGAGGTGCCGGTGTCGGGCGTGCCGGGGCCGCTGGCCTCGGAGCCGGCGTAGTGGGTGTAGGCGGCCAGGTCGGGCTTGTGGTCGCCCAGCCGGGCCGGCCCCTGCGAGGAGTAGCCGACGCGCTCCCCGTGGGTGTCGACCCCGGCCACCGTGACCACCTTCGGATGGCCGTTGCCGCCCACGATGTCGGTGAACCCGCAGCTCGCCGCCGGGCAGTCGCGCCCGCAGTTGCCCGCCGCGAACACGATGTCGGCCCCGGCGTGCTCCAGGCTGGAGATCATGACGTTGAACGGGTGCATCGGGTTGTCGGAGTAGTTGCCGGGGTGGCCGGGCGGGAAGTCCTGCTCCGGGTTGTACAGGCCCCAGCTGTTGCTGACGACCAGCGAGCGGGACTCGGCCGGCATGGCCTCCAGGAGCCCGCGCAGGTGGGTGTAGGCGGCCACGGCGTCGGACAGCATGCCCTCGACCGTGCCCTTCCTGCTCTGCAGGACGGCGATGTCGAGCAGCGTCGAGCGCGGGGCGGCGAGCTGGGTGTTGAAGGCGCACAGGCTGCCGTGCTCCACCGGGTAGCGCCCCGGCGTGGGCGTGACGCCGGGCGGGGCCCAGCTGTGCCCGGCGTCCAGGGTGACCTGGCGGCCGAGCTTGGTGCTCACGTGGTCGGCGTTGACGCCGCCGTCCACCACCGCCAGGTTGACGCCGTGGCCGTCGTAGCCGGCCGCGCGCAGGTCGGAGGCGTGCAGCAGCCGTTCGACGTCGTGCCAGTCGCCGACCGGGCCGGTGTCGGCGCAGGTCAGGTTGGGATGGATGGACGGGTCGGCGAACACGCCGACGACTTCGCGTACGGACGACGACAACAACGCCAGCCTGGACGGCACGTCGTCGTCGGAGAGCTCGCCGCGCACGAGCACGCTGGCGTGCTCGGCCGACAGGGAGAAGCCCAGCGGCCGGTTGAGCGACGACAGCAGGCCGCCGGAGGGCGGGGCGGGCAGCGCGCGCGGCAGGGGCACCGGGGCGAACGCCTGGTCCAGGACGATTCCCGGCAGCTCTCCTGCCACGTCGGCGGCCGTGGCGGTGACGCCGGGGTCGAGGACGGCTTCGACGGTTTCACGGGCGGGGCGGAGCTGGATCAGGACACGCAAGGCTCCACCTCCTTCCTCGGGACGGGGATGGGACAGTCGTTGCTTCCCCTTGTAAATACCCGCCGTAGTGAACTAACCACTTACAGTAGTGTCAGCACTTCATTGCTCCCGAGGTCACCTCTTTGTCGCCGTCCAGCCCCGTCGCTTGGGATGGTCGTGTGCGGCGGGTCGCGGTCTGGGCGAGGAGCGCGCCGGACAGCACGATCACGCCGCCCGCGATCTGCAGCCCGCCCAGGCCCTCGCCGAGCACCCCCCAGGCCGCCAGCGCGCCGCCGATGACCTCCAGCGACGCCACCGTGGCGCCCACGGCGGCCGACAACCGCCGCACCGCGTTCACCCCGAGGATGTAGGCCACCACGCTGGCGACCACCACCATCCACGCGAAGGCCACCGGCACGGGCAGCGTCAGGGCGCCGGGCGCGGGAGTGGCGGACGCCGTGAACGCCTCCCACCGCAGCGCCCACGGGCGGGCGACCGGGACCAGCGCCACGGCCGCGCCCGCCATGCCCCAGGCGACCAGCCCGAGCGGGTCGACGTCGTCCCCGAAGCTGTCGTTCATCAGGAAGTATCCGGCGGAGCAGGCCGCGGCCAGCAGGCCGAGGGCCAGGCCGAGCGCGTCCAGCCGCAGGTCGTGCCAGACCTCGGCGACGATCCCGAGGCCGGCCAGGGCGACGAGCGCCCCGGCGTAGGCCGCCCGGGGCAGCCGGACCTTCCGGACCAGCCGCACCCAGGCCGCCACCATGACCGGGGCCATGTAGACCAGCAGCAGGGCGACCCCCACGGGCAGACGGGTGATCGCCGCGAAGTACAGCGACTGCACCCCGGCCACCGCCACGACCGCGTACAGCGCGAAGAACGGCCACCTGGCCCGCGGGATGCGCAACGCCACGGGCCGGACCACGGCCAGCACGCCCAGCAGCAGGAGCCCGGCCGCCGCCATCCGCGCCCACACGGCCTCGATCGGCGTCAGCCCGGCCGCGACGAGGTACTTGGCCATCGGCCCCGAGAACGCGAAACACGACGAGGACCCGAACGCGAGCGCGAGCCCCGCATGCCTCATACCGCACCACCAGCGCCGTCATCACTGCCTGCCAGGAAGCCACGACCCTGACACGCGCCCCGGCGCGGGCGCAACGCGATTACCGGCCCTCAGCCGGTGGTCGTAGTCCCCGGGTGGCAGAGGCGGGGCGGCGATTCGGATCTTCGGCCGATGGGCGGCGGGAGCAGGCTCCTGAACACTTGGCAGGGCCCGCCCCGGAGGAAGGTCCGCCCGTGTTCCGACAGCTCGACGACCGCGTCACGTCGATCGTCTACATCGTCCTTGTGCTCGCCGTCTCGGCGGCCACCGCGCGCGTCGCTGAAGGGCTCGTCCTGGCCCTGTCGCCGCTGCTCACCGTGCTGGTGCTGCTGTTCGTCATCACCCGGGAGGGGTTCTCCGGGGACGGGCTGCGCCGCCTCGGCCTGGGCCGGGCCGGGCTGCGCGCCTGGCCGGCCGCCGTCGCCGCCACCGCCGGGGTGTGCCTGCTGGCCACGGCGGGCGCGGTCGTCCTGGGGTTCGGACGGTTCACCGCGCCGCGGGGCGACTGGGCGCAGTCGGTGGCGGCCGTGCTCGTCACCGGGCCGATCCTGGCCTTCGCCGAGGAGATCGGCTGGCGGGGCTACCTGCAGCCCCGGCTCGCCTGGCTGGGGGAGCGCACGTCCATGCTGGTCGCCGGGGTGGTGTGGATCGCCTGGCATCTGCCGTACATCCTGTTCACGCCGTACTACCACGCCGAGGGGGCGCGGGCCGTCGTGCTGCCGCTGTTCGGCGGGTCGGTGATCGCGTTCTCGTTCCTCTTCGGGTACCTGCGGGTCATGTCCGGCAGCGTGTGGCCGGCCGTGCTGGCCCACTTCGCGCACAACGCGACGTTCGCCCTGCTGCTGGAGCACGCCGTCATCACCGACCGGCCCGTGGTGGTGGCCGAGTACCTGGCCGGCGACACCGGGCTGTTCGTCCTGGCGGGCACGGCGGCCTGCGCCCTCGCGGCCGGGATCGCCCGTTCCGCCGGAGGCCGCCACCGCTCCGGCCGGCCGGCCTCTAGCATTCCTCTGTGACCACCTACGACGACCATGACACGTTCGAGCACCTGAACGTCTCGGCCCTGCCGCAACGACAGCAGCGGATCCTGGCCACGATCCGCGACTGGGTGGTCAGACACGGATACCCGCCGAGCACCCGCGAGCTGGCCCAGGCGGTCGGGCTGCGCTCGCCCTCGTCGGTCTCGAAACACCTGAGGAGCCTGGAGGAACAGGGCTTCCTCAGCCGCGGCGCGACGATGACCCGCCCGATCGACGTGCGCCTGTTCCTGCGGCCGCCGTCGGCCGAGCCGCCCGCCGAGCTGGTGAGCGTCCCCGTGGTCGGCGACATCGCCGCGGGCGCGCCCATCCTCGCCGACGAGCACCTCGACGACACCCTGACCCTGCCCCGCGACCTCACCGGCCGCGGCACCGTGTTCGGCCTGCGGGTGCGCGGCGACTCGATGGTCGAGGCGGCCATCTGCGACGGCGACATCGTGGTGGTGCGGCAGCAGCCCGAGGCGCACTCGGGGCAGATCGTCGCCGCCATGATCGACGGCGAGGCCACCGTGAAGGTCTACCGGCGGCGCGACGGCCACGTCCTGCTCGAACCGCGCAACCCCCGCTACGACGTCATCGACGGCGACCGGGCCGTGGTGCTGGGGATCGTGGTCTCGGTGATCCGCAGCGTGTGACCGGCAGCGTGTGACCGGCAGCGTGTGACCGGCAGCGTGTGACCGGCAGCGTGTGACCGGCAGCGTGTGACCGGCAGCCTGTGACCTGGCGGCGTCAGGGGCGGGGGGCCAGGAGCCGTTCGTGGTTGGCGGTGGTCGACAACGAGCGGAGGTCGGCGCGGTCCAGGTAGATCGCGCCGTTCAGGTGGTCGGTCTCGTGCTGCGCGATGCGGGCCGGCCAGCCGGACAGCTCCTTCTCGTACGGGCGGCCGTCCCCGTCGAGGGCCGACAGCCGCACCCGCGCGTGCCTGGGCACGACGGCGGTCAGCCCCTCCACGCTGAGACACCCCTCGTAGAACGCCCGGAAGCCGGGGCCGAGGGGCGTCACGACGGGGTTGACCAGCTCCAGGGGCGGCTGCGGAACGCGTTCGCGCTCGGCGGCCAGGGCGGGCGGCAGCTCGGCCGGGTCCTCGATGACCGCCAGCGCCAGCGGGATGCCGACCTGCGGCGCGGCCAGGCCCACCCCCACGCCCGGCAGGTGCCCGAACATCGCGTCGAGCAGCTCGCGCAGGAGGGCGTCGGAGAGCTGGCCGTCGTACGGCTCGGCGGTCCGGCGCAGCACCGGGTCGCCGACCTGGGTGACCGACCAGGGCCTGGGGGAGGCGAGCAGGGCGTGCACCCGCTCGGTCAGCTCCTCGGCGCTCGGGCCGGTGCCGTTCAGGGGGCTCATGGGGGTCCTTCCGCTCGACGTCGCTCGCTCAGCAGACGGTAGAGCATGCGCGGTGACCCGGTTTCGGCGGGTAAAGAGGGCTAGAAACATTCATAGAGTAGTTGATCCACTGCAATGGGTAATGATCGCTGCGGATGATCACGTAACGTCGCAGGGAGACACCCATGTGCAAGAGAACGATCGCCGTCCTCGGCCTGGCCGCAACGGGGCTGCTGACGGCGGCGGGCCCGGCGGCGGCCGAGGACGGCAGCAGGGCCGCCGCTCCGTGCGTCGCAGCCCGGCTGGAGATCACCGGCGGGCCCTCGGTCGCGGCGGGCGCGCTGCTCGACACCTCGGCCGTGCGGACGTTCCTGCAGGGGCTCGTCCGCCCGGCGGACCGGCCCGGGGCGCTCCCGCGGTCGGCGGACGCGTCGTTCGCCGAGGCCGCCGAGTTCCCCGGCGTGCTCGACGCCTTCCTGCTCGACGTCGAGCGGGAGATCGGGGTGGGCAGGCCGGACGGCGGCACGGAGGAGGTCCGGCTGACCGCGGCGGACGGCGACGCGCCGGCCCGGCGGATCCTGGAACCGCTCGTCGCCGCCGCTCTGGACTGCACCCCGGCCACCACCTCCCCGGCCGCCGACACGCCGGACACTGACACGTCTGTCACCGGCACGTCTGTCACCGGCACGTCTGTCACCGGCACGTCGGACGTTGATACGTCGGCCACCGGCGCGTCAGGCATCGGGGCGTGGGGGACCGGCTGGGCGGAGACCGGGCTGCCGGACGACGGGTCGTCGGCCGAGGCGGAGCCGGCGTCCCTGCTGGACGCCGCGGGAGCCACGGCGGTGCTCGAAGCGCTGGTCAACCGGCCCGAGACGTGCGTCACCGACGGCACCGCGACCATCCGCGCCGGCGACGACGGCATGTCGGTCACGAGCTCGTCGTCCCGGGTGTCGCTGCTCGACGCGCTCGGCGTCAGAAGGACGCTGGACGTCCTGACCGGCCGGCCCTCTGCGGCCTGCCCCGCTGCCGACGTGCCCCTGTCGGCGGCGACCACCGAGCAGGACCGGCCGAGGTCGCTCCTGAACGGCCTCGGTCTCGGGGCCCTGTTCTCCAGACTCCTGGGCTGACGAACCCCCGGAGGCCGCCCCGCGCCGGGGTTGCGCGCGGGACCGGCTGGGGTTTCCACATGGGACCGGCCGGGGTTTGCGCGCGGGACCTCCTGGGCCTTTCGCGCGGAACCGGACGGGGTCGGGATCGCGTGGTAGGTTGCGGGCGAGCCTTGATCCTTTGGGAGAAGGGGGTTGCGGCCGTGACAGGCACCGGCGACGAGACCGTCCACCCGACGGCGTGGCAGGCGGCGTGGGAGGTGCTGGCCCCCGTCACGGACATGGTCACCCCGATGGCCGTGCGCGTCGCGGCCACCCTGCGCCTGACCGATCTGATGGGCGGCGACGAGCTGCCCGTCGAGGAGCTGGCCCGCCGTTCGGGCGCCGACGCCGACGCCCTGGGCCGGCTGCTGCGCCACCTCTCCTGCCACGGCGTCTACGCCGAACGGGAGCCCGGCGTGTTCGCGGTCAACGAGCCCGCCGCGCTGCTGGCCGCCGGCCACCCCTCCATGATGCGCGACCGGCTCGACCTCGACGGCTTCGGCGGGCAGATGGACGTCGCGTTCACCGGCCTGCTGCACACCGTCCGCACCGGGCGGCCCGCGTGGGAGAACGTCCACGGCGCCCCGATCTGGCACCATCTCGCCGCCCATCAGCAGGTCGGCGAGTCGTTCGACGCCCTGATGGCCGCCGGCGCCGACGACCTCACCGACGCGGCCGAGGGGTACGACTGGTCCGGCGTACGGCACGTGGTCGACGTCGGCGGCGGCACCGGCGCGCTGATCGCCGAGATGCTGAGCGCCCACCCGGGGCTGCGGGCCACGCTCGTCGACCTGCCGGACACGCTGGAGCGGGGCCGGCGGTACCTGACCGGGCTCGGGCTGGACGGGCGGTGCGCGTTCGCCGGCCAGAGCTTCTTCGAGCCGCTGCCCCCGGACGGCGACGTCTACGTGCTCAGGCGCGTGATCCACGACTGGGACGACGCCGACGCCGAGCGCGTCCTGCGGCGCTGCGCCGACGCGGCCGGGCCGCACGGCCGGGTCGTCGTGATCGAGTCCCGGGGCGGCGCAGGCGACGACCCGGCCATGTTCGCCGAGATGGACCTGCGCATGCTCGTGATCAGCGGCGGCCGGGAGCGCACCGTCGCCGACTACACCACGCTCGCCGACGCGGCCGGGCTCGACGTGGCCGGGGTGCGTCACACGCCGCTCGGCAACGTCGTCCTCGACTGCGTCCCCCGAAGCGGCTGACCAGCTCTCGTCCGGCGCGGCCCCGCGTGGTGACATACTTGATCATCCCCACGCGAAGGAGGCCACGGTGACCATCGAATGGGCCGCGCTGTCCGCCACGGACCTGCCGGCGATCGCCGAGCTGGCCGGCAGGTGCGCGGCGCGCGACGGCGGGCTCCCGGCCACCGCGTCGCCCTCCTTCCTGGAACGCCGGTACGTCACGGGCGCCGCGGTGGGCGCGTTCACGGAGGGGCGGCTGGTGGCCTGCGGGGCCGTGCGGCCGGTGGGCGAGACGTCGGCGGCGACCGGCCTGGTCGACCCCGATCATCGCGGACGAGGGCTGGGGTCCGGCCTGCTCGACCGGCTGGCCGCCGAGCCCGGGAAGGTGCGGCTGGAGACCGAGTCGCTGACCCCGCAGGCGCACGAGCTCTTCCTGGCACGCGGCTTCCGCCAGGCGTTCGCCGAGGACGTCTTCCGGCGCGACCTGACCCGGCCGCTGCCGGACGTCCCGATGCCGGCGCGGGTGACGGTCGAGGAGTGGTCCCCACTCACCGAAGGGGCCTTCCATCAGGCGTACTCGGCGTCCTTCGCGGACCGTCCGGGCTTTCCCGGGTGGACGCGGGAGCAGTGGGCGGACTGGCTGGTCGATGACGAGTTCCTGCCGGGGTGCTCGCTGGTGGCGTTCGAGGGCGACGTCGCCGTCGGCTTCGTGACGTGCGCGGAGGAGTTCCTGATCCAGGTCGGGGCCGTGCCCGGGTGGCGGCGGCGCGGGCTGGCGCGGGCGCTCGCCGTCGCGGCGCTCGGCCGGATGCGCGAGGGCGGCGCCGGCCAGGTCTTCCTGGACGTCAACGTCAACAACCCGGCCTCGGCCGCGCTCTTCGGCGGTCTCGGGTTCGACAAGATTGCCCGCCGCGCCCGTTACGAGTAGGTCCGTCGGGGTTGCGGGGGCCGTTCGACGTCTTAACCGGACGTTAGGGTTCCCGCAGTTCGTCGCTATCGTCCCGGCGGCCACTCTGGGAGGCGTCAGGACGACGACCGAACGACGGAGTGATTCCGCATGCGTAAGCCCATGATCATCGCTGGACTGGCCACGGCCGGCGTGCTCGCCGCCGGCGTCGGCACCGCCTTCGCCACCGCCTCCACCCCCACCTCTGCCGCCACGTCCGCGCCCGCTCCGGCGGTCTCCCGGGAGCAGGCCGAGAAGACGGCGCTGGAGAAGGTGCCGGGCGGCAAGGTCACCTCGGCCGAGCTGGAGAACGAGGACGCCGGCCAGGTCTGGGAGATCGACATCGACGCCGCCGACGGCACCGAGCGCGAGATCACCGTGGACGCCGCCAAGGGCACCGTCCTCGCCGACGAGACCGACGACGAGGCGGACGACCACGCTGACGACCAGACCGCCAAGAGCGACGCCGACGCCGACGACCACGGCAAGACCGGCAGCGACGCCGACGCCGACGCCGACGCCGACGCCGACGGCGACGACGACTGAGCGACGCCGACCGGCCGTCCCGACCGGCGTCCCGAGCGGCGTCCCGACCGGACGCTGATCCAGGCGCGTCCTGGGCGGCGGGGCCTGGCTGAACGCCAGCCCAGCCGTGCTGTGGGCGGCGGGGTATGGCCGCACGCCGGTGCCGGCCGGGACGTGGGCGGTGGGGGCCTGGAGGTCAGTGCAGGTGGGCCAGCCAGCGGCCGTGCGTCGGCCGGCAGTGGGCGGCCGTGAATCCGGCGCTCGCGGCCAGGCGCGCGATGTCGGCCGCCGAGACGGTCGCCCAGCCGAACCAGTCCCCGGCGCGCACGCCCACGCGCAGCCGTACCCGGTCGACCCGGCTGCGCGTCCACGGCGGCGCGAGCTCGGCCAGGACGGCGCCGCCCGGCCGTACGAGCTGCCGGACCCGCCGTAGCAGAGCCGCGGGGTCGCCGCCGATGCCGATGTTGCCGTCGGCGAGCAACGCCGTCGCCCACTGGCCGGTGCCGGGGACGTCGTCGAAGACGTCCCGCAGGAGGGCGAACCCGCCCGCCCGGCGGGTCAGGGCGACGGCGTGCGGTGTGACGTCGATGCCGAGCGAGGCGACGCCGCGCCGGGTCAGCGCCGCCGTGAGCCGGCCGGGGCCGGAACCGATGTCCAGCGTGGGGCTGCGGCAGTGGCTCAGGATCTCCTCGTCGCCGTCGATCGGCGCCGACCAGCGCGCGGCCGCCAGCTCGGCGCGGGTGCCGTCCAGGTACTCGATCTCGGCGCGCTCACCCGCGAGCGCGGCCGCGTAGATCTCCCCGATCACCGGTGCAGCGTTCTGAGGGTGGTGGCGAAGCAGGAGGTGGGGGCCTGGCGGGCCACCTCGGTCGCGGCGGTGGCGGTGTCGACGTCGATCAGCTCGGGCAGGTGGTGGACGGTCAGCCCGGCGCGGACCAGCCGGTCGAGCTGGACCTTGCCGGTCTCCGGGTGCGACATGGGCACCCCGAGCAGCAGCGCCGGGTCCGGCCGCCGGAGCCCCAGCAGCCAGAAGCCGCCGTCGGCCGCCGGGCCGTACACCGCGTCGTGGTCGGCCAGCGCCTCCCCGGCCTCGCGCAGCAGCTCGGGCGTGACCTGCGGGGTGTCCATGCCGATGAGCACGACGGGCCCGGGCCGCAGCCGGTGGGCGTCGGCGAAGGCCGCCGCGAGGCGCTCGTCCAGGCCGGCGCCGCGTTGCGGGATCACCACGAAACCGGGGGGCAGCCAGCGGCCCGGCAGGCCGTCCAGCGCGAGGACCCGCTGGGCGGCCGGGGTCGCGGCGACGGCGCGCAGGCTGTCGCGGAGCGCGGCCTCGGCCAGCGCGGCGGCCTCGGCCGGACTGTACGGGGGTGTCAGCCGGGTCTTGACGCGCCCGGCCACGGGCTCCTTGGCGATGAGCACGATCTGCGGCAGGTGCTCGAACGTGGGACGGCTCAGCTTCCTCAGTCCTTCCGTGCCGATGACAGCAGGTGATCGCCGCGGGACCGCCGTACGGCCCAGCCGGCCAGCACGACGAGGGCGGCCACGGCGTACGCGGGGGTGCCGGGGGTGCCCGGGGCCGCCGGGCCGGCGGTGTAGGCGACCGCGCCGGCCAGGGCGACGCCCAGCCACTCCCACCGTCCGTCCAGCGCGGCCAGGGCGACGACGAGCAGCGCGTACCAGGAGTAGCCGGGGGTGAACAGCAGCAGGAGGGAGCCGCTGACCAGCAGCGCGCCGCGCCAGGGCCGGTCGGCGTCGCCGTACCGCAGGACGGCCAGGACGATCAGGACGAGCAGCGCGACCGCGGCCCAGGGCGCCCACCCGTCCGGCACGAACAGCCGCAGGACGGCATAACGGTTCCCGCCGCCGGGCCCGTCGTAGCGCTCCTCCTTGAGGTAACCCGGCAGGTAGCCCGCCACCGAGGCGCCCGAGGCCAGCACGTACGGCAGGTAGGACAGCGCGATCACGAGCCCGGCGGGCCCGACGACGCCGAGCACCCGCCGCCAGGCCACACCTCCGCCAGCGCCTCCACCGGGGCCCCCGGACAGCACCCCGGACAGCACCCCGGACAGCGCGCCGGGCAGCGCGGTCACGGGCAGCAGTTTGGCCGCCACGGCCGCGCCGAGCAGCGCGCCGCGCCCCCGCACGGCGGTGAAGGCCAGCACCACCAGCAGCACGCCCAGCATGTCCACGTGCGCGTTGTTCACCGCCTCCACCGGCACGGCCGGGCACCACGCCCAGTACGCCGCCCGCCGGGCCCCCGCCGCCCGGCACAGGATCGCCAGCACGGCCACGGCCGCCGCGAAGCCGCCGAGCTGGAGCGCCTTGTGCCGCACCCCGTCCGGCGACAACCAGTGGACCAGCAGGAAGTAGCCCTGCGCGACCGGCGGATAGATCGTCGGCTCGGTGGGGCGGTTGATCCGGGTGCAGCCGCCGCCGGGCAGGGGCCACAGGGACGGGGCGTCGCAGGCGGCCGGGAAGAGCCAGTCGTCGCGCAGCCGGACGAGCGCCGGGTCGGCCGGCGGGTGGTCGTAGGGCGAGATGCCGGCGGCCTGCACGCGGCCGTCCCAGGCGTACCGGAAGGAGTCGGTGCTGCTGCTCGGCGGGGCGGCCAGGCCGGTCGCGGCGAGCGTGATCCCGCCGGCCAGGACCAGGACGGCCGTCCGCCGCTCCGGCAGCCGGGCGGTCTGCCACAGCGCGGTCGCGAACAGCGCCCAGGCCGCCAGGTACCAGCCCAGGTGGGGCGGGCCCGTCACCAGCCGCAGCACCACGGCCGCCAGGGCGGCGAGCGTCCCTGCGGCCGCCGTCGTGTTCCGGTTCACGGCGGCAGCCTCGCATCCGGAGGCCGGTCCGGGGCCGCCGCGGCGGTTCACGTTCGTCGTTCGTAAGAACCCTTACGAACCGCGAACGCGGCTTCGGTCCGCCCGGCCCGGCGGTTACCGTCGGCGGCGTGAGAGTGATGGTCACCGGCTCGGCCGGTTTCATCGGCGGCCACGTCGCCGAGGCCCTGGAGGCGGCGGGTCACGACGTCGTCGGCCTCGACACGCGGACCGGCGCGGACGTGCGCGACGCCACGGCCCTGGACGCGCTGCTGCCCGGCGTCGAGGCCGTCGTGCACCAGGCGGCCAAGGTGGGCCTGGGCGTGGACGTCTCCGACCTGCCCGCCTACGCCTGCGTCAACGTCTTCGGCACCGCCGTGCTGCTGGCCGCCATGGCCAGGCACGGGATCACCCGGCTGGTGCTGGCCTCCTCGATGGTCGTCTACGGCGAGGGACGTTACGCGTGCGCCGCGCACGGCGACGTCCGGCCCGGCCCGCGGACCGCGGAGGACCTGGACGGCGGCCGGTTCGAGCCGCCCTGCCCGCGCTGCGGCGAGCCCCTGCGCTGGGCGCCGATCGAGGAGGACGCCCCGCCCGATCCGCGCAACGCCTACGCCACCAGCAAACTCGCCCAGGAACACCTGGCCGCCAACTGGGCCAGGGAGACCGGCGGGACCGTCGCGGCCCTGCGCTACCACAACGTCTACGGGCCCCGCATGCCGCGCGACACCCCGTACGCCGGGGTCGCCGCGATCTTCCGCTCGGCGCTGCGGGCCGGCCTGGCGCCGGCGGTGTTCGAGGACGGCCGCCAGCTCCGCGACTTCGTCCACGTGCGGGACGTGGCCAGGGCGAACCTGGCGGCCCTGACCGCGTCCTTGCCGCCCGGCGGGCTGCGAGCCTGGAACATCGCCTCCGGCGCGCCGCGCACCGTGGGCGAGATGGCCCGCGTGCTCGCCGCCGGGTGCGGCGGCCCCGGCCCGCGGGTGACCGGCGGCTACCGGCTGGGCGACGTCCGGCACATCGTCGCCTCGCCCCGGCGGGCGGAGGCCGAGCTCGGCTTCCGTGCCGCGATCGGGTTCGAGTCCGGGATGGCGGAGTTCGCCCGGTCATGACGATCGACGTGATCCTGCCCTGCCTGAACGAGGAGACCGCGCTCGCCTGGGTGCTCGGCCGCATGCCCGCCGGCTACCGCCCGATCGTCGTCGACAACGGCTCCACCGACGGCTCGGCGCGGGTCGCCCGCGAGCTCGGGGCGCGGGTGGTCGCCGAGCCCGTGCGCGGGTTCGGGGCCGCCTGCCACGCCGGGCTGCTGGCCTCCTCCGCCGACCTGGTCTGCTTCATGGACGCCGACGCCTCGCTCGATCCCGTCCAGCTGCCCCGGGTGGCCGGGCCCGTCCTCGACGGGGAACTGGACCTCGTGCTCGGACGCCGGCGGCCGCGCGGCGCCGGCGTCTGGCCCGGGCACGCCCGGCTGGGCAACGCCGTCCTGGCCCGGAGCCTGCGCCGGCGCACCGGGGTGGCGCTGCGCGACCTCGGGCCGATGCGGGCGGCCGCCCGCGTGCCGCTGCTGTCGCTCGGGACGGCCGACCGCCGCTTCGGCTACCCGCTGGAGACGGTGCTGCGCGCCGCGGCGGCCGGTTGGCGGATCGGCGAGACGGACGTGGACTACCTGCCCCGCGCGGGCCGCTCGAAGGTGACCGGCACCCTGCGCGGGACGCTGCGGGCCGTCGCCGACATGCGCCGCGTCATGGCGGACGCGCGCCCCGGTGCCGGGGTCAGGCGCGGGGGGCGTACATGATGACCAGGACGCCGACGAGGCAGATCAGCGCGCCGATGACGTCCCAGCGGTCGGGGCGGAAACCGTCGGCGACCATGCCCCACACCAGGGACCCGGCGACGAAGACGCCGCCGTAGGCGGCCAGGATGCGGCCGAAGTTGGCGTCCGGCTGGAGGGTGGCGACGAAGCCGTACAGGCCGAGGGCGACGACGCCGCCGCCGATCCACAGCAGCCCGCGCTGCTCGCGCACGCCCTGCCAGATCAGCCACGCGCCGCCGATCTCGGCGAGCGCGGCCAGGGCGAACAGCAGCAGTGAGCGGATGATCGTCATGACGGTCAGTACATCGCATCCGCGCGGGCGGCGGCGGGCAGGGGGCAGCCGGGGCCGGTGCAGCCGGTCAGGCTGTCGCAGCCGGCGGCGACCACCCGCGTCAGCGACTCCCGGACGGTGGCCAGGTCGGCGATCCTCGCGTCGATCTCGTCGATCTTGGCCTGGGCGTGGGCGCGCAGGCCGGCCGTGGGGTGACCGCGGCGGCCGGCGCCGATCAGCGCGGCGATCTCGTCCAGGGTGAAGCCGAGCCGCTGGGCGGCCTTGATCACGGTGAGCAGCGCGACGGTCCCCGGCGGGTACGCACGGTGCCCGCCCGGGCTGCGCCGCGGCTCGGCGATCAGGCCGCGGCGCTCGTAGTACCGCAGGGTCTGCAGGTTGACCCCGGCCCGCGCGGCCACCTGCCCGCTGCGCAGGTACGGCTCCTCGGGGCTCACGCGGGCCGTCCCCCCGCCCTGGCCTGGAGGGCGTCCAGGACGCCGGTGTGCCGCGGGGGGACGGTCGCCGCCAGCGTCAGGCCGCCGCCCCCGACGGTGAGGGTGAAGGTGAAGAAGGAGCAGCAGGCGTTCTCCCGGGCGGCCAGCCCGGCGGCACGGGCGGCCACGCCGGAAGCGTCGGCGCCGGGGCCGTCGGGGGCGAGGTCGAGTTCCAGCCGGTCGGGCGCGGGGCGGCGCACCGAGCGCACCGAGCGCGCGAACAGCTCGTCGAACTCGGCCACCCGCAGCGGCCGTTCGGCGGTGGGCAGCGTGCAGGCCGACGGCGTCCAGGCGGGGGAGAGGGGCAGGTCTGCGGTCATGTCCCGACGGTAACCCCGTACCCGGGTACCGGATTCAAGGGGCGGCGGGAACTTGTAGGGTAGGAGGAGGACACGATTGGACAAAAGGGAGGCAAGGTGCGCGAATTCCGCTCCTGCCTCCACTCCCGCTCCTGCCTCCACCTCGCGCGCGAGCGGCACGCCCGCCCGCTGCGCCCGCTGGAGTTCCGTCCGGTCGGCACGAACGGCTACGTCAGCACGTGGGGCGTGATCGCGGGCATCCGCCCGCCGCAGGTCCGCTGAGCGCCCGCACCCGGACGTGATCCGGGTGCGCGGGTCGCCATGAGGCCCGGGCCGCGCATGGGGCGGCCCGATCGTTTCCGTACCGTCCTGGAGTTCTCCCTTCATGTCTGCCTCCTCGCGGATCATCACTGCCCTGCGCTCCGACGCGGTCGGCGGCGTCCTGCTCATCGTGGCCGCCCTGACCGCGCTGGCCTGGGCCAACTCGTCCCTCGCCGGCTCCTACGAGGCCCTGCGCACGTGGTCCTTCGGCCCGCAGTGGCTGGGCCTGCGCCTGAGCGCGCAGGCGTGGGCCGCCGACGGGCTGCTGGCGGTGTTCTTCTTCATCGTCGGCAACGAGCTCAAGCAGGAGCTCGTGCACGGCGAGCTGCGCGACCCGCGCCGCGCCGCGTTGCCCGTGGTGGCCGCGCTCGGCGGCGTGGTGGTCCCGGCACTGCTGTTCCTGGCGGTGAACGCCGCCGCGCCGGGCGAGGCGGCCCGCGGCTGGGGCGTGCCGATGGCCACCGACATCGCCTTCGCACTCGCCGTCCTGGCCGTCGTGGGCCGCGGCCTGCCCGCCCCGCTGCGCACGTTCCTGCTGACGCTGGCGACCGTGGACGACGTGTGCGCGGTCGTCGTGATCGCCGTCGGCTACACCTCGGGGGTGAACCTCGCCGCCCTCGCGGGGGCCGCCGCCGCGCTGTGCGTGTGGGCGTACCTGCAGCACGGGCGGGGCCGCGCGGTCACCGCCGTGCGCCGCGCGCTGCCCGCGTGGCTGCTGTACGGGCCGCTCGCCGTGCTGATCTGGGCGCTGGTGCACGCCTGCGGGGTGCACGCCACCATCGCCGGCGTCGCGATGGGCCTGCTGATGCGCACCAGCCCGCGCGCCGGCGAGCAGGAGCCGCCCTCGCAGCGCGCCGAGCACGCGTTGCGGCCGTTCTGCGCCGGGGTGGTGCTGCCGGTGTTCGCGCTGCTGTCGGCCGGGATCTCCCTGTCGGGGGCGGGCGGCTTCTGGACGGGGACCGTGACCTGGGGCGTGCTGGCCGGGCTGCTGGCCGGCAAGCCGCTCGGCATCGTCGGCGCCGCCTGGCTCACCGCGCGCCTCACCAGCGCCCATCTCAACCCGCGGCTGGGCTGGAGCGACATCGCCGGCGTGGGCGTGCTGGGCGGCATCGGCTTCACCGTCTCGCTGCTGATCGCCGAGCTCTCCTACACCGGGCCGGCCCACCTGACGCAGGCCAAGGGCGCGATCCTGCTGGCCTCGGCGGCGGCGTCCGTGCTGGCCGCCCTGATCCTCGGCGCGCGCGTCCGCCGGCACCGCACGGCCGGGCGGGCGGCGGCCTAGCCGGGCAGCGCGGCGGCCAGGCGGGCGGCCAGGCGCGCGACCGCCGCGCGCAGCTCCGGCCCGCCCTCGACGCGGAAGGCGAACGGCACGGCCGGCAGCCACTCCTGGGCGTACATGGCCGGGTTGCCCGTGCTGCCGACCAGCACGCAGCCCTCGTCATGCGGTTCGAGCCGTCCCATGGGCGGGTGCACCCAGGGCGCCACCTCGGCCAGGGGCGCGCCGAAGACCACGCGGGCCGCGTACGCCCATCCGGCGCCCAGGTTCTCCTCCAGCGCCGCCACCGGGTCCAGCCCGTCGGGCGGCCGGAAGCCGTGGACGGTCTCGTGGACGGCCCGGACGCGGTCGACCCGGTAGGTGCGGATCGCGCCGGCGCGGTGGGAGTGGCACAGCAGGTACCAGCGCCCGTACCGGACGACGACCGCCCAGGGATCGACCTCGGCCTCCCACTCCGTGCCCGATCCGCTCCGGTAGGCGATGCGGACGCGCCGCCGGGCCGCGGACGCGGCGACCAGCGCGCTGGTCACGGCGACGCCGGGACGGGCCGCGTACCGGTCGGGCGCGGCGGAGGCGTGCTCGCGCAGCGCGGCGGCCTGCCGTCCGACGCCTTCCGGCAGGGCCCGGATGACCTTGGACAGGGCGGTGCCCACCAGGTCGTCGGGGTCGGTGGCGGCCGGCTGGCCGTCGAACACCGCCATGACCAGGGCCAGCGCCTCGGGCTCGGTGAAGGCGACCGGCGGCAGCCTGGTGCCGCGGCCGAGCCGGTAGCCGCCGTAGGGGCCTCTGGCCGACTCGACGGGGATGCCCGCCTCCCGCAGGATCCCGACGTACCGGCGGGCGGCGCGCTCGGTCACGCCCAGGGCCGCGGCCAGTTCCCCGGCCGTCACGCCGGGACGCTGCCGGAGGACCTCCATGGCGCGCAGGGCCCGCGCGGTGGGGCTGAGTTCGGTCGGCACCCGAGCAGATTAGAGCGGTTCCGGCAGATACCGGAAGTAGAACGTCCGGAATACCGCCTACCGTGTGGCGTCATGACCGACTCCCGGGAAGACCCGCACGTCGAAGACGTGAGCGTGCGGCGGGCCACGTTCACCCGGCTGCGCGTGCGCGACGTCCGCGTGCGCGCGGCCGGCCTGTCCGGCGTGCGGGTGCGCGGCGCCGAACTCGTCGACGTCGAGATCAGCGGCGAGCTGCGGAACGTCGTGGTGAACGGCGTGGACATCGCCCCCCTCGTCGAGGCCGAGCTGAACCGCCGCATGCCCGAACGCGCCCGGATGCGCCCCGACGACCCCGAGGGGTTCGGCGAGGCGTGGGCCATCCTGGACCGCCTGTGGGCGGGCACCCTCGCCCGCGCCGCGACGTTCCCCGAGGCGGCGCTGCACCGCGGCGTCGACGGCGAATGGTCCTTCGTCCAGACGCTGCGGCACCTCAACTTCGCCTCGGCCGCCTGGGTCGGCCGGATGATCCTGGGCGACCCCTCGCCGTGGCACCCGCTCGACCTGCCGTGGGACGAGGCGCCCGGCTGGGACGGCGTCCCGTGGGACCGCGCGGCCCGGCCGCCGCTGGCGGAGGTGCTCGCCGTCCGCCGGGACCGCCGGGCGATGGTCGGCCGGGTCGTCGCCTCGCTCACGCCCGAGCTGCTCGCCTCACACGTCACCCGCGACGAGCCCGGCTGGCCGCGGCTGGCCGGCTTCCCCTTCAAGGAGTGCCTGCACATCGTCCTGCACGAGGAATGGGAACACCGGCTCTACGCGGAACGCGACCTGAACGCACTGGAGAAAGAAGACTGACATGGACATCCTGCTCATCGGCGGCCTCTGGCTCGACGCGTCCGCCTGGGACGAGGTGACGCCCGCGATCGAGGCGCTCGGCCACCGTCCCGTGCCGGTCGCCCTCCCCGGCCAGGGGGACGGGAACGCCGCCGCCACACTCGCCGACCAGGTGGCGGCGGTGCTCGCCGCCGTGGACGCGGCGGACGGAACCCCCTTGGTGGCCGGCCATTCCGCGGCCTGCACGCTGGCCTGGCTGGCCGCCGACGCGCGGCCGGACAAGGTGGGCAAGGTCGCCTTCATCGGCGGTTTCCCCGCCGCCGACGGCGATGCCTACGCCGACCTCTTCGAGGCTGTGGACGGCGTCGTGCCGTTCCCCGGATGGGAGCCGTTCGAGGGGCCGGACTCGGCCGACCTCGACGAGGAGGCCAAGGAGAGGTTCGCCGCCGCCGCGGTCCCCGTCCCCGAGGGGGTGGCCAACGGGGTGGTGCGGCTGAGGGACGAGCGGCGGTTCGAGGTGCCGGCCGTCGTCGTGTGCCCCGAGTTCAGCCCCGCGCAGGCACGGGAGTGGATCAACGGCGGGGAGGCCCCTGAGCTGGCCCGGGTCAAGCACCTCGACCTCGTCGACCTCGACTCCGGGCACTGGCCCATGTTCACCCGGCCGGTCGAGCTGGCCCGCCTCCTGGCCGCCGCGGCCGACGGGACGCCGGACGGCTTGGCGACAAGGTGACCCTTCTGGTCCGAGGGCTTGACCAAGGGATGACGGGTCCGGACGCGTCCGGTTCATAGCCTTGTGCAATGGCAAGGCTGACATGGACGGCCAAGTCGGTCCTGGTCACCGTGCTCGTTCTGGCCGGCGGGGCCGCCGCCGCGGCCGGGGCCGTGTTCCTGAGCATGAGCAGCGAGGACGGCGCCGCTCCCGAGCCGGTGGTCGCGTGGCTGCACGGCTCGGGCTCGACCGCGCAGAAGGGCGCCATGGACGCCTGGACCGGCGAGTTCGAGCGCGTCCACCCCGAACTGCGCGTCGTCTACGAGGCCAACGGCTCCGACCGCGGCATCGAGGACTTCATCGCGGGCCGCAGCGCGTTCGCCGGCTCGGACGTGCCGATGACCCCGGAGGAGCAGGCGCGGGCCGACCGGCGCTGCGGCGGCCGGGCCGAGCACCTGCCGATGGTCGTCGCCCCGGTCGCGGTGGCCTACAACCTGGCCTCCGTGCCCGGCCTGCGGCTGTCCCCGGCGACCCTGACCGGCATCTTCACCGGGCGCCTCACCAGGTGGAACGCCCGCGAGATCGCCGCCGACAACCCCGGCCAACCCCTTCCGGGCACCCGCATCCACGTCTTCCACCGCTCCGGCCAGTCCGGCACCACCCAGAACCTCACCGAGTTCCTGCGGGCGACCGGCGGCTGGCCGCACCAGCCGTCCAGGACGTGGACCGGCGCCGGCCAGGGCGTCACCAGCTCCAGCGGCATGACCCAGGTGCTCCAGCACACCGGGGACTCCATCGGCTACGTCGAGTACGGCTTCGCGAGCAGCGCCCGCCTGAGCACCGCGGACGTGCGCAACGCCGCCGGGGAGTTCGTCGCGCTGTCGCCGGAGAACGCCAGCAAGGCCCTGCAGGGCGCCACGGTCGAGAGCGGCGAGCGCGGGCTGGTGCTGACGTTCGACCACAGGCGGCCGGTCCCGGGCGCCTACCCGATCGTGCAGGTCACGTACGAGATCATCTGCGCGGGCCGGGCGGACCCGCTGGCGCGCGCCTTCCTCGGCTACGCCGCCGGCGACGCCGGCCAGTCCTACCTGGCCCTGTACGGCTACGCCCCCCTGCCGCACGACCTGCTCGCCCAGGTACGCGGCCGCCTGGGAGCAACGAGCTGAACGGCTCGCGGGATTTCCCGGAACAGTGCCCGCCGGCACGATTAGCCGGCCGCATCCGGTGAAGAGAGGACGCCATGAACGCGAACATCCGGTCGCGGGCCGCATGACCGGTCCAGGCGACGAGCAGCCCGTGGTCCTCACCCCCCTGGCGGCCGCGGAGCACAGCGAACTGCTCGACACCACTCCCGGGTTGTGGGTGGACGACGGCGACGACGACGATCCGGTGCTGATGCGGGCCGACGGGCGGCCGGTGGACACCTGGCGGCAGCACTACCCCTACGACGAGCGCCTGTCCAGGGAGATCTACGAGCGGGACAAGCGGCTGCTGCAGATCGAGCTGCTCAAGCTGCAGTACTGGATCAAGGCCACCGGCCGCCGGCTGGTGGTGCTCTTCGAGGGGCGCGACGCGGCCGGCAAGGGCGGCACGATCAAGCGCTTCATGGAGCACCTCAACCCGCGCGGCGCCACGGTGGTCGCGCTGGAGAAGCCGAGCGAGCGCGAGCGCGGCCAGTGGTACTTCCAGCGCTACATCGCCCACCTGCCGGCCAACGGGGAGATCGTGCTGTTCGACCGCTCCTGGTACAACCGGGCGGGCGTCGAGCGGGTCATGGGCTTCTGCGACGTGCACGAGTACCTGGAGTTCATGGAGCAGGTGCCCCGCCTGGAGGACCTGCTGGTGGACTCGGGGCTGCACCTGGTCAAACTCTGGTTCTCGGTCTCGCGGGCCGAGCAGCGCACCCGGTTCATCATCCGCCAGGTGGACCCGGTGCGGCAGTGGAAGCTGTCGCCGATGGACCTGGCCTCCCTCCGCAGATGGGACGACTACACCCAGGCCAAGGAGGACATGTTCCTGCACACCGACACCGAGTCGGCGCCCTGGACCGTCATCAAGAGCAACGACAAGAAGCGCGCCCGGCTGGAGGCCATGCGCCACGTGCTCAGCCTCTTCGACTACGACGACAAGGACGACGAGGTCGTCGGCGTGCCCGACCCGCGGATCGTGATCTCGGCGGGGGACATCTTCGACGAGGACCACGTCGCCTCCCAGGGCACCGACCCGTGACCGTCCGACCCGTGACCGTCCGACCCGTGACCGTCCTGCGCCGGTCGGCCGCTGGTGGTCAGGCGGCCGGTGGTCAGGGGGCCCTCGCCGCCCCCTGACCGGCCCGTCGTCAGGCGGGCAGGACGTTCTGGGGGTACTCGCCCTCGTAGTTGCCCGGGTTCTCGAAGACGAACACGATGTAGGTCTCGAACCCGTCGGGGCCCTGGCCGGCGACGCGGGCCGCGCCGACCCTCCTGGTGTCCTTCCAGACGAGCTGGCTGAAGTGGCCGGTCTTGGCCGGGTCGCCCGGCGGGTTCGCCCAGTTGTAGTCGGCGATCTCGTTGTACCAGGCGGTCACGGCGTCGCCGGCGGTCTTCGGCGTGGAGCCGGAGGACATGCCCCAGAAGATGTTCTCGCCGGTGGTGTCGCGCAGGCCGTCGTGGCCGGCCGACAGCTTCGCGTACTCCGAACGCGAGGACGCGCGCTCCTTGGCGTACTCGACGAGCTTGGCGT
This sequence comes from Nonomuraea sp. NPDC049655, assembly GCF_044465465.1. NCBI lineage: Bacteria > Bacillati > Actinomycetota > Actinomycetes > Streptosporangiales > Streptosporangiaceae > Nonomuraea > Nonomuraea sp. NPDC049655. The sequence goes on from NZ_JBITLS010000001.1 coordinate 726,935, forward strand.
CCATCTCCATGGGGGGCGCGTGGTGCTTGGCGCGGTAGGCGTTGGCCTCGTTCAGTGCTTCGGCCAGGAAGCTGTCGCTGGTCGCGTCCGGAAGAGCGGGACGGGTTCCGGCCATCACGATCACCTCGTCGTGAACGGGAGAAGTGGGGACCACCGAAGCCTGCGCCCGGGCGGTCCGCCGGTCAATGTCCGGATGCGGCCAGGAGGCCCCGGCGAAAGGGCCGAATGAATTCCTGCCGTTGATTCTGAAATCAAATCCGGCGTGCTAGATTCGGGAGGCTTAAATGCTCGGGTAAGCATGAATTCCTGCTCATTGGAGAATGATGAGATCGCTGGTCGTCGAGCGTATTGAGATATTCGTCGTGGAATTGCCGTCCATCCGTTCGTTCAGCATTTCAGGCGGAAACGTCACCACCGAGGGGAAGCCCGCCGAGCGGGTTCTCGTCAAGGTGACGGCCGGTGGGGTGACCGGCTGGGGCGAGGCCACGCCGACGCCCGCCTGGACGTACGAGACCGTGGAGACGATCTCGACGACGATCGCCGGCTACCTGGCCCCCGCCCTCCTCGGCCGCCCCGCCTGGGACCTGGACGGCGCCTGCGCGGCCTACGAGAAGGTGATCAACCGCGGGCTGACGATCGGGTCGCCCATCGCCAAGTCCGCGCTCGACATCGCCCTGCACGACCTGCTCGGCCGGGCCCTCGGGGTGCCCGTCGGCGTGCTGTGGGGCCAGCGCCGCCGCGACCGGATCACGCTCGGCTGGATCGTGGCCGGTCAGACGCCCGGCGAGGTGCGGCAGGCGGTCGAGGAAGGGCGGGCGGAGGGCTACCACGCGTTCAAGGTCAAGGTCGGCCTGCACGACGAGGCGACGGACCTGTCCGTCGTCGCCGCCGTCAGGGAGGCGGCCCCCGACGCCCCGCTGTGGGTGGACGCCAACCAGGCCTACACCGTGGACGGCGCGCTGCGCATGGCCCGTCGGCTGGCCGACCTGGACGTCACGGCGTTCGAGCAGCCGCTGCCCGCCAACGACGTCACCGGACTGCGCCGCCTGCGCGACCACAGCCCGCTCCCGGTCGCCCTCGACGAGAGCCTGCGCCACCCCTCCGACCTGGCCACATTCGTCAAGCTCGACGCCGTCGACATCGCCATCGCCAAGGTGCAGCGGTCGGGCGGGCTGACGTTGTCGCGCCGGCTGTGCCAGTTGGCCGAGGACGCCGGGCTGCGCATCATGGGCTCGGGGCTGACGGACACCGACCTGGGGTTCGCCGCCTCGCTGCACCTGTTCGCGGCGTTCGGCGTGGACACCCCGGTCGACCTCAACGGCCGCCAGTTCGTGCACTCGGCGTACGTCGGCGGCCCGACGGTGGAGGTCTCGGACGGCACGGCCCTGGTGCCCACCGGCCCCGGCCTCGGCGTCGAGGTGGACGAGAACGCCGTCCGCGCCCTGTCCACGGCCCACTGGACCGTCTGACGAACGAAGAAGCCGGGGCCGGGACGCGCGTCCCGGCCCCGGCGGGCGCAGTGCCTGGTGGCTGCGAGAGCCTGGCCAGGTCGGCCTGAGCACCTCCGTCATCTGTGAGGGGGCGGATGTAGATACTCCTAGTTCGTCTTCATGAGGATCGGCCAACGGCCGCCCAGAGTGCGTCCCAGCTTCCAGTCGAGGGCCGGATGCCTTCATGAGGAAGGAGACGAGGATGTACGGAGACCGTCTGCGGTTCGGGACGATGGGGGCCTCGAACGCCGCCGTCATTCCCAGGCCCGCGAGCACCGGCGACAGTCATGCTGCATCGACCTCGAAGGCCGTGCCGCCTGTCTGCAAGAAGATCTACAAGGACGAGCAGCCACCCTGCGTAGAAGGCTACACAGACGGATTCGAGGCCGGAAGGAAGTGCGGCCCGCCCCGCATGACCGGGCGATACTCCGACGCCGAGGCATACGACGTCGGCTACAACGCGGGCTACGACTCGGGCAGAAGGAACTGCCCGTCCTAGCCAACGGCCACGAGCCTGCTCGGCTGTCCACCTGGGCAGGCTCGCCCACACGGGACCGACCCGAGCCGAGGGAGAGCCATGATCGTGCGTTTGATGTTCGCTGCCGTCATGACGGCTGCCGCGACGGCCGGGGGCGCGACCAGCTTTGCCGCTACCGCCGGCACCACGCCGACGCATTTCTCGCCGGCAACGTGTTCCGTGGCGGCGGACGACTGCGAAAAGGTTGTTCGCCGTCGTTACCCGAAGAAGGTGGTGTGCCAGTACTGCTGGGATGAGGAGCTACAGCACCGCGTGCTGAAGCTCTGTCATAAGCCCGAGGACGCGCTGTCACACCCGAAAAAGGATCCGGGGCCGATCAAGCGATAGTCGACCATGAGCGGGTCCACACCACTGGGGTGTCGGTAAGGATCGTGTAGCCGGGGCTCAAGCGAGTAAGGTCCACTGGACGGGCTTGACATGAACATGAAGGTCGAGCACTACGACCTGCGGAAACACCGATGGGCCGGGAGTCTTCGCCGGACCCGGGCCTGCCTCAATCGCGCCACCGGCGCCGGACAGGCTGGCGGCCGATCATCCATCGCGCCGGGCCATCGCGGCGATTCCGTCGAGCAGGGCACGCAGGCCGAGGCCGAACGCGCTCACCGCTGCCTCGGCCGCGCTGCGGTCGAAGCCGCCGTCGTGCCAGATCTGTTCGATCGCCGGGTAGCGCGCCGGGTCGAAGACGGTCTCCCAGAACTCTTGGCGGGCGGCCCACCAGTCATCGCCGGACACGCCGCTGAGCCGCTGGGCATGCGCGTGTTCGGCAAGGGTGGCGGTCGCGGCGTCGACGAACGTGACGACGGAGTCGCTCGCCGCGGACACCTCGGCGGCGGACAGCCCGGTCATAGACAGAGCGGCCAGCAGGAAGTCGGTCCTGGCGAGCAGCCCGGGACCGAGGGGCGGCCGTACGGTCGACACCATGCGCAGCCACGGGTGGCGTTCATGCAGGGCCATGTTCTGCTTCGCGTAGTGCTCGATCCGGTCGCGCCAGGGGCCGGATCGAGTCAGGTCGAGTTCCCGCCAGGCGGAGTCCACCATCAGGTCAACCAGTTCGGCCTTGCCGGGCACGTGGGTGTAGAGCGTCATCGTGCCGACGCCGAGGGACGCGGCCAGCCGGTCCATGGTCATGGCGGCCAGCCCTTCCCGGTCCGCCAGTGCCATGGCCGCAGCCACGATCTTGTCCACGGACACCTTGGGCGGCCGGCCGCGGCCCGATCGAGCCTGCGGGGAACGCCAGAGCAGGCGCAAGGTCTCCCGGGGGTCTCCGCCACCGCTGCGTTCCACCAAGCCTCCCTTTTCCGTAGATCGTACGGTAACTTTTATCCGTAGGATGTACGGAAATGGAGGAAGCACATGCGAGTGCTGGTGACAGGGGCAACGGGGAACGTCGGGCGGCACGTGACAGCCGGCCTGGCCGAGGCTCGGATCCAGGTCCGGGCCCTGACCAGGGACCCGGCCAGGGCCCGGCTGCCCGCCGCCGAGGTCGTCCAGGGAGATCTCACCGAGCCGGACAGCGTGCCGTTCGACGGCGTGGACCGGATGTTCCTCTTCCCGGAGCCGTCGACGGCGAAGGAGATCGTCGAACGCGCCGAGCAGGCCGGCGTTCAGCGGATCGTCGTGCTGTCGTCGGGGGCGGTCAGCGGCGGTTTCGACACGACCTTCCATCCACCGGTCGAACAGGCCGTTCAGGAGTCCGGTCTGGAGTGGACGCATCTGCGGCCGGGCGAGTTCGCCGCCAACAAGCTCTCGCTGTGGGGGCCGTCGATCCGGGCCGAGCGGCTGGTGCGGGACGCGAACCCGGACGCGGCCTGGTTTCCCGTACACGAGCGGGATGTCGCCGACGTGGCGCTGAGAGCCCTGTTGGAGGAGGGGCATCACGGCAAGGCGTACGACATCAACGGTCCGGAGCTGATCAGCCTGCGCGACCAGGTGAAAGCCATCGCCGACGCGCTCGGCGAAGAGGTCGGGTTCGAGCAGGTCACTCCGGCGCAGGCGCGCGCGATCTACCTGGAGATCGGCGGATTCGCCGCCGAGAACGCGGACTTCCTGCTGGGCTTCACCGACTACGACGGCAATCCGGCCGATCCGGCCGACAGCGTGGACTTCGATCCGAGTGCCCTGGGCCCGCTGCCCACGGCTCAGGCCGTGACGGGCAACCCGCCACGGACGTTCGCGCAGTGGGCACGCGATCACGTCGAGGACTTCCGCTAGGAGATCTCGACGGGCATTTCGTGAGCTCTCTCCGGAGAGTACGGTGTCAGGTGAGTATCTAGGGTTCCGCCGCCCGGCCGGCATCATGCGGGCCGGGCGGGCCTGGTCCGAGCGATATCGCCGGCGGCTCCGGTGGCCGCCGGTCAACTGAAGGGACAAAAGCCTGGAGGTCGTGGTTCCCGCGAGTGTGGGAGCCGGAAAGGCCTCCTGGTGTGCCCGACCTTCGTGCTGTTCGTCCAGCATCTGCCCAGTGGGATCGCGCGTCAGAGTGCGTCGGCTCTTGAGCTGTCCACCGGCTACATCCCCACGTTGCTGACCGCTTCGGCGCTGGCCTTCGCTCTGGCCTGGCTGTCGTCCGTGGGCGGCATGGGCGGCGGCGTGCTGATGCTGCTCGCCTTCACCGCCCTGTTCGGCCCTCAGGTGGCCGTGCCCACCCTCACACTGACTCAACTGGTCAGTAACGGGGGCCGCGCCTGGTACAACCGGCGAGACGTCCGGTGGCGGGTCATCAAGTGGCACGCCCTCGGCGCCATCCCCTTCGCCCTGGCCGGCGGGCTCCTCCTGCCCTACGTGCCGGGGGAACCGCTCAAGCGTGCCCTCGGCGCGTTTCTCATCGCCGTCGCCCTCTGGCGGCGATTGCGGCCGACGCCCGGCGCGCCGGCCGACAAGACGTTCGCCGCCGTCGGCGCGGGTGCCGGACTCGGCTCAGCCCTGTTCGGGGCGGCAGGACCGCTCGCGGCCCCGTTCTTCCTCGCCAAGGGGCTCACCGGCGCCGCGTACGTCGGAACCGAGGCCGCGGCCTCCCTGATCATCCATCTGACCAAGACGATCGCTTACGGCGCGGGCAGCCTGTTCTCCCTCCATGTGCTCCAGCTCGGCGTGGCCCTCACCCCGGCCATAGTCGCCGGAGCGTGGCTGGGCAAGAGGACCGTCATGCGGATGAACAGCCAGATCTTCGTGCTGGTCGTCGAGGCTGGAATGCTCGTCGCGGCGACCCTGCTGCTCGCAGGCGTCTGAGCCGGAACGCATTCCGGACGTACGCCGCGCCGTCGACCATCACCCCAGATCGGCCGGACGGGTGGGTTCCACCGACGCCAGCGACAGACCGCCCCGGACACACCTGCCCGGCGGGATCTGACATCTGATGTGCATATCCCGGGTTCCGCTTTACGGATCTTCGGAAACGGTAGCTGGCGGCGCTCATGGAGTCGAGTCAGTGAGTGAGTCTGCGATCTGACGGCTTTACCGCTCGTAGCGGCGAGCTTTTTTGCCCGGGAATTCGTCAGGTGACGCACGCCGATTTCTACTGCTCTGGACGGATCCAGTCCAGGTGTAGCGATGTGCTTGTCTCGCGGCCACCTCCTCTTGTTAAGGAAGCGTTTCATGGGTGCTCAGGACTCCAATCTCTCGTCGACCGGCTTCGACTATGTCGTCGCGGTGACGCAGGACAGCATCAACGGCACCCTTGAGGAATACCTCTACAGCGGCCTGCCCGAGACCGTTCTGTGCTACGCCTATGACAGCAGTAACGATCCCGTTCTGGTCGACTTCATGGAATTCGTGGCCGGGGCCGGCAACACGGATCCTTTCACCGTGCCCGACGAAACGGCGCCCACGGACCCGAGGGTGCAGAATCTCAGCAACGCCGGTTTCGCGTTCGCGATCAAGGCGAAGCTGGGTGTTCCGGCCGGCTTCGATCCCTCTTCCCTGCCACCGATCATGGTGTTGAAGCCGGGACAGTCGTACGTGACGTACACGCTGATGTTCAGCGAGTTCGTCGCGACGAACCTCACCTACGGTCCGCGCGGGCCGATGGCCTGGTTCAACCAGTCGCAGCCGTCCGGCACGAGCTGGACCTTCTACGGCCCGGTCGACCTGAACTTCCAGGACACCTCGTTCACCAGCCTTCCCTCGGACGTGCAGGAGCGGCTCAAGGGCATCGGCGACCCCGACATGTTCGGCGTCCAGCAGCTCTACTACGACCTGAACAGCTCCGCCCTGGAGCAGGGCTTCCAGTTCGACGAACTCCCGTCGAACAGCCCGCTCAACGGGTTCATGACCGCCGACTTCATCGACACCTACTGGAAGGAGCTCGGTGGCGCCGAGATTCTCGGTTACACCGCGACGCAGACGGCGCCGGTCGAGACCTCGCTCGCGGTGACGGACGTGAACTTCTTCACGCCGGACGCCGTCGGCGGGGACGGCGCACCGCTCACGCTGAACTATCTGTGCGCCACCGGCAACGACCAACTGCCGGACACCACGCACGCCGGGTTCGGCTGGAACTGGATCGAGCCCGGCGAGGTGTCCCAGTACGACGGCGTGGCCGCGCTGAACCGGAACACGTTCGCCGGCTTCCTGCTCAATTACAACAGCGGCAACGGGCCGACGTTGCTCGAATACATCGAGGGGAACTGCCAGCGGCCGGAGGTGACCTGCCAGTGCAGTGGTCAGGAGATCAAGGAATACTATTTCTATTTCTTCCCCGACCGGCCGACGATGGCCTTTCCCTCGTCAGGCCCGCAGATCATCACCGCCACCTTCTCGCAAAGCGCCTCGGACAAGTGCGGCGGGCCACTCCTCGGCGGCTCCATGAAGCTCACCTTGTCCTACGACATGACGGTGAGCGTGCAGGACGACACGATGACGATCGTCCAGCACCTTGTCCTTTACACCTACATCGAAGACCAGGGGACCGGCGACGGCGGCAATGTCGTCGACAAGACGATCACGGACGTCTACACGATCGGGGTCGACGACATGGGCCGGATGGCGATCCCCGCGCCGGACTCGACCACGGTCGACGACTCCAAGACCCCCGGCGTGAACGGATTCCTGAACTGGTTCACCGGTATCAACGATCTCCTCGATTACGTGACGCAGGCCTCGCAGGCACTCGCCGCGACCACACTTGCGGATGTTCCGGCCTCGGTCATACAGAACTTCATCTTTCCGGGCGGAGCCTCGTTCTCGTTCTGCGACGCCGTCTTCTCGGACAACCAGGACCTTGTCGGTCACATCACGTACGCCGACCCGACGCTGTGACCTCTTTCCAGGAGCGGTGACATTCCCATGAAGATCTTCTTCGACTCCGAGCTGATGGAGAACCACAAGGCCGCCGTGGTCATGGCCCCCGACAAAGCCTTCGAGGTGCTCCAGTCGCAGGACGGCGACGCGCTCTTCTTCTCGATCGGCACCGACGGCGTCTGCTACCTCACCCGCGAGGTGACCGAGACCTCGACGGGCTGGAACAGGATCGATCTCAGCAGCGCGTTGTCGGTGCAGAACGACGGTGCTCAGGTGACGGCCAAGGCGTTCGCCGTCACCCAGAACGTCCAGACCCTCGCCGTCGACATCGCGCTCGTGGTGACCGTCGGCGGCGCGGACGGCCTGTACCTCTCCATCGGCAACGCGAACACGGACGCGGCATGGGCGGACGGCGTCACCTGGACGGCCGTCCCGTTCGACGCGGGCACCGCCCCGGACCCGCTCGTCATCGCCGACGTGAGCATCATGAACATCCCCGGGCCCGGCGGCTCCGGCGCTGTCGAGAACATCTTCGTCGACATTCTGCGCCGGCCGGACAGCCCGTTGCTCGACCGCTACTACATCACGCCCGGCACGTCACCCCAGTGGAAGCCGCACAAGCTCGCCGCCGACCTCGCCGCCGGCAGCATCGCCAACTGCCTCGGCCAACGGCCGAACGACCCGACCACCGGCTTCCACGTTCCCGGCATCTACACCTTCGGCACGATCAGCGACGAGACGCAACTGCTCTTCACGCCGCAGTACAACTACTTCCGGCCCACGAACCCACCCGACCCCGCCCGGCTGATGCCGCCGTCGGGGGCCACCGCGATCGCATCCGCGCTCAACGGCTCCGGCGTGACCAATCTGTTCGTCGCCGCCACGGACGGCCTGTACGTCTTCGCGCCGGACAATCAGTACGACCGGGCGACGCCCGTACAGATCGTGGCGAACAGCCTCTTCGCCGGCGCCGGCACGCTCGCCGCGGCGACCGACGCCAAGCGGACGGCGGTCTGGGGCCTCGGTCCGCAGGGCACCTTGTGCTACGTGAGCTGCCCGGCGGGCAGCGAGGCGGACCCGGCAGCGTGGTCGACGCCGGTGCCGTTGGTGCCCGACGCGGAGCAGTTCGCGTTCTTCCTGAACGTCGGCGCCGGCACCAGCGTGCTGTTCGCCGACGTGGACGGCCAGGACCTCGTCCGACTCACTCAGGATCCCGTCACCACCGACTGGCTCCAGCGCTCCGTCCTGCTGCCCGCCACCGTTCCGGACGACGTGATCACCTGCAACAGCTTCACCACCCACGTCACCGTCACCGACGACAGCGGTCTCGCGGCGCCGAACACGGCGGTCGCGGTGACGGCGACCAGCCCGGTCAGCATCTATCTGAACGACGTGTACCACCTGCTCTCGACGACCGTGCCGGTGAACACGACCACCGACGCGACCGGCGTGCTGACCGTCGTCCAGGAAACGCAGTCCCTGGCCGCCGTCTGCTTCCGCGTCGTCCTGACGGATGCGCCGGACGTCGTGGCCGAGGTCAACCCCATGAGCAACGCGACCGCGACGCTGGAGACCGTGCAGACGGGTGACGACCTGCGAGCCGTCATGGTCACGGACGCGGACGGAACGCGGCAGCCGCTCGTGCCGTCCGGCATCTCCACGGCGGACAGTGACGCGGCCGCCCAGGCCATCGCGCAATTCATGAAGATCAACGCCGGACTGCCGCAGGACGGCTCCCGGCAGACCTCCGGCGACTCCGCCACCTCCAAGGCCAGGGCCGGCCGCACGCCGCAGCTGTGGGGCCTCTCGTTCGCCGGCGGTGGGCTCGCCTATCACGAGGGCGCCGGTGCCGTCGAGCACCTCGCCCCCGGGGAGTCCGGGGAGGCGCCTCTCGGCATCGGTTCGGACATATCAGTGGCGATGGGTGACTTCTTCTCATGGCTGCGGGACGGCTTCGAGGACGTCGAGAAGTTCGTCGTACAAGAGGCCGAGGGCATCTACCACTTCGTCGCGACGATCGCGGGCAAGGTCTACGACGTGTTGCTCGACTGCGTCGCCGCGGTCGTGCACGCCGTGGAGTTCGTCCTCAACAAGATCATGGTGTTCTTCGAGGACCTGATCAAGTGGCTGGGTTTCCTGTTCGTCTGGTCGGACATCGTGCGCACGCACAACGTGCTGAAGAACCTCTTCACGCAGTACCTGGTGAAGTGCGTCGACGGGCTCGACGGCGCGGAGACCCAGGTGCGGAACGTGTTCGCCCAGGTGCAGGGTTATGTCGACACGTGGGCCGGCCTGCCGGACGACATCCCGGCGAGCCTGGGCGGCACCAGCCGGAGCAGTGCCATGGCGGCAGCCACCCCGATGCCCGGCCAGAACAGCCCGCAGAGCAACTGGGGGCTGTTCCAGCTGAAGAGCAACGCGGCCAACGGCACCACGACCGCCCAGCCCAACCAGGGGGTCACGGGTGACGTGACGGCCACGCTGCAGCCGCTGGTGGACGCCCTGAGCAGGGAGAAGGACATTCTCGAACTCGCCCTCCAGAGCTTCAGGACCGACGTCATCGACAAGATCGACCAGCTCACGTTCACCCAGCTTCTCGAAGAAGCGATCGCGATCAACATCGACGCGCTGTTGCAGAGCGTCGAGAACGTCCTGATCGCGGCGATCAACGTGCTGGCCGAGCTCGTCGAAGGCTGCATGGAGATCCTGAACGCGACCCTGGAGATCCCCGTCCTGTCGTGGATGTACAAGAAGGTCTCCGGCAACGACCTCAGCCTGCTGGACGCCGCCTGCCTGGTGGCCGCGATCCCGGTCACGCTCGGCTACAAGCTCGTCGCCGACGCCGCGCCGTTCCCGGACGACGCCACCACGACCGCGCTCATCGACGCACCGGACTTCGCGACCATCCGACGGCTCTGCGCCTCCACGCCCGCCCCGTCCACCAGGCCGGTGAGCGGGCAGGCCCAGAAATCAGTCGACGACGTCATGGCGCTCACCGGTGGTGTCGGCTCCCTCATCGGAGCGGTGTCGCTGAGCATCTTCCAGCCGCTGGCCAAGAAGTTCCGGGACAGCGAGGTCTTCCCGATCATCAACGGCCCGTCGTACCTGCTCTACGTGACTCCCGACATCGTGGGGCAGCTCGCCGAGCCGAAGAACCCGCAGTGGTGGGACATCACCAACCAGGTCCTCGGAGATCTCATGACCGTGAAGGCGGTCGTGGACATGTGCGTCGGATCGACCGAGGAAGGGTCGGCCGCGGACAAGGTATGGGGTCCGGTGACTCCCTACCTGGACGCCGCCGCGAACCTCGTCTGGAACGCGCCGACCCTCGGCGCGTTCGCCTGTTCGGAGGGAGACACGATCGACGAACTGAATGTCTGGGGCGGCACCTGTTTCAACCTCAACGGCATGATGTCGCCCGTGCTGGCGGACGACGAGGACCCCGTCTCCTGGGGCATCGCGGTCGGCGTCGCAACGGTGCTCAACCTCGCCTACGGCTCGATGTCCTGCGCGTCCAGCGCCCTGATGTTCAAGTCCTGAAGCACGCGCCGGCATTCGAGACGGAATGGACGAAGGCCCCTTACCACTCGGGCCTGCGCACCGCCTGGCCGCGCTGCATCCGGGGCCGACCCCGACCCCGCCGGCCGGCTGCTCAGCCGTGATCAAGGGATCCCGCCGCATGGTCACCCGAGCCAGGATGGTCATACGCAGGTTGGAAGGTAGCGGCTCGTGGAGACGAAGTCGCTGATGGAGAGGGAATCAACCGCACTCAACCTCGTCACCTCATCCGTTGTGACCGGTTCCGCGCCGAGCCCGGAAGACCAGAAGCGGGAGTGCGGGTCGAGCGGGTTGACAATGACGACGAGCGTAGTCCAGCCCTTGGCCTTGGTGAGGGTCCGGGTGCGCTCCTCATCGTGTTGCACGTGGTAGTCGACCTGGCTGCACGCGGGAGCGTCGAAGGTGGCATAGTGCTCAGGCCTTTGCGCCTTGTCGCTGTAGGACAACGCGACATGGACCTGGACAGTGGTGGGCAGGGCGTTCCCGTTCTTGACGGTGATTGTGCCCCCGGTCATGAGGGGGTCGGCGATATCTACTTCGCCCGGTTCAACGTTGATGCGCAACGCGAAATCACGCTGACTGGCCCGATCAGACGCTGTCTTCGCCCGCTGAACATCCGATCGCTGCTGTTCACTGACGCGCAGAGCGTTCATGGAGACGATGAACGCGGGCACGGACATGAGACTCCCGGTGATCCCCGCGATGGCAGTCCAGAGCTGGATCGAGGTGAGTCTGCGACGAAGATGCCGACCCGCCCGACGGCGAGTGGCAAGTCGTCTGATGGTTCGAGTGGAGAGGCGGGGATCATGGTTGTGTCCAGGCATGTGCTCAGCGTGGAGGAACTACTCAGGCATCAGAGGCGGATCGGCGTGTTGTGCTGTGCTGTCCTGGATGGTGTCGGTATGCGGTGAAACGTCTGGACGGACGAACGTAGGAGAGCATCGGCTGGACGATCTGCCGCAAGATGCGAACAGGGCACAGCCCGAGGCGAGACCGGACGAGCGCGGGGCTCGGAGCCGCGCCACCGGGTCTTCGCCGAAGGCAGACCCGCGCCGATGGGGTAGCCGACTCCTACAGCGGCAGTGAGCAGTGGCCATGGTGACGGGACGGCCTCCGTTGTCGTTGGTGACGTAGCCCGTGACTCCTCGGAATGCGCACATGTCGGGTTGAGCAGCAAGAAGAAGACCTGCTTGAAGAACGATCGTCGGCGGCCGGCATGATTCGCAGCTGAACCCGGCCAGTAGCCGTACGGCGGCGAGCGGGGCGGCCGCCGGCTCGGTGGCAGCCCTCGTGCCTTACAGGCCGAGGTAGAAGCGTATGACCGTGCCGTCCTCAGAGGCGTGGACGCGTACGAGATCAGCCACATAGTGCACCAGCAGCAATCCTCGGCCGCCGAGCTGCGTAGGATCGGGCGGTCTGCGGCCGGCCAGCGGGTCCGACAGCCGTCCCGCGTCACGGACCTCGCACACGAACTGTCCGGCCTCGGACCAGACCGCCAGCGTCCCCTGTCCGCCGCCGTGCCGCACGCTGTTGGTCGTCAACTCGGCGACCGCCAGTTCCGCATCCCCCAGCCGCTGCCCTGTAAGCCCCAGCCGCATGGCATGGGCGACGGCGAACTGCCGGACCGCGGGGAGCAGCGGATCCGTGAAGGAGAAGACGGCTGCGTCCACCGCGGGCACCAGCATCTCGTTGTAGCGGGCGACGACCGCCCGCCAGTCGTAGGCGTCGCTCGCCTCCTCCCGGCCATTGCTGATGACGGTGGGGTGGGTGATCCGCGCATCGGCGATCACCTCGGCGTCCAGCCGCCCCTCGTCATACGGGCACAGGATCGTCGCCGCCCGGCCCTCGAAGGCCGCGTTGATCAGCGCCTCGTGCTGCGCGCACGCAGGGTATTCCGCCGCGCTGCGCCCGGCCCAGATCGGCTCGCCGATGATCCGCACGCGTCCGTGCGGGTGACGATCGGCGAAGCCGCGCAGCACGCGGGGGATGATCCGTCCAGGGTTGCGGCCGACGTCGGTCATGTCCAGGAACGTGATGCCCTCGGCGTCGGCACCGAGTCCCGTCTTGATCAGTTCGAGGTTGGGGCCGGGCACCGCCACGGCCGCCGGCTCGCCGATGGCCAGGCCTTCCCGCAGGAACGCCACCGTCTGCTGGGTGTACTCCTGCTCGGTGCGGTAGAAGAGCGCAGGATGCGCGAATGCCTCGCTCGGGGTCATCGTGCTCATCACTGCGCTACCTCGATCTGCGGCAGGTTCGGCCAGAACATCTCCAGCAGCCGCGGCAGCTGCGGTGGCGGCCCCTCCACGACGACCCGCCCCTCGGGCAGGCCCATGGCGGCGATCGCCAGCGCTGTCACCCCGGCAACGTCCATGAACGTCACCTCCGACAGCTCCACGTGCGAAACGCCCGTGTGCCGGCGAGCCAGCCCGGACAGGGCCTCCTCCCAGACAGTGCGGGTGCTCGCGCTGATCTCGCCGCTGACCCGGATGCCGGGACGATCAGGCATCGGGATCACTGCCAAGGCGACCTCGGCCGGAACCGCGGGGCTCAGACCACCGCCCGCATGCGGGACACCCACGCTCGCACTCCTTCACCATCTGCCCGCCCCTGACATCGCACCTCGCCAGGACAGAAAGGACACGCCTGTGCGCCCGGGCAGTCTACCTGGGGCCGGGCCGGCGGGCGCCGGAGGCGGTGCTCGCCGTCTTCGGCACCGTCTCCAACACCTGCTGTGCGCCTGGGCCGTCCCGGCGCAAGCGCCGCGGAGGTGCGGGCGGCGGCGACCGACGCCCGTGCAAAAGAGCCCGCCGGGCCCGTGTCGCGGCCGTGGGACCTCGATACGGCCGTCACCGAGACGTGACGGTGACCGGCCAGCGCCGGGACCACCGGGCCCCAGAAACCGCCCGAGGCCCCCGACCCGTGTAATCCTCCGGGTGCTGCTGGCCCCGCCGCTGGGCCCGCTCATGTGGCCGAGGCGTTCGGATGCGATGATCCGCAAGGGGATCATCGCGACGGCCGTTCGCCCCGTTGACCTCCCGGACGACGTGGTCGCCGACGTCCGGGGCATCACTTACCGCGTGATGAGGACGGTGCTGCGCCAGAACACCGCCTACATCGCCGAACGGAGCGTGCCCGAGCGGCTCGCCGCCCTCGGGGTCCCCGTGCAGGTGATCTTCGGTGCTGCCGACCCCCGTTGGGAGCCGTCGTCGGCGCACCGATACGACGCGGTGCCGGGCGCGCGGGTGGAGCTGCTGCCCAGCGTCGGGCACCTGCCCATGCTGGAAGCCCCCGAGACGATCGGCGAACTGCTGCTGGACTTCACGGCGGCGGGGCCGACGACGACCCGTGATCCCTGATGCCTGGACTGGCCACGTGCGGCCTGCCGGACCGCGCCACATCCTGCCGGCCGCGTCGAGCGTGGCGAAGCCAGGCGCCGCGCCCGCGAGCGCGGAGGCGGCCGCGAAGACGGCGAGGGCTCCGGCGAACGAACGCTTGTACCCGATGCGGTCGGCGATCCGCCCGCCCGTGAGCAGGAAACCCGCCAGGGCCGTCGTGCAGGCGGTGACCACCCAATGGCGGTCGGCGTCGCCGAAGCCGAGATCGCGCTGCACCGACGGCAAGGCGACGTCGACGATCGTGGCGTCCGATGCGACGAGCGTACGGGCCTATAGCGGCTCTACAGCGGATCCATAGCGCGGGCGCGCATAGTCAGTGATCAGCCCGTCCGGCGGGACGCGGCAAGCGGTTCACCAGCGCCGGCCAAGGGCGCCGGCGGGCCCGATGCCGATTGTCTGGACGGCCGAAGGGGCTGGCTGACAATCAGCGGTTCGGTGAGGCTGAGGTCCCGCCGGCGCCACGGCGATGCGGGGGAATGCCGGACGCAGCAGCTGACCGGGCGGGGCGGCCCGCGTTGTGCACTGAATCCGTGGCCGCCCCGGGGCGGTCGGGAGGTCACACATCAACAGCGACGAGAGGTGACGGCATGACCAGGACGACGCTCAGACTCGCCGCGATCGGGCTGCTTACCGCAGCCGGACTCGCCCTGGCCGCCGGCCCCGCAGCCGCCAAGGAGGAACCCTGGCCCAGCTCGGGCGGGATCGCCCCGATGGGCAACGACTACTGGCCGCACAGCGGCGGGTGAGGTGTGCGACCCGGGCCGGGCTTCCGGCACGGACTCTGATGCGCGGACAAAGTGACGGCATATGCGGCGGCGAACCATCTCTGCGAATCCGCGAGCGCTCGACTTTCGAAGATCAGACAAACACGGGACGGGGTCATGCTCAAACTCAAGGCCGTGATCGCAGCGATCATCATGGCGCTCCTCGCCAATTCGCTGCTCGTGACCCCGGCCGCTCATGCGGCCACCAGCGGCGAATGGAAGACGTACGGCCCCTACAGCTTCGTGTTCGACCTCCCGAACAAGCTGTGCATGCTGTCCATCTCCGACGGCAAGACCTATGAGGGGAACTGCGCGCAAGGCGGCGCCAGAGCTCGCTGGCACGTCCGCCACAACACGGTCACCCACATGGTCGTACTCCACAATGTCAACTACGACAAATGTTTGAATGTCGATAGCAGCTTCACCGTCACCACCGGCCCCTGCGGCAACGTCTGGAGCCAGCAATTCAACGAGGAAAAGATCTCGGCCGGCACCAGTCAACACAGTGGCCGTTATGGGTACCAGCCGGTGGCTGACGCGAGCAAATGCCTCCTGAGAGGCTGGCGTGTCGGCTCCTGCAGCGAAAATGAAGCCATATATTACCAATACTACAATGCGCCGTAAGTAACCTCTGTGGCGGCCCGATGAATTAGGGCCCCGCTGCGTGTGCCGTCCACGAGCGGGGCCCTTGCACCCCCTTCGCATGGAGAGTGCCGCGGGATCGGGCCGGGCTTCGGTCTCAGCGCAGCCAGTCGTCCAGGTGGGCGGCGACGAACGTGTCGTCCACCAGCCACGGATAGGCCGCGCTCACCCGCGCGAGCTCCTCGGCCTGCCCCGGTGACAGGCCCTCGTCCGGGTCCAGGCACCACGTCCCGGCCAGCAGGCCCTGGCGGCGCAGCACCTCGTGCACCCCGGCGATGCAGCCGCGGAAGCCGCCCGCCACGTCGAACACCGCGCCGTTGGCGTCGGTGAGGTCGCCGGCGCGGGCCAGCAGGGAACGCAGCACCTCGTCGTCCCCCGCCCACGCCCGGCGCACCTCGTCGAACATGAGCACCGCCGCCCGCGTCCACACCGCCCACTGGCCGAGCAGCCCGCCGACGATCCGGCGGCCCGCGACGGGGGAGAGCAGGTCGGCCAGGATGTTGTCGTCGTTGCCGGTGTAGAGCGCGATGTCGTCGCCGCGCCCGGACGCCGCCACCGCCCTGACCACGTCGAGCGTGCGATACCGGTCGAAGGGCGCCATCTTGATCGCCACCACCGACTCCTGCTCGCTCAGCGACCGCCAGAACGACGGGCCGAGCCGGCGTCCGCCCACCGCCTCCTGGAGGTAGAAGCCGATCACCGGCAGCACCTCGCCCACCGCCCTGGCCCGCGCCAGCAGCTCCGGCTCGCCCGCCCCGGGCACCTGGGGCGACAGCAGCACGGCGTGGTAGCCCAGCGAGGCGGCGAGCTCGGCCTCCGCCACGGCCTGGGCGGTGTCGCCGCACGCGCCCGCGACCATGACGAACGGCCGCTCCGCCTCCTTCGCCACGACCTCGGCGGCCAGCTCCAGCACCGGCCGCAGCAGCCCCGCCCGGCGGATCTCGAACTGCGTCGTGTGCACCGCCACGGCCGCGCCGCCCGCCCCCGAGGCCAGGTAGTAGCGGGTGAGCGCGCGCTGGCGGCGCTCGTCCAAGGTGCGCCCGCCGGTCAGCGCCAGCGGATGGGCGGGGATGACCGTCCCCTCCCGCAGCAGGCCGATCGACATCTCAGAACCTCCCGTCGCGTACCGCGAACTTGGTCGGCTTGCCCGACAGGGGCAGCCCGCGCGACAGCCAGCCGGCCTGCCACCCGATCAGGGTGTCCAGCGGCACGTCCGGGTAGCCGAACAGGCCGTGGCAGCGCGAGGCGTCGCTGAGCAGCGCGGTGCCGCTCTCGCCGCCGGTGAAGGACGCCTTCGTCCCCATCGCGGCGGCCAGCCTGGCCGCCGTGCGCCGCACCGAGGCGGTCTCCGGGCCGGTCAGGTTCAGGGTGAACGCCTCCGGGGCGCGCGCGTGGCGCAACGACCGCAGCGCGACCTCGTTCGCGTACCCCTGCCAGACGACGTTGACGTACCCGGTGGTGAGGTCCACCGGCTGGCCCGCCGCCACGGTGGCCGCGAGGTCGGCCAGCACGCCGTAGCGCAGGTCCACCGCGTAGTTCAGGCGCAGGATCGCGACCCTGGTGCCGTAGGCCGCGGCGGCGTGCTCGAAGACGCGCTCCCGGCCCAGGCAGCTCATCGCGTACTCGCCCACCGGGTCCGGCCGGTCCTCCTCGGCGCTGCCGCCGCCGGCCACGTCCACCAGCGGGTACACGTTGCCGGTGGAGAACACCGCGATCGCCGAGTCGCGGTAGCGCCGGGCCACGGCGGCCGGCAGCGCCGCGTTGACCGCCCACGCCTGGTACGGCGCCGCCGACGTGCCGAACTTGGCGCCCGCCATGAACACGACGTTGGCCGCGTCCGGCAGCCCGGCCAGGTCGCCGCCGGACATCAGGTCGGCGGCGACCACCTCGACGCCGTCGTCGGCCAGCGCCCGCGCCGCCCGGCCGTCCGACCAGCGGGACACGGCGTACACGCGGGCCGAGCCGCGGCCCGCCGCCTCCAGGGCCCGCCGCGCCAGCCGGACCAGGCTCGGCCCCATCTTGCCGCCCGCGCCGAGCACGACGAGGTCGCCGTCGAGCCCGGCGACGTCGGCGGCCAGCGCGGCCGACGGGGTGGCCAGCCGGTCCTCCAGCTCCTGCTCAGAGGTGAACACGCGCGGCTCCTTCGGGTCGCCGGTAGGCCACGCCCATCCGGTCCAGCAGGGGAAGGTGATCGGCCAGCCGCCGGGTGAAGCCGCCCAGGTCGCGGCCCGCCGACCAGGCGGCCTCGGCCACAGCGCACAGGCGCGGGAAGGCGTTGTAGTCGAAGCGTTCCCTGGTGGGCAGGTACTCACCCCACAGCTGGGCCTGCATGCCGAGCACGGAGTCGCCGGCGTCGTATCCGTAGACCGTCTCCAGGGGGAGCGGCCCGGAGATGCTGACCGGCTCGCCCGGGGCGTCGGACTCGGCGTAGTCGAGGTAGGTGTGCGTGTGCGGCGCGGCGACCACGTCGTGCCCGGCGCGCAGGGCCGCCTCGATCCGGTCCACGCCCCGCCAGGCCATGATCACCATGTCCTCGGGCGGGTCGTGGTCGAGCATGTCGTCCCAGGCCACCGCGCGGCGGCCGAGCCCGCGCAGGTGCCCGGCCAGCAGCCGGCCCCACCAGCCGAGCAGGGCCCGCGGCCCGTCGAGCCCGGCCTCGGCGACGCGCCGCGCCGCCTCGGGGTCGGCCGCCCACTCGCCGGCGCGCACCTCGTCCCCGCCGATGTGCACGTACCGGGACGGGAACACCTCGCACAGCTCGTCGAGCACGTCGCGGGCGAACCCGGCGGCCCGCTCGCCCACGTTGAGCACGTGGGAGGAGATGCCCCACGACGTCCGCACCTGGACGGGCGTCCCGGAGGGGTGGCCCAGCCACGGGCAGGCGGCGATGGCGGCCTGCGAGTGGCCGGGGAACTCGATCTCGGGGACTACGCTCACGCCGCGCGCCGCCGCGTAGGCCACCAGGTCGTGCAGCTCCCGCTGGGTGTAGAAGCCGCCGTGCGGGACGCCGTCGAACCGGCCCTCGCGGGCGTGCCCGGCCGGCGACTCGGCGCGGCGGGCCCCGGCCTCGGTCAGCCGCGGGTGCGCGCGCACCTCGAACCGCCAGCCCTGGTCGTCGGTCAGGTGCAGGTGCAGCACGTTGAACTTGTGCAACGCCAGCAGGTCGACGTACGAGCGCAGGAAGGACATCGGACGCCACCAGCGGGCCACGTCGATCATCACGCCGCGCCAGGCGTACCTGGGCACGTCGCGCACCGTCCCGCAGGGCACGCCGCCGGGGCCGTCGAGCTGGCGCAATGTCTGCACGCCCCAGCGCAGCCCGGCGACGTCCGCCGCGGCGATCACCGCCCGCTCCCGGGTGACGTCGAGGGTGTAGCCCTCCGCGCCGAGCGACGGGTCCGGCACCAGGCGCAGCTCGATCTCGCCGGGGGCGTCGCCGCCCGCGGCCGGTCCGAGCAGCTCCCTGGCCAGGGCGGCGTGCGGCCCGCGCACCGGCGCGCGCACGCCGGGCTGGAACGTTCCCTCGGCCCGACGTGCCGAGGCGGGCAGGGGGATCACCGGCGGGACCACTGGGGGACCACCGTCGGGACCACCGTCGGGATCGCCGTCGGGATCGCCGTCGGGATCACCGTCCCAGCACCGTTCGGAAGGCGGCCAGGGCCTCGCCGACGGGCGCCGCGTCGGGGTACCAGGCGCGTTCCCACTCCAGCGCCAGGAAGCCCGCGTAGCCGATCCGGTCCAGCTCGGCCAGCACGCCCGGCACGCCCACCGCGCCCTTGCCCGGCAGCACCGGCGCGAGGTCGGCGGGCGAGGCCGCGTCCTTGATCTGCACGTGCCGCAGGTACGGGCCCAGCGCGTCCGCGGTGGCCGCGGCCCTCTCGCCGGCCCGCCACGGGTTGACCACGTCCCACAGCGCGCCGACGCGCGGCGAGCCGACCCCGGCCAGCACGCCGGCGACCGCCTGGCCCGTCAGGAACACGTCGTGCGTCTCCAGCAGCACGTCCACGCCGTTGTCCGGCAGCCGACCGGCCACGTCCGCGAGCCTCCGAGTCGCGGCGGCGGCCGGGTCGTCCTGCCCTTCGACCCCGCCGAAGACCCGCACGTACGGTGAGCCGAGCGCTTCGGCGATCTCGACGTGGCGCAGCACCTCGGCCACCGGGTCGCCGTCCGGCCGGGCCACGCGGGTGTAGGAGCACACGGCGACGATCCCGATCCCGGCGGCGGCGAACGTCCGGGCGATCGAGCGCAGCTCGGCGTCGGGGGTGTCCGGCGCGACGATCTCACCTTCGGCGCAGCGCAGCTCGACGGCGGCGCAGCCGTACCGGGCGGCGGTGGCGACGACCTCCTCGGCCGGTGCGCCCGGCATGCCGAGCGTGCTGAACGCGAGCGGGTTCATGACTGTCCCTTCACTGTGACGGTGGAGCCCCGGCGGGCGGACTCGTAGACGGCCAGGGCGACGTCGAGGACCGACAGGGCGTACTCGGCGGTGACCTCGGGGGCGGTGCGGCCGGCGCAGGCCCGCGCGAAGTCGGCGAGCTGCGCGGCGAACGCGGTGGCCATCTCGCCGATGCCGGGCGCGGCGACCTGCGTGGCGACGCCGCCCCGGAAGGACCAGACGCCCTCGCCGCGGCTGATGCGCAGCGCGCCCTCGCCGCACACGATCTCCGCCTCGTCGGTGAACGGCAGGCCGGTGCCGGTGACCGAGATCGTCGAACGGGTGCCGTCGGCGTGCCGGGCCAGGGCGACCGCCTCGGTCTCCACCGACCCGCCGGCGGGCCCGGCGACGTGCGCGGTGACCTCCGCGATCGGCGAGCCGACCAGCATCTGGAGCTTGTCGATGCTGTGCGTGCCGACGTTGAGCACGATGCCGCCGCCGGCCATGTCGGCGTCGAGGAACCAGCGGGGGCGCGTGGGGTCGGCGTAGTCGGCGGTGCGCCGCTCGGCGGCCACCACGACCTGGCCGAGCTCGCCCGAGGCGAGGAACCCGGCCGCCGCGCGCAGCATCGGGACGAAGCGCAGCACGTGCCCGACGGCGAACACGACGCCGGCCGCCCGGCACGCCTCGATCATGCGGACGGCGTCCTCGCGGGTGGTGGCGATCGGCTTCTCCACGAGCACGTGCAGCCCGGCCGCGGCGGCGTCGAGGGTGATCGGGGCGTGCAGCGCGTGCGGCACGGTGATCACGACCGCGTCGAGGCCGCCGGCGTCGAGCATCGCCCGGTGGTCGGTGAAGACGCGGGCGCCGGCCTCGGCGGCCAGCTTCTCGGCCGCCTCGGCCCGGACGTCGCACACCGCGGCGACCTTCACCTGCCCGGCGCTCTGGCGGGCGGCGGCCACGTGGAACTCCGCGATGGTGCCCGCGCCGATGACGCCCAGGCGCAGCCCGGATGTTGTGGTCACGATTTCCTTTCCGGATCGGACATGGGCTCTGGTCAGCCCTTGAGACCCGCGGACATGGTTCCGCGGACGAAGTAACGCTGGGCCAGCACGAACACGACCAGCATCGGCAGCAGGCTCATCATCGCCGCGGCCGTCACCAGCTGGTCGTTGCCGACGAACTGCCCCTTCAGGCTCAGCACGCCGACCGGCAGCGTGTAGTTCTCCGGCGAGGTGAGGTAGATCGTGGGCTCCAGCACGGCCTTCCACGACGTGGTGAAGGTGAAGACCGCGAGCGTGGCCAGGGCGGGCTTGGCCAGCGGCAGGTGGATGCGCCAGAACACCTGCCAGGGGTTGGCGCCGTCGAGGCCGGCCGCCTCCTCGAAGTCCTTGGGGATGCCGAGGAACGTCTGCCGCATGAGGAAGATCCCGATCGGCGTGGCCAGCCAGTACGGCACGATGAGCGGCAACATCGAGTCCAGCCAGCCCAGCGAGCGGAACAGCAGGAAGTTCGGGACGATCGTGATGACGGTCGGCAACATCATCGTGCCCAGGGCCATCGTCAGCAGCGCCTGCTTGCCCGGCAGCCGCATCCTGGCCAGAGAGTGCCCGACCATGGCGCTGGTCAGCACGTTCCCGGCCACCGCGAGCACCGCGATCACCAGGCTGTTGGCCAGGTAGAGCCCGAACGGCGTGCGCCGCCACACCTCGGCGTAGTTGTCCCACTGGACCGGGTCGGGGATCCACGCGGGCGGCACCTGGATGTACTGGGCGAAGCTCTTGAGCGAGTTGCCCAGCGCCGCGACGAACGGCAGCAGCATGACCGCCGCCCCCGCCAGCACCAGCACGTACGAGACGGTCTTACGCATAGTGCACCCACCTGCGCTGGAGCCGGAACTGCACCAGGGTCAGCGCGAGCACCAGCACGAACAGCACCCACGCCACGGCCGAGGCGTAGCCCATCTGGAAGAACTGGAAACCCTGCCGGTAGAGGTAGAGCACGGTCAGCTCGCTCGCGCCGTGCGGCCCGCCGTCGGTCATCACGAAGACCTGCTCGAACGACTGCAGCGTCTCGATGGAGGTGAGCACCAGCACCAGGAACGTGGTGCCGGAGATGCCCGGCAGGGTGATGTAGCGGAACCGGTTCCAGGCCGACGCGCCGTCGATCTTGGCGGCCTCGTAGCGCTCCTCGGGGATGGCCTGCAGGCCCGCCAGGAAGAGCACCGTCATGTAGCCGACGCCCTTCCAGACCGCGACCGCCGCCAGCGTGGGGATCACCAGCGCCGGATCCTGCAACCAGTTCTCGGCCGGCAGCCCGAGGAAGCCGAGCACCTGGTTGGCGATGCCGGTCTGCGGGTTGAAGACGGCGTCGGCCACGTAGGCGACGACCACCCACGAGGAGACGACCGGCACGAAGTAGGCCGCGCGGAACAGCGCCATGCCGCGCAGCCGCTGGTTGAGCGCGACCGCCAGGGCCAGCGCCAGCGCCGTCTGCGCCGGCACGAACAGCACCGCGAAGTAGGCGGTGTTGCCCAGCGTGCGCCAGAAGACCGGGTCGCCGAACAGCCGGGTGAAGTTGCCGAACCCGACGAACCTCGGCGCCGACATCAGGTCGTACTCGGTCATGCTGAAGAACAGCGAGGCCAGCAGCGGCCAGGCGGCCAGCGCGACCAGGTGCAGGAGGTAGGGCGAGGCGAACGCGAAGGCCCAGGCCCGCTCGCCCGTGCGCCGCCGCCGGGCGGGCGGGCGCGGCTCGGCGGCCACCTGCCCGGAGCGCCTGGTGAGCACCGTCACTGCGTCTTCCCGGCGTAGAAGCGGTCGATGACCTCCTGGGCCTCCTTCTGCCCGGTCTGCAGCGCGGTGGCGACCGGCGTGGCGCCCGACAGGGCCTCGTTCATGCGCTTGGCCAGGGCCTCGGTGTACTCCGACCACACGGCGTTGGTGCCGAGGTCGGTGGCCGCGTCCAGCGACTCCAGGAAGACCGGGCCGCGGTCGGCGGGCAGGGCCGTGGCGGCGACCTTCTTGTTGATCGGGATCGCCTCGCCCAGCTCGGCCCACTTGCGCTGCGGGCCCTCACCGGAGAAGAAGGTGATCCACTTCCACGCCGCGTCGGCCTGCGCGGGGGAGGCGCCCTTGCCGACCACCCAGGAGTTGACGATCGCGACGTTGCCGCGCCCGGCCGGGCCCTTCGGCAGCGGCGCCACGCCGAAGTCGACGCCCGCGCTCACCGCGGGCAGCGTCCGGGCGTAGATGCCGTACGACATGGCGACGCGGCCGGTCGCGAACAGCGTGTGCACCACGCCCTTGCCCATGGCCTCGGTGGTCACGTAGTCGGGGGCGAAGCCGTCCTTGCCCATGGCGCGCAGCATCCAGTCGAGCGCGGCCGTGGACTGCGGGCTGTCGACGACGACCTTGCGGCCCCCGTCGGTGACGACGTCGCCGCCGAACGCCTTGACGATGGGCCACCAGCTCTCGGTGAATCCTGGCGAGTACGCGCGGAAGCCGTAGGTGTCGGGCTTGCCGTCGCCGTTGGCGTCCTTGGTGAGCTTCTTGGCCGCGGCGGCCAGGTCGTCGTAGGTCCACTCGGCCGTCGGCTCGGCCACCTTGGCCTCGGCGAACAGCTTCTTGTTGTAGAAGAGCACCGGGGTCTGGGCGCCCTGGGGGAAGCCGAAGACCCGGCCCTGGGCGTCGCGGTTCAGCTCGATGCCGGAGAAGTCGGCGGCGTTGACGGTCTTGACCCGGTCGCTCAGGTCGGCGAGCGCGCCGCGGGCGGCGAACTCCTGCACGAGCACGCCGTCCGACAACCACACCTGGGGCGCCTGGCCGCCGGCGATCTGCGTCCTGAGCCGCTCGAAGAACTTGACGTACGGCGCGACCTCCAGCTGCACCTTGATCGACGGGTTGGCGGCCGTGAACTCCTTGACGAGCTCCCGCATGGTCGTGTCGGCCGGGTCGCCCGCGGCGGCGTAGAAGCCGAGCTTCAGGGTGACCGCCCCGGAGTCGTCGGCCGGGCCGCCGCACGACGCCGTGCCGGCCACGGTGAGGACGGCCGCCGCGGCAGCGGCGAGCACGCGCACTCTCATTGGGTCCTCCAACAGGAACGAAGAGGGGGGAAGGGGGGTGAGGGGGACGCCGCCGTCACGTCGGGACGCGGACCTCGACCAGGCTGCCGGAGGCGGCTCCGCAGGAGGCGCGGACGGCCAGGCGGGGCTGGAGCACGACCCGGCAGACGGGGGCGGCGGGGCCGAGCTCGATCCGGCGCAGCAGCAGCTCGGTCGCCATCCGGCCGACCTCGGCCTTGGGCGGCGAGACCGCGGTGAGCGGCACCTCCGACAGGTCGGCGACCTCGTCGTCGTAGGCGACGACGGCGATGTCGTCGGGCACGGTCAGGCCGACCCGGCGCAGGTAGGGCAGCAGCGCGGTGGCCTCGCGGTCGCCGAGGCACACCACCGCGCGCACCTTCTCGGCGACCAGCGTGTTGGCGTAGGCCAGCATGTCGGGGCCGGTCCAGACGGGCTGCCTGGCCACGGCCTCCGGGATCTCCGGAAGCCCGAGGTCGACGACGGCCTGGCGGTATCCCGCGAAGACCTGCTCGGAGCTGGCGGTGCCGATGCGGCCCAGGTAGCCGATCCGGCTGCGGCCGAGCCCGCTGAGGTGCTGCACCGCCGCGTAGCCGCCGCCGTGCACGTCGGTGCAGACGTAGGAGGTCGGGTCGGCCGGGCGGGGGTCGGCCGGGCGGCGTTCCACCAGCACGTACGGCACGGGCAGCCCGCGCAGGCGGGCCAGGTGGGCGTCGGGGTCGGCGGCGAGGTGCAGGTTGGGCACCAGCAGCAGGCCGGCCACGCCGACGTCGACGAGCTGCTGGATCTGCCCGGCCTCGACGTCGGGGTCGTAGTTGGAGCAGGCCAGCACGAGCTGCACGCCGGCGGCGGTGGCCGCCCGCTCGATGCCCTGCACGACCTGCGGGAAGTAGTAGGTGTTCGACGGGACGAGCGCGCCGATGAGACGCGGCCTGGCCCCCGGGGTGACGGAGCTGGTCACGAAGGTGCCCGACCCCTGCCGGCGCCGGACGAGCCCCTCCTCGACCAGGAGGTCGACCGCGCGGCGCACGGTGTTGACCCCGACCGAGTAGGTCTGCGCCAGCTCGGACTCGGTCGGCAGCCGGCCGCCGACCGGCCAGCGGCCCTGCACGATCTCCTGCCGCAGGCGCGCCGCGAGGGTGCGGAATCGCCTTCCCCTGGGGAGGGAATTCATTCCTTCAGGTGGCTCCATAACGGGATTCTTCTCGTCATTCCGAAGTAATGTCAACCCTAAATTCACTCCGTTATTCGCGGCATATTAGGAATGAATTCCCTCCCATTGGGGGTCACCAGCGGGCCGTGACGTCCTTGTCGCGGTCGTAGGCGGCGGCCCAGTAGTGGCCCGTGGCGGTCAGGCGGTGACCGGCGAAGCCCACCTCGCCGGTCGGCTGCTTCAGCGCCTCCGACGTCGCGGTGGCCCAGCCGTCGGCGCCCGCGGTCACCGTCACGTAGCGGCCGGCGGAGAAGGTGAACCGCCCGCGCACCGTGGCGGCCACCGGCTGCCCGCTCTCCAGGTCCACCACGCGCAGCCGCACGCGGGCCGCGCCGCCCTCCACCGTCACCGCCGCCGACTGCACGACCATGGGCCGCAGGCCGCTCGCGCCGGTCGTCACGGTGACCGGGGCCGAGGGCGGGCCGCGGTGACCGGCGACGTCCACCGGCACGACCCGGTAGTGGTAGGTGGTGGCGGGCAGCAGGCCGGTGTCGGTGTGGGTGAGGCCGCGGGCCTTCCCGGCGAGCGTGCCGGGACCGGGGGTGAAGCCCGCCTCGGTCGAGCGGTGCACCTCGTAGTGGGCGACCTCGGTGTCGTCGCGCGCCCGCCCGTACGTCAGGTCCACCGTGGCGTGGCCGAACGCCACGGCCCGCGGCGGCGAGGCCACGCCCGTGGGCGGCCCGGAGTCGGCGGGCGGCTCGGGCCACCTGGCCGAAGGCCCCCAGACCGTGGGCAGCTCCCGGTAGGAGTCGTAGTGGTGCAGCGCGATCCCGGCGAAGGCCGGGCTGCCCGCGAACGCCTGGGAGACCTTGGCCAGCTCGGCCTCCAGCACGTCCCTGCCCTCCTCGCGGAAGGTGATGCTGGAGGGGTCGCCGCTGGTCGCGATGTCCAGCGTCTCCACGCCGACCACCACCGACAGCGGCTTGCCGATCCGCTCGGCGTAGGCAAGCTCGCCGGCCGCCTGCGCGATGATGCCGGCGCCGCCGTCCGCCTGGTCGCGGTAGTCCATGATCGCGATGTAGTCGCTGAGGTCCTGGACGTGCTCGGCCAAGGTGCGGGTGGTCCCGCCGTAGGTGATGCCGGTGCAGCAGGCGGAGGTGTCCAGCCAGCGCGGCACGGCCGGGCCGAACAGCAGCGGCTGCCCGGAGGCGTCCCGGCGGGCGATCATCGCGCGCAGCGTGTCCAGCCACTGGATCTGCACGTCGGGCTTGCCGCTGGTGAACCAGGGCAGGCTGTACGGCTCGATGTCGACGTTGATCCCGTCGAACCGCTCCGCCGGCCTGGAGGACAGGTTGTAGTCGAGCACCCGTTCCATCTCCCCGACCGCCCGCTCGCGGTAGCGGGACAGCGCCCCCAGGTACGGCGGCCGCGTCCCGCCGGCGACGGTGGCGTGCACCTTCATGCCCCGGCCGTGCGCCCAGGCCACCAGGTCACGCAGCCCGGGACGCGCGTCCTCGATCATGTCGCGCCCGGCGTAGGTGTCCACGCCCAGGTAGAGCGTCGACCCGGCGGGCAGGACGGTCTCCAGCAGGCGGCGCGACCCCGGGTTGAGCACCAGGTTGTAGGACGCCTTCTCCCAGATCCACATCGCCCGGTCCTGTCGGTGCGGCACCGGGGCCTGCCCGCGCGCCGCGCCGAGCGCCACATACGTGGTGGACGACCTGGACACGTGGCCGCGCGCGTCCACCGCCTCGGCCTCCAGGCTCGCGATCACGTCGCCGTACCTGGCCGGGTTCAGCAGCGCGACGTAGCGCCCTCGCGCGCCGGCGGCGGGCTGCCAGGGGCCGCCGTTGACGCGGACCCGGACCGAGCGCACGTCCGCGCCGGCCACGTCCACCCGGACCGGCGTGGGACGGGTGAGCCGGGCCCCGTCGGCGGGCTCGGCGATCGCCACACGCGGGGCCCTGGCCTGCGGATTGTCCACGCGCAGGGTCAGCGGCGGCGACCAGGCGCCGTAGCGGGTGTCGGCGGCCGTGGCCTTGGCGTAGACCTCGATCTCGCCGTCCAGGGCGCGGGTGTCGAGGTCGTAGGACCAGGTTCCGTTGTCGTCGGCGTCGGGGTCGGTGACCTCGGCCCGGTCCACGCGCTCGCCGTCCACCACGACGGACACGTCGTAGGCGGTGGTGAAGCGGCCGGTCAGCCGGATCAGGCCGGGGGCCGGCTCGGCGGAGTCGATCACCACCGACGGCGGGTCCGCCGCGCTCGCCACGGCCGGTGCGGCCACTGTGAACGGGACGGCGAGCGCGAGCGCGCCCGCGATTCTCCATAGCCGTGCGGGCATGAAGCCACCTCCATAGGAATGAATTAACGCCGGAAACGGATATGTCCGGACATTGAATCCATGAGATGGCGAAACGATAGCCCCGAATTTCCAGAAGAAGAATGGCATGAATTCCGGCCACCGAATCGCGGGCCCCTCGCCGGCGCAGCAGGCGGGCGGGATCCCTCTGACGGGGGAGGAGGTTCGCGCGCAGTGGGGAGGGGCGGGCGCCGGGCGGTTCCTAGCGTTGCGGGCATGGTCGACTCTCATCGCCCGCGGCGCTGGCCGGCGTACGGGCTTGCGGCGCTGATGCTCGGGTACGCGGCCGGCAAGGCCGCCTTCGCCGTCCAGGGCAGGCTCGGGTTCCCCGGCGGGCCACCGGTGCCGGCGGCCGAGGCCGCGCGCTACTTCCTGGACCCGTCACTCGCGCAGGGGTTCGCGGCGGCCTCCGGGGTGCTGGGGGCCTGTGTCGCCGTGGCCACCGTCACCGCCGCGGGCCGCCGGCTGCCGCGGGCCGCGATGCTCGCCGTGCTGGCGGTGATGCTGGCGGCGCTCGGCGGAGGCGCGGGCATCATGATCCTCGACGGGTTCGTCGGCCTCGGCGTCGGCTGGCGCTGGTACCACGGGATCATCGGGCTCGTCGTGGCCGGCCTGGCCGCCGGGATGACCCGGTCCTACTGGACGGCCACCCGCCCCGCCCGCCCGAGCCCCGGCCCGGCCCGGTCAGCCCCGTGAGAAGGCCGCGACCAGTTTCTCCGTGGTCAGGATGGCGTGGGCGAAGGTGGGGCCGTTGAGCTCGTGCGCGGCGTGCAACATCTCCGGCAGGTACGCGGCGGTCGCGTCGCGCACCAGCGTCACGTGGTAGCCCAGCTCCATGGCGAACCGCCCGGTGGACTCGACGCACGTGTTGGCCAGCACGCCCACGGCCACCACGTGCGTGACGCCGCGCTGCCGCAGCTGGAGGTCCAGGTCGGTGTTGGCGAACCCGCTCTGCGCCCAGTGCTCGGCGGCGACGACGTCGCCCTCCTCCGGCTGGAGGTCGGGATGGAACTCCCCGCCCCACGAGCCGCGGGCGAAGGTGTGCCGCTCCTGGATGCCGTGCTGCGTCGGGTTCGGATGGGCCCAGCTCTCGTAGTCGCCCGGCTGCCAGCGGCGGTGCGGGACGAACACCACCCGCACGCCGGCCGCACGCGCCGCGGCGATCACCGCCCGCAGGTTGTCCAGCAGGCCGATCGCCTGCGCCACCGGCCCGAGCCGCGGCCACACCTTGCCGCCCTCGGAGATGAAGTCGTTGTACGGATCGACCAGCAGCACCGCGGTGCGGCGCGGGTCGTAGGACTCGGTCATGGCCGCCCTCCTCAGTTGCCGGTGGTCAGGACCATGCGGAAGCGGGCCTGCCCGGACATCATCCGCTGGTACGCCGTCGCGGCCTCCTCCAGCGGCACCTCCTCCGTCCAGGCCCGCACGCCGCTCCGCGCGGCGAACCTCATGGTGTCCTGGGTGTCCACGGCGATGCCGGAGGCGTGCCCGTAGACCTGGCGGGCGCTGCCGACGAGCTGCAGCGGAGTGACGGCGAGCGGGTCGGTGTCGATCCCGACGGTGATCAGCTCGCCGCGCCGGCCAAGCCCGTCGATCGTGCCGGACATCGCCGCCGAGCTGGTCACCGTCGCCAGCACCACCTTGGCCCCGCCCAGCGCCAGCAGCGCGTCGGCGGCCTGCTCGGCGGCGCCGTCGATGTAGTGGGCGGCGCCGAGCTCGCGGGCCAGCGGCTCCTTGTCGCTCCCGCGCGCGATGGCGACCGTGTCGAAGCCCATCCGCGCGGCGAACTGCACGCCCAGGTGGCCGAGGCCGCCCAGCCCGAGGATCGCGACGGTGTCGCCAGGCCGCGCCGAGCTGCGCCGCAGCGCGTTGAACACGGTCACGCCCGCGCAGGCCAGGGGCGCCGCCTGCACCGCGGTCAGCTCGTCGGGGATCGCGGCCAGCGCGACGGCCGGCGCCACGACCGAGTCGGCGAACCCGCCCGGGTAGGCGGCGCCCGGCACCTGGAGCTCGGGGCAGAGCACCCCGTCGCCCTCCCGGCAGGCGTCGCAGTGGCCGCAGCTCCCGCCGTACCAGCCGACCGCCACCCGGTCGCCCACGGACCAGCCCGCGACGCCGTCGCCTATCGCGTCGACGCGTCCGGCGATCTCGTGCCCCGGCGTGACGGGGAAGGCGGTGCCCGGGAGCGCGCCGCCGATGATCAGCGCGTCGGAATGGCACACCCCGCACGCCTCGACGGTGATCCGCACCTGGCCGGGGCCCGGTTCGCGGGTCCGCGCAGGGGCCTGGGCCAGGGCGCCGCCGGGCTCGGCGACCTGGATGGAACGGTGCAGGGCGGAAGACGGCATGGCGTCTGCTCTTTCTTCGTACGGGACGCAGCGGCCTCACCGGGAGGCCCTCACAAGGCCACCTTTTCCACTTCCGCCTCGTTTACCCCACCGGCACGGCGAAGGCCCGGGACCCTGAGGCGGATCCCGGACCTCAGGGGCCGCCGGTCAGCCCGCCGGGACGACCGGGACGCCGCCGAAGGTCACCACCAGGCGGCCGTCCGCGGCGAAGGACCAGTTCAGGGCGCCTCCGTAGGCCGAGCAGCGGGAGCCGTTCGAGCCGGACCAGAACTGGTTGGACGCGTCGGCCGAACCGACGATCTTGTCGTTGGCGCCGCCGCCGGAGCGGCACGAGGTGTTGTCGCGGAACACCGAGGTGCCGCCGTCGAAGGAGAAGTTGCGCTCGGTGTTGTCGATGGCGACGTTCCCGGTGATCGACATCGTGCCGAGGTTGCGGTTGTAGGTGAAGCCGTGCTTGCCGTTGCGGTAGGCGATGTTGCGCCGCACGACGTGGTCGACCTTGATGTCCTCGCCGCCCAGCTTGTAGCCGTTGCGGTCGCCGTCGCCGGCCTGGCTGCCGTCGCTGAGCGTGCCGTTGCCGTAGGCCAGGGAGTCCTCGACGGTGACCGGGCCGATCGGGCCGGTCTCGGTCTTGGTGTACAGGTCCCAGCCGTCGTCGATGTTGTTGCGGGACACCGCGTACCGGAAGACGTTGCCGGGCCCGACGGTCAGCTTGGCGGCGAAGCCGTCGGCGTCCTCGCCGTCGGAGTCGGCGTTGTCGTGCGAGACCGTGCTCAGGACGAGGTTGCCGGACGGCCACCGGCTCTGCGGCGTGTCGGAGGCGATCCGGGAGAGCTGCAGCCCGGTGTCGCGGTTGTACCGGGTCACCGACCGTTCGATGATGTTGCCGCTGCCGCCGACGAAGATGCCGTTGTCGCCGGCGCGCTCGACGGTGATGCCGTACAGGTGCCAGTACGAGCCGTTGACGGCGAGCCCGCGGTTGGCCGGGTCCTCGCTCTGGGCCGCGAAGTTCAGCACCGGCGTCTCGCCGGGGTAGGCCGACAACTTCTTGCGGGCCGCCGCGGTGCCGTCGTTGCCGGGGGCGATGGTGACCGTCTGGCTGAAGGCGTACGTGCCGCCGCGCAGGTAGATCGTGCCGCCCGCGGCGACGCGGGTGATGGCGGAGGTGAGCGTCGTCGGGTCGGACCGGGTGCCGGTCGCGCCGTCCCTGCCGGTCGGGGAGACGTACAGCGCGCCGGTCGGCGGCGGGACGGTCGGCGTGACAGTGGGCGTGACAGTGGGCGTCGGGGTGGGGCTGGTGGTCGGTCCACCGCCGGCGGGCCTCAGGGTCCACTGCTTGGTGGCGGCCGAGTCGCAGGAGTTCTGCTGCAGCAGTGCGCCCGGCGCGGTGGAGTCGTCCTTGACGTTGAGGCACTTGCCGCCGCCCGCGTTGACGATCCGGTACGCGTCGCCGGCGGCGGTGAGCTGCCAGGTCTGGGAGGCGGCGCCCGTACAGGTCTCCTGCTGCACGGGCTTGCCCGCGCTGGTGGAGGCGTCGCGGACGCCGGCGCACCTGCCGCTGTGCGCCGCCTTGACCTGGAAGCCGCTCCCGGCGGCGGTGAGGGTGAAGACCTGCCCGGCGGCCTCGGCGCAGGCGTTCTGCGCGAGTTGCACGCCGTCGCCGGTGCTCTGCCCCGGCACGGTGGCGCACAGGCCGCTGCCGCCGTTGACCAGCGTGTAGTTCCCGCCGGCCGGGGCCGCCGAGGCGGGCGTGTTCAGCACGGCGACCAGGCCGCCGGCGGTGAGCAGGCCGGTGGTCAGCACGACCGCCGGTCTCCTCGCCAAGGGTTGGTTCTTACGCACGTCCAGCTCCGTTTCGATGGAGGAGTGGAAGGGGGGTGCCGCGCGAGCCTTGCCAACCGGTTGCAGTAACAGTGGCTTCGTGCCGAGGAAAGGTCAAGACGTCCAGGTAAAACTGCAAACGCTTCGAGCGTTGCGCCTGGTGGCGTGGCTATTTCTGCAACAACCGATTGCAGGAAACCTGCAAACAGCGGGTCAGCGGGTGAGGGGCAGCGGCCCGCTCTCGGGGGTGAAGAGCTGCTCGTCGAGGTGGTCGACGGCGTAGTCGATCGCGCCCGCCACCACGCACTCGTCGCCCAGCGTGGACGCCCGCACCTCCGGCATGCGCATGCACCGCCGCTCCAGCCGTTCGCGCAGCGGCCCGAGCAGCACGTCCGCCGACCTGGAGAACCCGCCGCCCAGCACCACGACCTGCGGATCGAGGACGAGCACCATGGCGGCCGCGCCCACGGCCAGATCGTCGAGAAAGCGCCCGACCGCCTCCAGAGCCACCGGGTCGCCGTTCCTGGCGGCGGCCAGCGTGTAGCCCGCCGCGTCCTCCGGCGGCGTGCCCCCGGGGACGGCCGCGCACGAGTTGAGGTGCTCGGGCGCGTCGAACCAGCGGGCCTCGGGCAGCATGGAGATCTCCCCGGCCGCCGCCCCGAACCCCCGGTGGACCCGGCCGCCGATGATCAGCCCGGCGCCCATGCGCCTGCCGACGTGCAGGAACACCACGTCCTTGGCGCCCTGGGCGACGCCGCGCCGGGTCTCGGCCATGGCGGCCAGGCGGCTGTCGTTCTCGATCAGCACCTGGCAGGGGAACATCTCCCGCATCCGGCCCGCCAGGTCGAGGTCGCGCCAGGACGGGACGGCGGCCGAGTAGATGACCCGCCCCTCGATGTCGATGATGCCGATGGTGCCGACGGCGATCGTCCACAGGTCGGACACCGCGACGCGGCCGAGCGACAGGCAGCCGGAGACGGCCCGCTCGATCGCGGCCAGGCGCTCCTCCAGCGGCGCGTCCGGCAGCACCGGCTGGCGGGTCTCGGCCAGGATCTCGCCGTCGAGGTCGGACAGGGCGGCGCGGATGTTGTGGCCGCCCACGTCGACGCCGACCAGGTAGCCGCTGTCGGCGCGGAAGCGGTAGCGGCGGGCCGGCCGGCCCATCGAGCCGGGGCTCGGCGGCACCTCCTCCACCCAGCCCAGGTCCATCAGCTCGCCGGCGACCTCCTTCATGGACGGCCGCGACAACCCCGTGCGCTCGGCCAGCGCCGACAGGGTGAGCGGCCCGGCCCGGCGCAAGGCCCGGATGGCGGTCAGCGAGTTGAGCTGTCGCAGCCGTGACAGGTCGCCGCCGCGTAGATCCGCCATCGCCGTCCTTAACGTAGGTCTCCTCTGTAAGCAGAGATTATGCCAGGGCCCAGCTCGACGGCGCACCACCCAAGAACCCCTTCAAATTGGGCGTTGACCCTCCGAAACCGACGGTGCTACTAATGAAGCGCTCCTTCGTAAGTTGAGAGAGATGAGGTCTGATGTCATTCGTTGACGTCGGCGAGATCAGGTGCGACCAGGCCCGGACCCGGGTGTTCGAGCACGGCTGGCAGTCGTGGAGCCCCACCGGCGCCTACGGCCTCGGGGACCTTCCGCCCAGACCCGCCGACGAGACGATCCAGATCCTCTGCTACCGCCCCGAGACGCCCGTCCCCGACGGCGTCTTCCAGGGCGAGGGGCTGCTGGCCGTCGAGACCGGCGACGGCGCGGTCGAGCTGTGGAGCGCGCCCGGACCGCTCCAGGTGCCCTCCGTCCGGGCCCGCCGGGAGGGCGACCGCCTGGTCGTCTCCGCCGACGGCCCGGTACGCCACCACCGCGTCGAGGGCGACCTCGGCCGGGCCCTGCGCGACTGGGCGGACGGCATGGCAGAACCCAGGACGTTCCCCGCCGTCCCCCCCATGTGGTGCACCTGGTACGGCTACTGGGACAAGGTCACCGACGCCGACGTCCTGGAGAACCTGGCGCTGGCCGACCGGCACGGCCTGACCGCCGACATGTTCCTCGTCGACGACGGCTACGAGGCCGGCATCGGCGACTGGCTGGACCCCAGGCCCGGCTTCGGCTCCCTCGCCCGCGCCCTGGACGCCGTCACCGGCTCCGGCCGCCGCGCCGGCATCTGGACCGCCCCCTTCCTGGTCGGCCACGACAGCCGCCTGTTCCACGAGCACCCCGACTGGCTGGTGGACGGCGCGTACGCGGGCCGCATGTGGAACCAGGACCTCGCCGTCCTCGACGTCACCCACCCCGGCGCGGCCGAGCACCTGGTCCACGTGTTCGCCGCCTTCGCCGCCATGGGCGTCACCCACTTCAAGCTCGACTACCTCTACGCCGGCGCCCTGGCCGGCCGCCGCCACGAGGACCTCGACCCGATCGCGGCCTACCGGCGCGGGCTGGAGCTCGTGCGGCGCGGCGCGGGCCCCGAGGCCACCCTGCACGGCTGCGGCGCGCCCATGCTGCCAAGCATCGGGCTGGTCGACATCATGCGGGTCAGCCCCGACATCGCGCCCACCCTGCACCCCAGGTCGGGCGACATCAGCCAGCCCTCCCAGCTCGGCGCCCGGCTGACCGGCGCGGCCCGCGAGTTCCTGCACGCCCGCTGGTGGGTCAACGACCCCGACTGCCTCATCGTGCGGCCCGAGGTGGAGGCCCGGCAGGAGTGGGCGGCGCACATCGAGGGCACCGGCGGCCTGCGCGGCTCCAGCGACCCGATCGCCGCCCTCGACGAGTGGGGGCTGGAGACCACCCGCCGCCTGCTGGTCCCCACCGCCACGGACCCGTCGTGATCACCGAGACGGTCCGGGCCGCCGCCAAGGAGGCTCCGCGGCGGCCGCCGCGCAGGCGCACCCGTGACTGGCACGCCTACCTGTTCGTCGGGCCCAGCCTGTTCGGGGTGGTGGCGTTCCTGCTGCTGCCGGTCGTCATCGTCCTGGTGCTCAGCTTCTTCAACTGGGAGCTGCTGTCGGAGCCCACGTTCGCCGGGCTGGACAACTACCGCCGGCTGGCCGCCGACGGCGAGAGCTGGCACGCGCTGGGCGTCACCCTCCTGTACGTCGTCCTGTGCATCCCGCTGCAGACCGTGCTGGCCCTGGTGCTGGCGCTGCTGCTGGACCGCAAGGTCAAGGGCCTGCGGCTGTACCGCTCGTTGTACCTGATCCCGTGGATGGCCACCCCGATCGTCCTCGGCCTGGTCTGGAACTGGATCTTCGACCCGCGCGACGGCGCGCTCAACAGCCTGCTCGGCCTGGCCGGCGTCACCGGCCCCGACTGGCTGTCCGACCCCGCCTGGGCGCTGCCCGCGATCGCGCTGGTCAACGTCTGGCAGCACACCGGCTACACCATGCTGTTCTTCCTGGCCGGCCTCCAGGGCATCCCCAAGGAGCTGTACGACGCCGCCGCCACCGACGGCGCCACCCCCGCCCAGCGGTTCTGGCGCATCACGCTGCCGCTGCTCAACCCCACGATGTTCTTCGTCATGGTGACCAACCTGATCGGCGCCTTCCAGGTGTTCGACACCGTCTACGTCATGACCAACGGCGGCCCCAGCCAGAGCACCGAAGTGCTCAACTTCCGCATCTACGAGACGGCGTTCAAGCAGTTCGACTTCGGCTACGCCTCGACCCTGTCGATGTTGCTGTTCGGGGTCATCCTGCTGGTGACGCTGGCGCAGGTCAGGTTCTTCGGCAAGCGCACCACCTACGACCTGAGCTGAGGCCCCCATGATCAAGCGCACCCTGCTCCACGTCGTGCTCGCGGCCGGCGCGTTCGTCTCCGTCTTCCCGTACCTGCTGGTCGTGCTGACCGCGTTCAAGACGCAGTCGCAGCTCAGCTCCACCGAGCCGTGGCTGCCCGGCCTGCCGCCGACCACCGCCAACCTGACCCGGCTGCTGAGCGGCGACTTCCCCCGGTACGTGCTCAACACCCTGCTGATGACGGTCGTGCTCACCCTCGGGCAGCTCGTCTTCACCACCTTCGCCGCCTACGCCTTCGCGCGGCTGCGCTTCCGGGGCAGGGAGGCCCTGTTCTGGCTGTACGTCGCCACCATGATGGTGCCGGGCGCGGTCACGATGATCCCCCTGTTCCTCATCATGCGCGAGCTCGGCCTGGTCAACACCTGGTACGGCCTGCTCATCCCGTACGTGCTGGGCACCCCGTACGGCATCTTCCTGATGCGCCAGTTCTTCAAGTCCCTGCCCGCCGGGCTGGAGGAGGCCGCCCGGATCGACGGGGCCGGGCCGATGACCGTCCTGCTGCGCATCCTGCTGCCGCTGTGCCGCCCGGCGCTCGGCACCCTGACGATCATCACCGTGATCTCGTCGTGGAACAGCTTCATCTGGCCGCTGATCATCACCAGCGGCGACGAGACCAGGGTGATGACGGTGGCGCTCGCCACCCTCAAGGTCGGCATCGGCGTCGACTACAACCTGATGATGGCCGGCGGGCTGATCGCGCTCGTGCCGATGGTGGCCGTCTTCGTCTTCTTCCAAAGACACATCGTCCGGTCGGTGGTCCTCACCGGCCTCAAGTAGCACACGAACAAGAGGTCAGCGAATGTTGCAATCCCCCCCGATTCGCTGGGCCGGGGCGCTGCTCTGCGCCGCCACGCTCATCCTGTCCGGCTGCGGGTCGGGCTCCGGAGACTCCGGCAAGGTCACGCTCACCTACCGGCTCTGGGACGACCAGCAGAAGGTCGGCTACGAGAAGGTGATGGCCGCCTTCGAGAAGGCCAACCCGGGCATCGACGTCAAGATAGAACTGCTGCCCTACGACCAGTACTGGACCAAGCTCACCGCCGACGCCGTCGCCGGGACCGCGCCGGACGTCTTCTGGATGAGCCCCACCCAGTTCCCCGAGTTCGTCACCAAGGGCGTGCTGGCGCCCGTCCAGGTGGACGGCTCCAAGTACCACCAGACCGTGGTCGGCTCGTTCACCTACCAGGGCAAGCTGTACGGCGTGCCGAAGGACTGGGGGATCGTCGGCCTGCTCTACAACAAGGACCTGTTCGCCAAGGCCGGCGTGACCATGCCGGACAAGCTCACCTGGGCGGCCGACGGCTCCGGCACCCTGCTCGACACCGCCCGCAAGCTCACCGTGGACGAGGCCGGCAAGCACCCCGGCGAGCCCGGCTTCGACCCCGCCAAGGTCACCACGTACGGCTTCGCCTCCTGGAACCACTACCAGACGCAGTGGATGAACTGGGTCAGCTCCAACGGCGGCAAGCTGCTGGACAAGCCCTTCGGCAGCTACACCTTCAACGACGCCGCCTCCGTCCAGGGGCTGCAGTTCGGCGTGGACCTGGTCAACAAGCACCACGTCTCGCCCCCGGCCACCCAGACCAACCCGCCCACCGGCAAGGTCACCGACATGTTCAAGGCCGGGAAGGTCGCCATGTTCCCGGCGAACAACGCGCTGCTGCCGTTCGTCGCGCCGGAGGCCAACTTCGAGATCGGCGTCGCCGCCATGCCCGAGGGCCCGCAGGGCCGTTCGGTGAACCTCAACGGCCTGTCCGAGGCCGTCTCCGCCAAGAGCGCCCACCCGGCCGAGGCGATGAAGCTGGCCACCTGGCTCGGCACCGAGGAGCCGCAGAAGATGATGGCCGACGGCGGCTACGTCTTCCCCGCGCTCAACGGGCTGTCGCAGGGCTACGTCGACTACTGGAAGTCCAAGAAGCTCGACGTCTCGCCGTTCCAGGAGGAGTCGGAGGGCCAGACCTTCCCGCTGCCGGTCACCACCGGCTTCACCGGCTTCGAGAACAAGCTCAACCAGATCCTCAACGAGATGTACCTCGGCAAGCTCACCCCTCAGCAGGCCGCCGACCAGGCCGTGGCCGCCGGCAACGCCTCGATCAAGTAGGAGCTCCATTGATCACCCGGCGATCGTTGTTCGCCGGGGGCGCGAGCCTGGGCCTCGCCGCCGCACTGGGTGCCTCACCCGTGCGCGCGGCGGCCCGGCGTGCCCCCCTGTCCGACCCGTTCCAGCTGGGCGTCGCCTCCGGCGAGCCCACGCCGGACGGCGTCGTCCTCTGGACCCGGCTCGCCATGGACCCGGTCGCGCTCGACGGGCTCGGCGGCATGCCGGACCGCGTCGTGCCGGTGCACTGGCAGCTCGCCTCCGACGAGAGCTTCCGCCACGTCGTGCGCCAGGGCGTCGAGCAGGCCCGCCGCGAGTCGGCCCACAGCGTGCACGTCGAGCTGGACGGCCTGCGCCCGGGCGCGGAGTACTTCTACCGCTTCCGCGCCGAGGGCGAGATCAGCGAGGTCGGCCGCACCCTGACCGCCCCCGCCCCCGGCGCCCGCTCCCGCCCCCTGAACCTGTCGTTCACCTCCTGCGCCGACTACCAGACCGGCTGGTTCACCCCCTACCGCCGGATGGCCGAGGACCACCCCGACCTCATCGCCTTCCTCGGCGACTACATCTACGAGTACGGCGACTACAAGTACCCCGTCCGAGACCAGGCTGGCGGCGAATGCCTGGACCTGGCCGGATACCGGCTGCGGCACGCCCAGCACAAGGCCGACCCCGAGTCGCGGCTGGCCCACGCGATCGCCCCCTGGGTGGTCGTGTGGGACGACCACGACATCGAGAACGCCTGGGCCGGCGACGTGCCCGAGCAGCCCGACCCGCCCTTCCTCGCCCGCCGGGCCGCGGCCTTCCAGGCGTACTACGAGAACATGCCGCTGCGCCGCGCCCAGCGCCCCGACGGCCCCGCCCTGCGGCTCTACCGCACGATCCGCTGGGGCGCGGTCGCCAACCTGCACATGCTCGACACCCGCCAGTACCGCGACCTGTACGCCTGCACCGGCAGGAGCGGCACGGTCGGCGCCGACTGCGCCGAGCGGCTGGCCCCCAACCGCACGATGCTCGGCGGCGAGCAGGAGTCCTGGCTCGATGGGCAGCTCAAGGGCTCCCAGGCCACCTGGGACCTGCTCGGCCAGCAAGTCTTCCTCATGGAGATGGACTGGACCAACGGCGAGGGCAAGGGCTACTCCAACGAGGGCTGGGACGGCTACGTCGCCTCCCGCAACCGGCTGACCGCCGCCATCGACGACTACCGGCGCAACGCGGTCGTCCTCACCGGCGACGTGCACTCCCACTGGGCCGGGGAGGTCAAGCGCGACTTCCAGGACCCCGAGTCGAAGTCCGTCGCGGTCGAGCTGGTCACCACGTCGGTCACCAGCGCCGGCAACGGCCTCGACGAGTACCCCAACACCCAGACGCTGCTCGCCGAGAACCCGCACGTGAAGTTCTTCAACGGCCGCCGCGGCTACGTCCGCGCCAAGCTCACCCAGCAGGAGATGAAGGTCGACTTCCGCTCGCTGTCCCGGGTGACCGAGCCGTACGCGCCCGCCTACACCTCCGGCTCGTTCGTCGTCGAGCCGGGCGACCCGAGCCTCCACCCAGCCTGACGGGATCCCCATGCGCACGATCACGGCCGCCGTCGCGGCGGCCCTCCTCACCCTGCCCTTCGCGCCCTTACCCGGTTCCGTGGCGACCGCGGCGGCCGTCGCGGTGCCCCCGATGGGCTGGAGCAGCCGCTCCCTGGGCTGCTCGGTCTCCGAGGCGGCCGTCCGCCAGGCCGCCGGCGCCCTCGCCCCGCTCGCGCCGCTCGGCTACCGGTACGTCGTGCTCGACGACTGCTGGCTGGCCGCCCAGCGCAGCGGCGGCGCCCTGGCCCCCGACCCGGCCCGTTTCCCGGGCGGCGTCAAGGCGCTGGCCGACGAGCTGCACGCCAAGGGGCTCAAACTCGGCCTGAGCCTGTCGGCCGGCACCAAGGCGTGCTCCGGCGGCGGCCCCGGCTCCTACAAGCAGGAGGCCGCCGACGCCGCCCAGCTCAGGGCCTGGGGCGCCGACTACGTCAAGTACGACTGGTGCAACGTCCCCACGGCCGACTTCCCCGGCCAGAACGTGCAGCAGATCGCCCAGACCCTCTACCCGCGCATGCGCCAGGCCCTCGGCGACGGCGTGGTGTTCGCCATGAACAACGAGGACGGCAGCACCGTGCCCTGGTTGTGGGGCAAGGACGCCGGCGCCACCACCTGGCGGACGAACGTCTACAACAAGCCCATCCCCGACAGCTACTCCAGCATGGTGGACATCTGGGAGACCAACCAGCTCAGAGCCGAGTACGCCGGGCCGGGCAGCTGGGCCGACCCCGACCTGATCCAGGCCGGGCGCGGCGGGATGACCGAGACCGAGTACCGCGCCCAGTTCACGCTGTGGGCCATGGGGGCCGCGCCGCTCGTCCTGCAGGCCGACCCGGCCAAGGCGCCGGCCGCCGTCGTCGCCAACCCCAAGGTGATCGCGGTGGACCAGGACCGGCTGGGCGCGCACGGCCGGCTCGTCGCCTCCGACGGCTGGTACCACGTCCTGGCCAAGCCCCTGGACGGCGGCGACCGGGCGATCGCGCTGTTCAACGAGAGCGACCGGGCGGCGGTGATCTCCACCCGGCTCGGCGCGGGCTCCCGCCACCGGGTCGAGGAGCTGTGGTCCGGCGCGGTCAGCTCGACGAAGGACGTGCTGTCGGCGCAGGTCCCGGCGCACGCGGCGGTGCTCTACCGGGTCTCGGAGAGCCGGGAGCAGGCGCCGCCGCTGGTGACCTTCGAGGCCGACCCGCCGCGCTTCCTCGGCGAGGACCGGCCCTCGGTGCTGGAGCCCGGCGTGCCCGGCGAGCTGGTCACCCGCGTCACGAACACCGGGGCCACCGCCCCGCTGCGGGACGTCGAGGTCAAGGCGTCCGCGCCGGACGGCTGGCGCGCCGAGGCCCGCACGCCGGCCAGGACCGCCCGGCTCGGCGCCGCCGAGACGTTCACCGTGACCTGGACGGTCACCCCGCCCGCGGACGCCGCGCCCGGCACCTACGAGGTCGCCTTCACCCAGGGCGACCGGCGCGCCGTCGCCGTCGTCATCGTGGCCAGGGCGCCGGGCACGGGCCGCACCTACCTGAGCGACCTGGCCTGGACCAGGGCTGCGAACTACTTCGGCCCGGTCGAGAAGGACACCAGCAACGGCGAGCGGGCCGCCGGCGACGGCCGTCCGATCACCGTCGAGGGCGTCCGGTACGCCAAGGGCCTGGGCACGCACGCCCCCGCCGACATCGAGTTCCACACCGCCGGCCGATGCACGACGGTCGAGTTCCAGGCCGGCATCGACGACGAGGTCGGCCAGGCCGGCTCGGCCGACTTCGAGGTGTGGGCCGACGGCGGCCGGGTCGCGCACTCCGGCGTGCTGACCGGCGCCATGCCCGCCAGGAAGGTCACGGCGTTCGTCGCGGGCGCCCGGTTCGTCCGGCTGGTCGCGACCAACGGCGGGGACAACGCCACCTCCGACCACGCCGACTTCGCCGACGCCACCGTCACCTGCCAGTGAGGAGATGCACTTGAAGATCGTTCCCAGGCCCGTCAGCCACGGGACCAGGCGCGGGAGGTTCGTCCTCGACGGGCGCACGGCGCTCACCGCCGACCCGGCGCTCGCCGGGGTGGCCGCCTGGCTGCGCGCCGAGCTCAGCGAGGTCACCGGAGGTGAGTTGCTGCCCGGCACGCCGGGCCCGGGGACGATCACCCTGGGGCTGGGCGACGGCCTCGGCCCGGAGGCGTACCGGCTGAGCGTGGGTGACGACGGCGTCGCCATCGACGCGGGCGGGCCCGCCGGGGCCTTCTACGGCGCGCAGACCTTCCGCCAGCTCCTGCCCGCCGCCGCCTACCGCCGGTCGCCGGCCGCCGAACCCCTGGTCGCGCCGGGCGTGCACATCGAGGACGAGCCGCGCTTCGGCTGGCGCGGCTGCCTCCTCGACGTCGCCCGGCATTTCATGACCAAGCACGACCTGCTGCGGTTCATCGACCTGATGGCCCTGCACAAGCTGAACGTCCTGCACCTGCACCTGACCGACGACCAGGGCTGGCGCGTCGAGATCCGGCGTTACCCCCGCCTGACCGAGGTCGGCGGGTGGCGGCGGGAGAGCCAGACCGGCTGGAACGGCGCCATGGACGGTCGTCCCCACGGCGGCTACTACACCCAGGACGACCTCAGGGAGATCGTCGCCTACGCCGCCGCCCGGCACGTCACCGTCGTGCCCGAGATCGACCTGCCCGGCCACACCCAGGCCGCCATCGCCGCCTACCCCGAGCTGGGCAACCTCGGCACGCCGCTGGAGGTCCGCACGACCTGGGGCATCGGCCGGAACGTGCTCAACGCCGAGGACGCCACCGTCGCCTTCTTCAAGAACGTGCTCGACGAGGTGCTGGAGCTGTTCCCCAGCCCGTACGTGTGCGTCGGCGGCGACGAGTGCCGCAAGGAGCAGTGGCGGGAGAGCCCGTCCGCCCAGCGCCGGATCAGGGAACTGGGCCTGCGGGACGAGGAGGAGCTGCAGAGCTGGTTCATCCACCAGTTCGACGACTTCCTGGCCGCCCGGGGACGCCGCCTGGTCGGCTGGGACGAGATCCTGGAGGGCGGGCTGGCGCCCGGGGCGGTGGTGGCGTCCTGGCGCGGCGACCTCGGGGCGGTGGCCGCCGCCCGGCGCGGGCACGACGTCATCAACTGCTCCAACACCCAGGTCTACTTCGACTACCGCCAGGGGCCGGGGGAGGACGAGCCGGTGCCGTTCGGGACCGTGCTGGCCCTGGAGGACGTCTACGCCTTCGAGCCCGTGCCCGCGCAACTGCGCGACGACCCGGCGGCGGAACGGGTGCTCGGCGCGCAGTGCGGGGTCTGGACGGAGCTGATCGACTCCAACCGGCGGGTCGACTACATGGTCTTCCCCCGCCTGGCGGCCTTCGCCGAGACCGTCTGGGGGCCGCCCGGACGCGACCTGGAGGACTTCCGCGCGCGGCTGGCGGGCCACCTGCCGCGGCTGGCGGCGATCGGGGTGGAGTACCGGCCGGAGTCGGGGCCGCTGCCCTGGCAGACCAGGCCCGGCGTGCCCGGGCGGCCGGAGGACCCGAAGGAGTGGCAGGCCACCATCGACGCCTGGACCAGCAACCTGCGGGACCTCGCGTGAGGCCCCCGGAGCCGCCGCCGGGCGGCCGGGTGCTGAGCTGGCCGGGCTGCGAGAACGTGCGCGACCTCGGCGGGCTGCCGACCGAGGACGGCGGGCGCATCCGGTGGGGCGCGCTGGTGCGGGGGGACCGTCCGCGGGGCACGGCCGTCCCGGCGCTGCGGGCGCACGGGATCCGGCTCGTCGCCGATCTCCGGCTGGCCGCCGAGTGCCGGGCCGACCCCGGTCCCGACGTGCCGGGCCGCCGCCACCTGCCCGTCCTGCGGGACGAGGACACCGTGCTGGAGGCGCTGGACGACACCCTGCCCGGCATCTACCGGGTGATCCTCGACCGGGGCGCCGCCCGGTTCGCCGCCGTCCTGTCGGCCGTCGCCCACGCGCCGGACGGTGGCGTCCTGCTGCACTGCCACTCCGGCAAGGACAGAACCGGGCTGGCGGTCGCGCTGGCCCTCTCGCTGGCCGGCGTCTCCCGGCGGGAGATCGCCGCCGACTACGCCATGACAGCCGTGTGCCTGCGCCTCGACGAGCACCTGGCCGCCCTGGACGGCGACGCGGGGCGGGCCAGGGCGCTGCGCCTGTTCGCCGAGGTCACCGCGGACACCATGCTGGCCGCCCTGGCCCACCTGGACGACCGGCACGGCGGCGCGCAGGCGTACCTGCTGGCCGGCGGCCTGCCACCGGACGACCTGGCGCTGCTCCGGGCCCGCCTGGTGGACCGCTGAGGGGCCGGAGGGCGGCGGTCAGCCCGTACGGCCCCAGAAGTCGTACGGGTCCCGGCCTGGGCGGAAGCCGTGCGCCCGGGCCAGCTCCGCCGCCTCCCGGAACCGGCGCGCGACGACGGACGGCTCGTGGGCGTCGCTGCCGAACGTCACGGCCTGCCCGCCCTCCTCCCGCCACCACCCGAGCAGCGTCGTGTGCAGCGGCAGGACCGTGTTGATCTCCAGCGCCCGGCCCGACCCGGCGGTCACCCGAAGCGCG
This sequence comes from Nonomuraea sp. NPDC049655, assembly GCF_044465465.1. Classification (NCBI taxonomy): domain Bacteria; kingdom Bacillati; phylum Actinomycetota; class Actinomycetes; order Streptosporangiales; family Streptosporangiaceae; genus Nonomuraea; species Nonomuraea sp. NPDC049655. The sequence continues at coordinate 770,710 of NZ_JBITLS010000001.1, forward strand.
TGCCGGAACTCCTCCTCGAAGCCGGCCGGGTCGAACGGTCCGGCCGCCCGCGGCCAGTAGCGCACCGGGTAGTCGACGTGGGCCAGCACGGCGAACACGTCGCTGCCCGCGACCAGTTCGGGGATCTCGGCCAGGTAGTCCCGGATCACCTGGGCGGCGGCGCTGCGGGCGTACAGGCCGGGCGGCTCGCAGAACCCGTCGCCGGCGGGCAGGCTGTGCAGGGAGCCGAGCACCCGGTCGAAGCGCCCGGCGGCGAGCACGCGGGCGACCTCCCCGGCGTGCCGGTGCGGCTCGCCCAGCTCCAGGCCGCTCAGGATGCGCAGCTGCGGGAAACGCTCGCGGCACCGCTCGACCGCCTCCAGGTAGCCCGCGGCGTCGAAGGCCGGGGGAGGGAGGCGCCCGTCCGGCGTCGTCAGCGCGAGCAGGTGGTCGTGGCCGTCGAGGGCGCCGGGGTCGACCGTCCAGACCGTGTGGTCGACGTGCTCGGTGAAGGCGATGGCGGGCAGGCCGAGCTCCACCGCCCGCGCGCAGGAACGCTCCATGTCGCCCTTCGGGGCGTCCCAGGACCATTCGCTGTGCACATGGCTGTCGGCGGGCAACGTCACGGGCTCACTCCTCGGAGGGTAGGAGAAGATCGTCACGACTGTACCCCGCGAGCGTTCCGGCGTCCCGGGGGCGCGCCGCCTCGGGGAAGAGGTCTGATCTGCCGTGAGATGCTGGCTTTCGTGACGACGACCGAGCCCGCCGGGCCCGCCCCGCGCCGCGGGCGCGGCCGACCCGGCTACGACCAGGCCGCGATCCTGCGCGCCGCGGTGGAGCTGTTCAACCGCAGGGGATACGACGCCACCAGCATGGGAGACCTGGCCAAGGAGCTCGGCCTGACCAAGCCGGCCATCTACCACCACGTCACGGGCAAGGAGCAACTGCTCGGCCAGGCCCTCGACGACGCCCTCGACGAGCTCACCGCCGCCGTCACCGCCGCCACCCGCGACGCCGCCGGCCGCACGGCCTACGAACGCCTGCGCGAGGTCGTGCGGCGCAGCGTCGAGGTGCTGGTCGCCCACCAGCCGAGCGTCACGCTCCTGCTCCGGGTGCGCGGCAACAGCCCGGTCGAGCTGGCCGCGCTCGAACGCCGCCGCTGGCTCGACGACCGCCTCGCCGCGCTGGTCGCCGACGCCGTCGCCGAGGGCGCGCTGCGCGACGACGTGCCGCCCGCGCTGGTCAGCCGGCTGCTGTTCGGCATGGTCAACTCGCTGGTGGAGTGGTACCGCCCGGACGGCGCCTACGACCGGGCGATGGTCGCCGACGCCGTCACCGCGATCGCCTTCGACGGCCTGGCCGGGCACGCGCCCGGGGCTCACCAGGTGTAGAACCCCTGGCCCGTCTTGCGGCCGAGATGCCCGGCGGCCACCAGGTCGCGCAGGATCCGCGGCGGCTCGAACCGGGGGCCGAGCTCGCGGGCCAGGTGTTCGGCGATCGCGAGCCGCACGTCCAGGCCCACCACGTCGGTGGTGCGCAGCGGGCCCGTCGGGTGGCGGTAGCCGAGGGTCATGGCCGTGTCGATGTCGGCCGCGCTCGCCACGCCCTCCTCCAGCATCCGCATCGCCTCCAGGGCCAGGCAGACGCCGAGCCGGCTGCTGGCGAAGCCCGGCGAGTCGGCCACCGTGACCGGCGTCCTGCCGAGCGCCCGCGTCCACTCCTGGGCCCGTTCGACCAGCTCGGGGTCCGTCCGCGGGCCGACGACGACCTCGATGAGGTCGCTGACCGGGACGGGGTTGAAGAAGTGCAGCCCGATGAAGCGCTCCGGCGCGGCCAGGTCGGCCGCGAGCCCGCCGATCGACAGGCTGCTGGTGTTCGTGGCCAGCACCGCGCCCGGCGCCTGCCGCTCGACCAGGGCGAACACCTGGGCCTTGAGCGCCGCGTCCTCCGGCACCGCCTCCACGACCAGCTCGCACGGGGCCAGCTCGCCCGGGTCGGCCGTCGTGCGCAGCCGGGACAGGACGTCCGGGAGCGGGCTGCCCAGCCTGCCCTTCTCCGCGGCCTTGGCCAGGCTGCCGGTCACCCGTTCCAGGGCCTGGGCGGCGGCGCGCGGGTCGCTCTCCACGACGACGACCCGGCTGCCGGCGGCGAGGAAGGCGTGCGCGATGCCCGACCCCATCCGCCCGCCGCCGAAGACGCCGACGATGTGCGGCAGGATCGACGGGGACGTCATGAGCGCGGCTCCTTCCGCCGGTCGAGGAACGCCGTCATGCGCGCGTGCTTCTCCTCGGTCTCGAACAGGACGGCCTGGGCCAGGTCGTCCACGAACGGGTGCGCGGCGCGCGGGGCGTGGAAGACGGCCTTGGTCAGCCGGGTGGCCAGCGGCGCGCGCGCCGCGATGCGGTCGGCCAGCCGGTGGCCGGCGGCGAGCAGGTCCTCCGGCTCCACGACGTCGTTGAGCAGGTGCACCGCCCGCGCCTCCGCGGCCGTCAGCACCCGGCCGGCCAGCAGGATCTCCTTGGCCAGCGGCTCCCCGACCAGCTCGGCCAGCCGCCAGGCGGCCCCGGCGGCGGCCAGGATGCCGAGGTCGGTCTCCGGGTTGCCGATCCGGGTGCGCGGCGTGCCGATCCGGAAGTCGCAGGCGTAGGCCAGCTCGGCCCCGCCGCCCAGGGCGTAACCGTCCACGAGGGCCACGGTCGGCATCGGCAGCCGGTGGATGCGGTCGAAGATCCTGGAGTTGATGCCGCGCAGCGCGTCGCCCCGGTCCCGGTCACGGAGCTGGGCGATGTCCGCCCCGGCGGCGAAGGTCGTGCCCTCGCCGGTGAGCAGCACGACGCGCGGCTCGTCCTCGACGGCGGCGCACGCCTCGTGCAGCGCGGCGACCAGCTCCCGGTCGATCGCGTTGCGCACCTGCGGCCGGTTGAGCCGCCACACCACCCGGTCGGCGCCCTCCTCGACGATGAGGGTCATGGGCGCTCCGCCTGGGGAGCGCGGGCTTTCGTCACGGAAAACTCCTCTGCGTCGGGGTCAGGCGTCGTAGTCCACGGTGACACGGTCGCCGGCCGGGAACGTCTGGCAGGTGAGCACGAAACCGGCGTCCACCTCGGCCGGTTCGAGCGCGTAGTTGCGGCGCATGTCCGCCGCGCCCTCGCGGACCACCGCCCGGCAGGTGCCGCAGACCCCGCCCCGGCAGGCGAACGGCAGGTCCGAGCGGGTCTGCTGGGCGCCGTCGAGCAGGGTGGACTCGCGCGAGACGGTGGCGGTCGTGCGCCTTCCGTCGAGCACCGTCGTCAGCACGGTCGTCGCGCCCGCCGGCACGCCCTCGGGGCGCCTGGGCAGCGGCGGGGGAGCGTCGACGTAGAAGAGCTCGACGTGCACCTTCGCGGCCGGGACGCCCAGCTCGGCGAGCACCTGGCGGGCGTCCTCGACCATGCGCAGCGGCCCGCACAGCCAGACGTGGTCGAACGTCTCGATCGGCACCAGCTCGGTGAACAGCCGCCGCAGCCGGTCGCCGTCCAGCCGGCCGGAGAACAGCTCGACGTCGCGCGGCTCCCGGGAGAGCACGTGGACGAGCTGGAGGCGGGGGCCGTACCGGTTCTTCAGGTCGCCGAGCTCCTCGGCGAACATCACGGTGCGGCTGCTGCGGTTGCCGTACAGCAGCGACACCCGCGCGCCGGGATGGGTGAGCACCGTCGAGGCGACCGACATCATCGGGGTGATGCCCGACCCGGCCGCCACGCACAGGTGCCGCTCGCCCGCGCCGGGGTCGGCCTGCCAGGAGCCGGTGGGGGTCTGCACCTCGATCCGCGTGCCCGGCCGCACCTCGCGGACGAGCCAGGAGGAGAAGAGCCCGTCCGGGATCTCCCGGACGCCGATGCGCGGCGCGTCCCCGGCCGGGGCGCAGATCGAGTACGACCGCCGCTCCTCCCGCCCGTCCACGAAGCGGCGCAGGGTGAGCGACTGGCCCGCGCGGAAGGCGTACGCCTGGCGCAGGTCGCCGGGCACGGCGAAGGTGATCGCGGCGGCGTCCTCGCACAGGTGGTCGACCGCCGCCACGGTCAGCTCGTGGAAGGCGGCGTGCGCCCGGGCCGGCGCGGGCGCGAGCGTGGTCATCTCATATCTCCTTGACATGCTCGAACGGTTCCAGGCAGTCGGCGCAGGCGTAGAGGGCCTTGCACGCGGTGGCGCCGAACTCGGAGGTCAGCCGGGTGGCCCGGGAGCCGCAGCGCGGGCAGGCCGGTGCGGTCCTGGCCGGGCCGAGCGTCAGCGGCACCGGCCCGGACGTCCGCCGGGCCGGTCCGGGCGCCGACAGCCCGGCGGCCCGCAGGGCGTCCCGGCCGCGCTCGGAGATCCAGTCGCTCGACCACGGCGGGTCGAGCACGACCCGCACCTCGACCCGCGGGAAACCCGCCGCCCGCAGCCCATGGACGAGGTCGTCGCGCATGGTCGCCATGGCCGGGCAGCCGGTGTAGGTCGGGGTGATCGAGGCGACCACGACCTCGCCGTCCGGGCCCGGCCGCAGCTCGACGCCGCGCAGCACGCCGAGGTCGGCCAGGGTGAGCATCGGCATCTCCGGGTCCCGCACCCGCTCCGCGACCCGGGCGGCGCGCTCGCGGGCGTCCCCGGGCGCGGGTCCGGCGTGCTCGGCGGCGGTCACCAGCGGCCTGCCGGGTGGGCGCGGGCGACCGACTGCATGTCGGCGAGCAGGTCGGCCAGGGCCGGGGTGTGGACGCCGTCCCGGCCGCTGCCCGGCCTGTCCTCGTCCGGTCGGTCTTCGAGGGCCGGGCGGGGGACGTCGCTCACCGTCAGCACCTGGCCGAGCACGGCGTCCACGTCGGCGCGCAGCGCGGCGGCCTCCACGGCGACGCCCGAACGGGCGAGCGCGAGCTCGACGGGATGCGCGGTGACCAGCTCGGCCAGCAGCGGCCACAGCTCGCCGAGCGCGGCGTCGAGCCGGCGGCGCGACTCCTCGGTGCCCTGGGCCAGGGTGAGGAACCAGCGGCCCGCCCAGTCCCGGTGGTAGGCGACCTCCTTGACGCCCTTGGCGGCGACGGCGGCCAGCACCGTGTCCGCGCTCGCCGACAGCCGCTCCAGCAGCGCCAGCCGGGCCGTCGAGAACAGCAGCAGGCGCACGACGACGTGCGCGAAGTCGCCGTTCGCGACCTCGGCCAGCCACACGTTCCTGAACTGCCCGGCGTCGCGGAAGAACGCCAGCGCGTCCTCCGGCGGCACCGGTGAGCCCTCGGGCAGCGCGGGCACCACGCCGGGGTCGGCCGCGGCCGCCCGCGCCAGCAGCAGGCGCGCCTGCCCGAGCAGGTCGAGGGCCACGTTGGCGAGCGCGATGTCCTCCTCCAGGTCGGGCGCGCGGCTGCACCACTCCGTGAGCCGCTGCGACATCACCAGCGCGTCGTCGCCGAGCATGAGGCAGTACGCGGCCAGCTCGGCGCAGCCGACCCCGTCGGGCACGGTGGTGTCCACGCCCGCCAGCGGGTCCTCGAAGTCCGTGCCGAACGCCCACTGCGCGGAGTCCCCGCCGGTCAGGCCGTCGAAGATGCTCTCGTGGTCATCGCTCACGCTGGACCCCCTCTCACATGTGCGGGACGTCGCCCGGGATGTCGTAGAACGTCGGGTGCCGGTAGACCTTGTCGCCGCTCGGCGCGAACAGCGGGTCCTTCTCGTCCGGGCTGGAGGCGGTGATGGCGTCGGAGCGCACGACCCAGATGCTCACGCCCTCGTTGCGCCGGGTGTAGACGTCGCGGGCGTGCCGCAGGGCCATCGCGTCGTCGGGGGCGTGCAGCGACCCGACGTGCACGTGGTTGAGCCCGCGCTTGACCCGGACGAACACCTCGTACAGCGGCCATTCCCGCCGGTCGGCGCTCATCGGGCGCCCGCCCCGGCCGCCGTGCGGCTCGCGAACGCCGACGCGGCCTCGCGCACCCAGGCGCCGTCCTCGTGGGCGGCGCGGCGGTGGCGCATCCGCTGGGCGTTGCACGGCCCGTCGCCGCGGATGACCGCGGCCAGCTCCGACCAGTCCGGCTGCCCGAAGTCGTGGTGCCCGCGCTCCTCGTTCCAGCGCAGGTCGGGGTCGGGCAGCGTGACGCCGAGCGCCTTGGCCTGCGGGACCGTCATGTCGACGAACTTCTGGCGCAGCTCGTCGTTGGAGTTGCGCTTGATGCCCCAGGCCATCGAGCGCTCGCTGTTGGGGGAGCGGTCGTCGGGCGGGCCGAACATCATGAGGGAGGGCCACCAGAACCGGTTGACCGAGTCCTGGACCATCTCCCGCTGTGCCTGCGTGCCGCGCATCATCGTCATCAGCAGCTCGTAGCCCTGCCGCTGGTGGAAGGACTCCTCCTTGCAGATGCGGATCATCGCGCGCCCGTACGGGCCGTAGGAGGTGCGGCACAGCGGCACCTGGTTGCAGATCGCGGCGCCGTCCACGAGCCAGCCGATCGTGCCGACGTCGGCGTAGGACAGCGTCGGGTAGTTGAAGATCGAGGAGTATTTCTGCTTCCCGGCCAGAAGGAGTTCGGTCAGCTCGGCGCGGGAGACGCCCAACGTCTCGCACGCGGAGTACAAATAGAGGCCGTGCCCGGCTTCGTCCTGCACCTTGGCCAGCAGGATCGCCTTGCGGCGCAGCGACGGCGCACGACCGATCCACTCGCCCTCCGGCTGCATGCCGATGATCTCGGAGTGCGCGTGCTGGGCGATCTGGCGGACGAGCGTCCTGCGGTACGCCTCCGGCATCCAGTCGCGGGGCTCGATCCGGTCGTGACCCGCGATGGTCGCGTCGAAGGCGGACTGCAGCCGCTCCTCCAGGTCCGGCTCCGCCGGCGTGGTGGTCATCGTCCCTCCGAGACATCGGTCTTATTTACTTATCGCTCGGTCAGTAATACGGTTGCATGAGTCGGGGCTTCCGCGCAAGAGAGGAGACAGCGTGAGCGCGCTGCTGGAGAGCTACGCCGCCGGACGATGGTTCCGCGCGTCGGACGACGGGGAACCCTTGCTCGACGCCGCGACGGGCGAGGAGGTCGCGCGGATCTCCAGCCGGGGGCTGGACGTCGCCGCCATGGTCAGGCACGCCAGGGACACCGGCGGCCCGGCGCTGCGGGCCCTGACCTTCCACGAACGGGCCGCCCTGCTCAAGGCGCTGGCCAAGCACCTGCTCGAAGGAAAGGACGCGCTGTACGCCCTGTCCACGCGCACCGGCGCCACCTCCCGCGACACCATGGTCGACGTCGACGGCGGCATCGGCACCCTGTTCAGCTACGCGAGCAAGGGCGTGCGCGAGCTGCCCAACGACACCGTCTTCCTCGACGGCGGCCTGGAACGCCTGGGCAAGGGCGGCACCTTCGCCGGCCAGCACCTCTACACCTCCCGGCCGGGCGTCGCCGTGCAGATCAACGCCTTCAACTTCCCCGTCTGGGGCATGCTGGAGAAGCTGGCCCCGGCCTTCCTCGCCGGGCTGCCCTCGATCGTCAAGCCCGCCGCCCAGACCGCCTACCTCACCGAGCTGGCCGTCCGGCAGATCATCGAGTCCGGCATCCTGCCGGAGGGGACGCTCCAGCTCCTGGCCGGCAGCCCCGCCGGGCTGCTCGACGAGCTGACCGTCCAGGACTCCGTCGCCTTCACCGGCTCGGCCCACACCGCCGGCATCCTGCGCCGCCACCCGAACGTGCTCGACGGCGGCGTCGTGCTCGGCGTCGAGGCCGACTCGCTCAACTGCTCGATCCTCGGCCCCGACGTGCGCCCGGACGATCCGGAGTTCGACCTGTTCGTCAAGGGCGTCGTCACCGAGATGACGGTCAAGGCGGGCCAGAAGTGCACGGCCATCCGCCGCGTGCTCGTGCCGGCGAACCTGGCGGACCAGGTGACCGAGGCGCTGGCCGCGCGCCTGTCGTCGATCACCGTCGGCGACCCGCGCAACCCCGGCGTGCGCATGGGCCCGCTGGCCAGCCTGGGCCAGCGCGAGGAGGTGCGCAAGGCGGTCGAGGCGCTGCGGGCCGGCGCGGAGGTCGTCCACGGCGACCCGCGCGGCGCGTCCCTGCTGGAGGGCGACCCCGAGCGCGGCGCGTTCATGACCCCGCTGCTGCTGCGCGCCCGCCCCGGCGCCGCCGAGCCGCACGACGTGGAGCCGTTCGGGCCGGTCGCGACCGTGCTCGCCTACGACGGCGTCGAGGAGGCGGTCGCCCTGGCCGCGCGCGGCAAGGGCAGCCTGGTCGCCTCCGTCGCCACCCACGACCCGCAGGTGGCGCGGTCCGTCGTGCTCGGGCTCGCGCCCTGGCACGGCCGGGTGCTGGTCCTCGACCGCGACGACGCCAAGGAGTCCACCGGGCACGGCTCGCCGCTGCCGGTCCTCGTCCACGGCGGCCCCGGGCGGGCCGGCGGCGGCGAGGAGCTGGGCGGCGTGCGCGGCGTCCTGCACCACATGCAGCGCACCGCCGTCCAGGGCTCGCCGGACCAGCTCACCGCGATCACCGGCCGCTGGACGACCGGCTCGGCCCGCGCCGACTCCGGCGTCCACCCCTTCCGCAAGTCGCTGGCCGAGCTGCGGGTGGGCGACACCATCGCCTCCGCGCCGCGCACGGTCTCGCTCGCCGACATCGAGCACTTCGCCGAGTTCACCGGCGACACCTTCTACGCCCACACCGACCCCGAGGCCGCCGCCCGCAACCCGCTGTTCGGCGGCATCGTCGCGCACGGCTACCTGGTGGTGTCCCTGGCCGCCGGGCTGTTCGTGGACCCGGCGCCCGGCCCGGTGCTGGCCAACTTCGGCGTCGACGGGCTGCGCTTCCTCACCCCGGTCAAGGCCGGCGACGCCATCGCCGTCGCGCTGACCGTCAAGCAGATCACGCCGCGCAGCGGCGCCGACTACGGCGAGGTGCGCTGGGACGCCACCGTGACCAACCAGGACGGCGTCCCGGTCGCCACGTACGACGTGCTGACCCTGGTGGCCAAGACCTGGCCGGAGGGCTGACGTGGACGACACCCCGGTCCTGCTCGAACGCGACGGCGCCGTGGCCGTCGTGACGCTCAACCGTCCCGACCACCGCAACGCGCTGGACGACGGGCTCAAGCAGGCGCTGCGCCGGGCGCTGGAGGAGGTCGCCGCCGACGACTCGGTCAGGGCCGTGCTGCTGACCGGCGCGGGCCGCGCGTTCTGCGTCGGCCAGGACCTCGCCGAGCACGCCGAGGCCCTGCGCGCCGACCCCGGCCACGCCTTCGACACCGTCGAGGCGGACTACGCGCCGGTCGTCCGGCTCCTGGCCACGATGCCCAAGCCGGTCGTCGCCGCCGTCAACGGCGCCTGCGTGGGCGCCGGGCTGGCCCTCGCGCTCGCCTGCGACCTGCGCGTCCTGGCCGAGGACGCCAAGCTGGCCACGGCGTTCACGGGGATCGGGCTCACCTGCGACTCCGGCCTGTCGGTGACGCTGACGCGGGCGGTCGGCGAGTCCAGGGCCAAGGAGCTGGTGCTGCTCGGCGAGCCGTTCGGGGCCGCGCAGGCGGTCGCGTGGGGCGTGTCGGGGCGGGTGGTGCCCGGGGCCGAGGTGTGCATGGCGGGACGCGAGCTGGCCGCCCGGCTGGCGGCCGGGCCGACCGCGGCCTACGCCGAGTCCAAGCGGCTCATCGCGCAGGGGTGGGAGCAGGGCCTCGGGGCGGTGCTCGCCGAGGAGGCCCGCGCGCAGGCCCGCCTCGGACGCACCGCCGACCACGCGGGCGCGGTGGAGGCGTTCCTCGCCAAGCGCAGGCCGACCTTCGGAGGGCGCTGAACGAGGGCGCTGAACGAGGGCTCGGGGTGGGGGCTCAGCTCTCGTGGGCCCCCCATTCCGCGCCCCGGCCGCGGGCCTCCTCGAACACCAGCCAGGTCCGGGTGGCCCGCACCCCTGGGATGTCCTGGATGCGTTCCAGCACGACGTGCCGCAGCGCGGCGTTGTCCGGCGTCCTGACCAGCACCAGGACGTCGTAGTCGCCGCCGACCATGGCGAAGTGCTCCACGTACGGCGTCTCGCGCAGCCGTGCCGTGACCTGGCGCCAGGAGTTCTGCTCGATCGTCACCGACACGTACGCGCTGGTGCCCAGGCCCGCCCGGTGCGGCGCCAGCTCGGCGGTGAAGCCGGTGATCACGCCGTCGTCCATCAACCGGGTGAGCCGGGCGTAGACGTTGGCGCGCGAGACGTGCACGCGTTCGGCCAGCGTGCGCATCGACATGCGGCCGTCGCGCAGCAGCTCGGCGATGATCGCTCGGTCCACTCCGTCCAGGTTTGCGGCCGAACGTCCCGGCCAGCCGCCTTCGACGCCCTCGTTGGCTGACAATTGGCCCTCCACTAATCCCATTTAAAGCCGTTTGTCGCTCATCATGCCTGATGTCTTGAACGGATGGCCCCGGAAGCGGACGCTTTCCCTCACAAACGTCCAGAGAAAGTGAGCGTCGCCATGTCCGTGAGGAGGAGTCCCCAGACGGTCGACGGCCTGCTGCCCTCACCAGAGCCGGTGCGCTTCGTCGCCGAGGACGGCACCGCCGTCGAGCCGCCCGCCGGGTACGCCGAGCCCGCCGGGGAGCACCTGGTGGAGGCGTACCGGCGGATGGTCCTGGGCCGCCGCTTCGACCGCCAGGCGACCGCGCTGACCAAGCAGGGCCGGCTGGCCGTCTACCCCTCCAGCCGCGGCCAGGAGGCCTGCCAGATCGCCGGCGTGCTCGCGCTGCGCGAGGACGACTGGCTGTTCCCCACCTACCGCGACTCGGTCGCGCTCGTCTCCCGCGGCCTCGACCCGGTCGAGGTGCTCACGCTGCTGCGCGGCGGCTGGCACTGCGGTTACGACCCCGCCGCCACGCGCGTCGCCCCCCAATGCACGCCGCTGGCCACCCAGACGATCCACGCGGTCGGCATGGCCGAGGCCATGCGCCGCAAGGGCGAGGACGGCGTCGTCATGGCCTTCATCGGCGACGGCGGCACCAGCGAGGGCGACTTCCACGAGGCGCTCAACTACGCCGCGGTGCTGCGCGCCCCCGTCGTGTTCTTCGTCCAGAACAACAAGTACGCCATCTCCGTCCCGCTGGCCAAGCAGAGCGCGGCCCCGGCGCTGGCCTACAAGGGCATCGGCTACGGCATCCCCTCCGAGCAGGTGGACGGCAACGACCTCGTCGCCGTGCTGTCGGTCCTGACCGCCGCCGTGACGCACGCCAGGACCGGCGGCGGCCCGTTCCTCGTCGAGGCGCACACCTACCGCATGGACCCCCACACCAACGCCGACGACCCCACCCGCTACCGCGAGAGCCAGGAGGTCGAGCAGTGGGAGTCGGCCGACCCGCTGGCCCGGCTGGAGACCTACCTGCGCGGGCGCGGCCTGCTCGGCGCCGAGGACGTCGCCGCCGCGCACCAGGCCGCCGAGGAGTACGCCGCGCGCCTGCGCGAGGCGATGAACGCCGACCCCGAGGCCGACCCCTTCGAGCTGTTCGACCACGTCTTCGCCGAGCCGACGCCCCAGCTGCACGAGCAGCGGGCCCTGCTGGCGTCCGAGCTGACCGCGCGGGAGGACTGACATGACCGCGAAGATGACCATGGCCCAGGCGTTGAACGCCGCCCTGCGCGACGCCCTGCGCGAGGACGAGCGCGTCCTCGTCTTCGGCGAGGACGTCGGGCCGCTCGGCGGCGTCTTCCGCGTCACCGACGGGCTCACCAAGGAGTTCGGCGAGGAGCGCTGCTTCGACACGCCGCTGGCCGAGGCGGGGATCGTGGGCCTGGCCGTGGGCCTGGCCATGGGCGGCTTCCGCCCGGTGATCGAGATGCAGTTCGACGCCTTCGCCTACCCGGCCTTCGAGCAGATCGCCTCGCACGTGGCCAAGCTGCGCAACCGCACCCGCGGGCGGCTGTCGCTGCCGATCGTGATCCGGATCCCGTACGCGGGCGGCATCGGCGGCGTCGAGCACCACTGCGACTCCAGCGAGGCGTACTACGCCCACACGCCGGGGCTCAAGGTCGTGACGCCCGCGACGGCCGACGACGCCTACTGGCTGCTGCGCGACGCCGTCGCCGACCCCGACCCGGTGATCTTCATGGAGCCCAAGCGGCTGTACTGGTCCAAGGAGGAGACCTCCGTCGCGGAGCGCCGCGCCGCCGGGTTCGGCCGGGCCGCCGTCCGCCGCGAGGGCCGCGACGCGACGCTCGTCGCCTACGGGCCCAGCGTGCCCGTGGCGCTCCAGGCCGCCGAGGCCGCCGCCCGCGACGGGCTCTCGCTGGAGGTGGTCGACCTGCGGACGATCGTCCCGTTCGACGACGAGACCGTGGTGGCCTCGGTGCGCAGGACGGGGCGCTGCGTGGTGATCCAGGAGGCCCAGGGGTTCGCCGGGGTGGGGGCGGAGATCGCCGCCCGCGTGCAGGAGCGGTGCTTCCACTCGCTGGCCGCGCCGGTGCTGCGCGTCACCGGGTTCGACATCCCGTACCCGCCGCCCATGCTCGAACACTCCCACCTCCCGGACGTCGACCGCGTCCTCGACGCCGTGGACCGGCTCCAGTTCGACGACCAGCCCGACCTGCTGCACCTCACCCGGGAGGCGTCATGACGGCGACCGCCGCGCGGCAGGTGTTCCGGCTGCCGGACCTCGGCGAGGGCCTGACCGAGGCCGAGATCGTCGAGTGGAAGGTGGCCGTGGGGGACACGGTGGAGATCGACCAGATCGTGGTGGAGGTGGAGACCGCTAAGGCGGCGGTGGAGGTGCCCGTGCCGTACGCGGGGACCGTCCTGCGGCTGCACGCCGAGGCGGGCGCGGTCGTGGCGGTGGGGGAGCCGCTCATCGAGGTCGGGGACTCGCAGGAGGACCCGGCGGCGGCGCGGTACCGGGAGGAGGAACGCGCGGGCTCGGGCAACGTCCTGATCGGCTACGGCACCACCGGCACCCCCCACAAGAGCCGCCGCCGCCCCCGCCCCACCAACCCGGCTCCCTCCACCCCGGCCCCCGCCCCCGCTCCGGGATCGGGCCCCGCACCTGCTTCGGGATCGGGCCCCGCACCGGCACCCGCGGTGGAGGCGGTTGCTTCTCCGTCCCCGGGCGGGCCGGAGCGTGCGCCTCGGGTGATCTCGCCGCTGGTGCGCCGGATGGCGCGCGAGCACGGCGTGGACCTCGCCGCCGTCCTTGCCACCGGACCGCACGGCGTCATCCTCCGCCGGGACGTCGAACACGCCATCGCCAACCCGGGCGCCGACTCCGGCGCGACCCCTGACGCCCCGTCCGCCGACCAGGCGGCGTCTCCGGTGGCCCCCGCGTCTCCGGTGGCCCCCGCGTCTCCGGTGGCCCCGGTGGCGGAGCGCATCCCTCTGCGCGGCCTGCGCCGTACGGTCGCCGACAAGCTGACCCGCAGCCGCACCGAGATCCCCGACGCCACCACCTGGGTGGACGTGGACGCCACCGACCTGCTCACCATCCGCGACACCCTCCGGCGGACCAGCCCGGACCTGGGCATCGGCCTGCTGGCGCTCTTGGCCCGAGCCTGCGTGGCCGGCCTGCTCCGCTTCCCCGAGCTGAACTCCTCGGTCGACACCGACCGGGCCGAGATCGTCCGCCACGGCCACATCAACCTGGGCTTCGCCGCCCAGACCGAACGCGGCCTCGTCGTGCCGGTGGTCCGCGACGCGCACCTCATGACCACCGCCGGCCTGGCCGCCGAGCTGACCCGCCTGACTGCGCTGGCCCGCTCGGGCAGCCTGCCCCCGTCCGCGCTGACGGGAGGCACGTTCACCCTCAACAACTACGGCGTCTTCGGCGTGGACGGCTCCACCCCCATCATCAACCACCCGGAGGCGGCGCTCCTGGGGGTGGGCCGCGTGATCGACCGCCCCTGGGTGCACGACGGCGCGGTGGTGCCCCGCAAGATCACCCAGCTGTCCTTCACCTTCGATCACCGCGTCTGCGACGGCGGCGCAGCGGGCGGCTTCCTGCGCTTCGTCGCCGACTGCGTGGAGAACCCCGCCGTGCTGCTCGCCCACGTCTAGCAGCACGCTCCCCAGGCGGGCGTACGTCACCCGGTGGGCCCAAGGGCAGCAACCCTCGGGCCCACCGGACACCGAGCCCTCTCACGCTCACGACGGTCAAGAAGCTGAACTCACGCCACCGATCATTGCGCTGGGCGCTCTGAGCGCACCACTCTGAGTCCATCGAACGCTGCCGTCCGTGAGGCGGACGCCCGGCCTCGACGCCAGACGCCGGCATGGAGGAGGAGCCCGATGCCTGATCCGACATCGACAGACCCGTGGTCCACGATCGGCGAGCTGGTGGCATGGCTGGACCGTAACAACGGCCGGGACCCTCACGAACTCACGCTGCGTGTCATGAAGATCGGCGAGGAGTTCGGCGAGGCGGTCGAGGCCCGCATCGGAGAACTCGGCCAGAACCCGCGCAAACCCGCCTCCCACACCCGCCAGGACCTCGCCGACGAGTTGTGCGACGTGATCGTGACGGCAATGGTGGCCCTCACCTCCGTCGTCGACGACCCGCGGGCTGTGTTCGAGGCGAAGCTGAGGAAGATCGCCGACCGCGTCTCAGCGTTCGAGGCCCAGCGCGCCTGACCTTCCCCTGCGAGCCGTACAAGCCGCCACTCTGGCGCTCGCCGCGCACTACGCAGGTGAGAACCGCGGATCGCTCCTCACCGCCGTGTCCAACGGCTGCCTTCGCCGACATCCCGCGAGCCGAGGCATTGGCTTGCGCCTGTGCCTGCATCTGCGCCTGGCTGTCACGCGCCAGGAGCCCGGTAAGCCACATCCATCCGCGTGGCTTCGTCGACCTCCTCCGCCGTCAGCAGGGCGACCGTTGTCGTCCGCACCGCCCCGGACGCCGACACTGCCATCCCCAACGCCGCCGACGCCGCGTTGCTCGGCAAGTCGACGACCACGAACGTGTCCGTCTCCCCGAACGCGAAGTACATCTGCTCGACCCGTCCGCCCAGGCTTTCCACCAGGCGATCCACCGCTTGCCGGCGTCCGGTGCCACCGTCCCGCAGCACGCCGCGGAGCCCCTCTGTGGTGTACGTGGACTGGATCAGATATTTGGGCATGGTCGAGTTCCTCTTCTCGTGCCGCCGCCCCGGTGCGAGGTGGCTGTCGCGGGTCACGAGGTCGGAATTCTCGGCTCCGGATGAAGGTAATCCCACCGGTAGTGCTGGGTTTGCCCTGCGGCCCTCGACACCGGCCGACGCCGCCGTCTAGGCCGAGACCGTCAGCACCACGATCACCACCCCGAGCGTCAGGTCGAGCGCGGCGCAGAACTCGGCCATCGACCGGACCACCACCTTGTTCCTGCGCCAGAGGACCACGTCCAGAACGGCATGCCCGACCAGCGCCGCAGCGACCAGGTAGCCTCCGAACGCAGGCGACAGGGACAGCGCGGCCACCGACACCGCCCCGAAGACCAGCATCGCGGGAACCTGCGCCGCGACGAGCGTCGGCCTCCTCACCAGCCCGCCCGCCAGCCCGCCCGCCAGCCCGCCCGCCAGGCCGACGAGGGCGACGCACACCGCACCCCCGACCAGCCCCGGCCACGGCGTCAGCCCGAGCAGCCGCAGCACCGCCACCGCCACCACGGACGCCCCGAACAACGGCCAGGCCACCTCCGGCCTGCCGGTCACCGCCGTGGCGAGGTAGACGAGCGCGGCGAGGAACACCACAAGGGCCGCGTCCCGCCCGTCCTCCAGCCCCAGGACATTGAAGACCATGAAAGCCACGCCCAGCACCGTGGGCCAGCGACGTGCGACGGCCATGAGCACCCGGCCGGTGGGGGAGCGCTCCTGCGAGCCGCCTTGCGCGGACGACATCTCAACCATGCCCCGACTCTCCCGCGCCACCTCCGCCCACCTTGAGGCCGAACACCCTGAACGTCCAGAATCCTGCGATCCCGGTCCGCCCACGCCACGTTCACCCCGCCGACCGCCACCACGCGCGTGAAGCAGACGGCCCTGAGGCGACGGACGCCTGTGAGGGGGAGGCGGTCCGCCGTCAGGCGGGCCCGACCGACCGCAGCCAGACCGCCGCCGAGTACGGGCCGGTGAAGCGGAGCACGCGCAAGGGAGCGAAACGCGGATCACGGGTGCGCCGCCGGATCTCCGCCTGTCGCGCCGCGTGCTGCGACCAGGCCCACCACGCCGGATGATCACTCTGGAACCATCCGGCGACCGTCTCCCGATTGCCGTTGAAGACGGGTTCGCGCAGCACCGTCCTGCGCAGCGAGCGCCGCAGGACCCGCGGCATGACGACCCGGCGCGGATAGTCCAGCCAGACGATGGTGTCGGCGCGTTCCCACAGCAGGTCGCGCACCTCCGGGTAGCCGAAGGAGTCGAAGATCCACGCCGGGGTCCCGGCGATCTCGGCGACCCGTTCCGGGAACGCCTCGTCCACGGCCCAACCCGGCCCGGCGAAGTACAGGCCGTCCATCTCGTGACAGGGCACGCCAATCCGGTTGCTCAGTGCGCGCGCGAGCGTCGACTTGCCCGCCCCGCTGATGCCCGCCACCAGAATCCGCCGCATCCCGGCAGGCTAGCGCAGCCGTACCCGCCGAGCCCGCCGTGCTGCCAGGCCATTCGAACGCGCACGACGCCTTCCCGCGCCCCTGCCGACCGACGACCCGCCCCTCACCGAGCGTCCTGACCGGACAGACTCCTCGACGGTGAGGTGACGAGACAGCCTGCACAAGCAGTAAGACGGGCTCCGGATCCTGCGTGGCATTGGCTGGACCATGGGCCGTCGTGGCACCGGCTGGACCACGGGCCGTGTGTGGCACCGGCTGGATCACGGAGCGGGTGCGTGGCACCGGCCAGACCACGGTCTGACAACCCGTGGTAGGACTTCCCCGCTTCAAGATCAGACCCTGGTCCGACGCGCTCCCGACCCCCGCGCCGCAATTATGACCGCATGCCGAAACCCCTCGCCACGATCCTGGCCGCCCTGCTGGTGATCACCGGCCAACCCGCCATGGCCACCGCCACCCCGAGCGCCGAGACCCGACCCGGCAGCGAGAGCCCAGCCCGTCCCTCCTCGATCACCCCATCCGCCATGACCGCCGGAACCTCACTGACCTGGCAGCCCTGCCCCAACGACAAGATCGGCATGGAGTGCGCCGACCTCCAGGTCCCGGTCGACTGGCGCAAGCCCGACGACCGTAAGATCACACTGAAGCTGGGCAGGCTGAAAGCGACCGGCGCCTCCGAAGGGTCGGTCCTGGTCGCCTACGGCGGCCCGGGAGGCCCCGGCATCGCCACCACCGCAGCCGTCCCCGAGTGGTGGGCCCGGCTGCGCGAGCGCATGGACATCGTCACCTGGGACACCCGCGGCTACGGCGAGCAGTTCGGCGGCCTGAGCACCGGCCTCGCGTGCGTCTGGACCCGCATCCCCATCCCGGAAGCCCCGCGTGACGACGCCGGCTTCGGCCGCCTGTCCGACACCAACCGCGGCTTCGCCGAGGCATGCCGCCACCAAGACCCCCAACTGTTCGCCAACATGAGCTCGGCCGACCAGGCCAGAGACATGGAGGCGATCAGAAAGGCCCTGGGCGGCGCGAAGCTCAACTACTACGGCGCCTCCTACGCGGGCTTCTACGGCCAGGACTACGCCCGCCTCTTCCCCGACCAGATCCGCACGATGGTCCTCGACGGCACCTGGAACCACAGCCCCACCGACTGGTCGCGCGAACTGGAGGAGATGGCGAAGTCCAACGAGCAGTCCATGCGGCGCTTCTTCACCTGGTGCGCCACCCACGACTGCCAAGACATACCCGGCCTCTGGCACAAGCTGACCGAACGAGCCCGCCGCAAGCCCATCCCCACCACGACGGCCAACATGGCCTACAACGCCCGCGACCTGCAGTCCCTCGCCCTCTTCATGGCCCGCCAAGGGGCCCCCGCCTGGCCCGCCCTGGCACGCGCGATCCGCAAGGCGGCCGGCCAGGGCGACGCCTCCGACTTCGTCCCAGCCCGTGGGGCCCGCTACCCCGACCAGACCACCCCCGTCACCGAATGCCTCGACTGGCCGCGCCCCACGACCCTCAAGGAACTGGCCAGCACCGACGCCCGCCTCCGCAAGATCGCCCCTCTCACCGGCACCGCCAACACGCTGGCCTCGGCGACCCTCACCTGCATCGGCTGGCCGGCCCCGGTCACCAACCCGCCCGCTCCCCTCCCGAAGGGCGTGCCTCCGGTCCTGGGAGCAGGCGCCTGGGGCGAGTCGGACGCGGTCGAACGTGCCCTGGCCGCCGTCCCCGGCAGCGTCACCATCCGCCACGACGGCCCCGGTCACACCCTCTACGGCTTCAACCCCTGCGCCCGCGACCTGATGAACCGCTACTTCACCGACCTGACCCTGCCGCCGCCGAACACCCAATGCTGACCACCTCGACCCCGCCGGTAGGCAGCCATCCGGGCGAACTGGAACGTCCTCGCCCCACGCTTCAGCCGGAGCAGTTGGGCTCCCGAGCGCGAGAACCCCGAGAGCGAAGGGAAGGACCGGGTCTTGCTGGGCCAGTACGCCAGCCGCAGTCGGCGATCTTCAACTCGTCCGGACGGGGCTCTGCGGCGCCCGGTGGAACTCGATACTCACGAACCGACCGTCGTCGAAGCCGAGGCGCACACCGTCGCAGTGCGCGAACGGCGTCCCCCAGGAGTCGTGTGAAGCGTCCGGAAAGCACGCCGCCAACGCCAGCTCGATCGCCCCTCCATGCCCGACCAGGAGCGCCGAGCAGCCCTCCGCGACGTCGCGGACCGTGTCCGCCCAGATCGCTCGGTGGGTCTCGGCCACGGTCGCCGCCTCCCGACCCTCCCGGATGATCTCCGCGAGCCGCCGGTAGGGCTCGGTCCAGCCCCATTGCGCGTGCCGAGCGATCTCTCCCGGCACATAACCCGACGGCATGTCCATGGTGTCGTCGACGGCGAAGCCCATCGCAACAGCGGTCTCGACGGCCCGAGGAGACGAACTGGTGACCACGCGCTCGTAGGGACCGACTCCCGAGCCGATGAAGCGGGCGAGGGCGATGCCGTCACCCGACAGGTGTGACCCACGCCCACGTGCCGCGCCCTTCTTGGTCAAGCTGTGTCGGCGCACATCGAGCCAGCGCACTTGGCGTCCTCCTGCAACGGTGTTCCGGCGGGCAAGGGCAGAGGCGCGTGCGGCCACCGCGATCAACGAGCGGTGTGCTGACAACCAAAGATCATGTGGCCGCAGGCCATAGCGTAGCCGCGCCCGGCCGAGCAAAGGACGGCGAAGATCCACCAGCGAAGGGCGAAGGGGTGGTGGTGAGGGGCAGCTGTCACGCCGACCGCGGCCCGGCCGCAGCGCGCCGACCAGCGGCGGGCTAAGGCTGCCGCGGAAGTCGCACAAGGGGGCGCCGACCTCGTGCGGCCACGGTCTTGACTGAGCGGGTCAGATCGACTAGACCACAGGAAGCCCGGCGATCATCACGCAGTGGAGGACACGATGTCCGGCAGAGCGTTGGTACGACTCGCGGCCCGCGCCGCGTTATCCGCAGTCACGACGGGCGCGCTGGTCGCGGCCGCCGCGATGCCGGCCTCCGCGACGGTCCTGGAGCGGCCGCCGCGGACGACCAAGGGGCCGTGCGCGTACACC
This sequence comes from Nonomuraea sp. NPDC049655, assembly GCF_044465465.1. NCBI lineage: Bacteria > Bacillati > Actinomycetota > Actinomycetes > Streptosporangiales > Streptosporangiaceae > Nonomuraea > Nonomuraea sp. NPDC049655. Next base: position 790,285 of record NZ_JBITLS010000001.1, read on the forward strand.
GAGACCCCCGACGACCTGGCCGTGCGCAAGGTTCCGCTGCCGTCGGACCCGCGCCACACCCCCACCCGTCCGGTCTCGGCGGTGCTCAGGACCAACCACGGCGACATCGGGCTCACCCTCGACCCGGCCAAGGCGCCGTGCACCGTGCAGAGCTTCGTGCACCTGATCCGTCATCGTTTCTACGACGTCACCTCCTGCCACCGGCTCACCGCGTACGACCGGCTGAAGGTGCTGCAGTGCGGCGACCCCAGCTTCACCGGCGAGGGCGGGCCCGGCTACCGGTACAAGGACGAACTGCCCACCGACCTGCCGCCGTGGCCCGGCGACCCGACCGGAGTGCGCAAGACGTACGCCCGGGGCGTGCTGGCCATGGCCAACGCCGGGCCCGACACCAACGGCAGCCAGTTCTTCCTGGTCTACGGTGACTCGGGCCTGGCGCCCAACTACACGGTCTTCGGCACGGTCGACGCCGCCGGGCTCGCCGCGCTCGACCGTATCGCCGCGGGCGGTATCCAGCCGGACCCCGACGGGCCCACGCCGCCCGTGGACGGCAAGCCCGTCCTGCCGGTCGACATCCGGGACGCCCGGGTCTGCAGGAAGTAGGCGTCACTCCCGCTCCAGAGCCGCCCCCGTCCCCGATGCCGGTGGAAGGGCTCCCCGTCCCGCATGCCGGTGGAACGGGGGCGGCACGGTCTGGAACGCCCTCAGGGCGAGGGCTCCGACCGAGGAGCCGGGAGCAGGGAGAGACGCATGAACCTGACACGCGCGTTCGGCACGGTGGCGGGGCTGGCGCTGGCCGCCGCGGGGATGGTGGGGCTGAGCGGGCCCGCGTGGGCGGCGCTGCCCTTCGCCACCCCGACCACCTGTACGTTCCAGACGGTCAACACCGGGAACTACCTGACCGCGGTGGGCGGCGGGGGCCGTACGACCGATGTGATCCACAGCGACGCGACCGTGGCCCGCTCGTGGGAACGCTTCACCCTCGTGGACGCCGGCGACGGCGTGCACGTCGGCATCAGGACGCTGACCGGCAACTACCTGACCGCCGTGAACGGCGGCGGCCTGCAGACCGACGTCATCCACTCCAACGCCACGCTCCTGCAGGCGTGGGAGAAGTTCGCGCTGGTCCGCCAGGGCGGCGACGGCTTCGCGATCCAGACGGTCGACGGCCACTTCCTGACCGCCGTGGGCGGCGGCAACCGCACCACCGACGTGGTGCACAGCGACGCGACCCAGGTGCGGTCGTGGGAGCTGTTCCGGGTGCAGTGCAACCTCACCACCGTGCCCAACGTGCAGGGCTTCGACGACGGCAGCGCGCGGAACTCCATCACCGGGGCGGGTCTCACGGTCGGCGGGGTCACGTTCGACAACAACTGCGTCGACGTTCGCGGGACCGTGTTGTTCAGCAGCCCGGGGGCGGGGGCGACCGTGCCGCGCGGTTCGGCGGTGAACCTCAATGAGTCCAGCGGGGTGGATCGCAACGGGCGGCCCTGCATCTTCAGATGACCCCGGCGGTCCGGCTGCCCGAGGCGTCCTCGCCTCCTCGGGCGGCCGGACGCCTTGAAGCGGATGGCTGTGTCGCTCCGAATCGGGCGTTTCCTGCGAAGCGTGCGATTTCGAGCGAGGTGGTCCACTTCATGGGATTCGCTGCGTTCGGGTGGGTGGCCCCGTTCGGGCGGGTCGGGCAGGTTCAGCCGGGGGTGTCGGTGCTGCGCCGTGGCTGCCAGGGCAGGCGGTTCTCCAGCTCGACCTCCAGCGAGAAGCTGAGGAAGGTCCGTACGAGCACGATGAGCGCGAGCACGCCGACGCTCACGAACGTCGGGGCCACCGCCACCGTACGGATGATGTCCCCGGCCACCAGGAATTCCAGCCCGAGCAGGATCGCCCGTCCAAGGCCCTGGCGGTAGGCGCGGTAGACGCCGTGCGGGGCTTCTCTTTCGCGTAGCCGCAGCACGAAGGACACGGTGGCCGTCAGCGCGCCCAGCACGATGATCGCCACGCCTGCGAGATCGACAGCCTGGCCGATCGCCTCCACGATCCGCGCGAAGTCCATGACCACCCTCTTTGCCCCGCCTTCAGCAAGGATCAGCGTCCCGCGCCCCGCGTACCGCCCCGACACGCCGCACCAGCCCCCCTCTTTGCCAGGCCACCGCACGGTGCCTCGCGTGGGGAGGGCGCGGGCTTTGGCAGGGAGCCATACGTGGCCAGATGGGGGAGCGGGCGACCGTCTCCCGCTCGGATGGCGGGCGAACGTGGGGCGGGAAGCCATGCGCCATCGGAGGGATGAGGGAGGGCCTTGGGTCCCAGGTCATACACGAGAGGAACGGGGGAGGGGTGCGGGCCTCAGGCGGGGGCTCATGCGCCACAAGCAGCCGGCCGAGCGGCGCGCCGAGCGGGCGGCCTCGGGTGGGGGCTTATGCGGGATCGGAGGGTAGAGGGGCGGACCTGGAATGGAGGGTTGTGTGCGGTTCGGGTATTGCGGTGCAGCTTCCCGAGGTGGCAGGGGGCTTGGGGGAGGAAGTTGGGCCGTCCAGGTGGTGGTCTGGACGGCGGGCGTCTTCGTGGAGGGAGGAGGGGGAGCTCAGTTTGTGGGGTGAGGGGGGTTCGTGGGGAGGGAGTCGAGCCAGTGGGTCAGGCGGGTGCCCTGGCGGGTCATGATCTCGGGGTCGCGCAAGGCGTTCGCCAGCAGCGACATCCCCTGGTACGCCCCCACGAAGGTGAGCGCGAGATCGTCGGCGTCCGGCTGGCCGAGGTCGCGGAACTGGCGCTCCGACCAGTCGAGGAGCAGCCGTACGACCCGGCCCGCCTCGACGTCGAGGCCGCCCTCCGCACGTTTGTCCAGCTCGGAGGCGAGCGTGCCGGTGGGGCAGCCGTACCGGGCGGCGATGTCCCGCTGACTCACCCAGGCGTCCACCATGGCCTTGAGGCGGGCGCGCGGGTCGGGGAGCCGGTCGAGTTCGGCGGTGAGTTCGGCCAGGTGCCCGGCGTGCTCGGACAGTGCGGCCAGGACCAGTTCGTCCTTGGTCTTGAAGTAGTAGTACACGTTTCCCACGGGCACGCCGGCGGCCTCGGCGATGTCGGCGATGGTCGTCCGCTCGACGCCCTGCTCGTGCAGGACGCGGGCGGCGGCGGCCATCAGCCTGCGCCGCTTGTCGGCCCCCCGGGCCCGTGTCCTCGTTGAGTCAGTCACCCAACTTACTATATGTCCAGGACGGCAGGGACGGGCGGTTCTGCGTACCGAATGAGTCGGCGCGGCGCGGGCGGGCTGGGTGAGGACGTGGCGAAGATGTCGGGAGGCGCACGACGTGAGTGGCAGGACGTGAGGCGGCAGGCTGAAAGGCGGCCATCCAAGCTGTGACGGCTGAGCCACATCGTGCTTACCTGGGTACGCGTGGAGGAGCAAGGCTGTCGCTGAGGGGTAGGGGCGGGCGATGTTCGATGTCGCCGCCGATGTGCCGGTTGTGGACAGCGGTGGCGCTGAGCTCTGGATTCCCTCATGACAGAGTTAGCGATCAACGTCCAACGTCTGCCGGGCTGCCATGTGGTGCATCTCGACGGCGACCTCGACCGCGTGACCCGCATGCCGCTGGCCCGTACGCTCGCGGAACTCCTGGAGGCGGAGCGTCCGAAGGTCGTGATCGATGTCACCGACCTGGCTTTCTGCGACTCGTGCGGCCTCTGGGCCCTCATCGTCGGCCAGCGGCAGGCCGAGCGGCGCGGCGGCAGCGTCCGGCTGGTCGGGGTGCACGGGCCGCTGGCCCGCCTGCTGGACATCACCAGTCTGTCGCGCCTGTTCCCTTCGGACGACGGTCCGGCCGAGACCGCGAGCTGGGCCAAGCCGCGCGGCTGGCCGTCCTGACCCGGAGGGACGGTGAGGGCGGCGGCCACGGCCGCTTGGCAACGACATGCGCGGGTCCGGGCCCAGTACGGGTCAGCCGGGCCAGGGGCGCGGCGAGGGCTTCAGGGCAGGAGCCCGACGACGGCCCTTCGGGGGCGGCGGGGATCGCGGCGGACGCCCAGGCCGGATGTGCCGGTGAAGGGTCACAGCACGGCGCCGGGCCGACGCGGGATCGGGAGGGATCGGGAGGGGGGCCGGCAGTGGGGTTGGAATGGGCCGGTAGCGGAGTCGGGCCCGGGCCCTGGGGGGTGCGGGCGAGGCCGGGCGGGGCGGGGGCCTGCGGGGCCCGGCGGGCGGTGACGGCCAGGGGCCCCGAAGCGGGCCTGGGTGTCAGGTCAGGACGGTGGGGAGGGGGCCGGGTCCGGGCCGTGGGGATGTGACGCGTTGATCACCTGGTACAGCTGACCCTCCGGCCCCAGCCGCCAGCCGAGCAGTTCCAGCAGCTCGCGCACCGTCGACGAGGCGTTCTGGAGCACCAGCCTGCGCGGCGGCGGCAGGTCGGTGGCCGTGCTGATGATCAGCCGCAGCCCGCCGGCGTCGATGAAGGTAAGCTCGGACAGGTCCAGATGGACGTCGGTCTCGCCGATGCGTAACGCCCACGCCAGCGCTCGGGCCAGTGCGGGCCGTCCATGGTGGTCGATCTCGCCGCGTACGCGCAGGCCGAAGGGGTGCACCATGGGCAGCACATCGGCAGGGTCGCCGGTCTGGTCGGTCATTGAAATCACACCAATGCGGTCGTCTAGGGCAGAGCCGAGCCGCGCCACGTTCCCTATCGAGGGAAGGTGCGGGCGCCCCTGACAGATCGCCGAAAACAAGAGGGCCCGGCGCGCCGCGCGTCCATACAGCGTCGGCACATCGGGCAGAGGGAGAAGCAGATGTCGGGCGATCAACCCTTTCCGCCAGGCATCGTCCAGGTCACCACGGCTTCGGCCGCCGGTGAACCGGACAGGTGCGCCCGTGGCGCGCCCGGCTCGGCTCGTTTACTCGGTCGCCTTACTCTCTGCCCTCGATCGAGCGCTTTACGCCGCCGTAACCTCCGTACCCGGTAGGGGCAAGCCATGCAAGCACCCTTCCACCTGCGGTGCACCATCACCAACAATCTCGCGCTCACCCGCGATCTGGTGCGCGTCTACGCCACCCACGCGGGGCTGTCCGGCGCGCGGCTCGACCACCTGGTGCTCGCCGTCAACGAGGCCGCCGCGAACGTCCTGGAGCACGGTGGCGGTCGCGGCACGGTGACGGCCTACACCGACGCCGCCGTCCTCACGGTCGATGTCTGCGACACGGCCGGACGCCTGCGGGCCGAGCATCTGGCCGACGCCCGGCTCACGCGTCCCTCGCCCTCGGCGCGGCGCCTCGGCCTGTGGCTGATCCATCGTCTGTGCGACGAGGTCGGCATCGACCATCCGCAAGGGGGCAGCAGGCTGCGGCTGCGTATGCGTCTGCCCCTCGCCACCCGTCTGCGTCCCTGGCAGGGGGGCGACTCCTCACCCGCGGCCAGCTAGCCACGGTGATCCGCCCGTCCGTCTCTGCTGGGCGGACGGGTGGTGAGCCGTCCTGATGAGCGGTGAGCCGCCGGTGAGGACGCGGTGAGCCGGCCCCGCCACTGTTGACCTGTCTCCGCGACCGCGGAGCACAGGCCACACACGTGGGGAGCGGACAATGGGCATGCTGACCGGCAAGACGGCGCTGGTGACGGGCGGTTCCCGGGGGATCGGCCGGGCGGTGTCGCTGCGGCTGGCCGCCGAGGGCGCGCTGGTGGCCGTGCACTACGGCGGCGACGACGAGGCGGCCAAGCAGACCGTCGCCCTGATCGAGGAGCGCGGCGGCCGGGCGTTCGCCGTGCAGGCCCGCTTCGGCGCGAAGCCCCGGCAGAGCGTCAAGGACGCGGAGGGTGCGCAAGAGGGCAGGGGCGTTGAGGGGGCGGTGGAGCGGTTGTTCGAGGGGCTGGCCGACGGGTTGGCCGGGCGTGGCCTGGACATCCTGGTCAACAACGCCGGCATCGCCTCGACCGTCCCGATCGCGCACCTGACCCCGGCGGAGTTCGAACGGGTGATGACGGTCAACGTCACCACTCCGTTCTTCGTGATCCAGCGTGCGCTGCCGCTGCTGAACGACGGCGGCCGCATCATCAACATGGGCTCGACGGCCAGCCGGTTCGCCGTCACCACGCAGATCGGCTACACGATCAGCAAGGCGGCGCTGGAGGCGATGGCACCGACGCTCGCCAACGAGCTGGGACGGCGTGGCATCACCGTGAACACGGTCGCGCCCGGCGCCGTACGGACCGACATGACCGCGGGCTACACCTCGATCCCCGAGGTGGTGGCCGCGCTGGAGTCCATCACCGCGCTCGGCCGGCTCGGGGAGCCCGAGGACGTCGCCGACGTGGTCGGCTTCCTGGCCGGTCCGGCGGGCCGGTGGGTGACCGGGCAGACCATCGACGTCTCCGGTGGCACGTACCTCGGGCCGCTCGCCTGACGGCGTCTTGGAACACTTTGCCCATCCATTACGGACCGTGCATATTCCCGTACGGGGAGCTTGCATAGCCTGATTTCATGGGAGATGTCCCCCACAACCCGCCACCACCTCCCGGCCCGGCGGCCGGCGACGGCGGCTGGACCCGCGACGGCGGGCCGGTCCACAACGGGGGCCCGGCCCACGACGAGGCGCGGGCCCACGACGAGGCGCGGGCCCACGACGAGGAGCGGGCCCGTACAGAGGAACGGGCCCGTAAGGAGCGGCAGGCCCGTAAAGAGGAGCGGGCCCGTAACGAGGAGCAGGTCCGTAACGAGGGGTGGGCCTCCGACGAAGAGCGCACCCGCAACGAAGGACGGCTCCACGACGAGGCGCGGGCGCACGACGGTGGCCCGGCGGGCGATGCGCACGTCGACAGGCTGCTGCTCGGCGCGGCCACCAGCACGCAGGCGCACGTGTGCGTGCTCTTCGTCCTGGCCGAGGACGGGCGTGTGCTGATGATGGACGCCGAGTCGGGGCTCCCCGAGCCCTTCTCGCGCTCGTGGGTCCTGATCAGGTCCACCGACCAGTCGCCGGTCGCGGTGGCGGTGCGGCAGCGGCGGCTGGTGTGGGTGCCCGACCGGGAGGCCATGGCCCGCGAGTTCCCGCTCGTGGCGCTCGCCTTCCCGTACGGGTTCGCGCTGGCCGTCGCGCCCCTGGTCGACCGCGACGGCGAGGTGCGCGGGGCCATGATGCTGCTCTGGCCGCCCGCCCCGGCCCGCCGTCCCACCCGGCACCAGCTCGACGTCCTGACCGCCACCTGCGCCGACCTGGCGGAGATCGTCCCGAGGGGGAACCGGCCGGTGCCGCCGGGGCACCAGCCGCGCGTGCTGACCAGGGAGCCGCCCGGCGGCGAGGACCTGCTGACCTGCCTCAACCGGCTGCCCGAGGGCTACTGCATGCTCGACGTCGAGGGGCGGCTCACCCTGGTCACCGCCCCCGCCGAGGAGCTGCTGCAGGCCGAGGCGGGCGAGCTGACCGGCAAGCGCCCCTGGGACGCCCTGCCCTGGCTGGGCGAGCCCGCCTACGAGGACCGCTACCGCGCCGCCGTGGTCAGCCAGGAGGTCACCTACTTCACCACCCGCAACCCGGGCGGCCAGTGGCTGGCCTTCCACCTCTATCCGGGCCTGGCCGGCGTCACCATGCGGGTCACGCCGAGCACGATGGCCCGCGACCCGCGTCCGGTCATGCCCGACCAGCTCGTCGCCGCCGACCGGCCGCCGCGCCTCGTCGCGCTGCACGAGATGCTGCACCTGGCCACCACCCTGGCGCGGGCCGTCACCGCCCAGGAGGTGATCAACCTGGTCGCCGACCACGTGATGCCCGCCTACCACGTGCAGGCCCTGGCCATCCTCACCTCCAGGGGCGGGCGCATGCAGGTGGCCGCCTCGCGCGGATACAGCGAGAAGGCGATCGAGGAGTACGACGGCCAGCCCCTTCTGCACCTGTCGCCCGGCCACCCGCTGGCCGCCGGCGCACCGGCCTTCTTCGGCAGCTGGGCCGAGCTGCGCGCGACGTACCCGGAGGCGATCAGGTCGGACGACATGTCGGCCTGGGCGTTCCTGCCGCTGACAGCCGGCGGGCGGACGGCCGGCATGTGCATCCTGGCCTACGACCGTCCCCACCGCTTCACCACCGACGAGCGGGCCAGCCTGACGGCCCTGAGCGGGCTCATCGCCCAGGCGTTCGAGCGCGCCCGCCTCTACGACGTCAAGCACCAGTTCGCGCAGTCGCTGCAGTCGAGCCTGCTGCCGCGCACCCTGCCCGGCGTCCCGGGGCTGGAGGTGGTCGCCCGCTACCTGCCCGCCACGCCCGGCATGGACATCGGCGGCGACTTCTACGACCTGATCCGGCTGGAGGAGAAGGTGGCCGCCGCCGTCATCGGCGACGTCCAGGGGCACGACGTCACCGCCGCCGCGCTGATGGGCCAGGTGCGTACGGCCATCCACGCCCACGCGAGCGCGGGCGCCAACCCCGGCGAGGTGCTCGCGCACACCAACCGCCTGCTCAACGAGCTGGCCCCGGACCGGTTCACCAGCTGCCTGTACATCAGCGTCGACCTGGGGCGGAGCATGGCGTGCGTGGCCAGCGCGGGCCACCTGCCGGCGCTGCTGCGCCGGCCCGGCGAGCCCGCCCAGGTGGTGGAGTCCGCCCCCGGGCTGCTGCTCGGCATCGAACCCGGCGCCGAGTACGCCACCACCCAGCTCGCCCTGCCGCCCGGCTCGGTGCTGGCCCTCTACACCGATGGGCTCATCGAAGTGCCCGGACACGACCTCGGCGAGGCCATCGGCGGCCTGGCCGCCGGGTTCACCCCCGCGCCGGACCAGCCGCTCACCGACGTGGCCGAGGACATGATCGCGGCCGCGGCGGCCGTCGAGCACCGCGCCGACGACATCGCCATGCTGCTCCTGCGCACCGGCCCAGCCTGAGCAGCGCCGACCGAATCTGAGCAGCGCCGATCGAATCCGAGCAGCACCGGGCGGGGGCAGGCGTCCCGGTCGGGTCAGGCGCGCCACTCCGGTGTGCGTTCCTGGCGGGCCTGGGCCAGGGCCTCCCTGACGCCCTCGGCGTCCTTGTCGGTGGTGTAGACGGGGCTGCCGGGCTGCTGCCGCCACGACTCGTCGAGCCCGCCGGCGTCCACGGGGTCGAAGCCGAGCGCGTCCACCAGACCCATCACGATCTTCTTGCCGCGCTCGTCGTCGGCGGCCACGGGCAGGGCGATGCGCCCGGGGGTGCCGGAGGGGCGGCCGCCGTGGGCGAGGTGGTCGGCGAAGATGTTGTTGAACGCCTTCACCACCGGATGGCCGAGCTGCTGCTCGACCCATCGGCTCTCCGGCATCCCGGCCTCGATCTCGTCGATCCGGCCGTCGCGCTGGGGGTAGTAGTTGCCGGTGTCCACGACGGTCAGGCCGCCGGTGACGTCGTCGAACAGGCCGTCGGGCAGCTCGGGCACCTTGCCCTGGGGGATCGTGACCACGACCAGGTCGGCTCCCTGGGGCGCCTCCTCGACGGTCACCGGGGTCGCGCCGGTCTCGGTGGCCAGGCCGGTGAGCGTCTGGGGGCCCCGGGAGTTGGCCACCGCCACCTCGTGCCCCAGCTCGGTCAGGCGCCGGGTGAGCGTGCCGCCGATGTTCCCCGCGCCGATGATGCCGATCTTCATGCTCCGCCCCCGGTTGTGCGCCTCAGCTACTGCTCGCCAGGATATCGTCACAATGCGTTATCGCTGTTCGGAGGCCGTGTCGGCGCGCCGGACGGCACCCGAACCCGATTCCGGGCGGATGGTTCCAGCGGCGCCGCTGGCATCAAGTGGTCACCGGCACGCAACTTCCTGGTCGTTCCGCGGCGGAATCTGCGCGCGACGAACCCGCACACTGGAACCCATAGGCAGGCAAACGGACGTTGGAGGACCGAATGGGAAATTCAGCATTACGTTCCGTCTCGCACGACGCTGGGCGGCGTGAATTCGTTAATCACGCGGGCGGGACGCGTCCGCATATCCAGCTGGTGTCCGACGAGCCGGGGATTCGGGGGTTGTTCCGTTACCGTCCCGAGGCGGCCGAACCGCTGACCCTGCTCTCCGAGGTGCTGCTGTGCGGGGACAGTCCGCTGACCCGGGGCGAGCGCGAGCTGATCGCGGCGTACGTGTCGTCGCTCAACCGGTGCCGGTTCTGCTTCCACACCCACGCGGCCTTCGCGGCCGTCCGCGTGCCGGACGGCATGACGCTGGTCGACGAGACCTGCGCCGACCCGGCGGCGGCCCCTCTCTCCGGCAAGCTCAAGGCCCTGCTGGGCATCGCCGGGGCGGTGCAGCGCGGCGGACGGGAGGTCACCGACGAGCACGTGCGCGCGGCCAGGGCCGAGGGCGCCACGGACCTGGAGATCCACGACACGGTGCTGATCGCGGCGGCCTTCTGCATGTACAACCGGTACGTGGACGGCCTGGCCACACTGGCCACCGACGACCCCGGCCACTACGCCGACAGGGCACGTCTGACCAGCGGATACGTGAAGGTGTGGAACGACGAGGCGCTGGACGAGGCCGGCTGAGCGGCCCCGTCCGGCGGGCCTGATCAGCCGAAGAACTCGTCCACCGAATAGGGGTCGAGCGGGAAGCTCCAGCGCTCGCTGATCTTCCCGTCGGTGATCCGGAACAACTGCATGCCGCGGTCGTCGAGCGAGCGGCCGTCGCGCTCACCGCGGATGCGCAGGACGGCGGCGACCTGGTCGCCGCCGACGAGGTAGGACTCCGGCTCCAGACGCAGCGTGCCGGTGGTGGACTTCAGCAGCTCGGCGAGGTAGCCGAGCACGGCTTCCTTGCCGGAGTAGTCGCGGGCCATCGGTCCGCGGCCGGGGACGTGGAAGATCACGTCGTCGGCGAGCAGCCGGCGAAGGTCCTCCAGGTCGCCCTTGGCAATGGCGTCGTAGGTGTTGCCGGCAACGGTGATGTGGGGATGCTCATCCATGACGACCGCCAGTCACAAACGGGGTTTAGGTGGCGTCCGTGACATTACGCGTGTCAGTTGCAGGAGACAAGAAGGAGGCACAATTAACGAGATCTTGCGCAATTTGCCAGAGTGTGCAGACTAGGAGAAAACCGCATCGATGGGAGCTTGCGTGCCCCATATTGCCCTCGATTCCGATGAACCCGGAATCCGCGGACTTTTCCAGTTCAGCCCAGAGACGGCCGCCCCGATGAACGCGCTGGCCGAGGTCCTCCTGCGTGGCGACAGCACACTGAGCCGCGGCGAGCGGGAGCTGATCGCGGCCTACGTGTCAGGGCTCAACGAGTGCCGGTTCTGCACGGCCTCGCACGCCGCGTTCGCCGCCGCCCAGCTCCCCGAAGGCATGACGCTGGTGGACCAGGTCCGCGCCGACCCCGGCACGGCGCCCGTCACGCCCAAGCTCCGCGCCCTGCTCGCCATCGCCGCCGCCGTGCAGCGGAGCGGCAGGGACGTCACCGACAAGCTGGTGGCCGCGGCCCGGGCGGAGGGGGCCACCGACAAGGAACTGCACCACACCGTGCTGATCGCGGCCGCGTTCTGCATGTTCAACCGGTACGTCGACGGCCTGGGCACCTTCGCCCCCGACGACCCCGCCGGGTACGACCTGGCCGCGCAGCGCATCCTGACGCACGGCTACACGACCGTCCCACCGGCGGCGGGACAGCAGGACTGATGGACGCGGAACACCACCGGTTCGTGATCATCGGCGCCGGACCCGGCGGGCTGCAGCTCAGCTACTTCCTGCAGCGCGCCGGGGCCGACTACGTCACCCTGGAACGCGAGGACGCGCCCGGCGGCTTCTTCCGCAGCTACCCGCGCCACCGCCGGCTCATCTCGCTGAACAAGGTGCACACCGGCGAGAAGGAGCGCGAGATCCAGCTCCGCTGGGACTGGAACTCCCTGCTCAACGACGAGCCCGACCTGATGTTCCCGAACTACTCGCGCGAGTACTTCCCGCACGCCGACGACCTGGTCCGCTACCTGGCCGACTTCCAGCGCGTCCACGGGCTGCGGGTGCGGTACTCGACGGCCGTCGAGCGCGTAGAGAAGGACGGCGCGGGCTTCGTCGTCCACACCGGTGACCAGGTTCTCCGCGCCGACTGCCTGATCGTCGCCACCGGCTGGGGCGGCCCGCACATCCCCGACATCCCGGGCATCGAGCTGGCCACCGGCTACGAGGACGTCCCCGTCAACGGCGAGGACTTCGCCGACCAGCGCGTCCTGGTCATCGGCAAGGGCAACTCGGCGTTCGAGACCGCCCAGGCGCTGCTCCCGTACGCCGCGGTCATCCACCTGGCCAGCCCCAGCCCCGTCCGCCTGGCCTGGACGAGCAAGCACCCCGGCCACGTCCGCGGCCAGTACGGCGCCTTCCTGGACAGCTACTGGTTCAAGACCCTGCACGGCGTCCTGGAGTGCACCGTCAACCGCCTCTGGCGCGAGGGCGGCGGGATCAGGGCCGCGATCACCTACACGCTGGCCGACGGCGAGCAGGCGCTGCTCGACTACGACGCCGTCCTGCGCTGCACCGGCTTCACCATGGACACCGGCCTGTTCGGCGACTCCTGCCGGCCCGCGCTGACCCCCGGCGGCCGGATGCCGGCGATCCGCCCCGACTTCCAGTCGGCCGACGTCGACGGCCTGTACTTCGCCGGCACCCTCATGCAGGCCCGCGACTTCAAACGGGCCTCCTCGGCGTTCATCGACGGCTTCCGCTACAACCTGCGCTCCCTGACCGCCCTGCTGCTCGAACGCTACGAGGGCCGGCCGCTGCCCGTGCGCGAGCTGCCCGCCGACGCCGACCTGCTCACCGGGTCGATGCTCGACCGGGTCAACCACAGCTCGGCGCTGTGGACCCAGTTCGAGTACCTGTCCGACGCGTACGTGCTCGGCCCGGACGGCGTCGTGCGGCACTACGAGGACCTGCCGGAGGACTACGCCCGCGAGCGCTTCGCCGCCGCCGGGCTGTGCCTCACGCTGACCCTGCGCTGGGGGCCGCGCGACCGGGCCGACGTGTTCGCCATCCAGCGCCACCCCACGCCCGAGCGGGCCGACGAGTGCGCCTTCCTGCATCCCGTCGTCCGGGCCTGGCGGCACGGCGAGCCGGTCGCCGAGCAGCACCTCCTGGAGGACCTCCAGGCCCGCTGGCGCGACCCCGTACGTCACGTCGAGCCGCTGCGCGCGTTCCTGGCCGACCGGCTCCAGCCGTAGGAGCCGGCCGGCTTCAGGCGTAGGCGGAGCCGGTCGGCTTCAGGCGTAGGCGGAGAAGCGGGCCACGAGATCGTCGACCACGTCGGCGAGCGCCCCGCGCCGGGCGTGCGCGGCCCGCTGGCGCTCGGCGCCGCCGCCGTTCTCGCGCAGCAGCCGCCACCCCTCCTCGGCCGCCTCCAGGTCGCCGGCCGCGGCCAGCGCGGGCCCGACGTGCTCCAGCAGCCGCGTCACCAGCTCGGCGACCGGCCGCGCCGCCCCCGTGAACGGATCGACCCCGGACCCGCCCAGCCCGTCCCTGGCGGCCCGCCAGTAGGCCACGCGCAGCAGTTCGGCGGGCACCTCGGGGCCCGGATCGCCGTCCCGCACCCGGTGCAGCGACGTGGTGACCAGCGCCCGCACCACCAGCGCGAGGAACACCGACTCGCGCGTGGAGGCGGGCACGTCGGCCACCCGCACCTCCACCGTGGGCAGCCGGGCCGACGGGCGCACGTCCCAGAACAGCGTCCCGGGGTCGACCAGCGCGCCGCTGTCGGTCAGCGCCGCGACCGTGCGCTCGAAGTGCTCCAGCGACCCGAAGTACGGCGGCGGCCCGGCCACCGGCCACTTGCCCCAGGCCAGCACCCGCCAGCCCGCGTAACCGGTGTCGCGGCCGGCCCAGAAGGGCGAGTTGGCCATGAGCGCGAGCAGCACCGGCAGCCACGGGCGCACGTGGTTGCAGACCAGCACGGCCTGCTCCCGGTCGGGCACGTGGATGTGCACGTGACCGGCGCAGATGGCCTGCTCGTCGTGCAGGGCGCGGTAGTTGTCGATGCCGACGCCGTACCGGGGGTGCTCGGTGATCGGCGGCGGGACGACGTCGCCGATCACCGGCGTGCCGGAGGCGACCACGGCCAGCCCTTCGGCGCGCGCGGCGGCGGCCACGACCTCGCGCATCCGCCGCAGCTCCGCCTCCAGCTCGGCCCGGCTCGCGCAGGGCGCCGTCTTGGCCTCCACCTGGAACTGCGTGATCTCCGTGCAGACCCGGTCGCCCAGCCCGGCCGCGGCGCGCCCGACGACGGCCGCCGCCCCGGGGGCCACGGCGCGGGTGGCCGGATCGACGACCAGGTACTCCTCCTCGACGCCCATCAGGCGGGCGGTCACGCCGCCGGAGGACTGCCGTAACGACTCGGCGGTAGCCGTCATGTGCGCTCCACTCCACTGCTCGACTCGACTGCGGGCACACCGCGGGGACACCGCGGGGACACCGCGGGGACACTGCGGGGACGCTGCCATCCGATCTTGCCCTGCCGGTGGCCGCCGCAGGGCCGAATGGCGCACACGCCCCGGGGGAATGGCTCTCCTGGCCGCATCACCCCCGCATCCGAAGGAGGGCCCCGCTCGTGACCGCGACCATGTCCGTGGAGGAGGCCGGGCACGTGTTCGCCACGCCCGCCGCGTACGCCGACGAGACCCGGCTGCACGAGGCCCTGGCGCTGCTGCGCCGCGAGTCCCCGGTGCACCGCGTGGAGGTGCCGGGCTACAACCCCTTCTGGGCCGTCACCCGGCACGCCGACCTGCTGGAGATCGAGCGGAACAACGCCCTGTGGCTGAGCGCGCCGCGCCCGGTGCTGCGGAGCGCGGAGATCGACGCCCGGCTGGCCGAGCAGCGGGCCCGCGGCACCGGCCTGAAGACGCTCGTCCACATGGACGACCCCGAGCACCGCGTCGTGCGCGCCGTCGCCGCCGACTGGTTCCGGCCCAGGGCCATGCGCGCCCTGGAGGTACGCGTCCGCGACCTGGCCCGGCGCTACGTCGACCGGATGACCGCCCACGGCGGCTCCTGCGACTTCGCCCGGCAGGTCGCCGTGCACTACCCGCTCTACGTCATCCTGTCGCTGCTGGGCCTGCCGGAGTCGGACTTCCCGCGCATGCTGCGGCTCACCCAGGAGCTGTTCGGCCAGGACGACAGCGACAACCGGCGCGGCGGCACCGCCCAGGACCACACCGCCGTGCTGGCCGACCTGCTGGACTACTTCCGCGAGCTGACCGCCGCGCGCCGGGCCAGGCCCACCGGCGACCTCGCCTCGGAGATCGCCAACGCCCGCGTGGACGGCCGCCCGCTGAGCGACCTGGACGCCGCCTCCTATTACGTCATCATCGCCACCGCCGGGCACGACACCACCAGCTCCACCATCGCCGGCGGCCTGGAGGCGCTCATCCGGCACCCCGGCGAGCTGCGGCGGCTGCGCCGGGACCCCGGGCTGCTGCCGCTGGCGGCCGAGGAGATGATCCGGTGGGTCAGCCCGGTGAAGGAGTTCATGCGCACCGCCGCCGCCGACACCGCCGTACGCGGCACGCCGGTCAGGCGGGGGGAGTCGGTGCTGCTGTCGTACCCGTCGGCCAACCGGGACGAGGAGGTGTTCGCCGAGCCGTTCCGCTTCGACGCCGGCCGTGACCCCAACCGGCACCTGGCCTTCGGCTCCGGCGTGCACTTCTGCCTCGGGGCCGCGCTGGCCCGGATGGAGATCCGGGCGCTGTTCGCCGAGCTGCTGCCCCGGCTGGAGAGCGTGGAGTTCGACGGCGAGCCCGCCTGGGTGGCCACCACGTTCGTGGGCGGGATCAAGCACCTGCCGATCCGCTACACGCTGCGCGCGTGAGGCCGCCCGCGCAGCCGGCGGGCGGTCAGAACAGCGTGGGGGGCTCGGCGGGCATCGGCTCGGGCAGCGGGCGCAGCTCCGGCACCCGGGCGCGCACCTCGTCGTGGAAGCGGCGGGCGAGCATCGGCGCGTCGGCGTTGTCGGGCGTGTGGACGAACACGGTGGGGGAGCGGCCCTCGCGCAGCCATCCGGCGACCGTGTCCACCCACTCCCGCCAGCCCTCGACCGTGGCCTCGACGGAGTCGCGGCCCAGGTAGCGGACGATCGGATGGCCGGTGAGCGCGCGGGTGCGGCGCGGCACGCGCGGCTTCTTCGTCCACGCGTCGCGTTCGGCGTCGCTGGTCGGCGGGGTGCGGAACAGCGTCACCGTGTCGAACGGCACCCATTCGGCGCCGGCGGCGGCCAGCACCCGTTCGAGCTGCCCGGCCTGGCGGGCGTCGTCGAAGAAGGCGCGGTGGCGGACCTCCACGGCGTGGCGGTGGGAGCGGGGCAGGCGGTGCAGGAAGGCCGCCAGCGTGCCGAGGTCGGCGGGGCCGAAACCGGGCGGTAACTGCACCCACAGGGCGTGCGCGCGTGGCCCGAGCGGCTCGATGGCGTCGAGGAAGGCGTGCAGCTCCTGCTTGGCGCCGGTCAGCCGGTGGTGGTGGGTGATGGCCTTGGGCAGCTTGACCACGAAGCGGAAGTCGGGGTCGAGCTGCCGGGCCCACGACTCCACCGTGGCGCGGGCGGGGGTGGCGTAGAACGTGGTGTTGCCCTCGACCGCGTCGCACCAGGTGGCGTAGGCGCGCAGGCGCTCGCCCGGCGGGAGCGGATGGGGCAGGAAACGTCCGTTCCACGGTGTGTGCGTCCACATCGCGCATCCCACATGAAGCCGCATGCCTCCGACGTTAGCGGAGCCGCCGGGTGCCCGGGGCCGCCGCGGATGTCCGAGTACGCCACCGTTTAGGCTGGTCGCATGGGCATGGTCGGGACGGTCGGGCTGGTGCTGCATCCCCAGCGCGACTCCAAGAAGGCGATCGACACGATCCTGCGCTGGGCCGCGGACAAGGGGGCCACCGTCCTCGGGCTGCCCGAGGAGGTCGGGCGCATCGACTGCAGCGCGGTGCCGGTCGACGCGGTCGCCCTGGTCGAGCGGGCCGACCTGCTGGTGGGGCTCGGCGGCGACGGCACGATGTTGCGGACCATGCGGCTGCTGGCCGGCCGGCCCACGCCCATCCTGGGGGTGAACCTGGGCAAGCTCGGCTTCCTGGCCGAGATCGACGTGGACGAGCTGGCCGGCACGCTGTCGGCCATCGACCGCCACGAGTACACGATCGAGCCGCGGATGGCGATCAGGAGTGTGGTCGCGGGGGTTGCGGTGACCGCGTTCAACGACATCGCGCTGGTCCGCATCCCCGGCGAGGGGCTGGCCGGGGTGTCGGTCACCCCGTCGGGCAGCCCGTTCGTGAGCCTGTCCGCGGACGCGGTGATCGTGGCCACCTCCACCGGCTCCACCGCCTACAGCTTCTCGGCCGGCGGGCCGATCGTCTCGCCCCGCGTGGAGGCCGTCCTCGTGGTGCCCGCCGCCGCCCACTCCTCCTTCAACCGGGCCCTGGTGCTGCCCGCCGACGAGGAGGTGACGCTGGAGGTGCTGCCCACGAGCGGCCGGCTCGCCGTCGAGGTGGACGGACGGGTGGTCGGCCACCTGTGCCCTGGCGACACCGTCACGGTCACCGCCTGGCCGGGGGCGGCCAAGGTGGTCCGCCTCGGCACCACCTTCTACGAACGCGCCCGCCGCAAGCTGCGGGTGGACGGCAGCGCCGAGGTCGGCTGACCCCGCTCAGCGGCGGTGCCGGGCGGGCCTGGTGAGGGGCCCGCCGGCCCGCACGGGCCTGGTGGACGGCTCGCCCTCCGGCATCTCCGCGGGCCGCGCGCCGCGGGCGGCGACCAGGGCCGACAGCGCGGTCGTGATCGGCACGGCGGCGATCAGCCCGAGCGTGCCCACGACGCTGCGGACGATCTCCTGGGTCACGACCGGCGTGGTCAGCACATCGCCGAGCGGCTGCGCGCCGATGCTGAACAGCAGCAGCAGCGGCAGCGACGCCCCCGCGTACGCCAGGATGATCGTGTTGATCACCGAGGCGATGTGGGCCCGTCCGACGCGTCCCGCGGCCCGGTACAGGCGGGCGAAGCCGTAGGAGGGGTTGGCCGCGGCCAGCTCCCCCACCGTCACCGCCTGGGTGACGGTGACGTCGTCGAGCACGCCGAGCGCCCCGATGATGATGCTGGCCAGCAGCAGCCCCTCGGTGTCGATGGACAGGCTCATGCCCAGCGTCAGGGCGGTGTCGTCGGTGACGCCGTTGAGCCGGGCCAGGCCGAGCGCCCCGTACGACAGCAGCCCGGTGAGCGCGAGACTGGCCAGCGTGCCCAGCACGGCCATCGACGTGGTCAGCGAGAAGCCGTGGGTGAGGTAGAGCACCGTCAGCATGATCGCGGCCGAGCCGACGACGGCGACCAGCATCGGCGGCTCGCCCGCCAGGACGGCCGGGATGACGAACGTCAGCAGCAGCCCGAACGTCACCGCCAGCCCCACCAACGCCGTCACCCCGCGCCACCGCCCGAACGCGATGACCGCCAGCGCGAACGCGCCGCCCAGCAGCCACAACGTCGTCGACCGGTCGTGGTCGGAGAGCTGGTAGTCCCCGTCGGCGGCGCGCAGCAGCAGCACGTCGTCGCCCGCCGTGAACCGCTGGGCCCCCGGCCCGCCCGGCAGCCGCAGCGTGACGTCGCGGCCGGTGTCGGGCCCCGAGCCGACCCGTACGGTGGCGTTGCCGCAGGTGGCCGGGTCGGGCACCGGCATGCCCTCCTGGACGGCCGGGCAGCGCCTGAGCGTGACCGAGGCGATCGTGCCCTCGACCCGCTCGACCGCCGGCCCCTCCCGCCCGTCCTGGCCGGCCGGCGCCGCCTGCCCCGCGGGCCAGAGCCACACCAGGCAGGCCAGCGTGGCCAGGGCCAGCGGCACCAGCACGGCCAGGCTCGCCACGACCGCGCCGCGCGACGGCGGCGCTGCGGCCACGCCGTGGCCGTGACCGTGACCGTGGGAATGGCCGGGGAAATGATCGGCGCCCATCGCGTGAAAGATCCTCCTAGGCTTCCGGGACTGCGACAGTAACGCACCCGGCGCGGGGTAGGAGCCGGGTGTGGCGACGCTGGTGGGCACCTCCGGATGGCAGTACAAGGACTGGCGCGGCGTGCTGTACCCCGAGGGGGTCCCGCAGCGGTTGTGGCTGGAGACGTACGCGGCCGAGTTCCCCACGGTCGAGAGCAACAACGCCTTCTACCGCCTGCCGTCGCCGGAGACGTTCGCCGCCTGGCGGGAGCGCACGCCCGACGGGTTCGTGATGGCGGTCAAGGCCAGCCGCTACCTCACCCACATCAAGCGGCTGGCCGGGCCCGAGGAGCCGGTCGCCCGGCTGATGGCGGCCGCCGGGGCGCTCAGGGAGAAGCTGGGCCCGGTCCTGCTGCAACTGCCGCCCACGCTGCGCGCCGACCCCGCCCTGCTGGACCGCTGCCTGGGCTGCTTTCCCGGCGGCGTGCGGGTGGCGGTGGAGCCGCGGCACGACTCCTGGTGGACCGGCGAGGTGCGCGAGGTGCTGCTCGCGCGGGGCGCCGCGCTGTGCTGGGCCGACCGGCTCGGCCGGCCGCTGACGCCGCTGTGGCGCACCGCCGACTGGGGGTACGTGCGTCTGCACGAGGGCCTGGCGGCCCCCCGGCCCTCCTACGGCGCGGCGGCGCTGAAGAGCTGGGCGAGGAGGGTGGAGCAGGCCGGATGGCGGGACGTCCACGTCTACTTCAACAACGATCCGGGGGGAGCGGCCGTGCGCGATGCCCGGCGATTTGCCAGACTCACCTGATGCGCACGCGTCTGTACAGGAACGGCGTCCTCGAAAAGGAGGGCTTCCCCGTCGAGGAGGTCTCCGACCACGTCGGCGACCCCGAGGCCGCCGTCTGGTTCGATCTGTGCTCGCCCACCCCCGAGCAGCTCAACCAGGTCGGCGAGGAGCTCGGCCTGCACGAACTGGCCGTCGAGGACGTCCTCAGCGACCACCAGCGCCCCAAGGTGGACGTCTACGACAACCACCTGTTCATCACCGTGTACGGCATCCACCTCGACGAGGGCCGCCTCGTCCCCGTCGAGGTGAACGCCTTCGTCACCCGCAACGCCCTGGTGACCGTGCGGGAGAACGCCTGCTTCGACATCGACGAGGTGGTCAGGCGCTGGGACGCGACCTCCCGCCTGGCCGGGCACGGCGTCTCCTTCCTGCTGCACGGCCTGCTCGACTACGTCGTGGACAGCCAGTTCGACCTCGTCCAGGACCTCGACGCGCGGGCCGAGGCCATGGAGGAGTCGCTGTTCGACGACGCGCCCCGCGACGGCAGGCAGCTCCAGCGCGCCATGTACGTGCTGCGCAAGGACACCGCCAGGCTGCGCAAGATCTCCATGCCGATGCGGGAGGTGCTCGGCACGCTGCTCCGCCGCGACCAGGAGATCGTCGCCGACCCGGTGATGGCCCCCTACTACGAGGACGTCTACGACCACGTCCAGCGGGTCGCCGAGTGGGTGGAGGCGATCCGCGACATGCTCGCCAACGTCCGCGAGACCCGCCTGGCCCAGCAGGGCTTCCGCCTCAACGAGATCATGAAGCGGGTGACGAGCTGGGCCGCCATCATCGCGGTGCCCACCGCCATCACCGGCTTCTACGGCCAGAACGTGCCCTACCCCGGCTCCGGGGACATCTCGGGCTTCTGGGTGTCGTCGGTGCTGGTGGCCGTGGCGTCCGTGGTGCTGTACGCGGTCTTCAAGAAGAAGGACTGGCTCTGAACGCCGGTGAGGGACGTCAGAAGCGCGGCCGGCACTTCGCGGCCAGCCTCTCGACCGGCACCGGGCCCGCCTGGCCGCCGTCCCGCAGCCGGACGGACGGCACGCCGTCCGAGACCTCCCGCGGCCCCACCACGAGCTGGTACGGCACCAGCCGGTGCGCCCTGATCCTGGCCCCGAGGCTGCCACGGTCCGCGGGCGCCAGCTCGGCCCGCAGCCCGGCGGCCACCGCCCGCCGCAGCAGGTCCTCGGCCGCCGGGAGCTCGGCGTCCGACAGCGGCAGCACGACCGCCTGCACGGGCGCCAGCCACGCCGGGAACGCGCCGCCGTGCACCTCGATCAGGTGCGCGACCAGGCGCTCGATCCCGCCGACCACGCTGCGGTGCACCATGACGGGACGCCGGCCGCCCGCGTACGACAGGTCGAAGCGCTCGGGCTGGTACAGGTCCACCTGGACGGTCGACAGGGTGCTCTCGCGTCCCGCCGGGTCGGCGATCTGGATGTCGATCTTCGGGCCGTAGAAGGCGCCCTCGCCGCGTTCCTCGTCGTAGGCGCGGCCGCGTTCCTGCAGCACCTCGCGCAGCACGGCCTCCGAGCGCGCCCACATCGCGGGGTCGTCCACGAACTTGCCGCCCTCGCCGCGCAGCGAGAGCCGGTAGCGGGCGGCCTCGATGCCGAGCTGGGCGTGCGCGGCCTCGATCAGGTCGAGCGCGGCCGACACCTCGGCCGCCGCCTGCTCCGGCGCGCAGAACACGTGGCCGTCGTTGAGCTGGATGGCCCGCACCCTGGTAAGGCCGCCGAGCACGCCCGACAGCTCCGAGCGATACATGCCGCCGAGCTCGGCCACGCGCAGCGGCAGCTCCCGGTGGCTGCGCCCGCGCGAGCGGTAGATCAGCGCGTGGTGCGGACACAGGCTGGGCCGCAGCACGAACTCCTCACCGCCCACGTTCATGGGCGGGAACATGTCCTCGGCGTAGTGCGCCCAGTGGCCCGACCGTTCGTACAGCTCGCGTTTGCCGAGCACGGGGGAGTTGACGTGCACGTAGCCGTGGCGGCGTTCGAGCTCGTGGACGTAGTCCTCCACGGCCTTGCGCACGGCGGCCCCGGCGGGCAGCCAGTAGGGCAGGCCGGAGCCGATCAGCGGGTCGGTGCCGAAGATCTCCAGCTCGCGGCCGAGCCTGCGGTGGTCGTTCATGATCGTCCTTTGCGGTGAAAGGGCGAACGACCAGCTCCCGGGCGCCCGCCCGGGATGCGTGGAATCAGCGCGCCGGGACCGTGTCCGGCGTCGTCGTGACGAGAGCGCGCTGCATGCCTGCCACCGTAGCACCGCGGCGGCCGTGAAGAAAATCTTCAACAGCCGGTCAAGGAATGGCAAATGATATAAAAGAGCACGTGGCTGAGATCACCTTGAGCGTCCGCCAGTTGCAGGCGTTCGCCGAGGTCGGCTACCAGGTCGCGGGAGGTGGCGGCGCGCACGCGGCGATGGCGGCGCTGCGCCAGGTGGTCCCGCTCGACGCCTACGAGTTCGTCGCCTACGACCCCGCCACCGGCCGGCACCACAGCGTCGTCTCCGACGGCCACCGCCGCATCGACCGCGACGCCGCCGAGGAGTACGCCGCGCTCGACGCCTGCCGCGAGGCCATCGCCGGGCGGCGGCCGGTGCCCATGCCGCAGCCGGGCACCGAACGGTACTTCCGCCGCCACCTGGCCCCCTACGGATGGCGGGCCGGGCTGACCGCGCCGCTGTTCCTCGCCGACGGCGGCCGCTACACCGGCCTGCTGCACCTGGCCGCCAAGGACGCCTTCCCGCTGCTGGCCGGCGCCCTCGTCGCCGCCGTGAGCCCGATGCTCGCGCACGTCACCGACCTGACCCGGTGCGTGATCGACCCCGCCGGGCTGCCGCCCGACTTCCGCGCGGTCGCCTTCGACCGGCTCGGCGAGCGCCGCGCGGTGCCCGGCCACGAGGTCTCCCGCGAGCTGTGGGACGACCCCGCCATGGCGGCCTTCGCGCGGGCGTTCATCGACTCGCGCGAGCTGAGCCGGCGCGGCCTGTGGCTCGACGGCGGCGGCCGCTGGCACGAGGTGCGGCTGCTGCGGGCCGGCGTCGGCTACCAGGGCTCGCTGCAGGGCGCGGTCGCCGCCGAACGGCCCTGCCCGCTGCCCTACGACCTGACCGGCCGCGAGGTCGACGTGCTCACCCGGGTCGCGGCCGGCGACTCCAACCCGCAGATCGCGGCCTGCCTGGTGCTGAGCGTCCGGACGGTGACCACCCATCTGGAGCACATCTTCGCCAAGCTGGGCTGCGACAGCCGCACCAGGCTCACCACGAAGGCGCTGGCCGAAGGGTTGTGCCGGCTCGACCTGTGACGCACGGCTCCTGCCCGGCGGGCACGCGGGCCTGCGTCAGCTCGAACCAGACGGTCGTCGAGCCCCCCTCGCGGACGAACCCCCACCGGTGGCTGAGCGCCTCGATCAGCGGCAGTCCCCGGCCGCTGGTCGCCTGCGGAGCGGTCCGGCACACGCACGGCGGGCCGTCCGCGCCGCCGTCGGCCACGCACACCCGGACCGTGGTGTCCGAGCTGAGCACCGACACCGTGAACGAGCCGCCGTCCCCGGACCTGGTGTGCAGGATCGCGTTCGTGGCCAGCTCGCTGGTGAGCAGCACCACGTCGTCATGGAAGGGGTGATCGCGGCCGAGCGCGTCCGTCACGAGCCCCCTGGCCCGCGAGACCTGGGACGCGACCCCCGGAAGCCGGACCGCGAGGTCGCGGAAGCCGGGCGTCTCACCCCCGTCGGCATGGTCTGAGTCCCTCGGCGCCACGGCGACCTCCCCCGAATCAGGTGACGTCATGAGACGCGCGGGCAGGGGGCGAGAGATTATCGCGAAAAGGTAGGAATGCTCTTTCCAAGGTCGCCTGCACGACCTGCCGCGGCGACCGAGTACGCTGCGATCGACGAGTCGTCTAGGCCCGTGGGGGAGCAAAGCGTGCACAGCAGCCTACTCGCCCGGCCGTCGGAGGAGGTCGCGTGAGCAGCCTGGAGGCCGTCTGGGTGGAGCCGTACGACCGGCCCGGGGCGGCCGTCGTGACCGGCGTCTTCGACATCCTGCACGTCGGCCACGTGCGCTACCTGGGCGCCGTGGCCGCCCGCGGGCTGCCCCTGGTGGTCGGCGTGGAGGACGACCCGCGCGTGCGGGCGTGGAAGGGGCCCAGCCGGCCGTTCAACCCGGCGGCGGAGCGGGCCGAGGTGCTGGCCGCGCTGCGCTGCGTGGCCGGCGTCTTCGTGGTGGCCGGGCCGCCCGAGGCGCACGGCCCCGAGGACTACATCGACCTGCTCGCGCCGATGCGGCCCGGCGCGCTGGCCCACACGGCCGGCGACCCGCACGCGGGCGCGCGGGCCACGGCGGCGGCCATCCTGGGCGCGGAGTGCTGGGAGATGGCGGCCATCCCCGACCGCTCCACGACCCGCATCGTGAACGCCGCCGGCAAGGGCTGACCAGGCGGCCCCGGAGCGGCCGGGGCGTCGCTGAAACGGGCAGCGGCCATGATCGCGTAATCTTTCATGCCATGATGGCCGACCTGGTGGCGAAGCGGGTGACGAACCTGCTGGCACCGCAAGTGCTGGTGATCGTCATGCCGCCCGCCGTGGGCCTGCTCGCCCAGGGATGGGCGGGAGCGGCCTGGGGGCTGGTGGCCTCGGCGTTCTGCGGCGGCGTGCCGGCGGCGGTGATCGCGCTCGGCGTGCGTTCGGGGCGGCTCGACTCCCACCACATCGTCGACCGGGCCCGCCGCACCGGTCCGCTGCTGGCCGCCGTGGCCGCCGTGCTGGTCGCGCTCGCGCTGCTGGTCGTGCTGGGCGCGCCGCGGCTGCTGGTGGCCACGGTGACCGCGATGCTGGTAGCCCTGGCGGTGACCGTGCCGATCACCACCCGCTGGAAGATCTCCTTCCACGCCGCGGTCTCGGCGGGCACGGTGGTGGTGCTGGCGCACGTGCTGCCCGCCGTGCCGGTGGCGATCGCCGGCGCGGCCGTGGTGGCGCTGGTGTGCTGGGCCAGGGTCCGCCTCGCCCATCACACATGGGCGCAGGTCGCGGCGGGCGCGGTCACCGGCACGCTCACCACGTGGGCGACGCTGGCGCTGTTCGGGGTCTGAGTGCCGGAATAGCCCCGCCGCCACGCGGGTTGGCCGGGACATGGATGCCACGAACCGGGGCCGGGTCCGCGTCGAGCGGTCGGCCAAGCGCGTGCGGACCTACCTGGGCGGCCGGCCGATCGCCGACACGACCCGGGCCCTGCTGGTGTGGGAAGGCCCCTTCTACCCCACCTACTACTTCCCCCTCCAGGACGTCGATGAGGCGGCGCTCAAGCCGACCGGCGCGTCCAGGCACTCCCCGAGCAGGGGCGACGCCGCCGTCCACACGGTCACCTCGGGCGCCGCGCAGGCCCCGGAGGCGGCGCTGGTCTACGGCGACTCGCCGCTGGAGGAGATCCGCGGGCACGTGCGCTTCGACTGGGACGCCATGGACGCCTGGTTCGAGGAGGACGAGGAGGTCTACGTGCACGCCCGCGACCCGTACACGCGGGTGGACATCCTGCCGAGCTCGCGGCACATCCGGGTGGAGGTGGACGGGGTCACCGTGGCCGACTCGCGCAACGCCCGCATCCTGTTCGAGACCGGCCTGCCGGCCCGCTACTACCTGCCCAAGACCGACGTACGGCTCGACCTGCTGGAGCACACCGACACCGCGACCCGCTGCCCGTACAAGGGGACGGCGGAGTACTGGTCGGTCAACGGGAAGAAGGACCTGGCCTGGTCCTACCGCACGCCGCTGCCCGAGAGCGAGCGCGTGGCGGGTCTGATCGCCTTCTACAACGAGAAGCTGGACATCTTCGTCGACGGCGAGCGCGAGGAGCGTCCGCAGACCAAGTTCTCCTGACCGAGGTCATGCGCCCTGCCGGCGCCCCGCCGCTCGGGCGGGGCGCACGCGGGCCTCAGGCGGCCGGCGACCAGTGCGGGTCGCGGCCGAGGTAGCGCAGCAGCGCGGCGACCTCGTCGCCGGAGGCGTCGTCGGGGAGCGCCGGGGCGTAGGCGCCCCACGGGCGCAGCGGGTCGGCGATCTGCCGGGCGACCTCCAGCAGCGGCCCGGCCATCTCCGGCGTCAGCGGCGAGGGCTGACCGGTGGCCACGGCGATGTCCCAGGCGTGCACGGCCGCGTCGAGCGCGCACGCCGTCGAGCCCGCCCACGGCGACATCTTGTTCGGCGGCACCGGCGTGGGCACCTCGGCGGCGTCGCGGTCGACCGCGGCCCACGCGCTGGCCGAGCGGGTCAGCGCGTCATCGAGCTCGGCCGCCGGGTCGGCGCCCGGCTCGGCGGGCGGGTCGAACGGGTTGAACGCCGGCCCGGCCTCGCCCGTGAGCGTGGCGGCGAAGCCGATCTGGTCGCCCACGGCGTGCTTGAAGACCTTGGTGACGCTCCACTCGGAGCACGGGGTCGGCAGGTCCCAGCCGCCCGCCGGGATGCCGCTGACGGCTTTGCGCAGCGCCTCGTGCGAGGCGTCCAGAACGTCCCAGCCGCTGATGATGTCGCCCATGTGGAGCTCCTTTCGAGATGACTCCATATTAGCAGAACGGAATAGTTTGTTCCACTAGTTTGCGACGGCCTTCGCGAGACCGTCGATCAGCAGGTCCAGGGCCTGGTCGAAGTCGGCGGCCGGATCGACGCCGCCGCGCGTCCAGTGGAGCAGCCGGGCGAAGTGCGGCAGGCGGACGGGGTCGAGGGCGCGGATGTAGACGCCCACCTGCTCCTCGCCCGCGTGCCGGCCGGGGGCGCCGCCGAAGCCGCCGGTGGACAGCAGCAGGGTGCCGAACACCAGGCCGTTCACGGCGGTCAGCGCCCGCCAGACGCCCAGGTCGTCGAAGCCCGCCGCGTACAGCGTGCCGACCAGGCCGTCGAGGGTCCGCAGGGCGTGCGGCGAGGTCGGGTTGGACCGGTCGGTCGCCAGCGCCAGTGGGACCACCGGATGGCGGCTGAACGCCCGGTGCATGTTGCGTGCCGTCGCGCGCAGCTGCTCCTGCCACGGCAGCTCCGGGTCGGGCGGCTCCATCTGGCGGAACACCAGCTCCACGATGCCGTCGACCAGGTCGGCCTTGTTCGAGACGTGGTTGTAGAGCGACATCGCCTCGACGCCCAGCACCTTGGCCAGCCGCCGCATCGACAGGCCGTCGAGGCCCTCGTTGTCGGCCAGCTCCAGGGCTGCGGCCAGCACTTTGTCCCGGTTCAGCGGCTCGCGCCGTGCCATCGGCTCTCCCTTCGCGCTTGACAGAGCTTACGGTGTACGTGCTCTACTTACGACGTAAGCATACGGCGTAAGTAAGGAGTCGGCATGACCGACGTGATCATCGTGGGCGGCGGGCCGGTCGGGCTGCTGCTGGCCTGCGAGCTCCGGCTCGGCGGCGCGCGGCCGCTGGTTCTGGAGGCGGCCACCGGCGCGGAACGTGTGAGCCGCAGCCTCGGCCTGCGTTCGCTCAACGCCCGCACCCTGCACTCGCTGGAGCTGCGCGGGCTGGTGGAGCCGCTGGCCGAGGCGCAGTGGCGGATGCTCGACGAGCTGGCCGCAGGCCCCGAGCCGGACCGCTCCGACATGGTCGGCATGATGACCGAGCTGCTGCGGAAGGGCGTGATGCGCGGCCACTTCGCCGGCCTGCCGTTGCTGGCGCAGGACGGCACGGCCGAGTACGTCATGCTCAAGCAGCACCGGATCGAGGCCGTGCTGGCCGCGCGGGCCGCCGAGCTCGGCGTGCCGGTCCGGCACGGCCGCGCCGTCGTGGACGTCACCGCGCACGCCGACCGCGTGGTGGCCACCCTGGCGGACGGCGAGCGCGTCGAGGCCGCCTACCTGGTGGGCTGCGACGGCGGGCGGAGCCTGGTGCGCAAGCGGTCCGGGTTCGCCTTCTCCGGCACGCCCGCCACCATGACCGGCAGGACGGCCGTGGCCACGCTGACCGGCCCAGGGGTGGTCGGCTCGTCCCTGCGCAGCCCGGGCGGGCTGGTGAACCTGTCGCTGGTGCCCGGAGAGATCGCGACCATCGAGTTCGACGGCGGCCCCGGCGACGCGTCCTCCGGGCGGGACGCGCCGGTGACCGCCGAGGAGCTGGCGGGCAGCCTGCGCCGGGTGACCGGGGAGGACGTCGGGGTCGCCCGCCTGGAGGCCGGCGTCCGCTACAGCGACAACACCCGGCACGCCGACTCCTACCGCAACGGACGCGTCCTGCTGGCGGGGGACGCCGCCCACGTGCACTCGCCGATCGGCGGCCAGGGACTCAACCTGGGGCTGCAGGACGCCGTCAACCTGGGCTGGAAACTGGCGCTGGTCGCCCGCGGCGCGGCCCCGGAGAGCCTGCTGGACACCTACACCGGCGAGCGTCACCCGGTGGCGGCCCGCGTGCTGCGCAACACCCGCGCCCAGGTGGCGGCGATGCGCCCGGGAGCCCAGGTGGACGCGCTGCGCGAGGTGCTGGCGGAGGTGATGGCGCTGCCGGACGCCGAGCGCCACTTCACCCGCATGGTCGAGGGCACCGACGTCGACTACGCGCCCGCCGCGCCCGACCCCCGCGTGGGCCGCTTCACCCCGTCCCTGACCGCCACCCCGCTGCCGGACGCGCAAGCCGCGACGGCGGAACAGGCCGGGCGGCCGGTCGCGGAGCTGCTGCGGGACGGGCGGGGGCTGCTGCTCGACCTGTCCGGCGGCGCGGGCGCGTCGGCCGACGCTCTGGCGGGGCACCGCGACCGCGTGCGCCCGGCCGTGGCCGACATGCCCCAGGCCGGTGGCGGGTCGCTGCTCGTCCGTCCCGACGGTTACGTCGCCTGGGCGGGCGGGAGCGGTCTGGAGGACGCGCTGACCGCCTGGTTCGGCCCGGCGGCCCGAGGGCGTCGCCGGGCCGGGACGGTCAGGTGAGCAGGCGGGTCAGCACGCGGGTGCCGAACTCCAGGCCCTCCACCGGCACCCGCTCGTCCTTGCCGTGGAACATGCCGAAGTAGTCCAGATCGGGCCGGAGCATGAGCGGGGCGAAGCCGTACCCCTGGATGCCGATGGTGGCGAAGGACTTGGCGTCGGTGCCGCCGCTCATCACGTACGGGACCGGCCGCGCCTGCGGATCCTCGGCCACCAGCGCCCCCGCCAGCTCGTCGAAGAACGCCGACGGGTACGGCGCGGCGGGCGCCTCCTCCAGGTTCACGAACTCACGGGTGATCTTCGGCCCGAGCAGCTCGTCGATCGTCGCGAGGAACTCCTCCTGCAGGCCCGGCAGGTACCGGCCGTCCACGTGCGCCGAGGCCGTCGAGGGCACCACGTTCACCTTGTAACCGGCCGCCAGCATCGTCGGGTTCGCCGAGTTGCGGATCTGGCCGTGGAACAGCTCGCCGAGCGCGCCCAGCCGGTCGGCCTCGGCGTCCAGCCGGTCCAGGTCGATCGGCCGGCCGGTGATCTCCGACAGGCTCTCCAGGAGCGCGGCGACCGACGGCGTCAGGCGTACCGGCCACTGGTGCGCGGCGACCCGCGACAGGGCGTGGGCCAGCGTGGCGACGGGGTTGTCCACGGCGGGCCGCGAGCCGTGGCCCGCCACGCCGTGGGCGGTCACCTTCATCCAGGCGGTGCCGCGCTCGCCGACGGCGATCGGGTAGACGCGCCGCCCGCCGGCCTCGACGCTGAAGCCGCCCGACTCGCTGATGGCCTCGGTGACGCCGTCGAACAGGTGCCGGTGCTCGGTCACCGCGTACCGGGAGCCGTGGTCGCCGGTCGCCTCCTCGTCGGCCAGGAAGGCCAGCACCAGGTCCCGCTTAGGCCGCACGCCGCGCGCCGCCATGTCCAGCACGGCCGCGAGCGTCATCGCGCACGAGCCCTTCATGTCCACCGCGCCCCGGCCGTACACGCAGCCGTCGGTGATCTCGCCGGAGAACGGGTGCATCCGCCACTCGGCGGGGTCGGCCGGCACCACGTCCAGGTGGCCGTGGACGAGCAGCGCGTCGGAGGAGTCGCCGTCGATCCTGGCCACGACGGTCGTGCGCCGGGGTTCCGACTCGAACACCACCGGCTCCAGCCCCGCGTCGGCCAGCAGCGTGGCCACGTACTCGGCCGCCGGGCGCTCGCCCGAGCCCGGGTTGGTGGTGTCGAACCTGATCAGGTCCGAGCAGATCTCGGCGACGCTCTTCACGCTCTCCCCTTCAGCGTCAGCGGCGGCACGCCGGGCGTCTCCAGGTCGAAGATCAGCCCGTAGAAGGCCAGCTCGGCCTCCAGCACCGCCACGATGGTCTCTTCCCTGCGCCAGCCGTGCTGCTCGCCGGCGAAGGTGAGCAGAGCCCACTGTTTGCCGTGCTTGTCCAGTTCGGCGGTGAATCGCTCGGCCTGGCTCACGTCCACGATCGCGTCCTCCAGACCGTGCAGCATGAGGCATGGGCCCGATGCCCGGGCCGCGTTCAGGAGCGGCGAGCGGTCGGTGTACCGCTGCCGCGTCTCGGGCAGCGGGCCCACCAGGCCGTCGAGGTAGCGCGACTCGAAGTCGTGCGTCTCGGCCGCCCAGCTCTCCGGGTCGGTGATCGCGTAGTGCGCGACGCCACCCGCGAACACGTCGCTGTGCACCAGCGCGGCCACCGTGGTCCAGCCGCCGGCGCTGCCGCCCCGGATCGCGATCCTGGCCGCGTCCGCCAGGCCGAGCTGCACCAGCCCGCGCGCCACCTTCGCGCAGTCCTGGACGTCCACCACGCCCCACTGGTGCCGCAGCCGCTCGCGGTAGGCCCGGCCGTAACCGGTGGAGCCGCCGTAGTTCACCACGGCCACGCCGATCCCTCTGCTGGTGAAGTAGGCGACCTCCAGGTCCAGCACGACCGGCGTGTTCCCGGTCGGGCCGCCGTGCACGAAGATCACGTACGGCGCCGGCCCGGCGACCCCCGCCGGCGGGTGGAGATGGGCGTGCACGCCCTCGATCGTCACCGCCTCCGGGGTGGGCAGCAGCGCCCGGTCCGGCAGCGGCTTGGGGGCCGAGACGACCTCGTGCCCGCCGGTGGCGAGATCGACCAGCGTCACCTCCAGCGGCGTGTACGGCGTCGCCCCCACCGCCACCGCCTTGCCCCCGGCCGCCGACACCGTCGAGGCCCAGTACGTGTGCCCGTCCCCGCCGATCTCCCGCAGGCCGCCCGTCGCCGGGTCCAGCACGCCCAGGCGGCGGTGGTCGGCGGTGCCGTACACGACGACCAGCTGCTCGCCCGCCGGGGCCAGGCAGGCCAGGCCCGGCTTCCAGGCCGCCGCGCCGAACTCCAGCTCCACGGGGGTGAGGTTGCGCGAGGGGGAGCCGTCGAGGTGCACGAGGTGCACGTTCCACCAGCCGGTCGGGTCGGTGACGGCGTACAGGGACTCCTCGTCGCGCCACTCGGCCTGCGTCACCGACTCCTCGGGGCCGCCGGCCACGACCCGGTGGGGGCCCGCGACGCCGTCCGGGGACAGGTCGGCCACGCACAGCTCGGTGCCGTCCCAGGGCATGTCGGGGTGGTTCCAGCCGATCCAGGCGATCCGGGTGCCGCCGGGGGAAAGGCGGGGGTTCATCAGGAAATGGTGGGCGCGGGCGACGACCCTGAGCGGGCCGCCGTCCAGGGGGACCGCGACCAGGTCGCGCGCGTCGTCGATCTCGCGGACCGCCCACACCTCGTCGCGGCCGGGCGGCAGGTAGAGGTCGCCGTACCGGGCCGGGCCCTCGGGCGTCAGGGCGACCGGCTCGGCGGCCGTCCCGGGGGCGGCGTCCAGGCGGTAGAGCCGCTGGTCGGCCCAATGGGTGAAGACCAGGCCGCCGCCCGGCAGCGGGCGCCAGGAGCGGCCGCCGTACTCGACCAGGCGGTTGCGGGCGTTCCAGCCCTGAGGCAGCGCGTCGGCGCGCGAGCCGTCGGGCAGGCGGCGCACCACGCAGCGCCTGCCGCCCTCGTGCGGGCGCGGCTCGTCCCACCACACCTCCACGCCCTCGGGCGTGGCGACGGCCTCCACCCACTGGGGGCCGCCGTCGGTACGCGCCACATCGATCGGTCGAATACTCATGAAAGATCACCAATTGCCGTTGGTACAGGGAGGCAGCGGGTGCCCGGGCGGATGGAGGACGTACACGATGCCGCCGCTGCCCGAGCTCCTCAGCCACACGTTCTCGAACGCTGCCCGCGGGTAGATCCGCCGAACCTCGCCGTCCGCGGGCGCGGCGGGGTCGTTGACGACGACGTCGCCCGCGGCGGTGAAGCCGGTGACGACGAGGATGTGGCCGTTCGTGGAGTAGCCGGAGCCGGGCAGCTCATGGGCCCGGAACGACAGCGAGGCGATCACCGGGATCCCCGCCAGCACGAACGCCTCCAGCTCGGCCGCCGACAGCAGCCTGGTCACGAAGCCGGTCAGCCCGTAACGCCCGGCGTAGGCCACGTTGAACGGCCAGTTCCCGGTGCCCTGGTAGCTGTCGTCGTAGGTGCCCATGGCCGCGTGGTCCACCGCCGGTGCGGGGTCGTCCGCGCCCACCCAGGCCAGCTCGCCGGGCTCGGGGCCGCGGCCCCAGAAGGCCAGCACCATCGCCACCGAGGCGGGGCTGCACCAGTTCGCGCCGCCGCCGTCCCAGCGCGGGTGGTGCCCGGCGTGCGCGTACTGGGAGTGGCCGGGCACGTCCAGCTCGACGTGCCCGGCCACCCCTGGCGCGCTCACCGTGACCGGACGCTGCGGCAGGGCCGAGGCCAGCACGCCGAGAGAGGTCATCCGCGCGCCCTCGCCGCGCGCGGTGACCCTCAGCTGGAACGCCACGACCGGCCGCCTGGCCACGAACGTGTCCACGGCCACGTCGCCGTCCTCGTCGCCCTGGCCGGGCACCGAGGTGCGCGGCCCGTGCTCGGACCACCGGCCCATGACGTACCACTTGGTCAGCGTGCCCGCCCCGGTCCTGGCCCGCAGCTCCACCTCGACCCCGCCGCCGGGCGGGGTGCGCGCGGTCCACGAGGGCACGAGCTGGGTGGCCGCGAAGCCGACCCGGTGTTCCTCGCTGGTCCACGTGCCTCCGGGCACGGTGAGACGGGTGAAGGCGACGCGCGCCAGATCGACGGTGAGCACCAGCCATATTGTGGTTTCACACCCGGTGTCGCACATCGGTTGGTTTACGTACCAGCCCGGACGTGCCCCCGGCGCGCGGACGCCGGGGACGCGCGTGGCGCCCCCGGCGGAGCCGGATCAGAGGTAGAGACCGGTGGACTCGTCCGTGCCCGCCGGGGCGATCGCGCGGCCGGCGCGCAGGGCGTACAGCTCGGCGAGCGTCGCCCCCGAGGCGCCCACGCCCTGCGACGACCCCAGCCAGGCGACCGCCTCGTCTCTGGTCAGCGGGCCCACCTCGATCTGCGCCAGGCACCGGCCCGGACGGATGACGGCCGGGTGCAGGCGGGTCAGGTCTTCGTTCGTGGTGATGGCCACCAGCACGTCGCGGCCCTGGCCGAGCAGGCCGTCGGTGAGGTTGAGCAGCCGCGACAGCCCCTGCCCCGCCTGGGCCTTGGCGCCCGAGCTGATCAGCTCGTCGCAGTCCTCCAGCACCAGCAGCCGCCACCGCTGCGTGTCGTCGTCGGTGTCGTAGCCGACCGCCACCTCCATCAGGTAGCCCGGGTCGTTGAACAGCCGCTCGGGGTCGAGCACGCAGTCGACCTGGCACCAGTCGTGCCACTGCTTGGCCAGGGTGCGCAGCAGCGTGGTCTTGCCGGTGCCCGGCTGGCCGTGCAGCAGGATGAGCCGGCCGTTGACGTCGGCGGGCGTGGTCGCCATCAGGCGGCCGAGCGCCGGGCGCACCTGCGCCGAGTAGTTCGTGCCGATCTCGTCCCACGGCTGGGCGGTGATCGGCTTCTCCGACCGGTTGCCGCCGTGGGAGCCGCGCCACCAGAAGCCCATCTCGACGTGGTCGGCGTCGGGCATCGGCTCCTCGGCGCCGTCGATGCTCTCCTTCAGCACCGAGGCGGCCAGCTCCTCGCTCACCGCCGTCACGCTCACCGTGGCGGTGCGGTTGCGGTGCCGCACGACCCGCAGCGTCCAGCCCTCGCCGCAGATGAGCCGCGACTCCGAACCGTCCTCCACCTGCGCGGTGCGCAGCATCCGGCCCTCGGCCGGCTGCAACCGGGCGTCCGGACGTACGCGCTCCAGATTGGCCAGCTTGGACCAGGGCTGGACGCCGGTCGCGAACGGCGACAACGCCAGGGCGTCGATGACGTCGATCGCTGAGTCGGCGTCGTCGATCCAGATGTTCATCGGCAGCTCGGACGAGGAGTCCGCGCTGGGGAACGGCACCTCCCTGATCACAGACATAGGTAAAGGATCTCCTTCGTGGGCTCGGATGTCGAAGGGTTATACGAGTGGTTCGGTCACTTTTTGCCGAGATCGCCGGTCTGGGTGACCATGCCCAGGCCGGGCACGTCCCGCCAGGTGTAGGTGAGAGTGTCGCCTTCAAGCTCCAGCCAGACAGTACCCGGGATGCAGCCGCCCGTGGACGTCCCGAGGGAGAAAGTCAGCCGGTCCGGGCGCACCTCGGTCAGGGTGATCGTGGCGGCGCAGTCGACCTGGGAGTCCTTCTCCGTCCAGGCCGCCCGCGACTGGCCGGCCTTCAGTTCCACCGTGTTCTCGGCGCCGTCGGGGTCGAGCGGGTTGGTGGTGTCGGTGTGGCCGGACCAGGTGCCGGCGAAGGCGGCCGGGATCTTCAGATCGCCGGTGCCGCCAGGGGTCGCGGTGGCCGGCGCCGTGGCCGTCCCGGAGGTCGCGGCGGGTGTGGCGGGGCCGGTGGCCGTGGCCGGCGGGGTGGAGAGGGCGGCGGCGGCCGTGGACGGCGGCGGGGTGGACTGGATGGCGGTCGAGCCGGGCGTGCGGGTGGTCAGCAGGACCACGCCGCCGGCCACGGCCAGGGCCAGCAGGGCCGCTCCGGCGCCGACGAGGGCGCGGCGTCCCCGATTTCGGGCCGCGCGGCTCTCGCGCGTGTCGGCCGCCCTCGCGTCCCTCAGAGCCCGCGCTCCCGGCCCCGGTGCCGCTCCTGCTCCCGGTCCTGTGGCCGGGGTGGGGGAGACCAGGGTCATCAGGAGGGCGGCGGCCGTCGGGCGGTGGGCGGGGTCCTTGGCCAGGGCGCCGGCGACCGGCCCGCGCAGCCGGGGCGGGAGCGCCGACAGGTCGGGCTCGGCGTGCAGCACCCGGTGCAGCACCGCCGGCACGGTGTCCGCCCCGAACGGGCTGACCCCCGTGGCCGCGTAGACCATCGTCGCCCCCCACGCGAACACGTCGGAGGCCCCGGAGGCGGGCGAGCCCGCGATCTGCTCCGGCGACAGGTACGCGGGCGTGCCGACCAGCCCCGAGGTGTGCGTCGCCGCCCCCTCGGCCCTGGCGATGCCGAAATCCACCACCCGCGGCCCGTCCGGCCCGAGCAGCACGTTGGACGGCTTGAAGTCCCGGTGGACGACCCCGGCCGCGTGGATGGCCGCCAGCGCGGTGGCCGTGCCGACCGCCAGGCGTTCCAGCTCCCCGCCGCGCAGCGGGCCGCGCCCGGCGACGTTCCCAGCGGTGTTCCCGGCGGTGTTCCCGGCGGCGTTCCCGGCGGCGTTCCCGGCCACCCGGTCGGCCAGCGAGGGCCCGTCCACGAACTCGCTCACCACGTACGGCCGCGAGCCCCGCGTCGAGACGCCGAGCACGCGGGCCGTGCAGAAGGAGGCGATCGACTCCAGCGCGTCGAGCTCGCGCGCCAGCCTCGCCCGGGTCTCCTGGTCACCGGCGTTGAGCAGCTTGACCGCGACCGGCTCCCCGGAGGCGGAGTGGGCCAGGTAGACCACGCCCTGCCCGCCCTCGCCCAGACGCCCGGCCAGCCGGAAATCGCCCAGGAACGCCGGATCGTCCGGTGTGAGGGGGATCACCATGGCGGCTACGTTACCGGTCGCCATGCGGAAGCCAAGATCGCCCGGTACCTTGTGACGTCGGTTTAAATCACTCCTTACACGGAGGTATCGGGGAAGTGTCGAGGATCACGGTCCGCGAACGGGCGCGGTACTGGTTCGACAACACCATGTCCAGGGGGACGGCCTCGCTCATCGGCTGGCTCGCGGTGGTGTCGGTCGCGCTCATCCTCGTGGTGGCCGCGCTCACGCTCTGGCTCGCGCCCGACGAGCCCGACGGCGTCAGCGGCCCAGGGCAGGTGCTGTGGGTCGCCCTCATGCACGCCCTCACCCCCAGCAAGGTCGCCAGCGACAAGGGCTCGTTCGGCTACATGACCGTCATGTTCGCCGGATCGCTGGGCGGCATCTTCATCGTCAGCATGCTCGTCGGTCTGCTGTCCAACGGCCTCAAGCAGAAGGTGGACCGCCTGCGCAGAGGCCGCTCGCGCATCGTCGAGTCCGGCCACACCGTGGTGCTCGGCTGGTCCGACCAGATCTTCACGATCGTCACCGAACTCGTCAAGGCGCACGCCAGCCAGAAGAACTCGGTCATCGCCGTCCTGGCCGACCGCGACAAGCTCGCCATGGAGGAGGACATCCGCGAGCACGTCGGCGACCTCGGCAGGACCCGCCTGGTCTGCCGCACCGGACGTCCCACCGAGCCGCGCGACCTCGGCCTGATGAACCTCACCGCCGCCAGGTCCGTCGTCGTGCTCTCCCCCGAGGGCGAGGACCCCGACGCGCACGTCATCAAGATCCTGCTCGCCCTGGCCAAACGGGACGGCTCACACCCGCCCGTGGTCGCCGCCCTGGCCTCCGCCCGCAACCTGGCCGCCGCCCGGCTGGCCGGCGGCGAGGACGTGCACCTCGTCGACTCCGACGACACCGCCTCCCGGCTGATCGTGCAGTCCTCCCGCCAGTCCGGCATGTCCGTCGTCTGCATGGACCTGCTCAACTTCGACGGCGGCGAGATCTACCTGCGCGCCGACGAGGAACTGGTCGGCGCCACCTACAGCAAGGCCCTGCACGCCTACGAGACCGCCGCCGTCATCGGCTTACGCGGCCCGGCCGGCGTCGTGCTCAACCCGCCCATGGACACCGTCATCACGGCCAAGGACCAGGTCGTCGTCATCGCCCACGACGACTCCCACATCACCCTCGCCACCGGCGAGCCCCCGATCGACGAACAGGCCGTCACCACCGCCGCCGCCCCGCCGCCCGAGCCCGAACGCACCCTCCTGCTCAACTGGAACGGCCGCGCCGAACAGATCGTGCGCTACCTGGACGGCTACGTCTCCACGGGCTCGGTCCTGGACATCGCCGCCGACCACCCCAAGGCCGGCACCGGCCTGACCGGGCTGCGCACCCTCACCGTCAACGTCAAGGACTGCGACACCACCGACCGGTACGCGCTGGAATCCCTCGGCGTCGGCCTCTACCAGCACGTCATCGTCCTGTCCGACGACCGCTTCGACCCCCACCACGCCGACACCCGCACGCTCATGACCCTGCTCCAGCTCCGCGACATGCAGAGCACGCTCGGCGAGCACTACTCGATCGTCAGCGAGATGCACGACGAGGGCAACCGGGCGCTGGCCGAGGTCACCGAGGCCGACGACATCGTCATCAGCGACACCGTCATCGGCCTGCTGCTGGCCCAGCTCGCCGAGAACCGGCACCTCGCCGACGTGTTCGGCTACCTGTTCGACTCGCACGGCTCGGAGATCTACCCCCGGCCCGCCGCCTCCTACGTCCGGACCGGCGCCGAGGTCACCTTCGCCACCATCGTCGAGGCGGCCCGGCGCAGGGGCGAGACCGCGATCGGCTACCGCGACAACGTCTCCAGGAACGTCCCGCCGCACTACGGCATCGTGCTGAACCCCGCCAAGAGCGACACCGTCGTCCTCGGCCGGGGGGACTCGGTGATCGTCCTGGCCGAACGCTGACCCCCGGCCCGGCCCAGGCCGGTGGGCTACCGTGTGCGGCGTGAGGACCATCGACTGGGCCGGCGACGCCGTCGAGCTCGTGGACCAGACCCTGCTGCCCGGCCGGTGCGTGCGGCTGCGAGTCGAGACCGTGGCCGAGCTCGTCGCGGCGATCAGGCGGCTGGCCGTGCGCGGCGCCCCCGCGCTCGGCGTGGCCGGCGCGCTCGGCGTCGTCCTCGCCGACGGCGACCTCGGCCAGATCGCCGAACTGCGCGCGGCCCGCCCGACCGCCGCCAACCTGGCCTGGGGCGTCGACCAGGCCGCCGCCCACCTGGACGAGGGCCGGCAGGCGGTCCTGGCGGCCGCGCTGCGGATCCGCGACGACGACATCGCCGCCTGCCTGGCCATGGGCGAGCGCGGCGCCGCCCTGCTGGAGGGCGACCGGCTGCGGATCATGACGGTGTGCAACACCGGCGGCCTGGCCGCCGTCGAACGCGGCACCGCCCTCGGCGTCGTCCAGACCCTGCACGAACGCGGCCGCCTGGCCGAGGTGCTCGCCCTGGAGACCCGCCCGCTGCTCCAGGGCGCCCGGCTCACCACCTGGGAACTGGCCAGGATGGGCGCGCCGCACCGGCTGGTCGCCGACTCGGCGGGGCCGTACCTGCTGGCCAAGGGCGAGGTGGACGCGGTGCTCATCGGCGCCGACCGCATCGCCGCCAACGGCGACACCGCCAACAAGATCGGCTCGTACGCGCTCGCGCTCGGCGCCGAACGGGCCGGAGTGCCGTTCATCGTGGTCGCGCCCGAGTCCACCATCGACCCCGCCACCCCGACCGGCGACCACATCGAGATCGAGGACCGCGACCCCGAGGAGATCCTCACCGTCGGAGGTGTACGCCTGGCCCCCGAGGGCACACAGGCGCTGAACCCCGCGTTCGACGTGACGCCGCACGATCTGATCACCGCGATCGTGACCGAACGGCGGGTGATCAGACCGTGAAATAGCGCGATCCCCGGACCTGCTCACCTCGCTGGCGTTACGCTCGGTCGTCCCGATATCTACTCTCGGAGAGCACTCGTGGACATCGATCTGGTGTTACGCCGCGACTGGCAGGCCCGCGCGCCCCGCGGCTCCTACACCCAGCTTGACTCGACCAAGGGCGTCAAGGTCCACTACACCGGCGGCCGGGTCGAACCCGCCATCGTGTCCGACCACGCCGGCTGCGTCTCCCTCGTGCGATCGATCCAGGCGTACCACATGGACGGCAACGGCTGGATGGACATCGGCTACAGCTTCGTCGCCTGTCCGCACCGGAAGGTGTTCGAGGGGCGGGGGCTGCATCATCTGCCGGCGGCCAACGGTCCCGGGCTCAACTCCGGTCACTACGCCGTGCTCGCGCTGGTCGGCAACGCCGGGCTCGTGCAGCCGCCCGACGCGATGCTGGACGCCGTCCTCGACGCCGTCCAGTACGTGCGCGACCGGGGCGGCGCCGGCAAGGAGATCAAGGGCCATCGCGACGGCTACTCGACCGACTGCCCCGGCGACCCCCTGTACGCCTGGATCAAGCGCGGCGCGCCCCGCCCCGGCGGCGGCACCACCCCGCCGCCGCCCAAGGGCGCGCCGCCCTTCCCCGGCCGGTTGCTGAAGTACCCGCCGGTCATGGAGGGCGAGGACGTGCGCACCTGGCAGCGGCAGATGCACAAGCGCGGCTACGACCTGACCGTCGACGGCGCGTACGGCGCCCGCTCCCGCGACGTGTGCCGCAAGTTCCAGCGCGAGCAGGGCGTCGAGGACGACGGGATCGTGGGCCCGCTCACGTGGAGGCTGGCCTGGGAGGCGCCGACGGCTGACGGGTAACCCCCGGATTACTGCGGCGGCCGGGCAGCGCCTACTATCCGTTGCATGGAACTGGCAGCGGGCTTTCCTCCCACCACTCGCGACGACTGGCGGAGGCTGGCGGTCGAGGTCCTGCGCAAGTCCGGGGTCGAGGCGGGCTCGCCCGAGGAGGCGCTGTCCAGCCCGACCTACGACGGCGTGCCGGTCATGCCGCTCTACGACGCGGGCGACCTGCCGGGCGATCCGGGGCTGCCGGGCGCGCCGCCGTTCACGCGGGGGGCGCGGGCGCGGCCCGGCTGGGACGTCCGGCAGCGGCACGCCGTGGCCGACCCCGAGGCGGTGCTGGCCGATCTGGAGAACGGCGTCACCTCGCTCTGGCTGGTCGTCGGCGACGGCGCGATCCCGGTGGGCGCGCTGCCCGCCGTGCTGAAGGACGTCTACCTCGACCTGGCCCCGATCGTGCTGGAGGCGGGGGAGCACACGCGGGAGGCCGCCGAGGCGCTGTTCGGCCTGGCCGCCGCGCAGGGCGTCACGCCCAGCGGCAACCTGGGCGCGAGCGGCGTCGAGGGGGCGGAGCTGGCCGGGCGGTGCGTCGCGGTCCCAGGGTTGCGCGCGGTCATGGTCGACGCCACGCCGTACCACGACGCGGGCGCCGCCGACGCCGAGGAACTGGGCTGCTCGATCGCGCGGGGCGTGGCCGAGTTGCGCGCGCTCACCGGCGCCGGCCTCACGGTTGAGCAAGCGCTAGGCCAGATCGACTTCCGGTACGCCGCCACCGCCGACCAGTTCGCCACCATCGCCAAGCTGCGCGCGGCGCGCCGGTTGTGGGCCAGGGTGGCCGAGGTGTGCGGCGCCGCCGAGCACGGCGGCCAGCGCCAGCACGCCGTCACCAGCGCGGCCATGATGACCGCCCGCGACCCCTGGGTGAACATGCTGCGCACCACGCTGGCCTGCTTCGCGGCGGGCGTCGGCGGGGCGGAGGCGGTCACCGTGCAGCCGTTCGACGCCGCGCTCGGCCTGCCCGACGCCTTCTCCCGGCGCATCGCCCGCAACACGCAGTCGCTGCTGCTGGAGGAGTCGGGGATCGGGCGGGTGGCCGACCCCGCCGGCGGCTCCTGGTACGTCGAGCGCCGCACGGCCGACCTGGCCGAGCGTGCCTGGGCGTGGTTCCAGGAGATCGAGGCCGCCGGAGGCGTGGCGGCCGCCGGGGAGCTGATCGAGCGGCGCGTCGCGGCCACCCGGGCCCGCCGCGACGACGACATCGCCCACCGCCGCTTCCCGATCACCGGCGTCAGCGAGTTCCCCGATCCCGGCGAGAAGCCGCTGCGCCGGCCGCCCGCCTCCGCCGGGCGGCCCGTGGCCCGCTACGCCCAGGAGTTCGAGGCGCTGCGCGACGTCGCCGACGCCCTGCCCGAGCGTCCGAAGGTGTTCCTGGCCACCATCGGCCCGGTCGCCGCGCACACCGCGCGGGCCTCCTTCGCCGCCAACCTGTTCCACGCCGGCGGCCTGGCCACCGAGACCGCCGGGCCGGGCGCCGACCCCGAGCAGATCGCCACCGCCTTCGCCGTGAGCGGCGCCGCCGTCGCCTGCCTGTGCTCCACCGACAAGCTGTACGCCCAGCACGCCCGCGCCGTGGCCGCCGCCCTGCGGCACGCGGGGGCGAGACGCGTCTGGCTGGCGGGGAAGGGAGACTACGAGGGCGTGGACGCCTGCCTCTACGCGGGGTGCGACGCGCTCGCCGTGCTCCGTCAGACGTTCGAGGACCTGGAGGTGCTGCGATGATCCCCGACTTCTCGGGCGTCCCGCTCGGGCCGGGGGCCGGCTCCGGCGCGGCGGCCGTCCCCGGGGGCGAGGTGTGGGAGACGCCCGAGGGCATCGGGGTCAAGCCGCTCTACACGGCCGCCGACCTCGACGGGCTCGACTTCCTGCGCACCTATCCCGGCGTGGCCCCGTACCTGCGCGGGCCCTACCCCACCATGTACGTCAACCAGCCCTGGACGATCCGCCAGTACGCGGGCTTCTCCACGGCCGAAGACTCCAACGCCTTCTACCGGCGCAACCTGGCGGCCGGGCAGAAGGGCCTGTCGGTCGCCTTCGACCTGGCCACGCACCGGGGCTACGACTCCGACCACCCGCGCGTGGCCGGCGACGTGGGCATGGCCGGGGTGGCGATCGACTCCATCTACGACATGCGGCAGCTCTTCGACGGCATCCCGCTCGACCGCATGTCGGTGTCGATGACCATGAACGGCGCGGTGCTGCCCGTGCTCGCGATGTACATCGTGGCGGCCGAGGAGCAGGGCGTCGCGCCGGAGGAGCTGGCCGGGACCATCCAGAACGACATCCTCAAGGAGTTCATGGTCCGCAACACCTACATCTATCCGCCGGCCCCTTCGATGCGCATAATCTCGGATATTTTCGCTTACACGAGCGAAAAGATGCCGAAGTTCAACTCGATCAGCATTTCTGGGTATCACATCCAGGAAGCCGGGGCGACCTGCGACCTCGAACTCGCCTACACCCTCGCCGACGGCGTCGAGTACCTGCGCGCCGGGATCGCCGCCGGGATGGACGTCGACCGGTTCGCCCCCAGGCTGTCGTTCTTCTGGTGCATCGGCATGAACTTCTTCATGGAGGTCGCCAAGCTGCGCGCCGCCCGGCTGCTGTGGGCCAAGCTGGTGTCGCGGTTCGGGGCGGCCAACCCCAAGTCGCTGAGCCTGCGCACGCACAGCCAGACCTCCGGCTGGTCGCTCACCGCCCAGGACGTCTTCAACAACGTCGCCCGCACCTGCGTCGAGGCCATGGCCGCCACCCAGGGCCACACCCAGTCGCTGCACACCAACGCCCTCGACGAGGCGCTCGCGCTGCCCACCGACTTCTCGGCCCGCATCGCCCGCAACACCCAGCTCCTCCTGCAGCAGGAGTCGGGCACCACCCAGGTCATCGACCCCTGGGGCGGCTCCTACTACGTCGAGCGGCTCACCCACGACCTCGCCGAGCGCGCCTGGGCCCACATCGAGGAGGTCGAGGCGGCCGGCGGCATGGCCAGGGCCATCGAGGCGGGCCTGCCCAAGCTGCGCATCGAGGAGGCCGCGGCCCGTACCCAGGCGCGCATCGACTCCGGCCGCCAGCCGGTCATCGGGGTCAACAAGTACCGCGCCGCCGACGACGAGCCCATCGAGGTGCTCAAGGTCGACAACAGCGCCGTACGCGCCCAGCAGCTCGACAAGCTGGCCCGTCTCCGGGCCGAGCGCGACGGCGAGGCCGTGCAGCGCGCGCTCGACGCGCTCACCAAGGCCGCCGAGAACCCCGCGCCTGGCCTCGACGCCAACCTGCTCAAGCTCGCCGTGGACGCCGCCCGCGCCAAGGCCACCGTCGGCGAGATCTCCGACGCCCTGGAGCGGGTGTTCGGCCGGCACGCCGAGCAGGTGCGTACCATCTCCGGTGTGTACCGCGACGAGTCAGGCAACGCCGAGGCCATCGAGCGCGTCCGCCTGGCCTGCGCCGACTTCGAGCGGGACGAGGGCCGCCGCCCGCGCATCCTGGTCGCCAAGATGGGCCAGGACGGCCACGACCGGGGCCAGAAGGTGATCGCCACCGCCTTCGCCGACCTGGGCTTCGACGTCGACGTCGGCCCGCTGTTCCAGACGCCGGAAGAGGTGGCCAGGCAGGCGGTCGAGGCCGACGTGCACATCGTGGGCGTCTCGTCGCTGGCGGCCGGGCACCTCACGCTGGTGCCCGCGCTGCGGCGCGCCCTGGCCGACCTCGACGCCGCGGACATCATGATCGTGGTGGGCGGCGTCATCCCGCCGGGCGATCACGACGAGCTGCGCGCCGCCGGCGCCGCCGCCATCTTCCCGCCGGGCACGGTGATCGCCGACGCCGCCCTCGACCTGCTCCGGACGCTCTCCGGCCGCCCGTGACCCTTCGGGCGGCTCGCCCGGGTCAGGGGGCGTCGTCGCAGATGGTGACGGCGACGGTGCGCTGACGGGTGACCGGCGCGGTGATCCGCAGCGTGACGCTGTGGGGGCCGGCGGTCGTCAGCGCGGTCGGCGAGGTCAGGTGGCGGGGGGCGTCCTCGGCGACCGTGGCCGAGGAGCGGGTGGTGACCGTGCCGTCGACGATCCAGGTGTACCGGAGGGTGACCGGGTCGCCGGTCCTGGTCACCGCCGCCTGGAGCCGTACCGTGCCGTCCCAGCAGTCGCCGTTCCTGGTGCCGCCGGACGGACGCAGGGAGGCCAGGGTGAGACGGTCGGGGGCCGGGGTGGCGCCGGAGGTGCTCTCGTCCTGCGGCCCGGGGACCGGTGTGCGGGTGTGTCGTGGGCGTCGGGTGGGGGAGGTCGCGGCGCCGGGGGTGCGCGCGGGGGTGGGGGCGGTGGTCACGTCGGCCACGTGGGTCGCCTTGGGCGTGGGCGTCGAGGGAGTGAGCCACACGATCGCGCCCGACAGCACCAGCACGGACACCCCGGAGACCCCGGCCACCATCGCCGTCTTCACCCGCCGCCGCACCTTGACCTTGGGCGCGGTTCCCGGCGTGGCGGCCTGCGGGGCGGGGACCTGTGGGGCCGGGACCTGTGAGGTCGGCGGTCCCCCGTGGGGGAGGGGCGGCGTGCCCGCGACCAGACGCAGTCCGGTGGTCCCCGACGCGACCCCCGGCCCTGCGGCGGGTGCGGGGCGGGTCGGTGTTCCGGCGGGCGTCGGGCGGGTCGGTGTTCCGGCGGGTGCCGGGCGAGGCGAGGAGCCGGCGGGTGCCGGGTGGGGGGAGGGGCCGGAGGTGGGGGCGGGGATGGTGAGCAGGTGGCGGAGGACGTCGGCCATGGGCGGGCGGCGGGCGGGGTCCTTGGCCAGGCAGGCGAGGACCACGCCGAGCAGTGGTTGCGGCAGGTCGCCGGTGCGGGGTTCGTCGTGCAGGATGCGGTTGATCACCGCCGGCAGCGAGTCCT
The DNA here is from genome assembly GCF_044465465.1 of Nonomuraea sp. NPDC049655. Classification (NCBI taxonomy): domain Bacteria; kingdom Bacillati; phylum Actinomycetota; class Actinomycetes; order Streptosporangiales; family Streptosporangiaceae; genus Nonomuraea; species Nonomuraea sp. NPDC049655. The sequence goes on from NZ_JBITLS010000001.1 coordinate 834,558, forward strand.
CGCCGAACGGCGGCATCCCCGTCGCCGCGAAGACGATCACCGACGCCCACGCGAACACGTCCGCGGGCGCGCTCGCCTCCCGTCCCGAGAGCTGCTCGGGCGCCATGTACGCGGGCGTGCCCGTGATGGCGCCGGTCGCGCTCACCCCCGTCCCGAACGCCGCCGAGACGCCGAGGTCGGTCACCCGCGGACCGTCCGGCCCGAGCAGCACGTTGGACGGCTTGAAGTCGCGGTGCGCGACGCCCGCCCGGTGCGCCTCGGCCAGCGCCGTCGCGGTCGTCACCGCCAGCCGCCGCAGCTCGTCCGCGCCGCGCAGGGCGCCGGCGTCCTGGAGGGAGGGCCCGTCCACGTACTCGGTGACGACGTACGGCCGGCCCCTGACCGAGGCGTCCAGCACCCGCGCGACGCAGGACGGCTCCACGGCACGGGCGGCGGCGATCTCCCTGGCGAACGGCTCACCGGCGGTGACGCCCTCGGCGAGCACCTTGACGGCCACCGGACCGCCGTCGCGCCCGCGGGCGAGGTAGACGACACCGTGGCCGCCCGCGCCGAGCCGCCCGGCCAGCCGGTAGGGTCCCACCGCCGCCGGGTCGCCCTCGCGGAGGGGTTCGACGTTGGGCATGAGGGGAGTGACTCCTGTGACGGCTGTGATCAGAACTCCAGCACCTTACTGGCAAATAACCGGACTTGTCAGAAGTTAGGCTGATCAATGAGAAGAAAGGGGTGAACCGCGTGCGCTCGCTGGAGGACTACGCCCAAGGCGTACGGGCAGGCTCCCGTACGTGGATCGCCCGCGCGATCACCCTGGTCGAGTCGACCAGACCGGACCACATGGCGCTGGCCCAGCGGCTGCTCGTCGAGCTCACCCCGCTGTCCGGCCGGGCCCGCCGGGTCGGCGTCTCGGGCGTGCCCGGAGTGGGCAAGTCCACCTTCATCGACGCGCTCGGCACGTACCTCACCGGCCAGGGGCACCGGGTGGCCGTGCTGGCCGTCGACCCCTCCTCGACCAGGACGGGCGGCAGCATCCTCGGCGACAAGACCCGGATGGCCCGGCTGTCGGTCGATCCGGCCGCGTTCATCCGCCCGTCGCCGACCTCCGGCACGCTCGGCGGCGTCACGAAGGCGACCAGGGAGGCCATGGTCGTGGTGGAGGCCGCCGGGTTCGACGTGGTGCTGGTCGAGACCGTCGGGGTCGGGCAGTCGGAGACCGCCGTGGCCGACATGGTGGACACGTTCCTGCTGCTCACCCTGGCCCGTACCGGCGACCAGCTCCAGGGGATCAAGAAGGGCGTGCTGGAGCTGGCCGACGTGATCGCGGTCAACAAGGCCGACGGCGAGTACGAGCTCGCGGCCAGGAAGGCGGCCAGGGAGCTGGCCGGAGCGCTGCGCATGCTCCGCTCGGACGCCGGGCCGCCGCCCGTCCTGACGTGCAGCGGGCTCACCGGCGACGGCCTGGAAGAGCTGTGGCGGCGCATTCTGGCCCATCAGGACTCGCTGGACCTGGCCGCCAAGCGCCGCCGTCAGCAGGTCCAGTGGACCTGGACGCTGGTCCGCGACCGCCTGCTCGCCGAGCTGCGCCACGACCCCGAGGTGGCGGCGATCACGGCGGAGGTCGAGCGGGAGGTGCTGGCGGGGGAGCTCACCCCCGCGCTCGCCGCCGACCGCCTGCTGTCGGTGTTCAAGCGGCTCTGACGTCCGGCTGTGGCTGTTCGAGTGGCTCTGACGTCCGGCTGTGGCTGTTCAAGCGGCTCTGACGTCCGGCGGCGGGCGCCGGGAGCTCTCCACTCCCCGGAGGAACAGACTTGCGCCCGGGGGAGAAATATCCCCATCCACAGCGTCATCTCCGATCCGACGGCTTGAGCGGGACATGTCACGATGTCGCGCAACCGACGTGGGGAGAAGCGCAGATGTGTGCGGAACCGATGCTGCCCGGAACGGTCGCGCAGGCCCTGGAGGAGTACGGTCGCCTGCTGGCCGGGCACGGCATCACCTGGGGCGAGCCGGAGATCCACTACGTGAAGTTCTTCGCCCGGCGCAGGGTGCTGCCGCCCTCGCTGTTCGGCACGTTCTGGCGCCTGGCCTTCGAGGAGGCCGCGCGGCTGCACCCGGGGCAGCCGATCGACCGGCTGGCCGCCCACCTCGCCGAGCCCGACTACGACCGGGTGCTGCGCGACGCCCTCGCCGGCGAGCTGCCGCCGCACCTGACCGTGCTGCGCGTCGGCCCCGACCGGATCGAGCTGCGCGGAGCGCCGATCACCGTCCTGACCCCGGGAGAGCCGCACTCGGGCCCGCACTCGGGCCCGCACTCGGGCCCGCGCGGGGTGGGCGCGGTGCCGGTGGCGGACGCCCGGCCCGCGACGGCCGTTGAGGCGCCGCCGCCGCCCTCCGGGCGCGGTGCGGAGAAGATCTTCCTGCTCGTCGACTCCTCCCGCGACACCCCCTGCCCGGTCAGCGTGGACGACGCCCGCCGCGAGCTGGCCCCCCACGGCGCCTGGCTGGTCGAGGCCGACGCCGGCAGCGTGATCATGGCCGACGGACAGCGCGTCCGGCTCGATCCCCTGCTGCGCCCGGTCCCCGCCGCCCGGCTCACGCTGGTGGCGGGGGAGCCGTGCCGGTGGAGCGTCGCCTCCCGGGACGGCCGCGGCTGGTACCCGCCCGGCGTCCCGGCCCGGCACGACTACCACGGCAGGCCCTACTTCCACGGTGACGGCCGCACCCTCGACGTCCCGGCCGAACAGCTGACGATCACCGTCACCCGGGGCATGGAGTACACCGAGTCCGCCCTGGACGTCACCCTGGCCCCGGGCGAGGAACGCGTGGTCCGGCTCACCCCGGAACGCCTCTACGACGCCGCCGCCCGCGGCTGGTACGGCGGAGACCTGCACGTCCACCTCAACTGGGCCGGCGACCTGGTGGGCCTGCCCGCCGACGCGGCCGCCGCCCAGCTCGGCGAGGACCTGCACGTGCTCAACCTGCTCGCCGGGAACGTCTCAGGGCCGCGCGTCTACGACCGGGAGGCCCTCGACCACTGGGCGGGGGAGGACCTGCCCTGGTCCGACGCCACCCACCTGGCCCGCATGGGCGTCGAGTACCGCAACGATCTGCTCGGCCACGTCTACGCCTTCGCCCCGGAGCGCGCGCCGGGCCGGTTCCACACCGGGTTCGCCGGCGACGCCGACTGGCCGCCGAACGCCGAGGGGCTGCGCGAGCTGCGCGGCCTCGGCGCGGTCCTCGGCTACAGCCACCCCTTCGCCACGCCGCTCGCCGACGGCGATCCGCCCAGGGCCGTCGTCTCCCCGGCGCCGCGCAACTGCGCGGCCCGCGAGCTGGTCGCCGACGCCGCGCTCGGCCTGGTGGACAGCCTCGACGTGCTCACCCACGCCTCGATCCCGTCCACGGCGGCCGTCTACCGGCGGCTGATCGGCGCCGGCAACCGGCTCGCCGTCACCGCCGGGACCGACTCGATGATCTCCTTCACGCGTTCGGACAACCAGTCCAACCCGCCCGGCTGGGCCCGCGTCTACGCGCGGGTGGAGGGCGAGCTGACCGCCCGCGCGTTCGCCGACGCCGTACGGGCGGGCCGCACGTTCGCCACCACCGGCCCGTGGCTGGAGCTGACGGTGGACGGGCACGGCCCCGGCCACGTCATCGACGCCCGCCCCGGCGACCTCGTCCGGGTCACCGCCACCGCGATCGGCCCGGAGGTGGCCGCCGTGCGCGTCCGCACGGCCGAGGGCGTCCGCGCGGGCGCGGAACGGCTCCCGGCCGGCGAGCGGCTCCCGGCGGGCGAGCGGCTCCCGGACGGCGAGGAGCGCCTGACCGTGACGGCCGACCTGCGCGTGGACGAGCCGACGTACGTGCTGGCCGAGGTCGTGTGCGACCCCCACCCGCGCACCATGACCGGCACCGGCTACGCCCTGACCAGCCCCGTCTACGTGGACCTGGCCGGCCGCCGGGTGGCCAGGCCGGACGACGTGCGCTGGTGCCTGGAGTGGCTGGACCTGCTGGAGGAGCTGATCAGGTCGCACGCCCGCCTGACCGCCCCCGGCCAGCTCGCCGACCACGTCGCCCTGCTGGACCAGGCCAGAGAGATCTACCGCGACCGCCTGTCCTGACCCCGGCGCGGTCCCTGACCTCTCGCGGTCCCTGACCTCTCGCGGTTTCCGACCCCTGTGCGACCTCTGTGCGACCCCTGACCCACTCGCGTTTCTGGCCGCCTGTGCTAGATTTTGGCCATGCGGTCAGAAAATCAGTCGGGCGGCCAGAAGGCGCGCTCGTTCATCGAGGAGGCCAGGCGGGCGCAGATCATCGCCTCGGCCGTGGAGGTGATCGCCGAGGTCGGGTTCGGTCAGGCGTCGCTGGCGCGCATCGCCCAGCACGCGGGCATCAGCAAGGGCGTCATCTCCTACCACTTCGCCGGCAAGGAAGAGCTGATGGAGGAGGTGGTCAACAGCGTCTACGGCGAGATCGCCGCACACGTCATGGCGCGGATGGAGGGCGTCGAAGGCCCCACCGCCATGGTGCGCACGCACATCCTCGCCGTCGCCGAGCACATGCGCGACCACCGCACCCGGCTCAAGGCCCTCGGCGAGATCTTCTACAACCTGCGCACCGCCGACGGGGAGCCGCGCTACGGCGTCAACGCCAACGACGAGCTCTACCAGCTGATGGAGCAGATCTACGCCTACGGCCAGTCCAGCGGCGAGTTCCGCGACTTCGACCGCCGCGTCATGGCCATCACCCACTTCTCCGCCATCGACGACATGTTCGCCTACTGGGTGGCGAACCCCGACCACTACCTCGACGCGCACGCCGCGGAGCTGGCCGACCTGTTCGAGAGGGCATGCAGGCGATGAAGACCGAGACCGGCACCAGACTCCTGGCCGTCGACAACCTGCGCGTGCTGCTGACCGCGCTGGTCGTCGCCCATCACGTCGCCGTCACGTACGGCAACATCCCGCTGTGGTACTACACCGAGCCGGCCGCCGACCCCTCCGGGACGGCGCTGGACATCCTGGTGGTCTTCAACCAGGCGTTCTTCATGGGGTTCTTCTTCCTCGTCTCCGGCTTCTTCACCCCCGGCTCCCATGACCGCAAGGGCGGGCGCGCGTTCGTCCGCGACCGGCTGGTCAGGCTCGGGGTGCCGCTGCTGGTCTTCCTCCTGCTGCTGCGGCCGCTGCTCACGATCGGCGAGCACGGCATGCCGTTCTGGAAGTGGTACATCGTCTCGTGGGACCCGGGGCCGATGTGGTTCGTCGAGGTGCTGATCGTCTTCGCCCTGCTCTACGCGTGGTGGCGGCGTGCCGGCGGGCAACGGGCCGGCGCGGAGAGGGGTGGGGCGCCGAGCCTCAAGGGGGTCGTGCTGTTCACCCTCGGGCTGGCGGCGGCCACGCTCCTGTGGCGGATTCCGGTGCCGCAGGGCACGTACGTGCCGGTGCTCGGGCTGCCCACGCCCTACTTCCTGCCGCAGTACGCGGCGATGTTCGCGGCCGGCGTGGTCGCCTTCCGGCGCGGCTGGTTCGAGGCGCTGCCCGGGCGGGCCGGGCGGGCCGGGTTCGTCGTCGCGGGCGTGGCGACCGTGGTGTTGCTGCCGCCCGCGGCCCTGACCACGGGCCTGGTCGCGGTCGCGATCAACGCGCTGTGGGAGTCCGTGTTCGCGGTCGGCATGATCGTCGGCCTGGTGGTGCTGTTCAGGGAGCGGTTCGCCGAGCAGGGGCCGCGCGGCAGGTTCCTGGCCGGCAACGCCTACGCGGTCTACGTCATCCACCCGCTGGTGCTGGTCGCCGTGGCCTGGGCGGTGCGGGGGCTGCACGCGGCGGCGGTCGTCAAGTTCGCCCTCGTGCTGGCGGTGTCGCTGCCGTTGTGCTGGGGGCTGGCGTACGCGGTCCGGTCGTTGCCGGGGGCCAGGCGCGTCCTCTGACTGCGGGCTTGACTTTGGGCCTTGCCGGGCCCTCGGCGGCGTGCCACCATCGCGCTAACTCTTAGGAAACTTTATTAAGAGATTCCGTGAAGGGAAGTGATCGGGGTGCGCCGGAGCCTGACGCTGTTCGCCGCCGCGCTGCTGGTGGCGGGCGTCCTGTCGGCCGTCGTGCCGGCCCCGCCGGCCGGGGCGGCCACGTGCGCGACGCCGTGGAACGCCTCGACGGCCTACAACGGCGGCGCGGTGGTGTCCCGCGGCGGCCACAACTGGTCGGCCAGGTGGTGGACGCAGAACGAGACCCCCGGCACCGCCGCGGTCTGGGCCGACCAGGGCGCCTGTGGCGGCGGCACCCCCACGCCCGGCTGCGACCACCCGAACTGGGTGGCCGGCCGGTACTACGCCACCGGCAGCATCGTGCGATACACCGACGGCAACTATTACATCGCCGTGCACGACAATCCCGGCTACGACCCCGTGATCAGCACCTGGTACTGGGACCCGTACGCGTGCGACGGCGGCGGCACGCCCACCGACCCGCCGGACCCGGGAGGCTTCGTGGTGAGTCAGGCGCAGTTCGACCAGATGTTCCCCGGCCGCAACTCCTTCTACAGCTACAGCGGCCTGACCACGGCGATCGCCGCCTTCCCCGCCTTCGCCGGGACCGGCTCGGCCACCGTCAGGAAGCAGGAGGCCGCCGCCTTCCTGGCCAACGTCAGCCACGAGACCGGCGGGCTGGTCTACATCGTCGAGCAGAACACCGCGAACTACCCGCACTACTGCGACGCGACCCAGCCCTACGGCTGCCCGGCCGGGCAGGCCGCCTACTACGGCCGCGGGCCCATCCAGCTGAGCTGGAACTTCAACTACAAGGCCGCCGGCGACGCCCTCGGCGTCAACCTGCTGAACGACCCCTGGCAGGTGGAGCGGAACGCGTCCGTGGCCTGGAAGACCGCGCTGTGGTACTGGATGACCCAGAACGGCCCCGGCACCATGACCCCGCACGACGCCATGGTCAACAGCCGCGGCTTCGGCGAGACCATCCGCAGCATCAACGGCAGCCTGGAGTGCAACGGCGGCAACCCGGGCCAGGTGCAGAGCCGGGTCAACGCCTACCAGCGCTTCACCCAGATCCTCGGCGTCGCCCCCGGCGGCAACCTGTCCTGCTGACCGCCTCCCCGGCGCCCGATCACGCCGGTCGCGCTCCCGCCGGGGCTGGGCCGGCCTCATCGGCCGGCGCGCGTCGTTCGGTGGTCTCCAGGTAGCCGCGCAGGGCGCGCCGGGAGCGGCTGAGCGTGTCGATCTGCTCGTCGAGGCCGCGCAGCCGGGCGCGCAACGTGTCCAGCAGTTCGGGGCAGGGCACCAGATCGGGGTCGGGGCCCGTGACGCAGGGCAGCAGGTACGCGATCTCCTCGGTCGACAGCCCGGCGTCGAGCAGCTTCCTGATCTGGGCCACGGTCAGCACGGCCCCGTCGTCGTACTCGCGGTAGCCGCTGGCGCGGCGGCTGGGCTCCAGCAGGCCCTGGGCCTCGTAGTAGCGCAACTGGTGCGGACGGACGCCGGTCCGCCGGCTCAGGTCACCGATCAGCACGGCCGTCCCCCTTGACCTTCATACCGGTCTGAACGTTGACGATTCTCCCATAGCTGCTGAACCACCTCTTTTGGGAGAGCGACTGTGATGACGAAGGAAAGCCGTACCCCCGTGACCGTCCTCGGCCTGGGGCTGATGGGGGAGGCGCTGGCCGGGGCGTTCCTGCGCGACGGCCGGCCGACGACCGTCTGGAACCGTACGGCGGCCAAGGCCGACCGGCTGGTGGGGCAGGGCGCCGTACGGGCCGGGTCGGCGCTGGAGGCCGTGGGCGCCGCCCCGCTCGTGGTCGTCTGCCTGACCGGGTACGACGCCGTGCGCGAGGTGCTCGACCCGCTGGGCGCAGCCCTGGACGGCCGGGTGCTGGTCAACCTCACCTCCGGCACCTCAGCCGAGGCCCGCGACACCGCCGCGCGGGTGGCCCGGCACGGCGGCGCCTACCTCGACGGCGCGATCATGACCACCCCCGCCGCCATCGGCACCCCGGCGGCCGCCCTGCTCTACAGCGGCCCGCGATCGGCCTTCGACCTGCACGAGCCGGCCCTGCGCAGCCTCGGCGGCGCGACGACGTACCTCGGCGCGGACCACGGCCTGTCGGCGCTCTACGACGTCGGGGTGCTGAGCCTGATGTGGAACATCCTCAACGGCTTCCTCCAGGGCGCCGCGCTGCTCGGGGCCGCCGGGGTGGAGGCGGCGGCGTTCGCCCCGGTCGCGCGGAACGGCGTCGAGACCGTGGCCGGCTGGCTGGCCGACTACGCGCGGCAGATCGACGAGGGCGCGCACCCGGCCACCGACTCGACCCTCGACACGCACGTCGCCGCCATGGACCACCTCGTGCACGAGAGCGAGTCGCACGGCGTGGACGCCACGCTGCCGCGCTTCATCAGGGAGCTGGCCGGCCGGGCCGTCGCGGCGGGCCACGGCGGCGAGGGCTACACGGCGCTGATCGAGCAGTTCCGCAAGCCCTCCGGCCGGGACTGACGGCGTCGTCAGCCGGCGTAGAAGCCGTCGAGGACGTCGGCGTGGCGTTCCTCGACGGCCTTGCGCCTGATCTTGAGGCTGGGCGTCAGCTCGCCGGTCTCCACGGTGAAGTCGCCGGCCAGGATCGCGAACTTCTTGATCGTGGCGTAGCTGGCCTGGTCGGCGTTGACCTGCCGGATCGCCTTGTCGACCTCCTCGCGCATGCGCGGGTGCCCGCACAGCGCCTCGGGGTCGGCCGGCAGCGACTCGGCCTCGGCCCACGGGCGCACGACGTCCATGTCGAGGGTGACCAGCGCCGTCACGTAGTTGCGGCGGTCGCCGTGCACGAAGACGTGCGAGGCGAACGGGCAGGCGGCCTTGATCCGGCCCTCCAGGTAGGTGGGGGCGACGTACTTGCCGCCCGAGGTCTTGATCAGCTCCTTCTTGCGGTCGGTGATCAGCAGCCGGCCGGCCTGGTCGAGCTCGCCGATGTCGCCGGTGTGCAGCCAGCCGTCCGCCAGCGCCTCGGCCGTCTCCTGGGGCAGGCCGTGGTAGCCGCGCATCACGCCGCGCCCGCCGATGAGGATCTCGCCGTCGTCGGCGATGCGGACCTCGGTGCCCGGCAGCGGCGGGCCGACCGTGCCGAACCGCACCGACTCGGGACGGTTGAGGAAGCTGCCCGCCGACGACTCGGTCAGGCCGTACCCCTCCAGGATCGTCAGGCCGGCGCCGTCGAAGAACTCGGCCACGTCCCGCGACAGAGGCGCGGCCCCGGAGATGAAGAAGCGGATGCGGCCGCCGAAGCGCGCCCGCAGCTTGGTGAAGACCAGCCGGTCGGCCAGCGCGTGCTCGACCCGGGTGGTGAGCGGGACGGCCGCCTCGCGCTGCCGCGCCCTGCTGACCCGCAGGCCGGTCTCCCGCGCCCACTCGAAGATGCGCAGCTTGACCCCGCCCTCGCGGCGCACGGTGGCGACGACCGTGTTGTGGATCTTCTCGAAGATGCGCGGCGCGGCGGCCATCACGGTCGGGCGCAGCGCCCCCAGGTTGTCGGCGATGCGGTCGAGGCGGCCGTCGATCGCGGTCGGCACGCCGATGTCGATCATCACGACCTCCAGCAGCTTGCCGAACGAGTGGGACAGCGGCAGCCACAGGAAGTGCAGGTCGGCGGGGGACAGCAGGCCGATCTCGCGGACCGAGCCGGCCGCGAACAGCCAGTTGTCGTGGGTGAGCTCGACGCCCTTGGGACGTCCGGTGGTGCCGGAGGTGTAGATGAGCGTGGCCAGGTCGTCCTGGGCGATGGCGTCCACCAGGGCGTCGTAGTCGTCCGGCGCGTCGCCCTCGCCCTGGCTGACCGAGTCGAGGGTGACCACCCAGCCGTCGTCGCTCGCCGAGCCGTCGACGACCACCACGCGCGTGACGTCGGGCAGCTCCTTCTGCACGGACCTGAGCTTGGCCACCTGCTCGTCGTCCTCGGCGATGACGATCGTGCTGCCGGAGTCGGTGATGACGAAGGCGCACTCGGCGGCCGTGTTCGACGGGTAGATGGTGGTGGTGGCCGCGCCCGTGGAGAGCACGGCCAGGTCGGCGAGGATCCATTCGAGCCTGGTCGAGCAGAGGATCGACACGCGCCGGCCGGGCCCCGCGCCGAGCCCGGACAGCCCCAGCGCCAGTCCGCGGACGCGCTCGCCGACCTCGCTCCACGACAGGGAGGTCCACGCCTCGCCCGACGGCACCCGGTACGCCTCGGCGTCGGGGGTGGCCGCGATCCGGTCGCGCAGCAGGGAGGGAATGCTGGACATGCCTGACCTCCTGAGGGGTGTGCCGCCGACTCTAGGACGAGTGCGCCGGATCAGTCGATGGCCGTGATCGACCTGCCGCCGGCCGGAGGCGGGCCGGCGCTCGCGACCGTCCTGGACGTGCGCACCTCCCACGCGCCGCAGGCGCAGCGCAGGTAGGAGACCAGGCCCTCGGAGGTGCGGTGGGAGGAGACGAGGGTCAGGGCGAAGGGGTCGTGCGGCTCTCCGGGATGCATGACTCCAACCTGATGTAATGACCTTGTGCATTTCAACACTTACGGCGGCAACGGCGCCGAACTCGCCGCGGCCCTGGTCAACGCGAGCGACTTCAGCCCGGCCGCGGTGCGGGAGACGCTCACGGCCAACGCCATGTGGCGCACGGACGTCACCCCGGCCCAGGCGGCGGAGCTGGCGGCCTGGGCGCGCCGGCTGGCTCCCGTCTTCGGGGAGCCCGACCTCGGCGTCCAGGTGCGGCTGATCAACGAGCTGCTGGAGATCACCGCGTCCAGGCCGCACATCAGCACCCATGACGGCCTCGAACCCCACCTGCACTTCTTCTCCGCCGAGGCCGACATCGTCTCCAGGGCCAAGGACACCACCGCGGGCGGGCTGGCCATGGCCGTGTGCTTCTCCGACGGGCGGCGGCTCGGGCGGTGCGACCGGACGGGGTGCGAGACCGTCTATGTGGACACCTCGCGTAACGGGCGGCGCCGGTTCTGCTCGCTGACCTGCGCGAACCGGGTCAACGTGGCCGCCCATCGCGCCCGGGACGTTGCCCGTCGGTCGTGTTTCGGGTAGTGTGTGCGGGTCGTATCGCCGACCCCTGGGGGCAGCTGACGTGAGGATCTGAGGCCGCGGGCACCGCGCCTACCGCCCGGTCACGGGCTCTGTCGCGTGCGCACCTCGACCTCGGCGACCTCGGCGATCTCTTCGCCCCGGTTCTTCCCAGCTCAAGCTGTCTGGTTGTCGCGCGCGCAGCGGTGTTCCCGCCAAGTCACGAAATTTCGATTTTTGTGATGGGAGCCGCCACATGTCTTTTTCCATTGTCGTCGATCACGTGTCCTTCGGCTGGCCCGACGGGACCATGGTGCTCGACCGTCTCGACGCCGCCTTCCCCGCCGGGCGTACCGGGCTCATCGGGGCGAACGGGTCGGGCAAGTCCACCCTGCTCAAGATCATCGCCGGGGAGCTGACCCCGGGATCGGGGTCGGTCTCGGTCACCGGCGAGGTGGGGTACCTGCCGCAGAACGTGCCGCTGGAGGGCAGCCGCACGGTGTCCGACCTGCTGGAGATCAGCGGGAAGCGGGCCGCGCTGCACGCCGTCGAGAGCGGCGACGTCGCCGAGGAGCACTTCACCGCCATCGGGGACGACTGGGACGTCGAGGAACGCGCGCGGGCCGAACTCGACCGGCTCGGGCTCGGCCACGTCGGGCTCGACCGCACGGTTGCGACGCTGTCGGGCGGCGAGGCCGTCATGGTCGCGATGGCCGCGCAGATCCTCAAGCGCCCCGCCGTGCTGCTGCTCGACGAGCCCACCAACAACCTCGACCTGGACGCCCGGCGGCGGCTCCACGCCGCGGTCTCGGCGTACCCCGGGGTGCTGGTCGTGGTCAGCCACGACCGGGCGCTGCTCGACCTCGTGGACCAGGTCGCCGAGCTCCGCGACGCCGCCGTGCGCCTGTACGGCGGCAATCTGAGCGACTACGAGGAGCAGGTCGCCGCCGAGCAGGAGGCGGCCGAGCGCACGGTCAGGACCGCCGAGGGCGAGGTGCGGCGGCAGCGGCGTGAGCTGATCGAGGCCAGGACCAAGCTCGACCGGCGCGGCCGCACCGCGCGGAAGGCGTTCGAGAACAAGAAGGTGCCCAAGATCGTCGCCGGCGGGCTCACGATGAAGGCCCAGGTGTCGGCGGGCAAGCACCGCGCGCTGCACCAGGAGCGGCTGGCCGCGGCCAGGGGCAGGCTGACCGAGGCGGAGCTGGCCGTGCGCGACGACGCCGAGATCCGCGTCGAGCTGCCCGGCACCGCCGTCCCGGCCGGCCGGACCCTGCTGACGCTGCCGCTCGACCGTCCCGACCGTTCCGGCGGCCCTGACGGCATGCCCGGCGAGGGCGGGCTCAAGGCGCTCGACCGGCTGGTCGTCCGGGGCCCCGAACGCATCGCGCTGCTCGGGCCCAACGGGTCGGGCAAGACGACCCTGCTGCGCAGGATCGTCGAGCACGGCGCGCATGTCCCGGTGGGGTACCTGCCGCAGCGGCTGGACGTGCTCGACGACGCCCTGAGCGTCGTGGACAACGTCCGGGCCGTGGCGCCGGCCGCCTCGGTCAACGACGTGCGGGCGCGGCTGGCCCGCTTCCTGTTCCGCGGCACGCGGGCCGACCAGCCCGTGGGCACGCTGTCGGGCGGCGAGCGGTTCCGCGCCGCCCTGGCCGCGCTGCTGTCGGCCGATCCGCCGCCGCAGCTGCTCCTGCTGGACGAGCCGACGAACAACCTGGACATGTCCAGCGTTCGCCAGCTCTCCCAGGCGCTGGCGGCCTACCAGGGCGCGCTCGTCGTGGCCAGCCACGACGTCCCGTTCCTGGAGACGCTGGGGATCACCCGGTGGCTGCGACAGGATCGGGACGAGGGACTGGCCGAATCGTAATTGACGTCTGGGGATCAACCGGGCAATAGTGGGGCAGGTGGCTTCACCCCGGTTGATCTCCTGCGTTCTCGCCCTGGCGACGGTGACGCTCGCCGCCTGCTCCTCTCCGCCACCGCTGACCGGCGGTGAGCCGAAGGTCAGCGGCGTGGCGGACGGCAAGGGCGGAGCCTTCAGCGGCGATCCCAGTGGCGATCCCAGCGGGGATCCCTCATCGGGGTCCAGCCCCGCCGTCAGCGCCCTGACGCCGGAGGCGTACAAGGGCGAGCTCGACAGCAGGCACAAGGCGATGACCGGCGCGATCAGCGGCCTGGCCGGCGCGCGCGGCGTCCAGGCGCTCAACCAGCGCGTGGACAAGGCCGAGCAGGCGCTGAGCGGCGCCGCCGACGCCCTGTCCGCGATCGCCCCGCCCGCCGAGATACGCGCCCAGCACGACGCGTACGTCACCAGCCTGCGCGACTTCGCCACCGAGCTCGGCTCCACGGCGGGCAAGGTCGGCAGCCGCGAGCTGTGCACCCCCTCGGCCGTGCTGAGCGACCTGAACACCAAGCTCACCGCCCTGAACAAGGCGGGCGAGGCGCTGCAGAGCGCCGGCGACTACCCGGCCGACGTCGTCACCGTCAAGGCCGGCGGCAAGCAGAACAGGCGGTTGAAGAACGGCGCGTTCATCCGCCGGACCTCCCTCGGCGGACGCAGCTCCCTGGAGGTCGACAACGGCGGCACCCGCGACGCCGTCGTCACGGCGGTCAGGGGCGGCGGCAAGACGTTCAGCGTGTACGTGCGCAAGAAGGCCAAGTTCAAGGTCAGGGGCGTGCCCGACGGCACGTACAAGATCTACTTCACCCACGGCGTGGACTGGGACGGCAAGAGCCGGTCCTTCAGCCGCCAGTGCAGCTTCGAGCGGTTCCAGAAGTCGGTGAAGTTCAAGACCACGGTCACCGCCACCCAGATCCTCTGGCACGACTGGCGGGTCACCCTGCACGCCATCTCCGGCGGCAACGCCCGCACCGCACCCGTCAACCCCGACGACTTCCCGAGCTGACCCTCCAGAGTCGGGCCCGCACACGCGAAAGGGCCGCGCGAACGCGCGGCCCTTTTCCGGCTGCCGGGGCGATCAGGTCGAGAACAGCATGCCCACCCAGCTGCGCTGGCGGTGGTGGCCGTAGTGGTGACCGCCGTGGTGGGGGGCGCCCCAGGCCGGCCCGGGCGCGGGGGGCGGCGGCGGAGCGGCGTGGTACTGCGACTCCATGCGGGTCAGGGTCTCCAGCTCGCCATAGTCGAGGAAGATCCCACGGCAGTTGTCGCACTGCTCGATGTGGACGCCGTTGCGCTCATATGTCCGCATGTTGCCGCGGCACTTCGGGCACTGCATCTAAGTCGCTCTCCTTGGATCCGGGGTCTCAGGCTGAAACCTACCGCGTGCGGCCCCCGTCACGCTCGGACGATTCTGCTGCACGATTCGATTAACGCGTGCTCCACCTCGTCGAGTTCCCGGTTCTCGCGTTCGGCGTTGAGCACGGCCACGGCGGCCAGTTGCACGGTCAGCGCCCGGGCCGGCAGGTCGAGCCGCTGCCAGGGATCGTCGCCCTGGCCGAGCGCGGGGCCGCCCGAGGCCAGGTAGGCCCCGAGGAACCGCTCCCAGACGGCCGGCTCCAGCAGGCCCGCCGCGTACCAGGCGGCCGGTCGCGCCAGGTCCCAGGCCGGGTCGCCGACGCCCAGGTCGTCGACGTCGATGAGCAGCCAGCGGTCGCGGCAGACGAGCTGGCCCAGGTGCCAGTCGCCATGGGTGAGCAGGCCCGGCACCGGGGCGGGATCGGGCAGCTCCTTGAACGCGTGCCTGACGAGCTGCTCGACCGGGCCGTCGCCGCTCATCCTGGACACCGCGCGGGCGGCCCGCGCCGGGCCTCCGGCGGGCGGCATCGGCGGCACCACCGTCAGGGGGACGGCGTGCAGCCGGGCCAGCAGCCGCGCGCCCTCCTCCCAGGGGGCGGACCCGGGGTCGTCGTGGGGGACCGGGCGGCCGGCCGGCCAGACGCTGACCGCGCGGCCCGCCGCCGTCAGCACCTCGGCCTCCAGCGGGGCCAGCAGCACGCCGTTGACCGCGGCCGCGGCGGCGGCCCTGAGGCGGGCGCGCAGCGGCTCCACCTCGTCGCGGGCGGAGTGGGCCTTGACCACCACCTCGCCCATCCGTAACACGACCACGTCGGTGCGTGTCTGGTGTCGCACGGGCTCGCCCGTGCCGCCGTACGCCGCGGCGATGCCCGCCAGCTCCTCCTCTAGACCCACTCGTACAGAGTATTGGGCAGTGTTGGGGGTAAATGCCGTCGTGATGGCGGGAGCGAGGGAGTGGGCGGCGCTGGCGCGCGAGTGGCTGAGGGCGAGCTCGCCGCGGGCCGCCCAGGCGATGCGCGAGCACGATCAGGAGGCCGCCCGGCGCCGCCGTGAGCGGCGTCCGGCGGCGCGCCGGCGCGTGGACGGGGAAGCCGCCCGGCAGCCGGCGAGGTGGGCGGTCGAGCCCGAGGCGGCGGACGCCCCGGGCCAGGAGGAGATCGAGCGGGCGCGTGCGGCGCTGGCGCGGGCGACCTCGCTGGAGCGGGCGCGGGCCCGGGCGCGGCGCGAGCGGGGACACGGGTGACGGATGAAGCCACCCGAGCCCTCGCGAAGGGCCGCCGTCAGGCGCTGCCGAGCCTGACCGCGCCTACTTCCTGAGCCAGATGGGCACTCGTACTCCTTGTACCCCTTCGTGACGAGCAGGGTGGTGCCCGCCGACACGCAGTTCTGCAGCGTGCGGTACGCCTGGTACGGGGTCCAGCTCGTGGCCGAAGCGCCGGCCGGAGCGGCGACGGAGAGGGTGCCGTGTGTGGTGGGAGATCGCGCACCCGGGTCGGTCAGACTGGGAGCATGAGAATCGGTTTCGCCGTACCCCAGTCAGGGCCCTGGGCCACACCGGAGAACATGCGCCGCGTCGCCGCGCGGGCCGAGGAGCTGGGCTACCACGAGCTCTGGACGTTCCAGCGGCTGCTGTACCCCGTCGGGCATCCCATGGGGCCGATCTACCGCAGTGTCCACGACCCGCTGGTCACGCTGGCGCACCTGTCCGGCGTCACCCGGACGATCCGGCTGGGCGTGGCCGTGGTGAACGCGTACGTGCAGCCGGTCGTGCTGGCCAAGCAGCTCGCCACCCTGCAGACCCTCTCCGGCGGCCGGGTCAGCGCCGGCATCGGGCTCGGCTGGGTGCCGGAGGAGTTCGAGGCCACGGGCGTCGGCATGGAGCGCCGCGGGCGCCGGGGCGAGGAGTTCGTCCAGCTGCTGCGCAAGGCGTGGACGGACGACGTCGTCGAGCACGACGGCGAGTTCTACCGGGTGCCGGCCTCCCACATCGACCCCAAGCCGGCGCCGGGGCCGCCGCAGGTCCTGCTGGGCGGCACCGCCGAGGTCGCGCTGCGCCGGGCCGGCCGGCTGGCCGACGGCTGGATCAGCTCCAGCAGGGAGGACCTGTCGGCGGTCGCGGGCCGGATCGCATTGATCAAGGAGGCGATCGCCGGCGCCGGACGCGACGCGGCCTCGTTCCGCTACGTGTGCCGCGGCGTCACGCAGGTGCGGCCCGCCGGCGCCGAGGACGCCCGCCGGCCGCTGACCGGCACGTACGAGCAGATCAGGCAGGACGTCGCCGCCCTGGCCGCCGAGGGCGTCACGGACGTCTTCCACGACCTCAACTTCGACAAGGAGATCGTCACCGCCGACGCCGGGGAGGCGATGCGCCGGGCCGAGGAGGCCCTGGAGGCGCTGGCGCCCTAACCGCCGCCGTAGGGGACCGTGATGATCTCCAGGTTGTGTCCGTCGGGGCCCGACCAGTAGAGCCCGCGGCCGCCGTCGTGGGTGTTGATCACGCCGGGCCTGGTGTGTCCCGGATCGGCCCAGAACGTCAGGCCGCGGCTCCTGATCCGCCCCCAGATCTGGTCGAACTCCTCCTCGCCGACGAGGAAGGCGTAGTGCTGCGGGGTCACCTCGCCGTCGGCCTGCATCACGTCGAGCGAGACGTCGTTGGCCAGCGTCACGACCCGGAACGGGCCGTAGACCGGCGCGGGCTCCAGGCCGAGGACGTCGACCAGGAAGGCGGCCGTGGCGTCCCGGTCGGTGGCGGCGACGATGGTGTGGTTCAGCTGCACGGGCATGCGTTCACGCTACGTGCCGCAGCGCCTCGGTGGCCACCGCGCACCGCAGCTCGCGCATCCCCGGCCGCCCGCGCACCGGATGGACGGCGTTGGTCAGCAGCACCACGGTCAGCCCGCGCGCCGGATCGACCACCAGCGACGTCCCGGTGAACCCGGAGTGGCCGTAGGCGCCGCTCAGCGGGCCCACGATGCCGGGGTCGCCGATCCGCACGCCGAGCCCGTGCCGGAACGCGGCCCCCTCCGCCCCCTGGTCGCGGGTCATCTCCGCCACGCTCGACGGGCTCAGCATCACGCCCCCGCCCAGCCGCAGCGCCTCCCCGAAGGCCAGCAGGTCGTCCGCCGGGGCGAACAGGCCCGCGTGCCCGGCCACCCCGCCCAGGGCGTGGGCCGTCTCGTCGTGCACCTCGCCGCGCACGCAGCCGGGGCCGGGGCGTTCGGGCTTGAACTCGGTCGCGGCGACGCGCTGGGCCGGCCCGCCGCCGCCGACCGGGCGGTAGCCGGTGCCGGGGAGGCCGAGCACGTCCGTGATCCGGGCGCGGACCAGGACGTCGAGCGGGGCGGACGCGGCCAGCTCGGCGATCCGGCCGGCCATCACCATGCCGACGTCGCTGTAGAGGTAGGGGCCGCCGACCGGGCCGGTGACCGGCGTGGTGAGCATCGCGGCCATGCGCTCGTCCGGCCCGGCGTGCGGAAGCTCCAGGTCGATCCGGCGGGTCGGCGTCAGGCCCGCCGTGTGGGTGAGCAGGCGGCGCAGCGTGATCCGCGGGTCGGCCCCGGGGAGCCACGACCGGACCGGCTCGTCCAGGTCGAGCAGGCCCTCCTCGGTGAGCGAGAGCACCGCTGTGGTGGTGAACAGCTTGCTGACCGAGGCCAGGTCGAACACCGAGTCCCGGCGCGCGGGGGGCCGATCGGCGGCGAGCGTCCCGGGGGCCTCCGGCCCGGCGTCCGATCCGGTGGTCGGCTCGGCGTCGGCGTACCTGACCAGCTCGCCCACCGCCGCGGCGGCGGTCACCGTGCCGTGCGCGGCGATCAGCGCGACCGCCGCCGGGCACACCTCGGGCACCGCGGCGGCCAGCAGGCGCTCCAGCCGGTCCGACATCCCCGTTCCCCCCTCGTCAGTCCTCCGACAGTGCCTTGGTGCGTCCCGTCCGCTACGTCAGCCGCTGAGCGCGTCGCTGAGCCGCTCTCCGTGCGACTCCAGCAGCGCGCGGGCGGCGTCGGGGTCCAGGCCGTGCTGGATCATCACCACGGCCGTCTTCGCCTGCCCGCCGGCCGCCTCCAGCGCCGCGCCCGCCGTCGCGGCGTCGGCCCCGGTGATCTCGCGCACCATGCGCAGCGCGCGGGAGGCGAGCTTGCTGTTCATGGCCGACATCTCGATCATCTTGTTCCCGTAGGTCCGGCCGAGCCGGACCATGGAGATCGTCGAGATCATGTTGAGCACGAGCTTCTGCGCCGTGCCCGCCTTCAGCCTGGTCGAGCCCGCCACCACCTCGGGCCCCACCACGACCTCGATCCCGTGCTCGGCGGCGGCCGACAGCGGCGCGCCCGTGTTGCACGACAGCGCCGCGGTCAGCGCCCCCCGGCCGGCGGCCTCGGCCAGCGCGCCCAGCACGAACGGGGCCCGCCCGCTGGCCGACACGCCCACCACCGAGTCGAGCGCGCCCACCTCCAGGTCCTTCATGGCCGCCGCGCCCGCCTCGGCGTCGTCCTCCGCGCCCTCGATGGACCGGGTCAGCGCCTCCGGCCCGCCGGCGATGACGCCCTGCACCAGCGAGGGGTCGGTGCCGAACGTCGGAGGGCACTCGCTGGCGTCGAGCACGGCCAGCCGTCCCGAGGTGCCGGCGCCGACGTACAGCAGCCTGCCTCCCTCGGCCATCCGGGCGGCGATCGCGTCGATGGCCGCCGAGATCGCCGGCACGGCCGCGGCCACGGCCACGGGCACCTCGGCGTCGGCCTGGTTCATCAGTCGGGCGATCTGCTCCGTCGGCAGCCGGTCGATCTGGCTGTAGCGGGGATCGCTCTGCTCGGTGGACAGCTCGGGCAGCGGATCAATCATGACGCTAATTTCCACCCTTTACTTCTCAGTTGTAAATATCTTTCAGAGAATGGATCCATGTCACACGTACGCACCGGAGCCGAACGGCTGGCCGCGGACCCCGCGCTGGCCGGCGGCGCCCGTCTCGGCCTGATCACCAATCCCACCGGCGTCCTGCCCGACCTGACCCCCACGACCGACGCCCTGCTGGCCGCAGGGCTGCCCCTGACCGCGCTGTTCGGCCCCGAGCACGGCCTGCGCGGCACGGCCCAGGCGGGATCGAGCGAGCGCGACGCGGTGGACCCCGCGACGGGACTGCCGGTCTTCGACACCCACGAGCTGTCGGGCGACGACCTCGACCGCGTGGTCGCCGCCTCCGGCGTGGACACGCTGGTCTTCGACATCGCCGACGTGGGCGCCCGTTTCTACACCTTCGTGTGGACCATGTACGACCTGCTGGCCTCGGCCGCGCGGCTGGGCCTGCGGTTCGTGGTGCTGGACCGGCCCAACCCCCTCGGCGGGACCGTCGAGGAGGGCCCCCTGCTGGACCCGGCGTTCGCCAGCTTCGTGGGCCGCTTCCCGCTGCCCGTGCGCCACGGCAGGACCGCGGGGGAGCTGGCGGCGCTGTTCGGCTTCGACGCCGATCTGCGGGTGGTCACGATGGAGGGCTGGCGGCGGGACATGAGCTGGGCGGAGACCGGCCTGCCCTGGGTGATGCCCTCGGTCAACATGCCGACCCCCGACACCGCGCTGGTCTACCCGGGCACCGGGCTGTTCGAGGGCACCAACTTCTCCGAGGGCCGCGGCACCACCCGGCCGTTCGAGCTGGTCGGGGCGCCGTACGCGGACGAGCGTTACGCGGCCGCCCTGAACGGGCTGGAGCTGCCGGGGGTGCGGTTCAGGGACACCTGGTTCACCCCGACGTTCCACAAGCACGCGGGCCTGCCCGTCCGCGGGGTGCAGCTGCACGTGCACGACCCGCGGGCCTTCCGGCCGGTGCTGACCGGGTTGTCGATGCTGCACACGGCCCGCGTCCTCTACCCGGACGACCTGGTCTGGAAGGGCGAGGAGCTGTTCCTCGACCTGCTCTGGGGCTCCGACACGCTCACGCGCTGCCTGGAGGCCGGGGACGACCCGCGCGAGCTGTGCCCGCCGCCCGGCCGTCCCGAAGGACATCTGCTCTACAGCTGACATCAGGCCAGATCGCGCCGGTAGAGCCAGAAGACGCGTTCGGCTCGCGCGCCCACGGCGCGCGAGTAGAACCGCAACGGCCCCACCCATCCGATCTCGGCGCTCTCCTGGCCGGCGGCCCGCTGCTCGGCCAGGCAGCGGCGCAGCAGCACCCCGCCGAGGCCGAGCCCGCGGGCGTCCGGAGCGGTGCCCATCGGGCCGAACCAGGCCGGCCGCGCCCCCCAGGCGGCGAAGGCCAGGACGCGCCCGTCGCGCACGGCGTAGTGCAGGCCGGTCGCGTTGGCCGCCTCCCAGGCCCACCGCTCGTTCCAGTGCTCCTCGACGAACGCGGCCACGGCCGAGCGGTCGGCGCCCGCCGCCCGCACCGTGACCCCCGCCCGCTCCAGCCGCGCCAGGTCGTCCTCGACGGACAGGTCGGCCCGCAGGTCGGCGGTCATGTTCCAGGCGACGTGGTAACGCTCGTAGCCCAGGCTCTCGGCCAGGCAGGCGGCCGCGGTGTACCGCACGTCGATGCCGGGCCAGGCGTAGCAGGGCGGGTTCCCGGCGAAGCGCGCCTGCCGCACGCCGTGCCCCCGCAGCCACTCCTCGGCCGCCCCCACCAGCGCCCGCCCGTGCCCGCGGCCCTGGACCGAGGGGTGCACGGCCAGCAGGTCCAGGTGCCCGACCTCGGGGTCCTTCGACGAGACCGAGGTCATCACCACCCCGCCGTCGGTCGCCAGCGCCGTCCAGCGGCGCTCGGCGGGCGGGTCGGCCAGGCGCCGGACCAGGTCGGGAGCCTCGGGCGCGTCCAGCGTCAGCGCGGCGGCGGCCACCCGGGCGGCCTCGGCCAGGTCCGCGCCGCGGACGGTGGGCGACATCACACCTCGCTCATCGGGCGGGCGATCACGTCGCGCCGCTCGGGGTAGAAGCACGCGTGCTGCTGCGGCACGCCCTCGGTGATCTGCAGCAGCGGCCGCTCGCCCGCGCACCGCTCGCCCTGGAAGGGGCAGCGGCGGGCGAACAGGCAGCCCTCGTCGGCCTTGCTCTCGTCCAGCGACTCCAGCGGCGTCACCGGCTGCGCGCCGGGCTCCTCCAGGCCGTGCAGCACGGGGATGGCCGACAGCAGCGACTGCGTGTACGGGTGCACCGGGTCGGCGATGACCGTGTCCACCGGGCCGCGCTCGACGACCTGGCCGCGGTAGATGACGTAGAGCTCGCCGTCGTCGCCGATGTAGCGGGCGGTGGCCACGTCGTGGGTGATGAACAGCACGCTCACGCCCAGCCGCTCGCGCAGGTCCTTCAACAGCGCGAGGATGCCCAGCCGGAGCGAGACGTCGATCATCGAGACGGCCTCGTCGGCGACCAGCATCTCCGGGTCGACGGTCAGCGCGCGGGCGATGACCACCCGCTGCCGCATGCCGCCCGAGAGCTGGTGCGGGTAGCGCCCCAGCACCGAGCCCGGGTCGAGGCCCACCATCGACAGCACCTCGGCGGCCCGCTCCTCGATCCACTCCTTCGACCGCCCGGTCTGCCCGGCCCGCAGGCTGAGCGGCGCGTACAGCGTCTGGTGGATGGTCCGGGTCGGGTTGAGCGCCGAGTACGGGTCCTGGTGGATCATCTGGATCTTGCGGAAGTACGGCTGGCGCCTCTTCTGCTTGAGCCCCGACATGGACACGTCGCCGATGACGATCTCGCCCTCGTCGTAGGTCTCCAGCCCGGCGATGATCCGGCCCAGCGTGGTCTTGCCGCAGCCGGACTCGCCGATGAAGGAGGCCGCGCCGCCCTTGGGGATGGAGAAGTCCACCCCGCGCAGCGCCCGCACCTCCCGCCCGGCCAGCACGTTGCCGCGCTGCTTGTACGTCTTGACGATGCCGGTCCCGGTGATCACGCGTGCTCCTTCACGGTCACGGCGTGGCAGGCCACGACCCTCGATCCATGCGCCACGGCCAGCGGGTCGACGGTGTCGCACACGTCCATGCGCAGCGCGCAGCGCTCCCTGAACACGCAGCCCTCCTTGGGCACCGTGGCCAGCGTCGGCGGCCGGCCGGGCAGCGCCTGGGCCTCGGCGATGTCGCCCACGAGCCGGGGGATGGCCCTGATCAGGCCCCGCGTGTAGGGGTGGCTGGGGGAGCCGAGCACGTCGCGGGTGGGACCCTGCTCGACCAGGCGGCCGCCGTACATGACGACCAGGCGGTCGGCGACCTCGGCCACGACGCCGATGTCGTGCGTGATGACCAGGGTGGTCAGGCCGCGCTCGGCGTGCACCTCGCGGACGATCTTCAGGATGTTCGCCTGAGTGATCATGTCCAGGGCGGTCGTCGGCTCGTCGAGCACCACCAGGTGGGCGTTGAGCACCAGCGCCAGCATGATGCCGACCCGCTGGCGCATGCCGCCGGACAGCTCGTGCTGGTGCGAGTCGAGCACGCGCGCGCCGTCCAGGCCCATCCGGCCGAGCAGCTCCTTGGCCTCGCGGACCAGGCCGGGCAGGTCCTCCACGCCGTGCGAGCGGCCCAGGTCGAGGAGCTGCTTGCCGACCGTCTTGAGCGGGTTGAGCGAGTTCTGGGCGGCCTGGAAGACGTACCCGATGTGCCGGCCGCGAGCCTTGCGCAGCTCCTCGCCGGCGAAACCGGTCACGTCGCCGAGACCGTCGATCTCGACGCTGCCCGCGGCGATCCTGCCCGGCGGCTGCACCGCGTTGAGCAGCGACAGCGCCAGTGTGGACTTGCCCGAGCCGGACTCGCCGACGATGCCGGTGATCGTGCCGGGCTCCAGCGTCAGCGTGACGTCCCGGACGGCGGGCAGTTCGCCCGCGGGGGTCTTGTAGACGACCGTCAGGCCGTCGATGCGCACTCCCGGCGCTTGTTCGGCCACTTGCTACTCCTCGCGCAGCCGGGGGTTGAAGATCTCGTCCATGGCGTCCACCACGAGCACGATGCCGAGCGTGAGCAGCAGGATCGCCAGCAGCGGCGCCAGCAGGTAGCCCAGCGCGTTCGGCGTGATCATCGCGCCCGCCTGGAACACGGCGAGGTTGAGCATCACACCCCAGTTGTCCGACTCGTACGGCAGCACGCCCAGGAAGAACAGGCCCACCTGCGAGTAGACCGCGCCGGTGACCGCGATGAGCATGTTCATCGCGATGTAGGGCGCCATGCTCGGCAGCAGCTCCTTGCCGATGATGTGCGTGGTGGACAGCCCGAGCCCGCGGGCGGCCTCGATGAACCCGCGCTCGCGCAGCGACAGCGTCTGCGCGCGCACCGCCCGCGCCACGCCGCCCCAGCCGAGCAGGCCGAGCACCAGGCCCATCTGGACGGGGTTGCCGAACTTCCACACGGTCGCCAGCACCAGCAGCAGCGGCAGGCCGGGGATGGTGAGCTTCATGTCGGTCAGCCGCATGAGCACGGTGTCCCAGCGGCCCCGCTTGAAGCCGGAGAACAGGCCGATCGCGGTGCCGGCGACGACCGTGATGATCGCGGTGACCAGGGCGGTGAGCAGGACGTAACGCGAGCCCTTGATGACCAGCGCGATCACGTCCCGGCCCTGCGGGTCGGTGCCGAACCAGTGGTCCCAGCTCGGCGGCTGGGTGATCGCGCTCGCGTTGCCCGGCAGGTGCTCGGGCAGCAGCATCGGCCCGATCACCGCCATGACGATGAAACCGGCGATGATGACGACCCCGGCCATGCGGCTGGGCTTGCGCCTCATCACCCGCCAGACGCCGTGCCAGAAGTTGCGGCGCATGGCCGAGGCGGCCGGTGCGGCCTCCGGGATGAGCGTGGCGCTCACGAGCCCTCCTCTCCGCTGCGCACCCGCGGGTCGATGACCGTGTAGAACAGGTCCGCGACGATGTTGGCGATGATCGTGCCGACCGTGATCAGCAGGAACGCCCCGCCCATCAGGCCGTAGTCGCGGTCCTGGACGCCGCTGATCAGCAGCCAGCCGAGCCCCGGGTAGTTGAAGATCTTCTCGATGAAGACCGCGCCGCCCAGCAGCAGGCCCAGCGACAGGGCGAGCATGGTGAACAGCGGCAGGATCGCGTTGCGCGCGATGTAGCGGAACACGATCGAGCGCTTCATGCCGCGCAGTTCGGCGGCCAGGATGAAGTCGTCGCCCAGCACGGTGACCACGCTCGACTTCATCGCCAGGATCCAGCCGCCGTAGGCCGACAGCGCGTACGTGGCCACCGGCAGCACCGCGTGCTCGACCAGCGAGCCGATGTAGCCGGCGTTGAACCCGGGCTCGAACAGGATGTCCACCGAGCCGTCGGCCGGCAGGATCGGGAGCAGCGTCGCGAAGATCACCACGAGCAGCATCGCCAGCACGTACTGCGGGATGCCGTGCAGCAGCGAGCCGGAGATGGCCAGGGCGTCGCCCAGCTTGCCGGTGCGCTTGATGGCGGCGTACACGCCGAGCAGGATCCCGACGAAGAAGCTCAGCAGCGTGCCGGCCAGCACCGGTAGAACGGTCCACTTGGCCGCGTCGGTGAGCACGTCGACCACGGAGCTGCCGGGCCGGCTGACCGACATGCCGAGGTCGAGGTGGAGCAGGCCGGTCATGTAGTCGGTGTACTGCTGCCACAGCGTGCCGTCGGGAAGGAAGCCGTACAGGACCTTGACGGCCTGCGCGGCGGCCTCGGGCGACATGCCCTGCTCGACCAGCTTCTCGTAGCGGGCGGCCATCGGGTCGCCGGGGATGTTGTTGATGATGAAGAAGCTGATCGTCGCGACTACGAGGATCATGACGAACCCGCGGGCCAGGTGGCCCGCGAGTCGTCGTGCGATGAGCGCCATGAACTACGACTTCGCCTTGATCATGCCGAGCTGGATCCAGACGCCCGAGGGCAGGACGCCGGCGCCCATGCGCAGGATCTCGTCGTCGTGCGGCCAGCCGGTGAAGCGGCTGTTGTTGACGAACTGGGTGTTGACGTAGTCCCAGAGCTGGATGACCGGGAGGTCCTGGTTGGCGGCCTTGGCGAGCTGGGCCATGATCGGCTTGGCCTGCTCCTCGTTGGCCGAGTTCAGCTTGCCGGTCAGTTCACCGGGGTTGATCTTGGCGCCGTCGACCTCGATCTCCTCGGGGCCGCCCATCCAGTTGCCGGCCTTGCCGGGCTCGGAGTGCTTGACCTTGCCCGCGACGTTCGTCCAGCCGTTGGAGGCGCCGTACAGGCGCTGGTAGATGTCGTACGGCGCGGGGCCGAGCGCCATCAGCCAGAAGCCCACGTCGTACTTGCCGGCCGCCAGCTCCTCCAGGTAGAGGGGGTAGTCGTTGGCCGTGACGACCTCGGCGTCGACGCCGGCCTTGACGAGCTGGCTCTTGATGTTCTCCTGGGCCGACAGCCAGTCGGAGAAGCCGGAGGGCGCGTGCATGGAGACCTTCCACGCCGAGCCGTCGGCCAGCGTCCACTTGCCGTCCTTCTTGGTGAGGCCGGCCTCCTTGAACTCGGCCTCGGCCTTGGCGACGTCGGGCGCGTACGGCTCCAGCTTGGGCAGCTCGTCGGGGATCCACGCCTGCGCGGCCTTCTGGTGGATGCCGCTGGTGGTGACCGCCGCCGTGCCGCCCTCGGGCGAGGCCACCTTGGTGACCTCCTCGCGGTTGATCAGGTAGGCCAGGCCGCGCCGCACGTGCACGTTGTCGTACGGCTTCTTGGACTGGTTGAAGGCCATGCTCACCGCGACCGGCGAGTAGCCCTTGATGACCTCGTTGCCGGCGGCCGCCTTGATCCGGTTCATCACGTCGGACGGGGCGGCGGTGAAGCCGGCGTGGTCGAGCTTGCCCGCGGTGAGGTAGTTCCAGATCTGCTCGTTGCCGGTGTAGTTGAGGAACTTCACCTGCGCCGGCGCCACGTTCGCGGCGTTGTAGAAGTACTTGTTCTTGACCAGCAGCGCCTCGGACGGGTTCACCCGCTCCAGGACGAACGGGCCGGCCGAGGTGTCCTTCGGCGGGGCGAAGGTGAGCACCTTCTCGCCCAGGCCGGTGATGGTCTCGCGGGCCTTGTCGGCCTCGGCGCCCTCGCCCCTGGAGGCCTTGAGCTGGTCCCAGAAGTCCGCGGGGAGCACGCTGCTCCACACGTGAGAGGGCAGGACGAACGTGTCGAGCACGCCGCGGGCGAACTTGGGGCTCGGGTTCGCCATGTCCTGGGTGATCTTGAGGGTGTGGTCGTCGACCACGGTCACGTCCGCCGCCGCGCCCGCGGCGCCCGGCGTGATGGAGAACGCCGTGCTGCCCTGGGTGTAGGCGATGCCGATGGACATCTTGACGTCCTCGGCGGTGACCGGCTTGCCGTCGGACCACTTGGCGTTCGGCTGGAGCTTGAGGGTGATCGCCGAGTTGTCCGGCGCGATCTCCCAGCTCTCCGCGATGCCGGGGAGGGCCTGGTTGGGGTCGGTCAGGTGGTTCTTGACCCAGCCCAGCTTCATCGCCGTGTAGCCGGGGAAGGAGTTGCCCTTCGGGTTGTACGGGTTGGCCGGGGCCGTGGCCTCCAGGCCGGGCCTGTTGACGTCGATCGTGGTGAAGAGCCCGCCACCACCACCGCTCGAGCCGCCGGACTTGTTGTTAGTACCACCGCTGCACGCCGCTGTGGCGGTGGCGAGGCCCAGCAACGCCACTACCGCTGCCAGTCGCTTCATCTGCCGCTCCGGGGGATGTCGGACCTGTTGAGGATCTGTAGGGAATTGACCGGACCCTACGGTCGCCAGCAGGCAGCGTCAATAATCTCCAGATGTTGTGAGTGTAATGTAACTTTCCTTCATAGAGGTCCGCCGTGGCGCCAATCTCCATCGTGCGACGGAGCGGGGCTTCAGTCCACGACCAGCACGGCGGCGCCGCTGACGCGGTCGGCGGCCAGATCCGCCAGCGCCCGGCCGGCCTCCTCCAGGGGGTGGAGCGTGGTCGCCACGCGCGGCGGATGGGCCAGCGCCAGCTCCAGATAGGCCCGGCCGTCGGCCCTGGTGTTGGCGGTCACGCTGCGCAGGGTGCGCTCCTGGAACAGGTGCCGCTCGTAGTTCAGCGCGGGCACGTCGGTCAGGTGGATGCCGGCGATCGCCAGCGTCCCGCCGCGGTCGAGCGCCTCCAGCGCGGGCGGCACCAGGTCGCCGACCGGCGCGAACAGGATCGCCGCGTCCAGCGGCTCGGGCGGCCGGTCGCCCGCCGAGGCCGCGCCCAGCTCCAGCGCCAGCTCCCTGGAGGCGTCCGACCTGGTCACGGCGTGCACCGTGGCGCCCTGCGCGATGGCCGCCTGCGCGGTGAGATGGGCCGAGGAGCCGAAGCCGTAGATGCCGAGCCGGCCGCCCGGCGGCAGGTCGCAGCGGGCCAGCGCCCGGTAGCCGATGATGCCGGCGCACAGCAGCGGCGCCAGCCGCTCGGCCGGCACGTCGTCCGGCAGGGGGTAGACGTAGGCGGCGGGGGCCACGACGTACTCGGCGTAGCCGCCGTCGGCGTCCCAGCCGGTGTAGGTGGAGTCCGGGCAGAGGTTCTCCGTGCCGCGCAGGCAGTAGCGGCACCGGCCGCACGTCGAGCGCAGCCAGGCCACCCCCACCCGCTCGCCGGAGCCCTCGACCCGGCCCACCACCTGGTGCCCGGGGGTGGTCCGCGGCCGCCGCGGCGCGAGGTCGCCCTCGGCCAGGTGCAGGTCGGTCCGGCACACGCCGCACGCCTCGACCCGGACCAGCACCTCGCCGGGGCCGGGCTCGGGGACGTCCCGCTCGACCCGCACGAGCGGGCCGGTCGCCATCGGCCCCGGCCGGTCCACCACCCAGGCGCGCATCACGACCTCGACAGGCGCTCGTAGGCCAGCGAGGCGTACAGCGCGGCGCCGTCGGGCAGCACGGAGTCGTCGAAGACGGCGTCCGGCGAGTGGTTGTAGGGCGCCGTGGCCGGGTCGCGGTCGGGCGGGCAGGCCCCCAGGAAGACGAACGCGCCCGGCACCTCCTCCAGCACGTAGGAGAAGTCCTCCGACCCCATGACCGGCTGCGGCGCCACGAAGTAGCGGCCCGGCCCGAACAGCTCGTCGGCGGTCGCCGAGACGAACCCGGCCTCGCCCTGGTCGTTGACCGTCACCGGGTACCCCATGCCGAACGACGCCTCGACCGCGAGCCCGTGCGCGGCCGCGATGCCCTCGACCACCTCCACCAGACGCCGCTTGACCAGCCTCCGGTGCTCCTTGCTGAACGTGCGCACGGTCGCCTCGAAGCGCGCCTCGTCGGGGATCACGTTGTCGGCCGAGCCGCCGTGGAAGGTGCCCACGGTGATCACCACGGGGTCGAACACGTCGAAGGTGCGGGTCACCATCGTCTGCAACGCCGTCACCATCTCGCAGCCGGCCGCGATCGGGTCCTTGGCGCGGTGGGGGCTCGACCCGTGCCCGCCGATGCCCTTCACCGTCACGCAGAACACGTCGGCCGCGGCCATCATCGGGCCGCCCCGCGAGGCGAACAGCCCCGGCGGCAGCATGGCCGACACCACGTGCATCCCGTACGCCGCCACCGGCCGGGCGCCGGCCGCGTCGAGCACGCCCTCGCCGAT
The DNA here is from genome assembly GCF_044465465.1 of Nonomuraea sp. NPDC049655. Classification (NCBI taxonomy): domain Bacteria; kingdom Bacillati; phylum Actinomycetota; class Actinomycetes; order Streptosporangiales; family Streptosporangiaceae; genus Nonomuraea; species Nonomuraea sp. NPDC049655. Next base: position 863,351 of record NZ_JBITLS010000001.1, read on the forward strand.
CATGTGCTTGGCGCCGTCGTGCCCCTCCTCGCCCGGCTGGAACATGAAGATCACGTCACCGGCGACGTCCGCGCGCCGCGCGCTGAGCAACCGGGCCGCGCCGACCAGCATGGCGGTGTGCAGGTCGTGGCCGCAGGCGTGCATCTGGCCGACGTTCTGGGAGATGTAGGGCAGGTCGTTGCGCTCGGTCACCGGCAGGGCGTCCATGTCGCCGCGCAGCAGCACCGCGGGGCCCGGCCGGCCGCCGCGCAGCACCGCGGTGACCGAGCTGAGCGTCTTGCCGGTGGTGATCTCCAGGGGGAGCCCGTCGAGCGCGGCCAGCACCTTCTCCTGCGTCCTCGGCAGTTGCAGGCCGAGCTCGGGGGTGGTGTGCAGGGAGCGGCGGAGCTGGATGAGTTCGTCCCGCATGTCCAGGGCGGATTCAGTGAACGACATGATGAACATTGTTCACGTGTGCGGCGAGAAGTCGACAAGGCACGCTCGATACCATGAACGGGTGACTCAGCGTAAGCGGATCGACTCCTGGTTGTCCGACATGGACGGCGTCCTCGTCCACGAGGGGCGGCCGATCCCCGGTGCGGACGAATTCATCAAACGGCTCAAGGAGTCCGACAAGAAGTTCCGGGTCCTGACCAACAACTCCATCTACACCCAGCGCGACCTGTCGGTGCGCCTGGCCGGCGCCGGCCTCGACGTGCCCGCCGAGTCCATCTGGACCTCCGCCCTGGCCACCGCCCAGTTCCTCGACGACCAGCGTCCCGGCGGGTCGGCGTACGTGATCGGCGAGGCCGGCCTGACCACGGCCCTGCACGAGGTCGGCTACATCCTGACCGACCTCGACCCCGACTACGTCGTGCTCGGCGAGACCCGCACCTACAGCTTCACCCAGATCACCCGCGCGATCCGGCTCATCGAGGCCGGCGCCCGCTTCATCGCCACCAACCCCGACCCGATCGGCCCCTCCACCGAGGGCTCGCTGCCGGCCTGCGGCGCGGTGGCCGCGATGATCACCAAGGCGACCGGCGTCGAGCCGTACTTCGTGGGCAAGCCCAACCCCCGCATGATGCGCAGCGCGCTCAACGCCATCGAGGGCCACAGCGAGACCACCGCCATGATCGGCGACCGCATGGACACCGACATCGTCTCCGGCATGGAGGCGGGGCTGTTCACGATTTTGGTGCTGACCGGCGTCACCCAGCGCGACCAGATCGACCGCTTCCCCTACCGTCCCTCGCTGGTCGTCGAGTCGGTCGCCGACCTCGTCGACCTGATCTGAGCCCGGCGGCCGGCTCGCCCGGGATGACAAGTCTTCTTCCGGGGCGCGGAGGATCGTGGCCCGGAAGAAGAAAACCACTCCCGGCGGCCGCCGTCGGGCGGCGCGGCGCGCGCCCGGCTGCGATCCTTGGTGGCGGAAGGTGACTTACCGAATGCGAGGAGGCGGCCGTGTGGCGTGAGGAGCCGGGGGAGCAGGGCGCGGAGGCGGAGCTGGCGACGCTGCGCGTCGAGGTGACCGAGGAGCTGCGGTTCGTCAGGACGGCGATGGCCGAGGAGTTCAACTCGCTGCGCTCGGAGATCCTCGACCTCAACATCAAACTGGACCGGCTGCTGCAACACGTCGGCATTTAGGACAACGAGGTCGACACCGCATCACATGGCCTTCGGGTAGCCTAACCTACGGTCCCGTAACCTGAAGGAGAAGATCTTTATGGCGATGTCTCAGACGGAACTGCTGCACGAGCTCGAACCCGTCGTGGGCGTGGAGCTCGATCGCCACAACGCGACGGCCAAGGAGTGGTTCCCGCACGAGTACATCCCGTGGAGCGAAGGGCGTGACTTCGACGGCATCTACGGCGGCCAGGCGTGGCAGGAGGGCGACTCGAAGATCCCCGAGGCCGCCCGCATCTCGCTGATCGTCAACCTGCTCACCGAGGACAACCTGCCCAGCTACCACCACGAGATCGCCACCACGTTCGGCCGTGACGGCGCGTGGGGCACGTGGGTCCACCGCTGGACCGCCGAGGAGGACCGCCACGGCACGGCCCTGCGCGACTACCTCACCGTCACCCGCGCGGTCGACCCGGTCGCGCTGGAGCGGGCCCGCATGCACCACATGGAGCAGGGCTTCGTCACCGCGTACAACACCATGCTCCAGCAGCTCGCCTACGTCTCCTTCCAGGAGCTGGCCACCCGCATCTCCCACCGCAACACCGGCAGGGCCTCCGGCGACGAGGGCTGCGAGCGCCTGCTCGCCCGCATCGCCGCCGACGAGAACCTGCACATGCTCTTCTACCGCAACCTGCTCAAGGCGGCCTTCGAGCTCGACCCCAACCAGACCATGCGTGCGGTGACCGACGTCGTCACCACCTTCCAGATGCCCGGCACGGGCATGGAGGGCTTCGCCCGCAAGGCCATGATCATCGCCCATGAGGGCATCTACGACCTGCGCCTGCACCTCGACGACGTGCTCATGCCGGTGCTGCGCCAGTGGGCGGTCTTCGACAAGACCGGGCTCGACGCCGAGGGCGAGCGGGCCCGCGAGGAGCTGTCGGCGTTCCTGGCCAAGACCGAGGTCACGGCCGCCCGCTTCGTCGAGCGCCGCGACGAGCGCCGCGCCCGCGCCGCCGCCAGGGGCTGACGCCGGGCCGCCGCCGGGCCGCCGCCGGGCCGCCGCCGGGCCGCCGCCCGCGCGGCCGTGGCATGATCCCTCCTCATGGAGCTCCTGGGCACGCTGTTCGTCTCGCTCGCCATCCTGGTGATGATCCTGCTGCTGGCGACGGCGGCCCAGCGCCTGCTCGGGGTCAGGTTCGGCGCGTTACGCACCTTCCTGGCCGCGATGGTGGCCTGGGGCCTGGCCCAGCCGATGCTGACGCCGGTGATCGCCTCGTTCGGGCCGGTCAACCCGGAGACCACGCCCGACGCGGGCGCGCTCGGGCTGCTGCTCCTGATCGCCATGTGCATGGTGCTCATCCCCATGGTGATCCTGGTGCTCGCCGAGGCGCTGGTCCCGCCGGGCTCGGTGCCGGGGCCGCTGGAGGTGCTGCGCTCGCTGCGCGGCCGGATCCGCCGGGCCCGGCGCTACTCGCAGATCACCAGGATCGCGTTCCGGCACGGCCTCGGCCCCTACCTGCGGGGCCGTGGCGAGAGCCTGGAGGACAGGTCGGGCAAGGTGCGCCTGGCCAGGTCGCTGCGCCAGGCGCTCGACGACGGCGGCGTCACCTTCGTCAAGCTCGGCCAGGTGCTGTCCACCCGGCGTGACCTGCTGCCGGCCGAGTTCATCGACGAGCTGGGCCGTCTGCAGGACCACGTCGCCCCCGCGCCGTGGGAGCGCATCGAGCCGGTGCTCGCCGCCGAGCTGGGCGGGCCGGTCGAGGAGGTGTTCGCCGCCTTCGACCGGACGCCGCTGGCCGCCGCCTCCATCGGCCAGGCACACACCGCCCGGCTGCACACCGGCGAGGACGTCGTGGTCAAGGTGCGCAGGCCGGGCATCGAGGGCGTGGTGGCCCAGGACCTCGACATCGTCCGCCGGCTGGCCGCCACGCTGGAGTCCAGGACCCGGTGGGGGCGTTCGCTGGGGCTGCGCGACCTGGCCGAGGGGTTCGCCGTCGCCATCCGCGAGGAGCTGGACTTCCGCGTCGAGGCCGCCAACATGGCCGCCGTGGCCGCCTCCGGCAGCGGCGGTGTCACCTACCCCGAGCCGTTCCCCGCCCTCTGCACCGAGCAGGTGCTGGTCATGCGGCGCCTGTCGGGCGGGCCGGTCACCGCGGCCGCCCCCGGCCAGGGGCCCGCGCTGGCCCGCGACCTGCTCGACTGCCTGCTCAGGCAGATCCTCGTCGAGGGCGTCTTCCACGCCGACCCCCACCCGGGCAACCTCATGCTGCTCGACGACGGCACGCTCGGCCTGCTCGACTTCGGCTCGGTCGGCCGCCTGGACGGCTCCGTCCGCTCGGCCCTGCAGCGTTTCCTGCTCGCGATGAACCGGCAGGACCCGCTCGGCGTCACCGACGCGCTGCTGGAGGTCGTCCCGCGGCCGGAGGAGATCGACGAGGCGGCGCTGGAGCGGGCGCTCGGCCAGTTCATGGCCAGGCATCTCGGGCCCGGCATGGACAGCGTGCAGATGTTCACCGACCTGTTCAAGATCGTCTCGGAGTACGGGCTGTCCATCCCGCCCGAGGTGGCCGCCGTCTTCCGGGCCCTGGCCACGCTGGAGGGCACGCTCGTGCGCCTGTCGCCGGGCTTCAACCTGATCGGCGAGGCCCGCGCGTTCGCCGGGCGTTACCTGGCCGAGCGGGCCGGGCCGGAGTCCGTCAAGGAGGCCGTGGGGCAGGAGCTGGCCGCGCTGCTGCCGATGCTGCGCCGCCTGCCGCGGCGGGTCGAGCGCATCGCCAGCGCCGCCGAGCACGGCAGGTTCAGCCTGAACGTCCGGCTGCTGGCCGACGACCGCGACCGCCGCTACGTCACCGGGCTGGTCCACCAGGTGCTGCTCACCGTGCTCGGCGCCACGGCCGGGCTCATGGCGGTGCTGCTGCTCGGCATCGAGGGCGGCCCGGTCGTGGTCGGCACCACGAGCCTGTACCAGCTCCTCGGCTACAACCTGCTGGTGATCGCCTCGATCATGGTGCTGCGGGTGCTCGCGCTGATCTTCCGACGCCCGCCTGACCAGGAGCGTCACCGGCGCTGAGGCGAAGACTGAGCTGCTTTTGACCTCGGGCTGGTCTTGGACATCCGAGGCATCGGGAAGTTTCCAGGTGACACCGGAACGCCTGGGGAGCAGTAGGTGAAAATCATCGGGATCGCCGCCAGTCTCCACGCGGGGTCTTTCATCAACAGATTGCTGGACGCAGCGGGCGGCGAACTGCCGGAAGGCGTACGGTTCGAGATCTGGACGGGGATGGGCGACGTCCCGCCGTACCAGCCGGGCAAGGTGCCGGTGGCGGCCAGGGAACTGCTCGGGCTGGTCGCCGGGGCGGACGCGGTGCTGCTGACGGCTCCCGAGCACAGCCTGCTGCCGCCGGAGCTGACGTACACGCTGGAATGGCTCTCGGCCGGCGACGTGCTGTCCGGCAAACACGTGGCGGTGATGAGCGCCAGCGCGCGGGCGTGCGGCGCGATGTGGGCGCAGGCGGAGCTCTACAAGCAGCTCCAGGGCGCGGACGCGGTCGTCATGGGCGCCGAGCTGGTCATCTCGCCGGCCTGCCCGCACTTCGACGACGACGGCCACCTCACCGACCCCGTGCTGCGCGGCCAGGTGCGCGCGGTGATCGGGCAGCTCTGCCCGGCGGGGGTCAGGGAACCGGCGTTCTCGCTCTGATCCCGGCGTGCTCCCGGGGCGGGCTCAGTGGGGGTCGCGGCGCAGGCGCTTGACGTCGGAACGGTGCTTCTTGCCCGCGATGCGGCGCTCGACGGCGCCCCGGCTCGGCTTGGTCGGGCGGCGGCGCTTGGGCGGCGGCGCGACCGCCTCCCGGACGCGCTGGGCCAGCCGGTGACCGGCGGCCTCCCTGTTGCGCAGCTGGGACCGGTACTCCGAGGCCACGACGGTGATCGTGGTGGCGCCCAGACGGTCGAGCGCGCGGGCCTTGAGCGCGGGCGGGATCGCGGTGCTCGCGGCCACGTCGAAGATCAGCTCCACCCGGCTGTCGGTGGTGTTGACGCCCTGGCCGCCCGGACCTGAGGAACGGGAGAAACGCCAGACGAGCTCGGCGTCGGGGATGACGATCGAGTCGTTGACGACCAGCGGGCCGGGCATGGTGGTGGCTCCTGTTCCGGAGGAATGCGCCTTGCTCAGATGAGTGTCACCGTATATGAGCGACATATGCCGTCCGCAACGGCATTTTCAATCTCTGTCCTCGCTGCGAATATGGAGAGAACATTTCGCGGGAAGGGCTCATTCCATGGACCCGAAGTGGGTCGCGCAGGCGGCGCTGACGGTTGGGCTCGCCGTGGTCTCCGCCGTCGTCTTCCTGCTGCTGAGGTGCCAGGGGAAGGGCCGGCCCTTCGGGCCCGCCGGGCGGCGGCTCGCGGTCGCCGTCAGCCTGCTCACCGGCGGTCTGTCCGCCGGCGTCGCGCTGGCCGGGCACGCGCTGCTGAGCGACTCGCTGGCCACCGTCCTGGGCGCGGCCGCGCCGAGCGGCCTGTGGCTGGGCCAGATGCGCGCCAGGCAGGACGAGCGGCGCTCGCTGGCCCGGGAGGCGGCCACGTTCTGGCTGGTGTCGCTGCTGGCCCGGCTGGACCAGGCGATGGCCGAGGACGAGCGCGTCTGGTGCGAGAAGCGGGTGGACCCGTCCTGGAACGTCTACGAGCTGAGCCTGGCCGCGGCCCGCTACCACGAGCGCATCCGCGACCGCCTGTCGGCCGACGACCGGCGGCGCGAACGGGTGCACGCCCGCCTGGACGCCGTCGAACGCAGGCTGGACGTGGCCGCCCTGATCGAGGACGGCGCCGCCCGCTCGAAGGTGGCCACCGCGCTCACCCTCTCCCGCCACACCAGGACCCCCAGGTACGAGCGCTACCTCGGCAACCTCCACCGGCTGCACGGCGTGCTGCGGCACGACGCGGAGAACGACGTGCTGCGCCTGCTGGCCGCGGCCTACCGGGCCGGCTACCGCTCGCTGCCGGGATACGTGCCGCCGTCACGGGCCCGCGGCGGCGAGCACATCGCCCGCGCCCGCTGACCGGGAGTGGCGGCCGGCGCTCAGGCCAGGGCGGCGGGGGAGTCCTCGGCGTCGCCGAGCGTGAGCTCCAGGCGGGCGCCGAGCGCGTCGACGACGGCGCCGAGCGTGCGCAGCGTCAGGTTCTCGTCGCCGGAGAGTATCTGGCTCACCCGGCCCGGCGAGACGCCCAGCGACGTGGCCAGATCGGCACGGGTGATCTTGTGTTCCCGCATGTACCACGTGATCTCGTCGACGACCTCTTGGGCGAGACCGCCCACCTCGTCACGGGGGTTCCGGCGAAAGGCCATGTCGGTCTCGCTCTCGACGCTGTCCGTCCTCGTGACTCCACTTTAGCTCTACCTAAACCTTTAGGCAAGACTAAACTCCGGCGGCTCTTGACGGGCGGGGACGGGCGGCGTATGCCAATATCCGCGGAAAGATCGAGCGGTCAGGGGGAGGCGCTGTGACGGCCATCGTGGGCGTGCACGGGATCGGCAAGTACAACTACTACCTGGAGGCCGGCGGGTCGGCCACCGGGGCCGCCGCGGCCATGCGGCTCAAGTGGGACCGCTACCTGCACGCGGCGCTCGGCGGCGAGACGGCCGCCTACTTCAGCGAGGTCGCCTACTTCTCCCACCTGCTGCGCGACCCCAAGCCCGGGGAGAGCTCCCCGCAGGCGGCGGCGCGCGTCGAGGCCGCCACCCAGCAGGTGCTCGTCGAATGGGCCAAGGACCTCGGGCTCGGCGAGCACGTCACCGGCGCGCTCAAGTCGTTCACCGGATGGCTGCTCGGCAAGCTCGACAGCAGGTCGGCGGCGTTCGCCAAGCTGTTCGCGCCCGAGGTCGCGGTCTACCTCACCGACCAGGAGCGGCGCGAGAAGTGCCGGCTGGCCGTGGCCGACGCCATCCGCAGGAACCGGCCGCGGGTGGTGATCGCCCACTCGCTCGGCAGCGTCGTGGCCTACGAGGCCCTGTGGGCCAACCCCGACCTGCCCGTCGACCTGCTGCTGACGCTCGGCAGCCCGCTCGGCATGCGCAACGTCGTCTTCGAACGCCTGCTGCCCGCCCCCGTCAACGGCCTCGGCGAACGCCCCAAGAACGTCGCCCGCTGGGTGAACATCGCCGACAAGGACGACATCGCCGCCATCCCGCCCGCCCTGCGCGCCAGCTTCACCGGCGTGGACGTCGAGGAGCTGGTCAACCTCGACTGGATCGACTTCCACACGGCCGAGAAATACCTGGGCTGCCCGGCGCTCGACCCGCATCTGCGACCATTCCTTGCATGACGTGGATTGTGTTCGACTACGGCAACGTCCTGTCCCTGCCGCAGCCCGCGGCCGACGTCGAGGCCATGGCGCGGGCCGTCGGCGCGGAGCCCGAGGCGTTCCTGCGCCGCTACTGGGAGCACCGCCTGGAGTTCGACCGGGCGAGCCTGAGCCCCGTCGGCTACTGGTCGGCCGTGCTGGACCGGGCCGCCACCCCGTCCGAGGTCGCCCGCCTGGTGGCCATGGACGTCGCGAGCTGGGCCTACCCCGACGAGGGCACGGTCGCCGTCCTCGGTGAGGTCCTCGACGCGGGCGACGGCGTGGCGCTGCTGTCCAACATGCCCGTCTGCATGGCCGACGGCCTCGACGAGCTGCCCTGGATCGCCGCCATCGGCCACCGCTTCTACAGCGGCAGGATGGGCCTGGTCAAACCCGACCGGGAGATCTTCGACGAGGTCGCCCGCGAGCTGGGCGCCGACCCGTCCGAGATCGTCTTCGTCGACGACCGGGCCGAGAACGTCGAGGGCGCCGAACGCGCGGGCATGACCGGCGTGCTGTTCACCAGCGCCGCCGCGCTCCGCAAGTCCCTGCGCGAGCTGCCCCGCTGACCTCCCGCCGGCTCTCCGCCGGCTCTCCGCCGGCCTCCCGCCGGGCGACCGGCGCTGTTCACCCACGCTTGACTCCGCTGTCATGACGGGGCCACGACGGGGTCAGCGCGGGCGGACATACCTGGAGCGTGGACCGCAGAACGTTCCTGACAGCGGCGGCAGCCGGCCTCGTCGCGCCCCGCGCCGTCACCTCGCCCGCCTCCGCCACGACACTCAGATCCGATCCGTTCACCCTCGGCGTGGCCTCCGGCGACCCCTCCGCCGACGGCTTCGTCCTGTGGACCAGGCTGGCGGTCGACCCGCTCGGCGGCGACGGCCGCGGCGGCATGCCCGCCCGCGACGTCGAGGTCGACTGGCAGGTCGCCACCGACGAACGGTTCTCCTCGGTCGTGCGGTCGGGCACCGCGACCGCCCGGCCGCGCGACGCCCACAGCGTGCACGTCGAGCTGGACGGGCTGGAGCCCGGCCGCGACTACTTCTACCGGTTCAGGAGCCAGGGCAGGCTATCGCCCGCCGCCCGCACCCGGACGACGCCCGCCGGGGAGAGCCCGCTCACCTTCGCCGTGGCCGCCTGCGCGCACTACGAGCACGGCTACTACACCGCCTACCGCCGCCTGGCCGAGCAGGAGCCCGACCTGGTCGTCTTCCTCGGCGACTACATGTACGAGTACGGCCCCAGCGGCTACACCGCCCTGGCCGGACGGGTGCGCACGCACACGCCGGGCAAGTGCGCCACCCTCGCCGACTACCGGCTGCGGCACGCCCAGTACAAGAGCGACCACGACCTGCAGGCCGCGCACGCGGTCGCGCCCTGGCTGGTGGCCTTCGACGACCACGAGGTGGAGAACAACTGGGCCGGCCCCGTCTCCAGCACCGGCGCGCCCGGCTTCGCCCGCCGCCGCGCCGACGCCTTCCGCGCGTACTACGAGAACATGCCGCTGCGCCGCGCCAGCCTCCAGGGAGCGGTGCTGCGCATCAACCGGCGCGTCTCCTGGGGGACGCTGGCCCGCTTCCACCTGCTGGACACCCGCCAGTTCCGCGACGACCAGGCCTGCCTGGACGGGGTGCGGGCCGGCTGCGACGAACGGCTGTCCGACGGGCGCACGCTGCTCGGGTCCGCCCAGTGGCGGTGGCTGGAGGAGGGGCTGAGCGGGTCCGGCGCCCGGTGGAACCTGCTGGGCCAGCAGATCCTGATGGCCCAGCGCGACTACAGGATCGGGCCGGGCCGCGAGGTGAACCTCGACTCCTGGGACGGCTACGCCGCCGAGCGCACCCGCCTGCTCGGGTCGCTGTCGGGCACCTCGAACCCCGTCGTCCTGACCGGGGACGCGCACATGCACCACCTGGCCGACCTCAAGACCGACTTCGACGACCCGGACTCGCCGGTGGTGGCCAGGGAGCTGGTGACGTCGTCGATCGCCAGCGACGGCGACGGCTACCGGGATCGCACGTGGATCGCCGAGGCCCTGCAGGAGAATCCGCACATCTCCTACATCGATCAGCGGCGCGGCTACCTCATGGCCCGGCTGACCCGGGACGAGCTGTCGGTGGACTTCCGCACGCTCGACTACATCTCCCGCCGCGGCGCGCGGGCCCGCACCGCCCACCGGCTCACGATCCCGGCCGAACCGCCCCGCTCAGCCGCCGGCCGGGCCGCGCCCCGCCATGGCTGAGGGACGGCGGGGCGCGCAGCCTTCGTCGGCCGGGGAGCCGCGGGGGGTGCGGGCTTCGTTCGCTGAGGGTTCGCTGGGAGCGGGCTGAGGGCCGGCTGGGAGCCGGGGCGGGTGGTCAGGCGCCCGGCCAGGTCGCGTCGGGGAACTCGCCGGTGGTGGTGCCGGACATGACGACCTGGTCCCGTTCGTCCAGACCTGAGGTGATCTGGACGTACTGATCGCCGCGGACGCCGGTGGCGACCACCTTCGCGGCGTCGTGCCCGCCCGAGCGCACGGTGACCACCTGGGCGCCGTCGGAACGGCTGCGGACGGCGGCGGCCGGGACGTAGATCGCGTCCTTGGCCTCGGCGGTGGTCACCGACACCGTGGCGGTCTGGCCGAGCATGAGCCCGGCGGGCGGCTCGTCGAAGGCCAGGGTGACGGAGTAGCGGACGAGCCGGTCCTCGACCGTGGCGGTCGGGGCGATCGCGGTGACCGTGCCGCCGTGGCGCTCGCCGGGACGGGTGGCGAGGGTGATGGCGGCCTGCTGGCCGAGCTTGAGCCGGTTGACGTCGGACTCGGTGACCATGGCCTGGACCTGGAGCTCGTTCAGGTTGCCGAGGCTGATGAAGGTGCCGGTGCCGGCCGTGTCGCCGACCCGGCCCGCCACGGACAGGACGGTGCCCGAGGTGGGGGCCACGATGCGGGTGGCGCGCACGGCGTCGGCGGCCTCCTCAAGGGCGGCTTCGGCGCGGTCGACGTTCGCGGCGGCCTGGTCCTCGGTGATCCCGCCCCTGGCGCCGTCCTTGGGGGTGGTGGCGGTCCTGGCGGTGGTGTCCCGGGAGGTCGTGCCGGGTGAGCAGGAGCCGGTGGGACGGGCGGAGGCCGTCGCGTGCGGCTTGGCGGTGGCCTTCGCGGTGGGCTTGGCGGTGGGCTTGGCGGTGGGCCTGGCGGTCGCGGACGGGGGCGCGGTGGTCGAGGGCCTGGCCGTGGCGGGCGGCTCGGCGGTGGACGGGCCGCCCGGTGTGGACGGTTCGCTGGGGTTGGACGGTGTGCCGGGGGTCTGGCTACTTCCGGGGGTGCCGCCTCCGGGCGGGGTCGCCGTCACGGTCACGGTCACCGTCGCCGTCACCGTGGCGGTCGCGGTGACCGTCACCGTGGGCTGGGGCTCGGAGGGCTCGTGAGTGGGGGTGGGCGTCCTGGTGGGGGTGGGCGTGGTGGTGGCGGGCGGGGTGGTGGTAGGCGGGGTCGTCGGGCCGAAGACGCCCTCTCCCGCCGAACCTCCGCCGACGGCCGTGCCAGGGCCGCCCGTCGCCCCCGGGACGGCTGCGCCCCCAGGGGTGGCGGCGTTGCCGGGAGTGGCAGCGGTGCCGGTGTGCGGGACGGGCGAGGTGGCGGGGCCGGTGCCACCGGTGGTCGGGGTGGGGTTCGAAGTGACCGGCGGCGTGGGCTTCGAGGGGGCCGACGGGGTGGGGCAGTTGGCGGCGTTCGGCGACCCGGCGGAGAACGGCGAGCCGGTGGGGCCGGTCGTCCCGGTGGAGCTGGTTTCGGTGGTTCCGGTGGAGGTGGTGGTGGTGAGGGATTGTTGGGCGGCGGAGAGGTCGGCCTTGGCGGCTGCGTACGCCTCGCGGGCCCCTCGCCCGTCGATCCTGGCCAGCACCTGGCCCTTGGTCACCTTGGTCCCGACCTTGACGTACACCTTGGTCACCGGCCCGGACGAGCCGAACGCCAGGTCCCGGCGGGCACCGTCCACGGTGTTGCCGGCGGCGCTGACCAGGGCCGTGACCGGGCCCCGCTGGGCGGCGGCGAGCCGTACCCGGACGGCGGGCGGGTCGTCGTCGCGGAGTGCCAGCGCCAGGCCCGACCCGGCGACGAGCACGGCCAGGGCGAGCCCGCCCAGCGCGAAAGTCGGTCTCATGGCCGCCCATCCTGGCCGACCAGCTTCACGGCAGCCTGCGAGCAGCCTGAGAGTTCGCTGTGTGACCCCGCCCGGGCCCGGGTTGTCAGCGAACGTTCAGCTCCGTCACGGCTGCGGCGCAGGCTGGTGTGCAAGGGTCACCGGCTGTGAAGGTGTCGACAAGGCGCAGAGCGCTGATGACCAACGGAGCGCTGGGCGTGCTCCTGCTGGGCGGGGCCACGCTCGCCTACGTCCAGCTCGGCACGGACCGCGCGGCCGGCGAGACGGCCGTGCGCACGGTGACCGCGAGCCGCGGCTCGGTGTCCGCGTCGGTGTCCGCGTCGGGCGCGGTGGCCAGCTCCAGGATCAGGTCCCTGTCGTTCGGCACGGGCGGCACGGTCGAGCGGATCTACGTCAAGGCTGGGGACAAGGTCGACAAGGGCGACATCCTGGCCAGGCTCGACGACTCCGCCGCGCAGGAGAGCCTGTCGGCGGCCAAGGCCACGTACCAGAGCGCGGTCGACGAGGGCACCGGCACGGCCGCGCTCTACGCCTCCTACGTCAAGGCGCGCAACGCCTACCGCCAGGCCGAGCGCACGGTCGCGGCCACCGTCCTGCGAGCCCCGTTCAAGGGCACGGTCACGGCGGTCAACGGATCCGTCGGCGGCACCGCCTCCGGCTCGGGCGGAAGCCAGAGCCAGTCCCAGGGGCAGGGGCAGTCGCAGAGCAGCGGCAGTGGGAACAGCACAGGGACGGGCGGGTTCGTCGACCTGGCCGACACCGGACGGCTCCAGCTCGTGGGCACCTTCACCGAGTCCGACGTCGGCAAGCTCGAACAGGGACAGAACGCCACCGTCACCTTCGACGCCCTGCCGGGGGTGACCGCCGACGGCAAGGTCACGCAGATCCAGCCGGTCGCCTCCACCAGCAACAACGTCGTCCAGTACCCGGTCACGGTCACCTTCACCAAGGTCCCCGCGCAGGTCCGGCTGGGCCAGACCGCCACCGTCGAGGTCGTCGTCGGCAGGGCAGAGAACGTCGTCACCGTCCCCTCCACCGCGGTCTCCACCAGCGGCGGCCAGACCACGGTCACCCTGCTCAGGGACGGCCGCCAGGTCAGGACCCCGGTCGAGGTCGGCGTCCGGGGCACGGCGCTCACCGAGATCAGGTCCGGGGTGTCCGAGGGCGACCAGCTCGTGCCGCCCGCGACCGGCACGCAGAGCACCAACCAGCGCGGCGGGTTCGGCGGCGGGTTCCCGGGCGGTGGCGGCATGCCGGGCGGCGGGCGATGACGGCCCCCGCCACCGCGACGGCGGCCCCCGTCCTGCGGGTGAAGGACCTGGTCAAGGAGTACGGCGAGGGCGACGCCAAGGTCCACGCCCTGCGCGGCGTCAGCCTGGACGTCGAACGCGGCGACTACGTCGCCATCATGGGCGCGTCCGGCTCCGGCAAGTCCACCCTGATGAACATCCTCGGCTGCCTCGACGTGCCCACCTCCGGCACGTACCAGATCGACGGCGCCGACGTGGGACGGCTGGCCGAGCACCAGCTCGCGATCCTGCGCAATCGCAGGGTGGGGTTCGTCTTCCAGTCCTTCAACCTGATCCCGCGCATGAGCGCGCTGGCCAACGTCGAGCTGCCGCTGGTGTACGGCGGCGTCGGCCCGGCCGAGCGGCGCTCGCGCGCCCTGGCCGCGCTGGAGCAGGTCGGGCTGACCGACCGCGTGCGCCACGAGCCGAACCAGCTCTCCGGCGGGGCGCCCCCCCGCGGGGGGGGGGGCCGGGCGCGGGGGCCCCCCCCCCCGCGGCTGCGGGGCGCCGCGCCCCCCCGCCCCCAGGGCACCCCCGCCCCCCCC